>NZ_JAHEIM010000009.1:0-17291 GCF_024639375.1 Rhodoluna sp.
GCCATCGCGGTTTTGGTGAGCAATTGCTGCGCTTCAGCAAACCGCTGGTTAATTCAACGCACCTTCTATTCACGCCAATTTCGCTGCCCAAGATTGACGAACCCGAAGAGTTTGAGCAGGAGCTTCTGGATTCGGTCGAAGAGTTTGGTGAGACCATTGTTCGCGAAATCATGGTGCCGCGCGTTGACATGGCAACCGTGGCTGCCGATGCATCGCTTGAAAAAGCGATGACTATTTTCTTGGCTCGTGGTTATTCGCGCCTGCCGGTGATTGGCAAATCCACCGATGACATCCGCGGGGTGCTTTATTTGAAAGACGTCGCTCGACTGCTCCATGAGTCACCAGCAAAGGTTGCAAAAACTACTTCGGCTGAAATTGCGCGACCAGCAATTTTCATTCCAGAGTCAAAGCCGGTTGATGATTTGCTTCGCGAAATGCAATTGAGCTCTACGCATATTGCCGTAATCGTTGATGAATACGGGGGAGTTGCTGGTTTAGCAACCATGGAAGACGTTATTGAAGAAATCGTTGGTGAGATTTCTGATGAGTATGACCGCGATGTCCCAGATGTAGAACCGCTAGGCGGCAACAGCTACCGTGTGAATTCACGTTACTCACTCATTGAGCTCGGCGAACTCTTCGAAATTGAACTCGAAGATGAGGATGTCGATAGTGTTGGCGGTTTGTTGACCAAAGAACTCGGCCGCATTCCGGTGAAGGGTGACTCGGTTTCATTTTCTGGCCTAGAGTTCACAGCAGATCGAATTGAAAATCGACGCAAGCGTCTAATCACCGTTTTGGTGTCGCGAGACGCAAGTTTGGCTGACGCCCAGTCTGCCTTTGAGCAATTGGAGCAGTAATGTCATCAGCACCTAAAGAACCATCTGGCCACCGCGCCGGATTCGCCTCTTTTGTGGGGCGACCGAATGTTGGCAAGTCAACACTCACCAACGCTCTGGTTGGTCAAAAAGTTGCCATCACAAGTTCGAAACCACAAACCACTCGTCGCGCTATTCGAGGAATCGTGCACCGTGACTTTGGCCAATTGATTCTGGTTGACACTCCGGGTCTGCACCGTCCAAGAACTCTGTTGGGTCAGCGTTTGAATGATTTGGTTGAGCAAACCCTTGGCGATGTAGACATAATTGGTTTCTGCATTCCAGCCAACGAGAAAATCGGCCCTGGAGATCAATTCATTAACGAGCAGTTGAACGATTTCCGTCGCGCAAAACTCGTTGCCATCATCACCAAGAGTGAGCTGGTTTCTCCTGAGGCGCTAGCCAAGCAGCTTTTGGCCGTCTCTGAACTTCGTGATTGGAAGGCCATCGTTCCTGTTTCCGCGGTCGCAGAGGATCAACTTGAAGTTCTAACCAAAGTGTTGATTGACCTGATGCCACAATCCGAGGCGCTTTACCCGCCCGAGGCCGTCACCGATGAGTCAATCGAAGAACGCATCTGCGAGCTCATCCGCGAGGCAACGCTTGAAGGAGTTCGCGACGAGCTGCCTCACTCGATTGCCGTGACAATCGATGAAATGTCAAAGCGCAAAGGCCGCGACCTCACCGACATTCACGCCAACATTTTTGTCGAACGTGACAGTCAAAAGGGAATCATCATTGGCCACCGTGGCACTCGACTCATTGATGTGGGCAAGCGGGCCCGCCTTGAAATTGAAAAACTATTGGGTCACAAAGTGTTTCTGGGGCTCCGCGTCAAAGTTGCCTCGGATTGGCAGCGCGACCCGAAGCAACTGGGAAAACTTGGCTTCTAGCCAGCATGGGTTTAGGCTGGACCTGTGTTCTTCGGTCTACTACTTAGTGGCCGCGACGAGGCCTAAACTGGCCCTCCTCGTCGCGGAGCCTTCTGCTGGCTGACCACATACAAGACGAAAGAACTTAGAAACGATGCAAAACACTCAAAAACCTTCTGGAATGCCAGTGCACAAGTACGTGCCTTTTCATGAGCAGATCACAGTTTCACTTCCAGACCGCACCTGGCCAAGCAAGCTAATTACCGAAGCACCGCGCTGGTGTGCCGTTGACCTTCGCGATGGCAATCAGGCACTTATTGACCCAATGAGCCCAGAGCGCAAGCTCAAGATGTTCCAGCTTTTGGTTAACATGGGCTACAAAGAGATCGAGGTTGGTTTCCCCTCAGCCAGCCAAACCGACTTTGACTTCGTTCGCCTGCTAATTGAGCAAGGCCACATTCCTGCGGACGTCACCATTCAGGTTTTGACTCAGGCACGTGATGCCCTAATCGAACGCACCTACGAATCGCTAAAGGGTGCCAAGCAGGCAATCGTGCACTTCTATAACTCAACCTCTGTTTTGCAGCGTCGTGTGGTTTTCAATCAAGACAAGCAAGGCATCATGGATATCGCCTTGGCTGGGGCGCGCAAGTGCAAAGAAATGGAATCATCGATTCCTGAAACCGACATTTATTACGAGTACTCACCAGAGTCTTATACCGGAACCGAACTCGAATATGCAGTTGAGGTTTGCAACGCGGTAATCGCAGCATTAGACCCAACTCCTGATCACAAGATGGTGATTAACCTTCCTGCGACTGTAGAGATGGCCACACCGAACGTCTACGCCGACTCCATCGAGTGGATGAGTCGCAACATCGATCGTCGTGACAGCATTTTGATTTCTCTGCACCCGCACAACGACCGTGGCACTGCAGTTGCTGCCGCCGAGTTGGGTTACCTGGCCGGCGCTGATCGCATCGAAGGCTGCTTGTTTGGCAATGGTGAACGCACTGGAAACGTGGACCTAATCACTCTTGGTTTGAACTTGTTCAGCCAAGGTGTTGACCCGCACATTGATTTCAGCAACTTGGATGAAATCAAGCGCACGGTTGAATATTGCAACCAGTTGCCTGTGCCAGAGCGAGCTCCGTATGGTGGCGACTTGGTTTACACCGCATTCAGTGGTTCACACCAAGATGCAATCAAAAAAGGTTTCGAACTGATGCAAAAAGAAGCAACTGAGAAGAATGTTTCAGTTGATGATTTGGTTTGGGCTGTCCCTTACTTGCCAATCGACCCTAAAGACGTTGGTCGTTCGTACGAAGCAGTTATCCGCGTGAATTCTCAGTCGGGCAAGGGCGGCGTGGCTTACCTATTGAAGACCGATCACCACCTTGACTTGCCTCGCAAATTGCAAATCGAATTCTCACGCGTGGTGCAAAACAAAACCGACCAAGATGGTGGCGAAGTATCTTCGGCCAAACTTTGGGACATCTTTATCGATGAGTACTTGCCAGCTCCTGTTGACCGCATCGACCTAAAGTGGGGCCGCTTCGAACTAAAGAAGATGCGCACCGAAAGCAACATGGATGGCGTCGTCAACCTAGACATCATTTTGCGTGATGGAGCTGGCGAACTTGAGGCGCACGGCACCGGAAACGGCCCGATCTCGGCCTTCTTGAACGTTTTGGAGCACCAGGGCGTAAAGGTTCGTTTGCTTGACTACGTTGAGCACACGCTCAGCGAGGGCGGCGATGCCCAGGCAGCTGCCTATGTTGAGCTAGAAGTTAATGGTCAAACTCTTTGGGGTGTCGGCATCGATGGCGACATTGCGACTGCATCGCTTAAGGCTGTTATTTCTGCCGCAAACCGCGCAATTCGCTAAACCGTTGCCAAGCAACCGAGCGGTTTAATAGGCACGTGCCTTTATATAAAGACGAAGCCGTGGTCTTGCGCACTCATAAATTGGGTGAAGCAGATCGCATCGTCACCATGCTCTCGCGCTATCACGGGCAAATTCGTGGTGTGGCAAAAGGTGTGCGTCGAACTGCTTCAAAGTTTGGCGCGCGCCTCGAACCGTTCATGGTTGTAGAAGTGCAGCTCTATGAAGGTCGCGGCCTCGACACGATCAATCAGGTTGAAACCATCAGCGCTTACGGTCGCGAAATCATTGATGATTACCGCACTTACACAACCGCAACTGCGATGGTTGAAACGGCTGAAAAATTAACCGGGGATGACTCCAGCCCGCAACAGTATTTGCTTCTTGTTGGCGCTTTGCGCGCACTGGCTAATCAGGAGCACGACGCATCCCTAGTGCTTGATTCTTATTTATTGCGTGCTCTGGCGATTGCCGGCTGGGCACCAAACTTTAACGACTGTTCGCGTTGCGGTGAACCAGGGCCGCACCAAGCTTTTGTGATGCAACTTGGTGGAGTAGTTTGTCGCGAGTGTCGACCAGCTGGTGCCGCTGTAATCGACCCACTGACTGGTGAATTGCTAGGAGCCTTGCTTTCGGGAGATTGGCAGGTTGCCGATGTTGCTGCAGAGCCAATTCGCGCCTCTGCATCTGGAATCGTTGCTGCCTATAGTCAATGGCACATTGAGCGTGGGCTAAAGTCATTGCAACATGTGGAGCGCCAATGAATGAATTTATGCCGGTAAAAAAACCCGGAGTGAAAATGCCGAAGTTTGCTCCCGGCACAGTTCCACAGCACATTGCGATTGTGATGGATGGTAACGGGCGCTGGGCTAACGAGCTTGGCCTAACTCGCGTTGAGGGTCACAAAGCCGGCGAGGCAGCCTTGTTAGATGTGGTCGCCGGAGCTCTTGAAGCTGGCGTCAAATATCTGACCGTCTATGCTTTCTCAACCGAGAACTGGAAGCGTTCACCCGACGAGGTTAAGTTTCTGATGGGCTTCAATCGCGAAGTTTTGCAACGCCGTCGCGATCAACTAAACGAATGGGGAGTGCGAGTGCGTTGGGCTGGACGTCGCCCACGGTTATGGCCATCGGTAATTGACGAACTTCAAGCGGCCGAGAAAATGACCGCTAAAAACAGCAAACTAACGCTCACCATGTGTGTGAACTACGGCTCGAGAATCGAAATTACCGACGCGGTCAATGCGATTGCTTCGGATGTCGCCAGTGGAAAACTAAAGCCGGGCGCTATCACCGAGAAGACTGTTTCTCGATACCTGAACACTAACTACCTGCCAGACGTCGATCTGTTTCTGCGAAGTTCGGGGGAGCAGCGAGCCTCAAACTTCCTGCTCTGGCAATCTGCCTACGCGGAATTTGTCTTCATGGAGACCCTGTGGCCAGACTTCGATCGCAACTCACTTTGGCAGGCCATCGCCCACTACAGCGCCAGATCTAGGCGCTTTGGCGGCGCGGTCGACAAGCCCAAGGCGCCCAAGTCAAAGTAGACTGAAGTCTTCGAACAATTACCAGGCATCCAGCTTGGCAAAGGAGTTTCATTGGCTACCCCAAACCGTCTAGATTCAGTTATTTCTCTCGCAAAACGCCGTGGCTTTGTTTTTCAGGCCGGCGAGATCTACGGCGGTAGCCGCTCGGCTTGGGACTACGGCCCTCTCGGAGTAGAGCTCAAAGAAAACATCAAGCGCCAGTGGTGGCGCACCGTGGTTAACAGCCGCGAAGATATCGTTGGCCTTGACTCGTCTGTGATTTTGCCGCGCAAGGTGTGGGAGGCTTCTGGCCACGTTCGCGAATTCTCTGACCCGCTTATCGAGTGCACTAGCTGCCACAAGCGTTTTCGTCAGGATCACCTCGAAGAAGCCTTTGAGGAGAAAAAGGGTCGCGCACCTGAGTCAATGAACGACATCGCTTGCCCAAACTGTGGCAGCAAAAACACCTGGACTGAGCCAAAGGCGTTCAACGGTTTGTTGCAAACCTTCCTTGGCCCGGTAGCTGCTGAAGAAGGATTGCACTACCTTCGCCCAGAAACTGCCCAGGGCATTTTCGTGAACTTCGCCAACGTGCTTGGCGCGGCCCGCATGAAGCCTCCTTTTGGCATCGGCCAAATTGGTAAGTCATTCCGCAACGAGATCACGCCTGGAAACTTCATCTTTAGAACTCGCGAGTTCGAGCAGATGGAAATGGAATTCTTTGTAGAGCCTGGCACCGATGAAGAGTGGCACGACTACTGGATCGAACAGCGCATGAACTGGTACACCGATCTAGGCATCAAGGCCGAGAACCTTCGACTTTTTGAACACCCGAAGGAAAAACTTTCGCACTATTCAAAGCGCACCGTTGACATCGAGTACCGCTTCGGTTTCCCGGGCAGCGAGTTTGGTGAGCTTGAAGGAATTGCAAACCGCACCGACTTTGACCTGACTACTCACTCACGCGAGTCAGGCACCGACCTTAGCTACTTCGACCAAACCAAGAACGAACGCTGGACTCCATATGTAATTGAGCCTGCGGCGGGTTTGACTCGCTCATTGATGGCATTCTTGGTAGACGCCTATGCCGAAGACGAGGCGCCAAACACAAAGGGCGGCGTTGACGTTCGCACCGTGCTGAAGTTGGATTACCGTCTTGCACCGGTGAAGGCTGCAGTGTTGCCACTGTCTCGCAACGAAGACCTGTCTCCGGTTGCTCGCAACCTCGCTCAAGAGCTGCGCGGCTACTGGAACATCGATTTCGATGATTCAGGTGCAATCGGTCGTCGCTACCGTCGTCAGGATGAAATCGGCACGCCGTTCTGTGTGACCGTCGACTTCGACACCCTTGATGACCAGGCAGTCACAGTTCGCGAGCGCGACACCATGCAGCAAGAGCGCGTTTCACTAACCAAGCTGCGCGAATACCTCGGTTCAAAACTTCTTTCCTAAACAATGACCACTACCGCCAAGCCAGCCTTGCAATATGGCAACATCGCGATCAAGACTCCCGTGGTCTTGGCGCCGATGGCTGGCATCACAAACACTGCGTTTCGACGTTTGTGTCGTGAATTTGGCGGCGGTCTCTATGTCTCAGAAATGGTCACATCGCGAGCCCTAGTTGAGCGCACTGAAGAGTCCCTGCGACTTGTCGGGCACCACTCATCCGAAGAAATTCGTTCGGTGCAGTTGTATGGCGTTGACCCAAAAACCATCGCCGATGCTGTGACCATGTTGGTGGCAGAAGACCGTGCCGATCACATCGATCTAAACTTCGGATGCCCGGTGCCAAAGGTCACTCGCAAGGGTGGCGGCGCTGCATTGCCATGGAAGCAAGATCTGTTTTCTTCGATCGTGAATGCGGCGGTTAAGGCAGCGGGGGATATTCCGCTAACAATCAAAATGCGCAAAGGCATTGACGCTGATCACCTCACTTACATTGAAGCGGGCAAGGCAGCTCGTGATGCTGGTGTCACCGCGGTGGCTTTGCATGGTCGAACAGCTGCCGAGTATTACTCGGGCAATGCCGACTGGTCTGCGATCGCAAAATTGCGTGAGGCACTTCCCGATATTCAGGTGCTTGGCAACGGTGACATTTGGTCGGCTGCCGATGCGATTCGCATGATGCGTGAAACCGGCGTTGACGGCGTTGTAGTTGGTCGCGGTTGCTTGGGTCGCCCTTGGTTGTTCGGTGATTTGCAAGCAGCTTTTGATGAGTATCTTCGTGATCCAAATTCCAATGCAGCCATTAATCCGATTCAACCTAATCTTGGTCAAGTTGCCGACGCATTCAAACGTCATGGTGAATTGCTTGTCGAATACTTCGAAAGTGAAGAGCATGCCTGTCGTGACATTCGCAAGCATGTTGCTTGGTACTTCAAGGGCTATCCAGTCGGTGGAGATTTCCGTGCCTCGCTAGCGCAAGTCGAAAGCTTGTCGCACATGGATGACATCCTTGGAACACTAGATCGCTCGGCACCGTATCCGGGTGAAGATGCCGAAGGCCCACGCGGTCGATTGGGCGGAGCAAAGATTTGTGCGCTTCCAGAAAACTGGTTGCAATCACGAGAACTTGTTGGCGAACAACGCAAAGTTTTGCAAGACGCTGAGCTTTCGGTTTCTGGGGGATAAATGGACATTCGACATGAAGCAGAGTTTGGCTACAGCGATTTCGATCGCGAGCGTTTCCTACCTGAAGATCGCTCAGGAGGTGCTCGTCGCGGCGAGTTCGCTCGTGACCGCGCACGCGTTGTGCACTCATCGGCTCTTCGTCGCCTAGGCGCAAAGACTCAAGTGCTTTCACCAAGCGGTGGCGATTTTGCACGCACACGTTTAACTCACTCGCTTGAAGTTGCTCAGATTGGTCGCGAAATGGCGATTGACCTTGGCATCAACGCAGACATCGTTGACATGGCTTGTTTGGCGCACGATCTTGGTCACCCGCCCTTTGGTCACAATGGCGAACGCGCATTAAACGATTGGGCCCAAAGCATCGGTGGTTTCGAGGGCAACGCCCAAACTCTGCGATTGATCACTCGCATCGAACCAAAAGTTTTTGGAGCGGACGGCGACTCGTTTGGTCTCAATCTCACTCGCGCTAGCCTCGATGCCACCTGCAAATATCCGTGGCGTCAAAAAGATTCTGTGGCCGAGCTCGGAGCCGACCACTCAGTCAAATTTGGCGTCTACGAAGATGACATCCCGGTTTATGAATGGCTTCGCATCGGTGCACCCGAGCGCATCAAATGTGTTGAAGCTCAGGTCATGGATTTTTCAGACGACGTTGCCTATTCAGTGCATGACTATGAAGATGCAATTGTTTCCGGTTTCGTGGATTTGAAGGTTTTGGCAGACCCTGCGGCTGAAGCCGAACTGCTTGACAAAATTAGCGAATGGAACGGCGGCGTTCACACCCGCACACAACTTGCCGAGGCACTCGCAGGACTTCGCCAATTGCCTTATTGGTTGACCAGCTTCGATGGTTCGCCTAAAGACCTTGGCACACTCAAGAACCTCACCAGTGCCCTGATTGGCCGGTTCGTGAGCCGCACCACCGATTCGATTTTCGACACTTCTCCAGCCGATTCCATGGCCCGTTTTGGTGCCCAAATAGTTGTGCCGTCATCAGTTCGTGCCGAAATCGCTGTGCTGAAAGGCATTGTTTCGGCATTCTTGATGACCCACGAGTCTCGCCGCCCTTTCTACGAGTGGCAGCGAGCCTTGCTTCGAGAGTTGGCAGACGCCTTGCTTGCGGCCAATGGTCAGCACCTCGACGCATACTCATCCGCAGCTTGGAATTTGAGCCGTGGCGAACACGAGCAGCGTCGCGTGATTGTTGACCAGGTGGCCTGCCTAACCGATCAAAGTGCCATAAATCTTCACAACCGCCTTGTTGGCTCAAACGCTTAGGCCCCAGAACCTAGGATTAGTGGCATGGCCGGCAAAATTAGAGCGAGAGACATCGAAGAGGTTAAATCTCGGGTCAATATCGCCGATGTCGTTGGTGAATATGTTTCGCTCAAATCGGCGAGCGTGGGTTCGCTAAAGGGCCTTTGCCCGTTTCATGATGAAAAGTCGCCTTCGTTCAATGTTCGCCCCGTGCAGGGTTTTTATCACTGCTTCGGATGCGGTGAGGGTGGCGATGTTTATAAATTTTTGCAACAGATGGATTCGATTAGTTTCACCGAGGCCGTTGAAAAGTTAGCCGCACGAATCGGCTTTGAACTTACCTACGAAGATGGCGCTGCTGCAACCGATACCGGTCAGCGTGCGCGAGTGCTCGAGGCCAATGCTGCCGCTGCCGACTTCTACCGTCAACAACTAATGACTGACGCGGCTATCCCAGGCAGAGATTTTCTCAAGGGTCGTGGGTTCGACAAAGCTGCAGCCGATCAGTTTGGAATTGGCTTTGCGCCTAAGGGTTGGAATGGTCTAACCGATCATCTAACCCAACTGGGTTTCAACGTTGACGAATTGGTGACCGCAGGCTTGGCTACCAAGAGCGATCGTGGCGCTTACGACAAGTTTCGTGGTCGCTTAATTTGGCCAATTCGCGACACCACAGGTCAAACCATCGGCTTCGGGGCTCGCAAGTTATTTGACGATGACCAGGGTCCAAAATATTTGAACACGAGTGACACCATCGTGTATCACAAGTCGCAAGTGCTGTACGGAATTGACCTAGCGAAGAAAGCAATCTCTAAAGAGCAGCGCGTTGTTGTGGTGGAAGGCTACACCGACGTAATGGCTTGTCACTTGGCTGGCATCACTACTGCCGTGGCTACCTGTGGCACTGCATTCGGGGATGACCACATTCGTTTGCTAAATCGCATGTTGTCTGCCGAGAAAGACACTCCGGCCCAGGTCATCTTTACCTTTGACCCAGACGCGGCAGGGCAGAAGGCTGCCATGCGCGCGTTTGCTGATTCGCATAAATTCTCAGCACAGACTTTTGTTGCTATCGGCCCGGATGGTCTCGACCCATGCGATTTGCGTGCCCAAAAGGGTGACGAAGCAGTGCAGCTCATGATTGAAAACAAGAAGCCCCTTTTTGAATTTGCCATCAAGCAAAAGATTGCCAAGTTCGATTTGGGCACGGTTGAAGGTCGCGTCGGAGCCGCACGTGCCGCCGCGCCAATCGTGGCAGCGATTCGCGACTCTGCAATGAGACCTGCATACGTTCGCGAGTTAGCCGGTTGGGTGAACCTTGACGGCAACGAAGTTGCATCCCTGGTTGATGCAGCCGGTAAAGCCACCAAGGCAGAAAACGTTGCAAGCCTGCGCAAAGATGCAGCGACGCCTGCGGCAGATGTTGAAGTTGCGCCGGCTGACGAACCTGAGTTTGCGATGCCTAATTTGACTGACCCGATCACGCGTTTCGAGCGTCAAGTTCTCGAGGTTCTCGTTCAGGTTCCTGCAAGTTACTCGGCAGAGCAGGCAATTCGAATCGTTCGAGATGGTTTCAGCGCACCCGCGCACAACGCAGTGCTCGAAGCCATCGGCAGCAGCCTTGCCGCCAAGGACACATCCGCATGGTTGAACACCATTGCGAGTTCCACACCAAGTTCTTTGCATTCAATGTTGCGTCAGATTGCCGCACAAACTCTTCCTGCAGCCGATGAAGCTGCGCTGACTCGTTATGGGCAGGGTGTTGTCTCGCGTGCCCTAGTCAATGCGTTAGCTCACGCTAAGGCAGAACTACTGGCGGCACTGCGTCGCACCGACGGAAACGCGGATGCCGCGCAAAGTGCAAGTATTCAAGCTCAATTGGTTGAACTCGAGGCTGAGCGACGCAGATTGCAAGGCGCTTGATGAAGGTCGCAATTGAACCAAAGTCTTTCGCCGAATATGAAACCGCCGTTGTATTAGGCGGTGGCCGGGTCGTATCTTTAGACAATTCAGTCAGAGCTGTGATTTGGACCGACTATTCAAAACCACAGGCGTTGTCAGAAATGCTTGATTCGAACCCGCAAATTGAATGGGTGCAGTTGCCGTTTGCCGGCGTGGATGCTTTTGCGAAGGTTCTTAGCCGACCAGTTAGATTCACCTCAGCCAAAGGCGCTTACCGCGAACCTGTTGCTGAACATGCCTTAGCGCTCTCATTGGCGCTAATGCGAGTCTTGCCAGAGCGTGCAAGGTCTTTGTCTTGGGGCAGGCAATTCGCAGCCACGCTTTATGGGGCCAACGTTGTCGTAGTTGGCGGCGGGGGAATCACTGAAGAATTCCTCAAGTTGATCGCGCCCTTCAAAGCGAATGTGACAGTGGTTCGCAAACGACCTCAGGCAATGCCTGGCGCAAACCAAGTGCTTGCGTTTGAACAACTTGACGTTGCGCTTTCTGCAGCCGATTTGGTGGTTTTAGCTGCTGCGCTAACTCCAGAAACCCATCATCTTTTTGATGCTGCACGGTTTGCAGTTATGAAGCCAGGGTCTTTTCTAGTGAACATCGCTCGAGGACCGATGGTGAAAACTGAGGATTTGATCGAGGTCCTTGAATCTGGGCATTTGGCCGGTGCCGCACTGGATGTAACCGATCCAGAGCCTTTGCCTGATGGCCATCCACTTTGGTCAGCCATGAATATTCTCATCACTCCGCACACGGCTGACACCCGTGAAATGGTGGTGCGGTTGTTCTCCGAGCGAGTCACTCAAAACGTCAGGGCCTACAAAGGCGAGGGGCCATGGGTCGGGGTAGTAGATCCAATCCTCGGATACTAGGGCAGATTTCTTTGGGCAAACTTGTCGCCTAGCGAGCAAGGCTGAGCAATTCTTTGGTAATGTAGTCCAGTTGCCTAAAACAACATTCCTCGGTAGCTCAATTGGCAGAGCAATCGGCTGTTAACCGATAGGTTCTTGGTTCGAGTCCAAGCCGGGGAGCCATCCTTTTCAGATTGGGAGGCCACGTTGATACGTTGGATCCAAGATCGAAAATGGCTCTCTTCGATAACCCTCACACTCAGCACTTTCTTGGTGTTTGGCGGCGTCGACACAATTCTGCAGGGCACAAATACGCTACTTTTGGCAGCCATTTTTTCACTGGCTGTTTTCTCAGCAATCTTTTACGCTCCAGCCGCCATCGCCTTGGCAATCATTGGTTCAATTCTTGAGTTGGTCTTAAACCTGCAGCCGGTCACAAGCAGTCTCACACTCGGGCTTGCTCTCTATGTGGTGGCCGCTTTCGGAAGCCAGCAAACTTCTCGAATCGCTCTGATTGCGTCGATTGGTGTTGGCTCAGCGGTGGTTTGGGCAAACACTATGAACTCATCTGTGGGTGCGGATCTCTATGGTCTGATTCTCAGCACCGAGCAAGCCAAAATTTCGGCTTTTATTTTTATGCTCGGCTCACTAATCACAGCAAACCTTCTTTTTTGGAATGCTGGTCGCTTAGCGATTACAAACATCGTTCATGTGGGCACCGAATTCGACAGAACCATAGCCTCAGAGACACAGGCAAAGCTGGCTCTGGAGGTAGCCGAGCAGAATGAACGCTTTCAAATTGCCCGCGACATCAACGAACTAATCATTCAAAAAATTACCGCGGTGATTTCTCAGGCTGAGGGTGGCAAATACGCCGCTCAAGCGGACATCAATTCGGCCATTCGGTCGCTAGACCGCGTTGTGCAGAGTGCTAAATCTGCACATTCAGAGCTGCGCCGTCTATACGACATGTTGAACAAATCGCATGAGTTATCAGCTGCTCCGCCATCTATCGACGACCTTCAGCAGTTAGTCATTCTCTATCGTGAACTTGGGTTCAGTGTTTCTCTGCGTCACGATGGCCACAGATTTGCAATCAGCGAGGGTGCCGACCTCGCTATCTATCGCATCATCTTTGATGCTTTTGAGAACGTTCGCAAACATTGTCAGGTTGGCACCTCAATCAGTCTCGACTTTTCTTGGGTTAAGGATGGCCTTCAGGTGCTGGTTAAAGACAATGGCATCGAATTCGCTAATCGAAGTGCAACTCCATTCGGTGAGGCTCTGCCCGATTACAACGCCGATGAAGATCTAAAGTCACTTGTTGAACCGATTAAGGGCCCGGGATTAACTGCTATGCGCGAACGCGCGGCCCTCTATGGAGGCAGCGTTGAGGCAACTCGTGTTCCTGGCGTTGGCTTCACAATCTCGGTGATCTTCCCGAATCTGCGCACTCATCCCGAGGTATAGATGTTAGACGTGCATTTGATTCGCATCGGCATCGTTGATGTTGATACTGATATTCGTAACGGTCGTCGACAGATCATTGACTCCCAGCCAGATTTTCAAGTTGTTTTCGAATCAGAAGACGCATTGGCTGCGCTAGAGAAAGCTGCTGAACTTCTTATCGATGTGATGTTGGTTGACCATCGACTTCGCGGCATGGATGGCGTGCAGTTGGTGCAGAAATTGATTCTTGCGTTCATGGCTGCCGATTCAAAGGTTCCCGCATTCGTTTTGACGGGCCCGTACTTTAGCCCCGAGCTGCAGTTAGCGAGTATTTTTGCTGGTGCAACCGATTTAGTCACGGCCGATGTCGGGGCTGATGAATTGATCAAGGCATTGCGTTCAACTGCCGCGCACGATGACCATCCAGATTTCAAGGAACTCGCAGAGTTTCTAGCCGGCTTTGAGAAATTACCCCAGCCGCCTCTCGGATTTCAGCTGAAGCTTGCTGAGCTCGAACCACGAGATGAAGCCATCATTGAAAAATTCAAGTGGGGTCTTAACGAGTCAGAAATATCCAAGCAATTGGATGTTGCTAGATACCGTGTGAGCCAGGCTCTCGATGCGGCGCAGCGCTCCTTCGGATTTGCAACTAGGGCGCAACTTTTCTTGGCGCTTTATCCTTCTAGATTGTCTTGACCCGGTAGCCAACTCAACCCAGGTTTACCCCAACCGTTGTCGGCAATGATATCTTTAGAAATCTCGGCCCAGGGCTCGGTCAAACGGTCTACATATAGAGTGCCATCCAAGTGGTCGAATTCATGTTGAAAAATGCGCGCGAACCAACCATCGGCCTCTATGCGCACCGGCTTCTGATCTAAGTCCACGCCGGTAAGCACAGCGGTTTCGGCTCGCTTCAAAGGGAATCGCTCACCAGGCACCGAAAGGCAACCCTCGATTTCGGTGTCCTCATCTGCAGGCTCTTCAAGAATTGGACCAATTTCAAGCTTTGGATTGATTACCACGCCGCGTCGCTCGTTGCCCTCATCGTCCGCATAGTCGTAAGTGAAAATGCGCAAGCCGACACCAATTTGGGGCGCCGCGAGGCCTACACCGGGGGCCTTATCCATAGTTTCAAACATGTCGGCAACAAGGGTGCGCAATTCGTCGTCAAATACTTCTACTTTTTGGGCGCGGGTGTGCAAAACAGGCTCACCAGTGATGCAGATTCTTCGGATTGTCATGAAGTAAATTTACCTTCGCGGTTCACGATTTTTCAGCCTTAGCCAGATAAAGTCGAAGCGAACCACTATTGGAGGCACATGGGACCCGGCATCGAAATGCGCTCCGTCGCCATTTTGCTCGCAGCTCTGGCTGCTGTTGCATTGGCATTTGGTGCACAATTTCAAAACGATGCAGTCACTTCGCATAGCAAGTTCAAACTAAAAGGCGAGGGCGCACTCTCGCTTAAGCAAGTGCTTGGTCTGTTGCTCAAGCCCAAGTGGCTATCAGGCACATTTTTTATGGTTGTTGGAATTGGTCTTCAACTTGCGGCGCTTTCGCTTGCACCTCTAATTGTTGTTCAACCCGTTGGCGCTATCGCTTTAGTTATCACTTCGCTGCTTAACGCCCGGGCAACTAAAACCAAACTTAACCGTGGCACGATCATTGCAATTATTTTGTGCACTGGCGGAATTGCGGCTTTCGTTGCAATGGCAACCGGTGTAGCTAAAGAAACTGTGATCAACGATGACCGATTGCGCGAAGTGCTGTCTGTGCTTGGCGTGATTTTGGTGGCTTTCACAGTGTTGTTCTTTACAATCGGCAAGCGCATCCAAGCTCTTTCATATGTTGTTGGCGCAGGTGTTCTCTATGGCTTTGTTGCCACACTTGCCAAGGTAGTTATCCAGCGCATCTACCAGTCGCAATTTGAATGGCTCACTCTGTTCTGCCTTTTGGCTCTCGTGGGCGCAGTTTCGCTCGGAGCTTGGTTTGTTCAAAATGCCTATTCTTCTGGCCCGCCAGACTTAGTAATTGCCGGTTTGACTGTGATCGACCCTCTGGTTGCGGTCGCCATCGGCATCGTTATTCTGGGGGAGGCTCAACAGGCGGCCTGGTCCGTAATGCTTGGCTTCAGTTTCAGCGCCATTGTGGCCATTTTGGGCGTTATTTTGTTGTCAAAGGTGCATCCAGAACTCCGCGCCAAGCAGCACTGAGGTAAAATTCAAATCGGTGGGTTTCCACCCGTTTTTCTGAGCAAAGGCATCTTCCTTGAGCGTTGTTCCCGAGTCCGCGGGCGTCAAGCCACTAACCATCGTCATTGGTTGCGACACTTTTCCGCCTGACATCAACGGCGCTGCTCGTTTTGCCGAGCGCCTAGCTGGCGGTCTTTCTCGCCACGGTCACGATGTGCACATCATTACGCCGGCTTATTCAGCGAACCATGGCACCTTCACTGAAGTTCAGGATGGTGCTCGCATGACTGTGCACCGCATCAAGAGCTACAAACTGCCTTCACACAAAACCTTGCGATACATCTGGCCTTGGACTCTTCGTTCGAAAGTAGATGCAATTCTCGATCAGGTAAAGCCAGACGCCGTTCACATTCAGTCGCACCTGATTATGGGGCGTTCACTTGTGCCAAGTGCAACGGCCCGTGGCATTCGTCTACTGGCAACAAACCACATCATGCCTGAGAACTTGATCAAGTACTCAATGATCATTCCGCCATTCTTTGAGAAGACGGCAATGAAGATGGCCTGGGCTGATGCCGGCAGAATCTTGAAACAGGTTGACTACATCACCACGCCAACTCGACGCGCTGCAAACTTGCTCGAAGAGGCTGCGGGCTTAAGCGGGGTATTGGCTATCAGTTGCGGAATTGATGCTGCCAAGTTTGCCAACACAACTCCAACATCAAATGCTGAACCACGTGTTTTGTTTTTGGGCCGTCTCGATTATGAAAAGCACATCCACAATTTGCTAAAAGCAGTCGCGATGCTTCCAAAGAAGTTGAACACCCAGGTAGAAATCGTTGGCGACGGCGGGGAGCGCAAGTCTCTGGAAAACCTGGCAATGGAACTTGGCATCGCAAAACAGGTTAAGTTTCTTGGTCACGTGACCGAAGAAGAGTTGCCGCGAGCATATGAGCGCGCCACGGTGTTTGCCATGCCATCCATTGCAGAGTTGCAGAGCATTGCGACCATGGAGGCGATGGCATCTGGTCGTCCTGTGGTTGCAGCTGACGCGATGGCGTTGCCTCACCTCGTGCACGACGGTGACAACGGTTACTTGTTCCCGCCAGACGATGTCGTTGCCTTTGCAGATCGCCTTGAGCGAATCCTCACCGCCGACCAAGCTGAGCTTGAGCGACTTTCTGAGAACTCGCTGCACTTGATTCAGGCGCACGACATCGAGCGAACACTCGCGATTTTTGAAAGCCTTTACCGCGGTGAAGCCGAAGGTCAGCAAACCTCGGATGACAACAGCGATGACTACAATCAGCCAATCGGTCTGTTGCCAGAGAGCTTGCATCAACGAGTGCTAGCTCTGCGTGAACGAGCTCGTGCAGCACGCGAGGCTGCTCGCGAACTGCGTGAAAAGGCTGAAGACGTTCGCGATGAAGTTCGCGAAACTCTTGAGGAGATTCGTGACGATGTTCTCGAGAGGACAAAGGAAGTCAACACCAAGATAAAGAAGTCGGCTAAGAAAACGGCCCGCAAAGCCAAGAAGGTTGTCAAAGACGCAGCTGAAAAGCTGAAGGGTGATGACGAATAGGCTTAGGCCAAACAGGGGGAGTTAGCTCAGCCGGTTAGAGCAGCGGACTCATAATCCGTCGGTCACGGGTTCAAGTCCCGTACTCCCCACCAGAACCGTTAATTAGAACGGGACTTACGAAAGCCGCCTGTCGGCGCCTTTCCATACTCCCCACCAGAACCGTTAATTAGAACGGGACTTACGAAAGCCGCCTGTCGGCGCCTTTCCATACTC
>NZ_JAHEIM010000009.1:17391-92039 GCF_024639375.1 Rhodoluna sp.
GAACCGTTAATTAGAACGGGACTTACGAAAGCCGCCTGTCGGCGCCTTTCCATACTCCCCACCAGAACCGTTAATTAGAACGGGACTTACGAAAGCCGCCTGTCGGCGCCTTTCCATACTCACAACTTTCGTTGGTCGATTGCGGCGGGCACCCTAGAATCGGTCGCATGAAGAAGATATTGATTGCAATGGTGACATTTCCACTTTTGGGGCCTTCATAAGTCCGGTTCAGGCTGCCGAATACGTTGTCTCGCCAAAAACTTTCCTAGTTCCGAGCCAATCAGCCGACGGATACCGTGATGTTGGCGGCGCTTTTCCAATTGGCAGAATCTATAACCGCAAACTCGTCGCAATGGGTGGAACTCTCACCACTAAGCAGCCTTATTACCGCTGGAAGCTTTTGAACATCGATGGTATTCAGGTTCCAGAGCTGCACATCAACCCAACGACTTGGGTATTTTATGGCGCGGGGCCAACAATCGAGGCCGGTTCGCACAAGGTTTGGGCCACGGTCACCGATGCTGCCAAGCGAACAATCAAATTCTGGTTCCCATTGAATCTAGTCACATGCAATTCAACAGCTGGCCCATTCGATGCCGGATTTGCACCGTGTCCTGAACCCGCATTCGTTCCTTACAACACGAATCGCACAGGCTATTTCCGACCAGGAAAATTAAACACTGAATACAATTTGGCGATTGGCGCAAGCGCGGGGCTGCAACCTTACACATTCAAGCTAGTTTCCGGTTCATTGCCGAAAGGGCTTGTTTGGAGCCCAAAGTACGGACTAATTCGAGGCATTCCTCGTCAGAGTGGAACTTTTTCCCTCGGTTGGAATCTGATCGACTCAAACGGTGAATCGTCAGGCGTGGAAGCCACACTCATCATCAAGAAGTGATATCGATAACTAGTGAAACCCGAGCACCGTTCGGGGGTTATCTCCGCAGGCATTTGGGGCTCCCGAAAGAGATAAGCGACAGATGTTGCTTTTCTCGATTCGCGGGTTTAGCATCTTTTTGTGCAAAACACTGCAGAGTCGACACCAGATGCCAGGGTTTTAAAGACCCAAAAGAGGCTTCGGAGCGCAGCCCTAGATTTGGCTTCTCGCCAGTCGATTAAGTCAATCTCTGTGACCGAACTTTCAACAGCAGCAGGAATCAACCGAGCGACGTTCTACAAACATGCTGAAAATCCTTTTCAGGTAGTCAAGGGTGCACTAGAAGACGACTTGGATCAGCTACGCACATCATTTCTAAATGGCACTCACGAGTCTCGACCGGATTTTCGGCAAATGTGGAGTGAAGCTGTTGTGGGAACAGTCGAACACGTAAAAAAGTTCGAACGAATTTATGAACTTGGTTTTGCAGAAAATGCAGATGGTGAACTCCAGAATCTATTGAGCAAACACATCAGTAAATCAATGCAAATGCTTTTTAGCGAGAACCCACAGATGCTTCCCAAGCATGCAAAAAAGAATCGTGAGTTTCTAATCACTTCGACCGCTGCCTTTCTTGGCAGCGGGTTGACGTCAGTCTTGCGAGTTTGGCTTCAATCGGGTGCCAGTGATGTGGCGCTTTATGAAAGTGCCGTCTTGAGTTCATTACCGGCATGGATGCTGTCCACTGATTCCTCGGACGGCGGTTTCATCAAATAACTTCCAGCAAAGAGCTGGATGCAAGTGAAACAGGAGAAACAAGATGAAGGCATGGCAATTTGAGGGCACGAATAAGCCTTTGGTCCTCAATGAAGTTCCAGAACCAAAAGTTCGACCAGGAACTGTAGTCGTGGATGTAAAAGCGACTGGCATTTGTCACTCGGACGTCAGCACGCTGACTGATCCAAACTGGATGTTTATGTATCCAGAACTACCTCGCACTTTGGGCCACGAAACAGCGGGTGTCATTTCTGAGGTGGGCCCGGGCATGGAACATTGGAAAGTTGGCGACCGTGTTGGTCTTGCCCCGGTGATGTCAAACGGTGAAGCCCTTGGTTACTATTCATGGGATGGCGGCTGGGCTCCAAAGATTCTCGCGACTGACGACAACCTTGTGAAACTTCCAGATGAGGTTTCATTCGAACTAGGCGCAATGGCAACCGACGCTGGATTGACTTCATATCACGCAATCATGGCCGTTGGTGGCGCTAAGGCAGGAATGAAAGTTGGTGTGATTGGTCTAGGTGGCCTTGGTTACATTGGAGCTAGAGCTGCAGTGCTAAGCGGCGCTGAGGTTTATGCCGCTGAAGTAAATGCTGAAACCCGTGCCTTGGCTGATGAAATTGGCCTGAAGGCTGTTGCAGAGTCAATCACCGAATTCAAGGATGTCGGTTTGGAATTGATTGTTGACTACGCCGGTTTCGGAACCACGACAGCCGAGGCCATCGACACATTGGCCGAGTTTGGAAAACTTGTTCAGGTTGGAATGGGTAGAGGTCAAGCGACCATCAACACCACTCCAATCATCATCAACCAGCTAACTATTGCGGGTTCAAAATCAGGCACCAAGGAAGACCTTGCTGGAATCTATGAACTGATGCGCACTGGAAAACTTAACCCTCCGATGAACCTCATTGGCTTTGAAGACATTCCAGGGGCTGTAGACAAACTACATGCCGGGGGAGTTGTTGGTCGTTTCATCGCAACAATGTAGCTGTCGAAAACAAAAAGAGCGGGTGGCCGTAGCCACCCGCTCTTTTTTATTGAAGCTTTACTTCCAGTCAACCGCTGACCAGTCAGCAACCTTTAGAAGGTAAAGCTGGCCACCTTCAACTGCCTTGGCAATTGAGGTTGGGTCAGTCACGTCAGGTCGTGAGGCCGCTGGTGTCGCGTGAATCTGAGCATTCAAAACATAGTAAGAAGTCTTGTCTGCAGCTTTCTTCTTGAAGAAGCTGGTCACGTCTAAGATTCCAGATGACTCTTCGTCATTGGTGATCTTTGTTGCGGCTGGAGCGTTCTTGGCAAACATCGAATCCTTGAACTTAGCAACGACGGCTAGCTTCTTGGTAGGAATGTCGTATGCAAAGATGCGTGATACCTGGTCATTGCCTCCTGGGTCTTCCTGAATCAGGATGTGACCAAAGTTGTCAATGGTGATGTTGTCAGGCTTGTTGGCGTAGATCCATTCAGAACCGTCGAGCAACATCTCAAGAGTCGCACCCTTCAGAGGCTCGTTGACGTTCTTGAAGCGCAGGCGCCATAGAGCTCCACCGTCGCGTGAGGTTACGTCTGGGGTAGCTGGGTTCAAGGCGATTGCTGATTCCCACTTGTTCGACTGGGTGGTCACAAAGTAGTAGTCGTTTGGGTGCTTAGGGTCAAAGGCGCCATCCTCAACGCGAGTGAAACCAGTAGCCAAGGTGCCTACGTGTGAGTTCTGTGAAATAGCGGTTGCATTGCTGTCGTACTTCTTGAACGAAACATTTGCTTTCACGTTCTTGCCAACGAATGCGCGGAACTCGCTGTCGGTGGCAATGTCGTCAACCTTTAGGAAGTATGAAGAACCGTTGGTTAGACCAGCCTTCTCGTACCAGGTGCCAGAGTTGTTTTTGGTGCCTACGTACATGCGAACTTCGCTCGAAACAACCTCGTCGTCCTCGTTGCCGATAATTACTGAGTTGGCGTTTGTGGTCTTAGCGGCGTTGAAGGTTTCCTGACCAGCAAGACCCAACTTAGGTAGCTGAACTAGCTGACCAGCGGTGTTCATCGCAAAGCCACGTGACTGAATGCCTGACTCCTCAGGTGTCATGAATACCGCGCCAGTGTAGCCAACGGTCTTGCCATTCTTCTTGTATGTGAAAGTGCCGGCTGGTGCAAGTGATGCTGAACAGAATCGGTCTAGGTTCTTTGCGAATGCTGGACCGTAGTAGTTGTTGACTGCTTTGCCATCCGGTGAAGTAGGTGTGTCACCATAAGTCTTGGTCTGGTAGTTGTACCAAACAACTGAGCTCAAAAGCTCTTTTGCTGCCTTGACTTTGCCCGTTGCTGGGTCAATAGTGACCTCAGAAACGGTTGAACCACCGGTGGTTGATCCGGCACCCTGAGCCCAGGCAGCCTGGGCGCCAGTGAACTCGTGGTTTACCAAAAGCTTGACGCCGTCAGCTGTCTTGTATGCGCCCATGCCGTCTGGGGTTCCTGGCAGCAGGTATCCGCCGATGGTGTCGCCAGAAGTAGCCAGCACATCTAGGGTTGCGCCAGCAGCAACTGGCTCCATGTATACAGGCTTTTCTGCTGCGTTGGCTGCGAGTGCGCCAGTGGCAAGCAGAGTTAGTGCAGCAGCAGAAGCTGCAACGCGCTTAATCATCTTTTCTCCTTATAGAACTGCGTTTATGGGCAGTGAGAAAAGTCAAATTTGGCCAAGCAAACTGCGGATGTCCTTTTGCTTTCGTGCTGGTTAACTAAATGGAAATATATTCCTGGTTCAGGATTACTTTTCGATAAAAGTACTTTTTTCTTCGATGTAGCAAGCGGGGCAAAGCGATTCATAAGTCACGTCGACACCATCAATGGCAACTTGCTCGCCGTCGAAGATAAATTCTCCATTGAATTTGCGTGCGTTGAACATGGCTTTACGGCCGCATCGGCAAATTGTCTTCAACTCTTCGAGTGTGTGTGCAATCTCGAGCAAACGAATTGAACCAGGGAACCCCTTGGTTTGAAAGTCGGTTCGAATTCCGTAGGCAAGCACTGGCACGTCATCTAGAACAGCAATTTCAAGGGCCTGGTCTACCTGGGCAGCAGTTAGAAATTGAGCTTCGTCAATCAGCAGGCAGGCAATCCCTTGGCCTGATTCCTGCTTGATTTTGGAGCAAAGTGCATTGAACTCATCGCGCAGATTTAGATCAGGCGTAAGTAAAAAGTCAACGTCTCGATCAACACCAAGTCGACTCACGATCGCCGCACTGCCCTTGGTATCGATAGCCGGTTTAGTGAGCAAAACTCGCTGTGAACGCTCTTCGTAGTTGTGGGCTGCTTGCAAGAGTGCTGTGCTCTTACCGCTGTTCATGGCTCCGTGGCGAAAATATAGCTTGCTCATAAAAAATAAGGCTAGCAGCGGGGTAGGGGTGTCAATTGCCTTAGGATTTCATTCATGACTTCTCGAAGTGGCACACAGAATGACGACATTGTCGCCATTCCACTTCGTCACCCTTGGCGTTGGGTTTCAGCAGCTCTAGTAGTTCTCATTCTTGGAGCTTTTGTCTATTCACTTTGGTCTTCGCCAAATGTGAATCACTCAATTATTAACGAGTTCTTGTTTGATAAGCGTGTGATCGGGGCAGCCGGTTTAACGGTGCTGCTCACCGTGATTTCAATGTTTATCGGCACAGTTCTAGCCATTCTTCTGGCGATCATGAAGCTATCCACAAATCCGGTTCTCAGAATTGTTTCTACCGCGTACGTGGGCTTCTTTAGAGGCACACCTTTGCTATTGCAGGTAGTTTTCTGGGGATACCTCGGCATTATTTATCCCAAGGTTGAAATCGGTATTCCATTCACTGACTTCTTGCTTTTTTCAGAGAAGACAAGTTTGGTTTTCACTTCTCTAGTGGCCGGCATCATTGCGCTTTCGCTAAACGAGGCTGCTTATGCAGCGGAGATTGTTCGCGCCGGAATTTTGTCTGTGGACTCTGGTCAAACTGAGGCTGCCAAATCGTTGGGCATGAGCACCGGCTACACGCTTCGTCGAATTGTTTTGCCGCAGGCCATGCGAGTGATCATTCCGCCAATGGGCAACGAATTCATTTCAATGCTCAAGAACACCTCTTTATTGCAGGTGGTTGCAGTGATGGAGCTTTACGCACGAACATCTCAAATTTCATCGCAAAACCTTGCACAAGTTGAGCTTCTTGTGGTTGCTGGTTTCTGGTACCTCGTTATGACCACCGTGCTTTCGTGGCCACAGAGTTATCTTGAAAAGCGCTATGGCCGCGGATTCAGTGCACCAAACCAGCAGCAGCGTTGGCTTAGATTTTCGTCAAAGGCATCAGCATGACAAATGACTTGATGGTCGATGCTCGCAGCATTCGCAAACACTTTGGTTCAAATGAGGTGCTAAAGGGAATTAACCTGCAGGTTAACCGAGGAGAGGTGCTTTGCTTGTTGGGCCCGTCGGGTTCTGGCAAGTCAACCTTGTTGCGCTGCATCAATCACCTCGAAACCATAAACGGTGGTCGTCTTTACGTAGACGGCTCTCTAATGGGATTCCGCGAAAAGGGCGACGCGCTGCACGAGATGCGCCCAAGTGAAATCGCAAAACAGCGAAGTCACATTGGAATGGTTTTTCAGCGCTTCAATCTGTTTCCGCACCTAACCACGCTCGAAAACGTGATCGAAGCCCCAATTGGTGTGTCTGGCATGTCGCGAGCTGCGGCACGTGAGAAGGCTCTCGAGTTGCTAAAGACTGTTGGGCTTGCCGACAAAGCAGATGCCTATCCAAGCCAGCTTTCCGGGGGTCAGCAGCAACGTGTCGCCATTGCCCGCGCCTTGGCCATGGAGCCCAAGCTAATGCTTTTTGATGAGCCAACCTCGGCGCTTGACCCTGAGTTGGTTGGCGATGTGCTAGATGTGATGCGCAAACTCGCAGATTCTGGCATGACCATGATTGTGGTGACCCACGAAATGGGGTTTGCTCGCGAAGTAGCGGATCGCGTGGTCTTTATGGATCAAGGCGTGGTTGTCGAAGAGGGCAAGCCTAAGGATGTCATCGACAAGCCTCAAAACCCGCGCACTCAGGCGTTCTTGCGAAGCGTGCTCTGACCATTTCGGTTTTGTAAACTCTGCTCAAATCAAGGCCAAGCCAGGCCATGCCTGAACTAGGCTTTTTTCATTACCCGAGATTAGGAGACAATTTGTCTATTTCTAAAGTCGCCGGTTTGGCCATGTTGGCCACCGCTAGCCTTTTTGCACTAGCTGGTTGTGCAGCTGAGCCCGCACCGTCAGCAAGCCCAACATCAGCATCAACAATCGCTGTGGATGAAGCAGCTGCAGCACTTGTTCCAGCTGAGTTCAAAGATGGCATCAGCATTGCATCAGACATTCCTTATGCTCCAATGGAGTTGTTCGACGAGAACGACAACCCAACCGGTTTTGACTATGACCTTTCGCAGGCAATCGGCGCCAAGCTCGGCGTAAAGATGAGCTTTGAAGACCAAGACTGGGATGGCATTATTCCTTCGCTTCAGTCGGGTGCACACGACGTAATCATGTCTGGCATGAATGACACCGCAGAACGCCAGAAGGTTCTTGACTTCGTTGACTACTTCAAGGCTGGCTTTGCCATCATCGTTGCTAAGGGCAACCCAGAAGGCGTCGCATCACTTGCTGACCTTTGTGGCAAGACCGTTGCAATTCAGACTTCAACCGCACAGATTGACTTGATCAACGCTGTGAACCCAAGCTGTTCAAAGAAGATTGAGATTCTTGAGTTCCCAACCGATGGCGATGCACAAAACGCAATTCGTGCGGGCAAGGCAGTTGCTGGTGTGAACGACGGTCAGGTTGCTGCCTACACTGCACAGACTGCTGGAGCTGGCGAATACTTTGAAATCGTTGCACCGAGCGACCCACCAGCTGGTTTCGAATCAGCTTTCACCGGTGTTGGTGTGTTGAAGGCAAACTCAGGTTTGACTGCAGCCATTCAGGCAGCGATTCAGTCTCTGATTGACGATGGCACATATGCCAATCTGCTTGCCAAGTGGAACCTTTCTGCATTCGCAGTGACCGAGGCAACCATCAACGGCACCAAGTAATAAATAGTTCAAAAGTTTCAACGGGTGGGGGCATGCGAAAGCGTGCCTCCACTTTTTTATCTGAAAGAATAAAGGCATGTCAGCGCAGATAACTCAGGTTGCATCAGTTCAGGATGCAGAGCAGTTAGCTGCGTTTTTGAATTCAATTTGGAGTGACGGGGCAGAAGTTGCGCCGTTCGACTTGATACTCGCAGCGGTTCACGTGGGCGCATATGCCGTTCTTGCAAAACAAGACAATCAAGTTGTTGGCGGTTCGTTCGGATTTGTTGGGCAATTTCAAGGCCAGACCATCTTGCACTCGCACGTGACCGCTGCAACCTTTGCTGGAGTGGGCTTCACAATCAAGCAGCATCAAAAACTTTGGGCTGCGCAACAAGGCCTTAGCGCAATCACATGGACTTTCGACCCGCTGGTGCGCCGTAATTGTGTCTTCAATTTTGAAAAACTCGGCGCCACTGCAATCGAGTTCTTGCCTAACTTCTATGGCTCTATGAGCGACTCAATCAATGCTGGCGATGAGTCTGACCGACTTTTCACATACTGGCCAATTGATTTTGGTGCCAAAATTGCCCCACCAACCGGCAAGCGCATCGAAATTGCGTTGCCCGCAGACATCGAGACTCTGCGCAAACAAGACCTCGAAGGTGCTCTTGAGTGGCGTCGACAAATTCGTGAAATCTTGCAACCAGCTTTTGAATCCGGAGCGACTATTCACTCCATGACCGAAGATCGCACTGCTTTAGTGCTAAACACCCCGGAGGCATAACCATGAAACTTGAAGCAGTCGAACTTATCCGACTCAATGTTCCACTCAAATCAGCATTCCGCACATCATTCTCTTCGGTAAGCATGCACGAAGTTTTTTGGGCTCACGTTATTACCGACCAGGGTGAAGGTTGGGCCGAGTGTGGTGCGAACGATCGCCCAGACTATTCGAGTGAATATCACACCGCCGCCATGGACGTTATCAAGCAGTTCATTTTGCCTGACCTCTTTGCCATGGGTGATGACCTAACTGCCGAAAAAGTTGCACCGGCAGTGCATTGGATGAAAGGCCACCGCATGGCCAAAGCGGCCATCGAGACGTCCTTACTAGACGCGCAACTGCGTCACCAAGGAATCTCTTTCGCAAAGTATTTTGGTGCTGTGAAGGATCGTGTTCCAGCTGGAGTTTCGGTTGGCATCATGGATTCATTGGGCGAACTTATGCGATACGTTGATGGCTACTTGAACGAGGGTTACCTTCGCATCAAACTCAAAATCGAACCAGGCTGGGATTACGAACCGGTCAAGCTAGTTCGTGAAACATACGGTGATGATTTGCTGCTTCAGGTCGATGCGAACACCGCTTATACCCGTGATGATTTCGACCTGCTAAAGAGACTCGATGAATTCAACCTGTTGCTCATCGAGCAGCCAATCTTTGAAGAGGATCTATTAGGTCACGCAAAGCTGGCGCAATACATTGAGACTCCGGTTTGTCTTGACGAAACAATCATTTCGGCCGACATCGCGCGAGACGCCATTGAATTGGGCGCAGCCGAAATCATCAACATCAAACCTTCGCGCGTTGGCGGATACCTTGAATCAATGAAAATTCATGACGTCGCTGTGGCCAACAACATTCCGGTTTGGTGTGGCGGAATGTTGGAGACCGGAATTGGCCGAGCTGCAAACCTTGCCCTTGCTGCCATGCCTGGTTTCACTTTGCCAGGCGATACCTCGGCATCATCACGTTATTTCGAAACCGATCTCACCGAACCTTTTGTTTTGGTGGATGGGCACGTGTCAGTTCCCACTGCACCCGGAATCGGCGTTGATCCAATCCCTGAAATCGTTGAAAGATTCACAGTTTCTCGAGAGTGGATTAAGCGCTAGAAGGTATCCGGGGCCATTTTTGGCCTTTGACAGATGCAAAACGCCAGGCGTATTCTTTATGGGCGCCGCGAACACAGGACATTGGGGAAGATGCACCTAGGTTCGAGAGGCGAGTATGACATCGATTACCGCCCACGGCATGGTTTTTATCCACAGTGCCCCTAGGGCCTTAATGGCACATCTTGAATGGTCTATTGCAAGTGTGCTCGATACCGAAGTACGCCTGCAGTGGGCCGATCAGCCCATAGCTCCCAAGAGTGCCCGCACTGAATTTCTCTGGTCTGGTCACGAGACCGCTGGCGTTGAATTGGCAGCCATTTTGGCCAGCTGGCAAAAGGTTCGGTTTGAGGTAAATCAACAGTCCAGTGAGGCCCAGGAGGGCTCTAGATGGGTCTATACACCTAGTTTGGGCATGTTCTATTCACCAGTAGATTCAGCGGGCAATATTCTCGCTTCCGAGCTCAGAATCAGATCGGCCATCGATGCTGCCGGCACAAATCTGCTTGATCTGCAACGAGGTCTGCGAGCTGTTTTGGGGCAGGCTTGGGATGACGAATTGGAAGGCTACCGTAAGGCAGAGTTGGAAAAGCCGCAGGTTGAATTGCGTCGAATTAGCTGATCAGCGACCGTTTAGCCCTGATAGCTGCGGAATGCGATTACCGCGTTGTGCCCACCAAAACCAAAAGAAGTGCTGATTGCCAAGATTGGACCATCAGGAAGCTTGCGAGGGCTAGTCACCACGTCGAGAGGAATCTCTGGGTCTTGCTCATCCAGGTTGATAGTTGGGGGAGCAGTGCGTTCGTGCAAGGCCAAGATGGTGAAAATTGACTCAATCGCACCAGCGCCACCTAGAAGGTGACCGGTTGATGCTTTGGTTGCCGAAACCGCAATGTTGCCCAGGTGGTCACCAAACACGCGCTTTAGTGCGGTGTACTCGGCGATGTCACCAACCGGGGTGCTGGTTGCGTGAGCGTTGATGTGTGCAACATCTTCAGGCTGTGCGTTGGCCTGCTTTAGCGCAGCGACAACAGCGCGAGCTGCGCCTGAACCCTCAGGGTCTGGGGCAGTGATGTGGTAGGCATCCGAAGTAACAGCGCCACCAACTAGTTCGGCATAAATCTTTGCGCCACGAGCCTTGGCGTGGGCTTCGGTTTCAAGAACGATGGCGCCGCCACCTTCACCCATCACGAAACCATCGCGGTTGACGTCGTATGGGCGTGAAGCTTTGGCTGGATCTTCGTTGCGGCGTGAAAGTGCATGCATTGACGCGAAAGCTGCGATTGGCAGTGGGTGAATTGCAGCTTCACAACCACCAGCAACAACAACATCAACTTCGCCAGATAGCAGGCGGTTCAATGCGTTTGCGATTGCCTCGGTGCTGGACGCGCAAGCAGAAACTGAGGTGCGCACACCGCCGCGAGCCGCGATGTCCATGCCGATTGCTGCAGCCGGGCCATTTGGCATCAGCATTGGCACGGTCATAGGCAAGACGCGGCGAGGGCCACGCTCTTTTAGAGTGTCGAAGGCATCCAACAAAGTCCACACGCCACCGATGCCGGTAGCAAATTCAACCGCGAGGCGCTCAGGCTCAACTGCAGGAGTACCTGCGTCGGCCCAAGCCTCGCGTGCTGCGATCAATGCAAACTGGCTTGATGGGTCGAGGCGCTTGACCTCTTGCGGGGTAAGAATTTCGGCTGCCGGAACCTTTGCTTGACCAGCAAAAGTGACAGGAATTTCGTACTGCGCTACCCAAGCTTGCTCAAGAGTCGAGATACCCGATTCTCCAGCAAGCAATGCATTCCAGGTTGATCGCGCGTCGCCACCGAGTGGCGTGGTTGCGCCAATACCAGTGACAACAATTTTTGTAGACAATTTGTTTAGCCTCGGCCTAAATTACTGAGCGTTGGTAATGAAGTTAACCGCATCAGCAACTGTGATTAGGTTCTTAACTTCTTCGTCTGGAATCTTTACGCCGAACTTGTCTTCTGCGTTTACAACGATTGTCATCATTGAAATTGAGTCAATGTCTAGGTCGTCAGTGAATGACTTCTCTAGCTGAACGGCTTCGGTAGCAATACCGGTCTCGTCGTTAACGATCTCTGCTAGACCTGCAAGAACTTCGTTCTGTGAAAGTGCCATTGATTTCTCCTTTAGGGGTTATTTGACCGTGGTTAAGTTTAGGGCAGTACTACTACTTGAGCGCCGAAGGCAAGACCCGCGCCGAAGCCGATTTCTAGGGCCAAACCGCCAGATTTGACCTCGCCAGATTCAAGCAGGGCATGCATGGCAAGGGGAATGCTTGCTGCGGATGTGTTGCCGGTGTAGACGATGTCTCGTGCAATCACAACGTGCTCTGGAACCTCAAGCTGCTTGGCAAGTTCGTCAATAATGCGGATGTTTGCCTGGTGGGTGACTAGGGCGGCGAGGTCTTCAACTTTGATGCCAGCAACTTCAAGTGCCTGGCGAGCAACCTTAACCATTTCCCAAACGGCCCACTTGAAAACGGTTAGGCCTTCTTGGCGAAGGGTTGGCCAGTTTGCAGTTCCGTCACGAAGTTCCAACAAGGATGCGCTCATGCCAACGGCATCCCAGTGTGAGCCATCCGAGCCCCAAACGGTTGGGCTAATGCCTGGAGTGTCTGATGGGCCAACAATTGCCGCGCCTGCGCCGTCGCCAAGCAAGAATGAAATTGTGCGATCGGTTGGGTCAATGAAGTCAGAAAGCTTTTCGCCACCGATTACCAAAACATATTTAGCTACACCAGATCGAACTAGAGCATCTGCCTGCGCAATGCCATAGCAATAGCCGGCACATGCTGCAGAAATGTCGAATGCTGGGGCAGGGTTGGCACCAATCTTGTCTGCCAATAGAGCGGCTGCGGATGGAGTTTGGTGCGGGTGGGTAATGGTCGAGAAAATTACTGCACCGATTTCAGACGCCTGAATTCCGGCTTTGGCAATTGCTTCGTTCGAAGCTGATACTGCCATGTCCATAAGGCTCAAGTCTTTGCTCGCGCGTTTGCGAGTGATGATTCCGGTGCGCTGGCGAATCCATTCGTCGCTTGAATCGATTGGGCCGGCAATGTCGTCATTGGTGACGGTGAGATCGCCACGAGTTGCACCTAGTGAATAGATGCGTGAGTACTTGACGGTCTCGTACTGATTTAGCGTCGGCTGCGACATTGATCCTCGGTTCTTGTTCTATTCACCAATTTACTTGGCGAAACCTTAGCTGTGGTTGTTGATTAGTAACAATGCTTGTTCGATATTTTCTGGAGTTTTAACTGCCAAGGTCTCAATTCCTGGCATAGAGCGCTTGGCAAGGCCAACCAGGGTTCCAGCCGGAGCCACCTCAATTAGGGCAGTGACGCCCGCCTCGACCATTGCTTGCATGCACAAATCCCAGCGAACCGGGCTCGACACCTGATTCACCAGCAGGTCAACAAACTCAGTTCCGCTAGCAACCTCGCGGCCGCCGTTGTTGCTCCAAATCTTGATTGCCGGGTCGTTCACTGGCACGCCGTTGGCGTAAGTGCGAAGTGACTCAACGGCTGGCTTCATAAAGCGAGTGTGAAAAGCACCAGCCACCTGCAGAGGAATAACACGGGTGCCGGCAAGTGGCTCAGCTTGCAGTGCCGCGATCGCTTCTGCGCTGCCAGCAGCAACAAGCTGTCCACCACCGTTGTAGTTGGCAGGTTCCAAATCGAGTGATTTCAACTTTGATTCAACCTCGGATTGGTCGCCGCCCAAAATCGCTGCCATGCTCGTTGTTTCTAGTGCAGCAGCCTTGGCCATTTCGCGACCGCGTTCGGCAACAAACTTGATGCCTTCTTCTTCGGTGAAAATTCCTGAAATAACCGCTGCAGTGATTTCACCAACCGAGTGTCCAGAGACACCGGCAATGCCTGCGGATTTTGCACCGGCGTTTTCGAATAGGGCAGCAACGGTTGCAACACCGGCTCCAACGATTAGTGGCTGAGCGATGGCGGTGTCACGAATTGTATCGGCATCACTTGTTGTGCCGTGGGCAATCAAATCAATGCCACTTGCCGCTTGCATTCTTTCGATTGAACTTTTGAAGTTAGGCAATTCGAGCCAGGGAGCCAGAAAGCCTGGTGCTTGCGCACCCTGACCTGGGCAGACGATAACAATCATTAGATTTCCTTACCTTTTTCGCTTCGAATCATTTTCACTCATTGCGCCGAGAACCATGGAAACCTGCAGCACAAATGCTTCGCGAGGGCCACTCGCATCCCAGCCAATAATTTCGCTGATTCGCTTTAGGCGGTAGCGAACAGTGTTTGGGTGCACAAATAATTCGCGAGCAGTCGCTTCTAGAGAACGGCCGGTTTCAAGATAGTGAACCAATGTCTCAAGCAGTTCTGCCGAGTTCGTTAATAGTGGGCGGTAGATGCGCTCAATCAGAGTCGCTTTCGCAAGCATGTCACCGGCCAAGGCTCGTTCGGCTAACAAGTCATCCGCGGCAATTCTTCGCGGTGCTTTATTCCAAGCTTTTACAACGGCAAATCCTGCAAGTGCCGCCTTTGCTGATTTATGCGCTTCGGCGATGGTCGCCACTTCGGGGCCGATCACGACCGCACCATTTCCAAAATGCGAATCCAGAGCTTCGGTTAGCTTTGCAAATGTTTGAGTCTTGGCATCCTGGTTTGGGTCAATTCGACCGATTACAACAATCAGGCGATTGCCGTGCACGCCAATGAGAACGTCGGCATTGTTTTTGCGTGCGATTCGGCGCAACGCATCTTGGTCGACTGGTTCTGCAGCAGTGCCGACCAACGCGCAAACTGCGCCTTGCGCGCGCCAGCCAAGCGCAGCAATTCGTGAGGCAAGTTCTTCATCGCTCTCGCCGCTCAAAATTGAATCGACTACCAGTGCTTCTAGTCGAGCATCCCAGAGGCCACGAGCCTCAGCAGCACGTGCATAAACATCGGCGGCTGAGAAGGCAATTTCGCGTGAGTAAAGCAACACCGCTTCGCGCAATGATTCGTCTTCGCGCACAACGGTTTCTTCAACTACCTGAACCACTACACGAATCAACTGCAACGTTTCTTGCAATGAAATTGAACGCAGCAATTCTCTTGGGGCAGTGCTAAACACATCCGCGGCAACCCAAGGTTGTGACTTCGGATCTTTATACCAAGCTAAAAACGAAGTGATGCCAGCTTGGGCGACTAAGCCAACCGATGCTCTGCGCGAGGCAGGCATGTCGCGATACCAAGGAAGCAAGTCATCTAGGCGCTTTAGCGTGGTGGTTGCTAAGTCGCCAGAGATCGACTTAAGCCAGTCGATCGTTGCCTGCTTAGTTTTCGCCACCGGTCGATCCAGAGGTTCCAGCATTCACGTCGTGCAAGCGATAGCGGTCGATTGCAATCTGGGGAACACTCGGGTCAATTTCACCGCGTTCAACAAGTTGCTCAAGAACGCGCACCGCGATTGAAGGACCATCGATCTTGAAGAAACGACGTGCAGCTGCGCGAGTGTCAGAGAAACCAAAACCATCGGCACCCAAAGTTGCATAGTCGCCTGGAACCCATGGTCGAATCTGATCTTGCACTGCATGCATAAAGTCGCTCACGCCAAGAACCGGGCCAGCAGCGTTTTGCAATTTGCTAGTCAAGTAAGCAGGTGCAATCTCGTGGTTAGGGTTCAAGAACTTCGCCTCATCGCGGGCTAGGCCATCGCGACGAAGTTCAGTCCATGAAGTTACCGACCAAATGTCAGCCGATACACCCCAGTCGTTTTGCAAAAGTGATTGCGCTTCGTAAGCCCACGGCAACGCAACACCAGAAGCAAGAATCTGCGCCTTGCGACCTTCACTGTGGTTTTCAGAAACACGGTGAATACCGCGGATGATTCCGTCGACGTCAACGCCCTCTGGTTCAGCAGGCTGAACGTAAGGCTCGTTGTAAACGGTTAGGTAGAACACGACGTTTGGATCTGGGTGCTGACCGCCATACATGCGTTCAATACCGTGACGCATAATGTGTGCAATTTCGTATCCGTAGGCCGGGTCATAGCTGATGACACCAGTGTTGGTTGAGGCCAACAAAGGTGAGTGACCATCGGCGTGCTGCAAGCCTTCACCGGTAAGTGTGGTGCGACCTGCAGTAGCGCCAATCATGAAGCCGCGAGATAGCTGGTCAGTTGCAGCCCAAATTGAGTCGGCTGTGCGCTGGAAACCAAACATTGAATAGAAGACGTAAACCGGAATCATTGCCTGACCCTGGGTTGCGTAGCTGGTTGCTGCTGCGGTGAAGCCAGCAATTGATCCGGCTTCGTTGATGCCAGTGTGCAGAATCTGACCCGAAACACTTTCTTTGTATGCCAATAGCAATTCGCGGTCTACCGAGATGTAGTGCTGACCATTCGGGTTGTAAATCTTTGCAGTAGGGAAGAATGCATCCATACCGAAGGTGCGAGCTTCATCAGGAATGATCGGAACAATTCGCTCACCAAATTCAGGTGCACGCAAAAGGTCTTTTAGCAAACGCACGAATGCCATGGTGGTTGCAATTTCCTGAGTACCCGATCCCTTTTTGGCAATCGCGTATGCATCAGTTTCTGGCAACTTGAAATCAACATATTTGCTGCGACGCTCTGGAAGGTATCCGCCAAGTTCGCGACGACGTTCGTGCATGTACTGAATCTCTGGAGCATCCTGACCCGGGTGGAAGTAAGGAGGCTGGTAAGGGTTCTCTTCGAGCTGAGCATCGCTAATTGGAATCTTTAGCTCGTCGCGGAATCCCTTTAGGTTCTCGAGGGTTAACTTCTTCATCTGGTGGGTAGCGTTGCGACCCTCAAATGACTTGCCCAGGGTGAAGCCCTTAATAGTCTTCGCCAAAATTACAGTTGGCTGGCCCTTGTGCTCAAGAGCTGACTTATAGGCTGCGTAAACCTTGCGGTAATCGTGACCACCGCGCTTTAGGCCCCACACTTCATCGTCGGTCATGTGTTCAACGAGTTTCAGTGTGCGAGGGTCGCGGCCAAAGAAGTTTTCGCGCACGAATGCGCCATCTTCGGTCTTGTAAGTCTGGTAGTCGCCATCCGGAGTCTTGTTCATCAAGTCGACCAAAGCGCCTTCGGTGTCGTTGGCAAGAAGTGAATCCCACTCGCGACCCCAAACAACCTTGATTACATTCCAACCGGCACCGCGGAAGAACGATTCAAGTTCTTGGATGATCTTGCCGTTGCCTCGAACAGGGCCATCAAGACGCTGCAAGTTACAGTTCACAACGAAGGTGAGGTTGTCTAGGTTGTCGTTGGCTGCAAGTTGCAATGCACCGCGTGATTCAACTTCGTCTAGTTCGCCGTCGCCGAGGTAGGCCCAAACGTGTTGTTCGGCGGTGTCTTTGAAACCACGGCCGGCAAGGTAGCGGTTGAACTGCGCTTGATAAATAGCGTTGATTGGGCCAATACCCATCGAAACTGTTGGGAACTGCCAGAAGTCTGGCATCAATCGCGGGTGTGGGTAAGAAGACAAACCGCCACCGGCGTGTGACTTCTCCTGGCGGAAACCATCAAGTTGGTTTGCGCTCAGACGACCTTCAAGAAAGGCGCGAGCATATGGGCCAGGTGAAGCGTGTCCCTGAATGAAAATCTGGTCGCCACCGGATGGGTGGTTCTGACCCTTGAAGAAGTGGTTAAAACCAACTTCGTATAGCGAAGCCGATGACGCAAATGTAGAGATGTGTCCACCAACGCCAACGCCTGGTCGCTGAGCTCGGTGCACAAGCATTGCAGCATTCCAGCGCATCCATGCGCGGTAAGTTCGTTCGATTTTTTCGTCACCGGGAAACTCGGCCTCGTTTTCGGGCGCAATGGTGTTGATGTAGTCGGTGGTTGGAACGATCGGAACGTTCAGCTGTAGTTCGTGTGAGCGACGAAGAAGATTAAGCATGATCTCGCGGGCTCGACCGCGGCCGTGCACTCGTGCTACCGCATCGAGTGATTCAAGCCATTCGCTTGTTTCTTGTGGATCAAGGTCAGGGGTGTTGACCGCGTATGCATCGTTGTTGTTTATGGACACCGACATTCCCTTTCGTGGGGGATAGACAAAGAATTCCGATTAGCTTTGGTAAAGCCTCATAAGAGTTTAGAACGACTCGGGGCTTGCTTAGAACAAAGGGAAGCATATGTATGTGCTGCTAGTTTGTAACCAGACCAGCCCATCTTTCAGCAACGGAGACAGTAAATGACCCTAATCATTGGCGACGAAGCCCCTAATTTCGAACTGATCAACCAATTCGGCGAAACCGTAAAACTTTCAGATTTCCGCGATCAAAAACCCGTTGTCTTGGTCTTCTATCCGCTATCTTTCTCAGGCATCTGCACCGGTGAACTTTGCGAAATCCGCGACAACTTCGCCAAGTTCGACAACGAGAATGTTGAACTGCTTGCTATCTCAGTGGACTCAAAATTTGTTCAGAAGAAGTTCGCTGATGAAGAGGGCTACAAATTTTCCGTTCTTTCAGATTTCTGGCCTCACGGTGCCGTTGCTAAGGCTTACGGGGTCTTTCTAGAAGAATCTGGAATCGCTAATCGAGCTACCTTTGTAATCAACATCGAAGGCATTTTGACTGCTAAATTCGTGACCGCACCTGGCCAAGCTCGCTCTCAGGATGAGTACGACCGCGCATTGGCTTCGTTGCAAGTTGGCGTTAACCGCGATTGATGCGGTAGGCTCTTCGAGTTGCAGTTCACTGCAACCTCGAAAGAGGGCCTTTAGCTCAGCTGGTAGAGCGCCACGCTTACACCGTGGATGTCATCGGTTCGATCCCGGTAGGGCCCACAACTAGAGAAACCCCAGGTCAATTGGCCTGGGGTTTGCTTTTGCCCTAACCAGCCCCGTTGCCTTCCCGAATAAGAATTTGGGCCACATTAGAATTTGGCTATGGATTCCAATCAATTCAAGCCTCCCGTTCGCCGCTCGATGACTGATGCCGAGCTGCAGGATGCCCTTGGCAATTCGCAAGCCGATGAGGCTGGAATCTTGAAGGCCATGGAGCTGCTTGAAACCCAAGCACAGTTGCGTGACATCGAAAAGATGGAGCTTGCTGCCTGGGTTTTGCAAATGGAGCAAATTGGAACGCCTGAGGCGTTTTTGGCGGTCGAAAACGCAGCCCGTGTTTCTAAAGGGTTGGAACCACTGGAGGTCTTGCCAACTTCGCAACCTCCGGTTGAAGACGTTGTTGCCAACCTGAATGCACTGTTTGGTGCTGTCACACCAACCGCCCCAGCTGAGCCGGTGCAACATTCAGAGCCAGTTCAATCGCAAGAACTAGAGACGCCTTCGCCATCAGAAGATCCACAGTTCAACTATGTAGACGCTGTGACTCACGAGTCGGCAGTGATTCAGCAAATTGAAGTTCCTGCTGCCTTCGAAGAATTCTTCACAGAAATCGAAAACGAAGAGGCCTCGGATGCGCCAGCACCTGTGGCCGTCGCTGCAACCGACATCGAAGCCTTTGACATGGTGATTGGTGCCGAGGAAGAACTCACAGCACTCGAGGAAGCTCTTTTTGAAGAGCCAGAGCAAGATGTTGAGGTAGTCGTCGAAGCGGATCCATTCGTTGAATTTATTACTGGTGCAGAACCAGTGGTTGAAACCGTCGCTCTCGAATCGGCGCCAAAAATCAGCCGCCGCAGCCGTGCAATCTCACAGTTCTGGGCTTGGCTAGGGCTCACTGGTTCAGTAGTTCCGTTTCTCTTTGCCAGTTTCCTGAATGGTTTTGCGCTTTCATTTGGTCAACTTGCTTTAGCAGTAGTGCTCGGCTTAGTTGCTTCAGGCGCCGTTATCGCAATTGGAAGTCTTGCTGGCAAGCGAAGTGGCTTGCCGACCCTGATGTTGTCACGCGCTGCCTTTGGTGTTCACGGCAATCTTGCGCCGGCAATTTTTATGACTATCAACCGACTCTTCTGGACTGCAGCGCTGATTGGCATGGGGCTTTCTTTGGCCTTTCCAAGTTCACTGCAGTTCGATGCAATCAGCACGGTGACATCTGGCGCACACCTGATTCTGGCAATAGTTGCAGTTCTGCTTATCGCAGCAGTAACGCTGGCAATCTTTGGCGGTCGTGTGCTTTATCGAGCGCAACAGATTTCAGGCCTGATTGGTTTGATTGCAGTGGTTGCCTGGCTCTCAGTCATGGCGCCAACAATTTCGACGACCAAGATATTGCAAACAGCTGACGGAAGTTGGCTCGCCACATTTGCGGTTGCTGTTCTAACTTTTAGCTTCTTCGGTTTGGTGTGGTCGTCGGCGAGCGCAGACTTCGCTCGCAAACTGCATGTTTCGGTTCGTGGCATTCGAGTAATCGCTTGGGGGCTGCTGGCTCTGGTTGTGGTGCCAGCCGTAATCATTTTGGCCTCGTTGACGGTTCTTCGAGGTTGGGGTGGCCCTGGAGGTTTACCTGCTTGGTTGGCAACCGTTTTGGCAGTTGCGGCTGTGACATCAGCAATTGTTTGGCTTGGAATGTCGTTCTACTCGTCAAATCTCAGCCTGCACTCAATCGGTCTGAAGTTGCGACCAACCATTGCGCAACCATTGCTGGGTTTGCTCTTGGGCTCCGCAGCGGTATTTGCCTTCATGCATCTGCAGGTTTCGGGTTTCTGGTTCAACCTGCACGGTTATGCATTGGTTCTTGCTGTACCAGCTGCCGCTTGGACTGGCATATTCGTTTCTGACATTTTGATTCGTCGAATCGCATATCACGAGATCTCGCTGAGCCGCGGTTACGGTTTCTATAAGTCGGTCAACTGGTTCAATCTCTCTGGTTGGGTAGTTGCATCGGTGATTGGACTAGGCCTCACTTATTCAGAACTTACAGAATTCCAAACACTTGGATTCATCGCCGAGCAATTAGTGAATCAAGAATTCTGGCGTCAGTCTTCTTTTGGAATTGTGATTGCGTTCGCAATTGGATTGCTGGTTCCGGTTGCAATTGGCATTCCTAGAATCAAGCGTCAAGAAGCTGAAGTGCTCACCATTGAGGCTCGTCGCAACGACCTTAAAGACGTTCTTGGCTTGGTCGACTAATGTCGGTTGAACTTTCGCAACTAATAGCTTCGTTTGAAAAGGCCTGGCCGATTGAATTAGCTGAAACTTGGGATGCGCCCGGCTTGATTGCTGGTTCTGCTAACCAGCGTGTAGCACGTGTATTGCTAACGGTAGATGTGACTGCCGAGATTTTGGCCGAGGCGCAAGACGGTGCCTTCGATTTGATTCTGGCTCATCACCCGTATTTGATGCGAGGCATAACAACCGTTAACGAACAAACTGCCAAGGGTGCCCTGTTGGCTTCAGCTGCTAGGTCCAACACGGCAATTTATGCGGCACATACCAATGCTGATGTTGTGTCTGATGGCGTATCGGCGGCCCTCGCAGCAGCAATCGGAATTACGACCGCAAGACCGCTCGTTGCAAGCACAGATCAATCAATTGGCCACGGCCGCATTGGCGATTTGGCGGCACCAATGACTCTCGGTGACTTCGCTCGTCAGGTGGCTAATGTCTTGCCTTCTACCGCAACTGGTGTGCGTGTTGCTGGTGAATACGACCAGATTGTTTCGTGCATTGCACTGTGTGGTGGTGCTGGAGACTCGTTCATTGCCGATGCAATCGCAAGCGGTGCTGACGTGTATCTATCTTCAGACTTGCGTCATCACCCGGCTCAAGATGCTCGCGAACATGCTCAGTTGCATAATTCCAAACCAGCGCTGGTTGACGTTTCGCACTGGGCAGGAGAGTGGATGTGGCTTGAAGTAGCTGCAGCGCGCCTCGCCAAGGAATTTTCTGAAGTACAGTTCGTAGTTAGCCACATCAGAACTGATCCGTGGGATTTTGTAGTCACCCAATAACTCAACATCAAGAAGGCAACACATGAAGGCATCAGAAAACCAGCAAGCAGGCTTACTGTCTCTAGGCAACCTTGATGCGGAGATCTCACGTGCGAAATCTACGCTCACTGAGCTCACCAGCGGTAAGTCGACAAAAGATATGCGCGAACTTAATCTAAAACTTGCTGGTGAACTGATTGAAGCCCGAAACCAACTTGACTCAGTTGAACTTGAGCTCAAGCGTGCCGAAACAGATTTGCAAACCGTTGAGCAGCGAATCGAGAAAGACAATGCACGCCTAAGCACCACCTCAAACAGCAAGGATGCCCAAGGCATTCAATCGGAGTTGGCAACACTCACCAAGCGCAAGTCGGAACTTGAAGACATGGAGCTTGCCATTCTTGAAAAGAAGGATGAAGTGGCTGCGGTATTCGCCGAAGTGCAGGCACGCAAAACTTTGAACGAGAACGAACTTCGTGAAGCCGAGGCAAAGATTGAGGCTGAAGTTCTTAAGCAGCGTTCAGGCCTAGATCTCATGGTGCAACAGCGGGCTCAGCAATCAACCCAATTGCCTGTTGAACTGCTAGAGCTCTATGAAAAGAAGGCAGCTAGAGGAATTGCAATTGGGCGACTTATCGGTCGCGAATGCGGAGCGTGTCGAATTTCTTTGGGAGCCACGGCATACGCAGAGATTCAGGCCTTACCCAGCGACGACATCGCTACTTGCCCAGATTGCCAAGCGATTTTGGTTCGATGAGTCTGCCGCAAAATCTAATCATCGAAGCCGATGGCGGCTCGCGTGGTAACCCCGGACCTGCCGGAAGTGGCGCGGTTGTAATTGATGCGGACACCGGTCTGGTTATCGCTGAAATCGCAAGATTCATCGGTGTTGCTACGAACAATGTGGCTGAGTATGTTGCATTGCAAGCAGGTCTTGAAGCTGCCTTTGCAATAAATGCCGAAGCGCGAGTTCTAGTGCGCATGGATTCAAAACTTGTCATCGAACAGATGAGTGGCGGCTGGAAAATCAAACATCCCGACATGATTCAACTTGGTGCACAGGTTCAAAAACTGGTCGCTGGCAAAGTCGTGCGCTGGATGTGGATTCCTCGCGAAGATAACAGCAAGGCTGATGCGCTCGCTAACAAGGCGATGGATGACCGCGCTGATTCTTCAACGGTTCCTAGAAATTCGAAACCAAAGTCTGGTGTTGCCGAATTCAATCACGAATTGCCCAGCTCGGTACGAGCTCCCGGGGGAGTCACTGAGCCACTGACAACAATTGTTTTAGTTCGCCACGGCCGCACTCACCTAACCGAATCAAAAAGAATTTCGGGCCGCGGGGGAGAGAACCCACAGCTTTCTGCGCTTGGCCGTGAGGATGCAACTGCCGCTGCAAATGCACTGTCACAGTTTGGTCAAACCGGATCGTGGGCGCACTTGAAGCCTATTGATGCGATAGTTGCCTCGCCCGTAGCTCGCACTCATGAAACAGCAAACATTATTGGCGCAAAACTCGGCTTAGACGTGGCCACAAATGAAAACATCGCCGAGATTTCTTTTGGCGACTGGGATGGTCACACCAACGAAGAGGTCTTCGAATTGTGGCCGGAACAATTTGCCGCCTGGCAAGGCTCGTGGACCGTGGCGCCGCCCGCTGGAGAGTCGCTAGAGGAATTCGATGCGCGCATTCTTGAAGGGCTTGCTTCAATTCAGAAGCTGCATGCCGGCAAAACTGTGGCCGTGGTGAGCCACGTGATGCCCATCCGCGGATTTGTTCGTGCCGCTATGGATGCCGGAATCGCAGCTTATTGGCGCCCAAGCATTGCACCTTGCTCAATCACGGTCTTGCGTTTCTGGGGTAATCAGGCCGCTGAAGTGCTCTGCGTGAACGCCACAAGCCACCTATAGGGCTTAGCAAGTTTGACAAAGCCCAAGTAGTCTTGAACGCGGATGGGTCGGCAAGGCGATCGCGATGGCAACATCGAGGAACGTCCGGGCTCCATAGAGCAAGACGGTGGCTAACAGCCACCCGGGGTAACCCGCGAGAAAGTGCAACAGAAAGTAAACCGCCGCGCAAGCGGTAAGGGTGAAACGGTGGTGTAAGAGACCACCAGCGGTGCGTGTGAGCGTGCCGGCTAGGTAAACCTCGTTTGGAGCAAGGTCAGACAGGAAGCGCATAGAGCTGCTCGCTCTAGTTTTCGGGTAGGCCGCTTGAGGGCATTGGCAACGATGCTCCTAGATAGATGATCGTCACCTAGAAATAGGAACAGAACCCGGCGTAATAGCCGGCCCATCCACTTAATCTGTTGAGTTTTTATAGGCCAGAGCAGCAGCTCCCAAGATGCCTGCGTTATTGCGCTTTAGTGCCGGAACAATCTCTGCGCCAAGTTTTAGCTTGGGCAAGAAGTTTTCGTGTTCTTTAGAAACTCCGCCGCCAACCACGATCAAATCCGGGCTGAATAGTCTGTCCAGGGTGCCGTAGTACTTCTGCAAGCGGGCGGCCCAGTCATCCCACGAAAGTTTTTCACGTTCTTTTGCCGCAAAAGATGCTTGAGTTTCGTAGTCGACGCCATCGATTTCAAGGTGACCCAGTTCCGCGTTCGGCACAAGTTCACCATTGATAAACAGGGCGGTACCAATTCCGGTTCCCAAGGTAGTCATGATGACTAGGCCATTGCGTTTTTTGGCAGCGCCGAATTTAACTTCGGCAACTCCGGCTGCATCTGCATCGTTGATCACGTGCACATGACGGTTCAGAGCTCTTGTAAAAAGTTCGTCGGCGTTCAGGCCGATCCAGTCTTTGGATACGTTTGCCGCGGATTGGGTGTAGCCATGCTTCACGATTGCTGGAAAGCAGATGCCAACCGGCATGCTTGCTCGAGTCGCTGGCAAGTCGGCAACGATGTTTCGCACAACTTCAGCAATATCGGCGGGCTTGCCGCCCTTCGGTGTTTCAAAACGAACACGCTCACCGATCAAAACACCGTTTTTCACATCGACCAGGGCGCCCTTGATTCCGGTGCCGCCAATGTCGATTCCAATTGCTTTTCTAGCCATTTCTTACTTTCTTTTAGGGCAGAGTCAGAATCTCTGGCCCGTTATCGGTGATTGCGATTGTGTGTTCAAACTGCGCGGTAATGCTCTTATCTTTGGTCACGATGGTCCACTGGTCTCTCCACATGTTCCATTCGTGCGTGCCCAGGGTCAACATCGGTTCGATCGTGAAAACCATGCCCACTTTGATTTCGTCTGCATAGGCAGGAGCGCTGTCGTAGTGGGGAATGACCAATCCTGAGTGAAAAGCTTCGCCAACGCCGTGACCCGTGAAATCGCGAACCACACCGTAGTCAAAACGTTTGGCATAAGTTTCGATAGCTCGACCAATCACATTTACCTGGCGACCAGGCAACGCCGCATTGATTCCGCGCATCATTGCTTCGTGTGTTCTTTCCACCAGGTTGCGAATATCAGGGGCAACCTCACCGACCATAAATGTTTGATTACTGTCACCGTGGTAGCCATCTTTGAATGCCGTGATGTCGATGTTTACGATGTCGCCTTCTTGCAACACGGTGTCATCTGGAATCCCGTGGCAAATCACTTCGTTGATTGACGAGCAGAGTGATTTTGGAAAGCCTCGATATCCGAGAGTTGAGGGATAAGCGTCATTAGCGATCAAGAACTCGTGACCAATGCGATCTAGTTCGTCGGTGGTGATACCTGGCTTCGCGTGTGAACCAACAAGTTCGATGGCTTGGGCAGCAATTTTGCCCGATGCTCTAATTTTGGCTATTTGATCGGCTGTCTTAACATCGCTACCGGTAAACTTTGCTGGCCCAGTTTTGCCAACATATTCTGGCCTTGCAATGTGCCCAGGAACCGCTCGAAGTGGGCTGACTTTGCCTTGGGTAAGGAAGCCGGTTTTAGGGTCGCGGGGCATGACTCCAGTCTATTTTGCGCTTGGCTTTATGCTTCTAGGTGAAAGCGGTGTCGCATGAGAAGTAGTTATTCCGAGCAAGAAGAGAAGCCAGAGTTCTGGTTCAACCTTCAGACCAATCAGGTCGAAGTGGGTAAGCAGTCGGCTGCGAGCCATCGCATGGGTCCTTATGGCACCCGTGAAGAGGCAGAGCACGCATTGGCCAAGGCTGCCGAAAGAGCAGCAAAATGGCGCGAGGACGAAGCTCGGGATTAGCCTTCGAAAGAGTGCTCGGCAGTAGGGAACTCTTTTGTTGAAACTTCGCGTTTGTATTCTTTCGCAGCGGTGGCGAGGTTCTCGCGAATGTTTGCAAAGCGCTTCACAAATTTGCGCGGCTTTTGACTGCTGAGCCCAGCAAAGTCGGTCCAAACCAAAATCTGCCCATCGGTTCCGTTGCCAGCTCCGATTCCGATCGTCGGGATTGTTAGTTGCTTAGAAATTTGAGTGGCTAAATCTGCCGGAACCATTTCGAACACAACTGCAAAGGCCCCAGCGGCTTCAACGGCAAGAGCATCAGCAATCAAACTTTCGGCTGATTCACCGCGGCCTTGAATTTTGAAACCACCAAGTGCGTTGACGCTCTGTGGTGTGAAGCCCAAGTGGCCCATGACAGGAATGCCAGCCTCGGTGAGAGCTTTTATTTGCGCTGACACGCGCGCACCACCCTCAAGCTTTACTGCTGCTGCACCAGTCTTCTTGATGAGTTCAACGGCATTTTGAATCGCGTCAGAAACGCCACCTTCATAGCTGCCGAATGGCATGTCAATCACAACTAGCGCGCGCTTAGCGGCACTTGCCACGGCGCGCCCGAATGGGATCATTTCAGCCACTGTGATTGGCAGGGTAGTGGTGTAGCCCAGCACGTTATCGGCGGCTGAGTCTCCAACTAGCAAAACATCAATGCCAACCTCATCGAAGATGCCGGCGGTTAGGTGGTCATAGCTGGTTAGGCAGGTGAACTTTTCGCCTGCGTCTTTAAATTCTTTGAGGCTGGTGGTTCTTACCCGCTTGGGCGTGGTTGTCATTAGCTGCGCTTCCAGGCATCAACTTCGATTTCGACCAGCATCTTTGGATTGATGAATTTAACGCCGGCCAAAATTGTCAGCGCAGGTCGAATTTCGCTGAACACTTCACCGTGGGCTTTTCCCGCGGCATCCATATCATCTGGGTTGGTTAGGTAAACGCGGGTGCGCACCACATCGGCAACTGTGTAGTCAACCTGAGCAAGCGCGGCAGCAATTACCTCAAGGGCAACCTTGGTTTGCCCATAGGCATCGCCTTCATGTTGCAGTTGACCATCGACGGTTGCGGTTGTGCCTGATACGTGCACGTAATCTCCGGCAACTACTGCGCGAGAGTATCCCAAAACGCCTTCCCAAGGGCCTCCGCTTGAAATCAATTTGTCTGCTGCCATTTGCTTACCTATCTCTTGTATCCATTTGTGATTGGCATACGGCGATCTCTGCCATATGCCATGCCTGTGATCTTTGGGCCGATTGCTCCTTGGCGACGCTTCCATTCCGAGATCGAAACAAGGTGAATGATTCGATCTACGGTAGCTGCATCAAAACCTTGCGCAATAATTTCTTCTCTGCTCAAGCGTTTTTCAATGTAGGCGTCAAGCAAGTCGTCGAGCAATTCATAATCGGGCAAACTGTCTTGATCGGTTTGATCAGGGCGAAGTTCTGCCGAAGGCGGTTTGCTAATTGAATTCTCAGGAATCGGCGCAACCAAACCCAAATCTGTGGCTTGGGCATTGCGCCACTTTGCGAGTTCCCAGACCAATGTTTTTTCAACATCTTTGATTGGAGCAAAACCACCAACGGAGTCGCCGTAGATTGTGCTGTAGCCAACGGCAAGTTCGGTTTTATTTCCGGTGGTCAAAGTGAGATGGCCTTCCGCGTTGCTGAGACCCATCAGAATGGCGCCTCGCATGCGTGCCTGAAGGTTTTCCGCGGCCAGTCCATCGAAGCCGAGTTGTGTTTCAAAGGCGCTGACCATAGCTTCAATCGGTTCGGTGCGGAGGTGAACTCCGAGGCGCTCCGCTAGGTCATCTGCATCAGAACGCGAATGATCCGAGGAATACCTACTTGGCATCGAAACGCCAAAAACATTTTCTGCACCAATTGCATCGGCTGCGATCGTGGCGCATACTGCCGAGTCAATTCCGCCGCTAAGTCCCAAGACCACACTCTTGAAACCATTTTTCGAAACATAGTCTCGCAAGCCAAGCACCAGAGCACTCCATACTTGGCCCTCAAGCTGCTCCTTGCTGGCTTGGTTGGCTGAACGACATTCGGTCTTCGAATCGATGTCTACCAACGCAACATCGCTAGCAAATTGCGCAGCTCGAGCGATGGTCTCACCTTCGGCATTCACAAAAATGCTGTCGCCATCGAAGACCAGGTCGTCTTGACCACCTACCAGGTTCACGTAGGCGACCGCACAGTTATTTGATTTGGCAAGGTTCTGAACGAGCTCGGCACGTTTGTCGGTTTTATCTACTTCAAATGGTGAACCGTTGAGCACCAAACACACATCTGCATTGCTGGTCTGCAATTGGGCAACTGGCCCACCTGATTGCCAGATGTCTTCACAAATTAGAGTGGCAAATTTAATGCCTTCGAATTCAAAAGTGAGTAGGTCCTTGCCGGGCACAAAAATTCGATACTCATCAAACACTGAGTAGTTAGGCAGGTGATGCTTGGCATAGCGACCAATCACCTTGCCGCCCAAAAGCACCGAGGCGCTGTTCTGAGCGATTGCCCAGGCTTTTGATTGGTCTTCGATTAGCGATGGGTGCCCAATAATTACCGCAACATGGCCCAGATTATTAGCCAGCAAATCTGCGGCGAGCCTGTGAACTGCGGTTTCGGCCTCGGCTACAAACGATTTTCTAGTGGCAAGGTCTTCAATCGGGTATCCGGTGGCGACCATCTCGCCAAACAAAACCATATTTGCGCCCGATTTTGCGGCGTCAATTACCACGTTGAGGCAATCGGCTAAATTGCCATCAATATTGCCAACCAACGGGTTTGTCTGCGCGAGTGCTAAGCGAACTTTAGCCATAACCATTAGCCTAGTAGCAGCACGAGAGAGGGTTTCCCCATGGAAAGACAGCGCGATTTTGTTCTGCGCACCATTGAAGAACGTGGAGTTAAGTTCGTTCGCCTTTGGTTCACCGACGTAGCGGGAACCCTTAAGTCGGTAGCGATTGCACCGGCCGAAGTTGAAGGTGCCTTTGCCGAAGGCCTCGGCTTTGATGGCTCTGCTATCGAGGGCCTTGCCCGCACCTATGAGGCCGACATGTTGGCTCAGCCGGACCCAAGCACCTTCCAGATTCTTCCTTGGCGCGGTGAGATCGACCCAACCGCTCGCATGTTCTGCGATATTCAAACCCCGGATGGCCAGCCGGCTGCCGCAGACCCGCGCAATGTGCTGCGTCGCGCGCTTGCTAAAGCTTCTGATCGTGGATTCTCTTTTTACATTCACCCGGAGATCGAGTTCTATCTGCTCAAGTCTTCAGAGCTTGATGCCAATGGCGAACCGGTTCCTGTAGACAAAGCCGGTTACTTTGACAACGTTCCTGGTGGCACCGCACATGACTTCCGTCGTCGTGCAGTTTCGATGCTTGAACAGCTTGGCATTTCTGTTGAGTTCTCACACCATGAGGGTGGCCCTGGCCAGAACGAAATCGACCTTCGTTATGCAGACGCTTTGACCATGGCTGACAACATCATGACCTTCAGAACTGTGATCAAAGAAGTCGCAATCGAGCAGGGTGTTTATGCCACATTCATGCCGAAGCCATTTACCAACCAGCCTGGTTCAGGCATGCACACCCACATGTCATTGTTTGAAGGCGACACCAATGCGTTCTTCGAAGCCGGTTCGCAATATCACCTTTCAAAGACCGCGAAGCACTTCATCGCGGGCCTCTTGCGTCACGCACCTGAAATCACCGCGGTGACTAACCAGTATGTCAACTCATACAAGCGCCTTTGGGGCGGGGGCGAGGCTCCGAGCTTTGTCTGCTGGGGTCACAACAACCGTTCAGCACTGATTCGCGTGCCACTTTATAAGCCAGACAAGGGCAACAGTTCACGCATCGAATACCGCGCCATCGACTCTGCCGCAAACCCTTACTTGGCCTACGCGTTGTTGCTCGCTGCAGGACTCAAAGGCATCGAAGAGGAGTACCCGCTTCCTTCGGAAACCGAAGACAACGTTTGGGCCCTAAACGATGCAGAACGTCGTGCCATGGGCATCCAGCCGCTGCCACAGAGTCTCGATCACGCCATTCGCAAGTTGGAAGAATCTGAACTTGCTGCGGAAACCCTTGGCGAAGAAGTGTTCAGCTACGTGCTTGCCAATAAGCGTCGTGAGTGGAGTGAATACCGTTCACAGGTCACTCCGTTCGAGTTGAAGCACAACCTCGAGACTCTTTAGGCGAAAGCCGTGGTGGCTGCGCACGATCGCTCACAGGGTCTATCTGAATTAGCCAGGTTTGGCTTTGTTGACCTTGCCGGAACCATTGGCAAACTCGATGCACTGGTAAAAATTGTTGGAGACAGCGGGCGATCAGCGCTTGCCTCATTGGCTGTCACTCAGGACCCCGATCAGGCGCTTAATGCCTTGCTCACCCTGGCAGAGCGTCAACCAGGGGACATCAAGGCACTGCTAAAAAAAGAAGATTCTGCTAGACGACTTTGCTTGTCACTTGGTGCATCTACATCACTAATTGATTTTCTCAATCGAGCTCCAGAAAATCTCGATGTCTTTCAAAAACCCATCAACACTTTGGATGACGCATCGACGCTGAACACAAATCTGTTGAACAGCGTTTCTAAGATCCTTAAGCCAGGTTTTCAAGTTGCCGAAGCATGGAATGCAATCCGACGTGCATACCGTCGTGAATTGCTTAAGATCGTCTCTTTCGATCTAACTCAAGCGAATCCGCAATTGGCTCAACCAGTGGTTGCCGCTGCTTTAGCCGATTTGGCCGGCGCGGCCATTGAAGCTGGCTTGGCTGTTGCGCGTGCGGAACTTAAATTCTCAACCGAGCACGGCGTCTTTACTGAATTTGAAGTTGAAAACACACGCGTTGCCGTGTTGGCGATGGGCAAGTGCGGCGCACGGGAGCTTAATTACATCAGCGACGTAGACGTTATTTATCTTGCCGAATCTGCAAGCGCGGAATTGGAAACAGCCCGGGCAATTGAAGTTGCAACAAAGCTTGTAACACGAATGATGCGCGCCATGGATGGCACCTCAACAGAGCCAATGCTTTGGCAGGTGGACCCCAACCTAAGACCAGAAGGAAAGTCTGGTGCGCTGGTTCGTAGCCTTGATTCGCATGTTGCATACTACGAGCGCTGGGCACAAAGTTGGGAGTTCCAAGCGCTTCTAAAGGCTAGACCATTGGCGGGTGACATTCCGCTTGGCAATGCCTACGTTGAAGCGCTCGCTCCAAAAGTCTGGAGTTCGGCTACTCGCGAAAACTTTGTTGAGTCAGTGCAACGAATGCGCGAACGAGTAACCGAATTCATTCCTGCCAACGAAATTGATTTGCAAATCAAACTTGGTCCCGGCGGTTTGCGCGATATCGAGTTCACCGTTCAGCTGCTGCAACTTGTTCACGGTCGCACCGACGATTCAGTTCGTCAGCGCGACACAATATCGGCGATCAACGCACTTGCTGCCGGGAGTTACATCGGTCGAATCGAGGCCACACAATTTGCCGATAGTTACAGATTTCTTCGCTTGCTGGAGCACCGCATTCAACTTTCAGACATGCGCCGCACTCACTTGATGCCAACTTCGGAATCACGACGCAGAGCACTTGCAAGAGCCATCGATCTCAAGATGACCGCAGAACAACTAATCACTCGCTGGGAAGCTGTGAAAGTTGAAGTGCGGGCATTGCACCAAAAGATTTTTTATCGCCCGTTGCTATCCGCGGTTTCTCGGCTTGATGATTCGAGCCTTTCGCTCAGCAGCGATCAAGTGCAAGATCGACTTCGAGCGATTGGTTTCAGCGACACCAAGGGCGCGTTGGAGCACATTGCTGCACTGACTCAGGGTCTGTCGCGCAGAGCAGCAATTCAGAAACAACTTTTGCCGGTGCTATTGCAGTGGTTCTCGGAGGGCACTGATCCAGATGCTGCGCTGCTTTCGTTCAGACGCTTAAGTGAAGACCTAGGGGAGTCGCCTTGGTATTTGCGAATGCTTCGTGACTCCACAGGTGCAGCACAACGCATGACGCAAGTGCTTTCAAATTCCCGACTGGCCACCGGACTATTTGAGCGCATTCCAGAGGCTGCTGCTTGGTTCGAGAAATCAGAAGACCTCATTCCGATGACAGCTGCTGAACTACAGGTGGAATTTGAATCGGTGATTTCGAGACAAACTGACGTGGATGCCGCTGCGAATCTAATTCGCAGCATTCGTCGCCGTGAGACTTTGCGCATAGCAATCGGAGCTGTTCTTGGAGATCTAACCATCGATCAGCTCAGCCAGGGGCTTAGTGACCTAACCGCAAATTATTTGAAGGCCATGCTCGAAGCGGCAATGCAATTGCGTGGGCTAGACATTTCGGCGAGCGATATCAACAAGATTCTTGATTTTGGAATTATCGCAATGGGCCGCTTCGGTGGTGAAGAACTCGGCTTTGGTTCAGACGCCGACGTGATGTTCGTTTATCAGGTGGTTGAAGGTGCTGACCCTGCGGTCGCGCAGAAAACCGCAGAGCGAATCATTGCCGAATTGAAGCGTCTATGTGCCGATCAACTGCTCGAGTTTGAGTTAGACATCGATCTTCGTCCCGAGGGTAAGAATGGCCCTGTGGCTCGTTCGATCGAGTCATACGCGGCTTATTACAAGCGTTGGGCAAACACTTGGGAGGCGCAGGCACTATTGCGCGCAAGACCAATCGCAGGCAGCGCAGCCTTGCAATCGGCATTCCTTGAACTAATCAACACCTATCGCTATCCAACCGAATTTTCTGACTCGGCGATCACCGAAATTCGCCGCATCAAGGCACGCGTCGAGACTGAGCGTTTGCCGCAAGGCGCTGACCCTCGCCGCCATCTCAAACTCGGCCGTGGCTCACTCAGCGATGTTGAGTGGCTAGTGCAGCTGCTGCAACTTGAACACGGTGCCGAACATCCGGCAATTCGCACTCCAAAAACCCTGCCAGCTTTGGATGCCTGCATTGCGGAAGGGCTCATCGCCGAGCACGATGCTCGTGTGCTTTCTGAAGCTTGGTTGTTGGCTTCAAGAGTTAGATCGGCCAGTGTTTTGTGGGCAAATAAACGCACCGATGTTTTGCCCACCGATCGCCGACAACTCGAGGGCATGGCACGAATTTTGGAGTATCCGCGGGGGAGTGCATCAAACCTTGAAGAGGATTACTTCGCATTCACGCGCCGCGCGCGGTCAGTTTTCGAGCGAATTTTTTACGGGCAACAAGCTGAATAGTTTCAACCAATAAAAAAACCCCGAGCATCTTCTCTCGGGGTTTTTTTAACAACAAATTAGTTGGTTAGTTCTTTGTGTGCTTCTGCGTCTAACTCAGAAGCGTGGTCATGGTGAGCTGCTTCCAACTCAATCTGACCAACCGGTGAAATGCGGTCTTCAAAGTAGAAACGTGACAGCCCTGCACGAACGCGAGCACCAACGGTGATTTTGCCCTTAGCGTTAGGGCGAGCAAGAGTCGGCTTGTAGTCGGCAAAGTCAACCAACTTATACATGTCGTGAGCGTCAAGTGGTTCGTGAACTTCGATGTACTCACCGTGTGGCAAACGAACAATACGACCCGACTCACGACCGTGTAGCACGATCTCGCGGTCTTTGCGCTGCAATGACAGGCAAAGGCGCTTGGTGATGAAGAACGCAATTATTGGGCCAACAATCAACAAGATCTGCATTGAGGTAAGCACCTGGTTCAATGACATCTTGAAGTTTGTTGCAATCAAGTCAGTTGCAGCTCCAGCCCAAAGTGCAGCATAGAAGGTTACACCGGCTGCACCGATAGCAGTGCGAGTAGGCGCGTTGCGCGGACGGTCAAGTACGTGGTGTTCACGCTTGTCGCCGGTGACCCAAGCTTCGATGAATGGGTACAGTGCAACAACGGCCAAGAAACCAACACCAACAATCATTGGCAGCAAGATGTTCCAAGCCCAAGTGACTCCACCAGCGGTTACCTCTAGGTGGGTTGGTGCCAAACGAAGGGCGCCATCCAAGAAGCCGATGTACCAGTCAGGCTGTGTACCAGCTGAAACAGGGGATGGGTCGTAGCCACCGTAGTTCCAAACCGGGTTGATGGTGATGGTGGCTGCAATCAGCATGATCACACCGAACACGATGAAGAAGAAGCCACCAGCCTTTGCAACGTATACAGGCATAAGCGGGTAGCCAACAACGTTGTCGTCACGCTTGCCAGCACCTGAATAGTGAGTGTGCTTGTGAATAACAACCATGAACAAGTGGATGACGATGAACACGAGAATCAATGCTGGAACCAGCAAGATGTGTAGACCGTAAAGACGAGCAACAATGGTTTCCCCTGGAAACTCGCCACCGAATAGCAATGATGATGTGTAGGCGCCGATTACCGGGATGCCCTTGATCATTCCATCGATGATTCGAAGACCGTTTCCTGAAAGCAAGTCGTCAGGAAGTGAGTATCCAGTAAAGCCACCAGCCATGCCGAGCACGAACAACACAAAACCAACCAACCAGTTGATTTCACGTGGCTTGCGGAATGCACCGGTGAAGAACACGCGGAGCATGTGCAAACCAGCAGCTGCAACAAATAGAAGCGCAGACCAGTGGTGCACCTGACGCATCAAAAGGCCGCCGCGCACCTCAAATGAAATGTCGAGTGTCGATGCGTAGGCAATTGACATCTCGGCACCCTTTAGCGGGCCGTATGCTCCGTCGTAAATAACCGGAGTCATAGCTGGCTGGAAGAAGAAGGTTAGGAAGGTTCCTGAAAGCAAAAGCACTAGGAAGCTGTAAAGCGCAACCTCACCCAACATGAATGACCAGTGGTCGGGGAAGATCTTGCGACCAAACTCCTTGAGAATGCCTGCTACACCGACGCGCTCGTCGAGGTAGTTTGCTGTGCCGGCTAGAAAGCCGCCTTTTTTAGCTTGAACTGCGTTGCTCATTTTTAACGCTCCCAGAAGCTAGGGCCAACAGGCTCGGTAAAGTCACTCTGTGCAATCAAGTAGCCCTCTGCGTCTACGGTGATTGGCAACTGAGGTAGTGGTCGAGATGCAGGACCGAAAACAACCTTGCAGGCATCGGTCACATCAAAAGTTGACTGGTGGCACGGGCACAACAAGTGGTGAGTGTGCTGTTCGTATAGCGCTACTGGGCAACCAACGTGGGTGCAGATCTTGCTGTAGGCAACGATGCCGTCGTAAGACCAGGTTTTGCGTTCTTCAGATTCTTTGATGTCTGCTGGGTCAAGGCGAACTAGCAAGACAGCTGCCTTGGCCTTTTCTTCAAGCTTGTGGTGCTCAAGATCAGCTAGGCCTTCTGGAATCACGTGGAAAACAGATCCGATGGTGACATCCGAAGCTTTAATTGGTGTGCCAGTTGGGTCTTTCGCTAGGCGAGTGCCCTTCTTCCACATGGTGTGACGCAAAGTATCGCCTGGGTTTGGGCCAAGGTCACCGAACAACATGATTGCTGGAAGCGGGAACAAAGCCAATGCTCCGTATAGAGAACGGCGAATCAACTTGCGACGAGAAAAACCAGATTCTGAATCTGCAAGCTTGATGATCTCGATTGCGCGGGCACGAACTTCTTCGCTGCCGCGGGTTTGGTGACGAGGCTCAGAAACTTCGTTGTCTGGCATCAAGGTCTTTGCCCAGTGCACGGCACCAATGCCAATGCCAAGCAAACCAAGGGTGATGCCTAGACCAAGCAGCACTGTGTTGTTGCGCACGGATCCAAGGTCGTCGGTTAGTGGAAAAGCAAAGTAGGCATAGATTGCAAAAGCGCTGCCAATTGCCGAAGCCACGAACATTGCTGTCACCTGACGTGAGGCAGCCTTCTCATGCTTCTTGCTCTTGTCGGTCATGCGAACGCGGTGAGGTTCAAGACCCGGGTCTTGAATTTTATCCGCAGCGATTACCGCTAGACCACCTGAGTAGTCGTGCTCAGCATCTGGTGAGTTAGTTTTGCTCATAATCTCTATCGTCCTTAGTTCGACTTAGCGCCAAGCCAAATGGTGATTGCAACAATTAGTCCAAGACCAAAGATCCAAATGAATAGACCTTCTGCAACTGGGCCAAGGTTGCCGAGTTCATAGCCACCTGCGGATGGGTTTGACTCCACGTACTTTAGGTAAGTGATGATGTCTTTTTTGTCAGCAGGGGTGAGGTTTGCATCGTTGAAAACCGGCATGTTCTGAGGGCCAGTAAGCATGGCCTCGTAGATGTGATCTGCAGGAACACCAACCAACGACGGCGCGTACTTGCCTTCGGTAAGCGCACCACCGGCACCAACAGCGTTGTGACACATCGCACAGTTGATGCGGAATAGCTCGCCACCGCGAGTTGCGTTACCGTTGGCCTCAAGCTGAGCGTCGGTTGGAATTGCTGGACCAGGAGCAAGTGTTGCCACCCAAGCGGCCATTGCGTCAATCTGGTCAGCAGTGAACTGTGGGTATTTCTTTTGAATCTGAGGGCCTGAAGCCTGAGCCGGCATGCGACCAGAGTCAACCTGGAATTCAACTGAAGCTGCCCCAACACCAATCAAGCTAGGAGCGTTGTTCGTGCCTTCTGCATTCTTGCCGTGGCAACTTGCACAGTTAGCAAGGAAAAGCTTGTGTCCAGTGTCTAGCTGAGCAGCATCGGCAGCTGCCGGGGCAGCGGTTTCGGCAACAGCAGCAGTAGTTGCTGCATAGCCACCACCGGTCAATGCCAAGCCTGCTGCGATTACTAGAACCGCTGCAAACGGGCTTCGACGAGAGCCGTTCGATTTCTTCATGAATGCCATTGTTATAGGTCTTTCAGGTCGATCTTTATTTGAGAACGTAAACGATTAGGAACAAGCCGATCCAAACTACGTCAACGAAGTGCCAGTAGTAAGAAACAACGATTGCGCTGGTTGCCTCGTAGTGACCGTATTTCTTAGCCGCGAAGGTGCGACCAATAACGATCAAGAATGCGATTAGACCGCCGGTCACGTGGAGGGCGTGGAAACCGGTGGTGATGTAGAAAGCGCTGCCGTACGAGTTGGCGTTTAGCGCGACGCCTTCAGAAATTAGAGTTGCGTATTCCCAAACCTGGCCTGCAACGAACACTGCTCCTAGAAGGTAGCTGAGCATGAACCATTCTGCTACACCCCATTTAACAGGTGACCAGCCAGTTGCACGCGGCTGAAGTCGTTCAGCCGCAAAGACACCGAACTGAGCAGTGAACGATGAAGCCACCAAAATCAGGGTGTTCACCAATGCGAATGGCACGTTCAAAATGGTTGTGTCATGAGCCCAGATCTCTGGTGAATTGGCACGAAGTGAGAAGTACATTGCAAAAAGACCTGCAAAGAACATCACCTCGCTGCCAAGCCAAACGATAGTTCCAACCGAGGTTGAACTTGGGCGATTAATGACTGGGGCGCTAATGGTCGTCATGTTTTCCATCCTAACTCTCAGAATCGCTTGATAAGGGCTTTTCAGGCGGTTCGTCGTGGATTTTCGCTAATAAACTTTGCCCTATGAGCGCTTCGACGAATTGGCAAACATTACTTGGCAAGCTAACGCGGAAAATCGATTTAGATCGAGCCGAGGCGGCCTGGGCAATGCAGCAGTTTATGTCGGGTGAAACCCCCGAGATAACCATGGCTGCTTTCATGATTGCATTGCGCACTAAGGGTGAATCAGTAGACGAACTATCTGGTCTAGTGGATGTCGCGCTGGAGCACTCGCTCAAATTAGCAACCGGCCAGAACGCGGTCGACATTGTTGGCACCGGTGGCGACATGCTCGGTACGGTAAACATTTCTTCGATGGCATCCGTAGTGACCGCAAGTGCCGGTGTGCCGGTTTTGAAGCACGGCAGCCGATCGGCCTCGGGTAAGACTGGATCAGCCGAAATGCTTGAGGCTTTGGGTGTTCGTTTGGACGCCAGCCCAGAGCGACTTGCCGAGATTTTCGAACAAGTGGGCATCACATTTTTCTTTGCCCCGGTATTTCACCCCTCACTGCGCCACCTAGCCCCGGTGCGAAAGGCCTTGGGGGTGCCTACAACTTTTAACTTCCTGGGGCCACTGGCGAACCCAGCTCAGCCAATCGCGACCTCGCTTGGTGTGGCTAGGGCTTCCGTTTTGCCGCTTATCGCAGCAGAACTCGCATCTAGGGGCCGCACAGCCCTCGTTTTCAGAGGCAGCGACGGTCTGGACGAGCTAACTACCACCGGTGAAAGTGAGATTTTCCAGGTTTGTGGGGGAGAAGTCACCACGTTCGAGCTAAATCCCACCCATTTTGGGTTGAAAAGGTCTGAAATCAGCCAATTAATCGGCGGAAATGCAGAAGAGAACGCTGAAGTGGCTCGCCAATTGATTGCTGGCAGCACCTCGGGCAACCTTGGCGCAGTGCGAGACATCGTTTTGTTGAATGCCGCCGGAGGAGTGGTGGCCTATGAATTGGCCAAGGATCACTCACGAGCTGACGTTGACCTCAACCTGCGATTTGAAGATGCGCTGCAACGCGTGACAACTGCATTGGAGTCTGGCGCCACCGCCGAGAAGCTTTCTCAGTGGATTAGCGCGAGCCAGCAGTAACCCAAAGCAAAAGAACCTGCGGATACCGGGGAGACGGTCCTGGATGCCAGAGAAACATTACTTGACATAATGTTCATTATCGGCGAATGGGGTTCTAGCTCCTGAACTGCTGCTGCAGCAATTGCACCAATTCTTGCGGTCCTACCAGCTCATCTGAATTTGCCAGCTCTTCGATGTTCCACCAGCGATGTTCCAGCACATCTCGCCGTTCATCCTCAGTCCAACCTGAAATGTCTAAATCAAATTGCGGATATTCCAGTTTGTAAAAATGATCGACAAATGTGTGGTGGTTTTTTCCGTCACCCCAATCCCAGCGGCCGGTAAAACTGGCGATTGGCTCGCCCAGGTCCTCAGGTTGCACCACAAGGCCCGTTTCTTCGCGCAATTCGCGCACGGCTGCATCCAGCGGGGTTTCGCCGTCATCAATTCCGCCACCCGGGGTGATCCAACGAGCCGGCAATTGAACCTCAGGGTCAAAATGCGTCTTCAGCAGCAAAATGTGATGCTGCGGGTCATAAATTATGACTCTTGCTGTTTCGCGGTGCTGTCCAGGCTTCATAAAAGTCATTTTGCCTCATCAACTGTTAACCATTGCCGTTTATCATCTGAACATGGCCTCGAAAAAGAGCTACTGGAGCACCTTGGAACCGCGTATTTTCGCGCACCGAGGTTTGGTCACTTTGGACAGTCCAGATGAAAACACGGTTCCCGCATTCAGAGCTGCGGTTTTGGCTGGGGCCGACTACATCGAATCAGACCTGCAATTAACCTCGGATGGTGTTCCCGTGCTCTTTCACGACGCAGATTTGTTGCGTGTGGCTGGTCTTAACAAAAAGATCTCCCAGGTCTCTTGGGCTGAACTGCAAGATATCCGTTTGCTGCGGGGTGGCCACATTCCCCGTCTCGAAGATGTTCTCAAAGCCTTCTCGGGTTCAAAATTCAATTTGGATTTTAAGAGTGATGATGTGGTTGCGCCTGCAGCTGCGGTTATTAATAAGTTGCGTTGTCACAATCGTGTTTTGGTCACTTCTTTTAGTGACGCTCGCCGCCGTCGTGCAGTTTCTTTGATGGACTCCCCTGTGGCAACATCTGCGGGTTCGATCACCGTGGTGCTTATTTATATAGCTTCGTATGTGCCGGTGCCAGCATTAGGTCGCCTAATTGCACGCGACGTGGATTGCTTGCAAATTCCAGTTGGAAATAAATACATCCACTTTGACACCAAGCGGTTCATTAGATACTGCAGATCAATAGACCTGAGTGTTTATTTCTGGACCATAAATAAGAAAAAGGATATGAAGCGCCTAGTTGGTTTGGGCGCCGCCGGAATCGTCACAGATAAGTGCGATCTAGCGATTGAGGCATTCGCAACTTCTCTGTGAGTTTGCTGTTAAGACTGCAAATGCGGGATGATTGACTGTTCTCGCCGAGTTGTTCCTCGTCGAGCCCTAATCGGGCCAATCTTCAGGAGGAAATAATGGCACAACAAACTATGCGCGGAATGCGCCTGGGAACTCAAAGTCTTGAGAGCGAACGCGGAGTAAATTACTCGGCTCGCGTGCAGCACTCCTACCAATGTGCAAACAACCACGTTTCAGAAATGGTTTTTGCTGCGGATGCTGAGATTCCACAGACCTGGCAGTGCAAGAGCTGCCCACAGCAGGCAACATTGCTTGAAGATGGAAAACTAATCAAACTTGATTTGGTTGAAGACAAGACTCCACGCAGTCACTGGGAGATGCTTCTTGAGCGTCGCAGCCGTGACGAACTTGAAGAAATTTTGCAGGAGCGCCTGGACTACATTCGTGCACGTCGTGCCGGTGGTCAAGCAGACCTATAAAAACCCCATTTGGTGACCAGCCATAGTGCCTCGAGCACTATGGCTGTTGTCATTTTTGAGGCACCATGGTTTCGCTCCACGAAGGTAATTGGCACCTCACGGATTCGGCCACCTTGTTGGTGAACGCGCATTGCCATCTCTACTTGAAATGCATAACCTCGCGCGGCGACGCCATGCAAGTTCATCTGGCGAAGAAAGCTAATTCTGAAAACTCTAAAACCCGCAGTCATGTCTTTGATTTGAGTTCGCAACATGAGGTGCGCATAAATGTTGCCAACTCGCGATATAAGTTTGCGATGTGCGGGCCAGTTGAGTACCTCTCCCCCAGCAACCCAGCGCGAGCCGATAACTAGGTCTGCATTTGTTGCTGCATCAAGAAGTTTGGGCAGGTCGATGGCTCGGTGACTTCCGTCGGCATCCATCTCTACAACTAATTCATAGTGACGCTTTAGTGCCCATTCAAAGCCGTGCAGATAAGCAGCTCCCAAACCATCTTTGCTGTTGCGATGCAACACCGAAATGCGTGAATCGGCTGCGGCGAGTTCGTCGGCAAGCATGCCGGTGCCGTCGGGGCTAGCGTCATCAACGATCAAGATTTCAACGGTAGCGACGTGCTTCAAAATGCTATTGACTGAGGTGCTTAGATTCTCGATTTCGTTGTAGGTGGGCATGATTACCAGAGTCTTCATTTACCTTCACCCCGCAGCAGGCTCTTCTTTAGGCGGCCATGGCGAATTGCCCGAAAGATGAAAAATAGCGCTAAAAGATTGAGGCCTAAGTCAACGTATTGGCCAAAGATCATGGCCGGAGTTAGCGATGTGCGCAGCGGAACGGCAGCAACCATGGCACCGGGTTCAAAAGTAGGTAGCTGTTGAATCACTGCGCCATCTGGCGCATAAACAACCGACTTACCTACAGTGGAAATATTGACTACTGCCCTGCCTGTCTCTATCGCGCGCAGTTTGGCAAATGCAACTTGCTGAAAGGTTTCATCGCTGTGACCAAAGTCGGCGTTGTTTGTTTGCGAAATAATCACCTGTGCACCCTCGCGCACTAAATCACGACCAATGTCGTCAATGGCAATTTCGAAGCAAATTAGCACGCCGAGTTTCTCTTTATTCAGTTCAAAAATTCCGTCACGAGTTCCAAAGGTGTAGCCACGTGAGATCAAACCCACTAGGTCTGGAGCAAGTTGATACCAAAAGTCTCGGTCGGGTACATACTCCGCAAACGGCACTGGACGCTTTTTGTCGTACCAGTCAACAGGTCCTTGGTTTGGCTTCCACAAAATTGAGCTGTTGTAGATGTCTTGCCCACGACTAGTAATAGTTCCAAAAATCAGTGGCACTCCCAGAATGTTGTCGACTTCGTTTCGAATTGTTTGTGCTGCCTTCACATCGATAAACGGGCTGATGTCCGAGGCGTTCTCTGGCCAGATCACGACATCAACTTTGTGTTGCTTAAGTTGCTTATAAATCAGTTTCGTTGCTTCAAGGTGGTTTCGCAGAATCGAACCTCGATCAGGGTTCGCGAATAAGCCTGCATTCGCATTGCCCTGCACCGCTCCAACGTTCAACGTTCCGGCCTCGCTCGTTGATGGTGGTGTTGTGAGCACCGGGATAGCGAAAGTCGCAGCAACAGTGAGAAATGCAATCGATTTTTGAAGTTTGGACGCCGTTCGCCACTCAAGTACCGACACGAGACAAAGCACGCTTACGAATGCGACGACAAAAGTAAGAGAACCAAGGCCTCCCCAGTAAACCCAATTGGCGAGTGGCGATTCGCTTTGGCTTTGGGAAAGTCTTGACCAGGGAAATCCACCATATGGAATTGAAATTGAAACCCATTCACGAGCAGTGAATATGGATGCCAGTGTCGCAGCGATTGACAACTGACGCGTGGCTCGGTTCTTAAGTCGGTCAAGTTTGCTCAGAACCAAGGCGATGCAAGCCATGCCTACAGCGAATATCGCGGCTTCCATAATTGAAAGTGCAAGCCAAGGCACGGGGCCAAGATAAAGGCTCAACCATTCAATCTGGCTTAGGTAAAAAGCTAGGCCACCAACAAATCCAAAGAAAAGCGCTTTTGCAAAACCTAAACCGCGAACCGAGAGCGTTAGCAAAGCTACTGAAACGAAAATCAGTGGCCAGATGCCCTCTCGCGGAAACGCAAGGCTCGACACCAAACCGCCAAGGAGTGCCATGGCTCCGCGCACCAGGTCATAGCGCGTGATTGAAAATTTCAGCTTAGGCATCGTTATCCGTAGTACGAGTAGGCCACGATGCCACGCTTTACTTTGTCGACAGCATTTTTAGCAGTCGCAGCCAATTCGCCATCCGCGGTTTGTGCAATCTGATCGAGAAGGTCGATGATCATCTTGGCCCATCGGATGAAGTCACCGGCAAGCAAGTCGGCGGCATCCAACACGGTGTCAAGGCGAGCACCAGATGCCCAGCGGTGAATCGGCAATGCCAAACTCAAATCGAGTGGCGGGGTCTTGCCCAACTTGTGGTGGTGGGCTAGTTCCTCGAGGTCTGCCCAAATCTCTTGCGTGCGTTCAATGACCTCGACAAAATTGCCTTTAGGCAATCGAGGTTCCCATTCCTCATCACGCCTTGCCTCGTAAACCAATGCTGCGGCAACGGCAGCTAGGTTCGGGGCATCTAGTTTGTTCCAGACACCCTCGCGCAGGCTTTCTGCAATTAGCAAATCGCGCTCGCCATAAATGCGTGCAAGTTTCTTGCCTGCTTCGAGCACCTCAAAATCGCCATCATTGTCTTCTACATATTTAAGATCGATGAGCATGTCGCAAATTCGATCGAAGGTTCGCGCAACCTGATTTGTGCGCCCTTCAATTTGCGCGTGAATACCGTCAAGTTCACGTTGCAGCTTGAACCAACGCTCACCCCATCGTGCGTGCGCTTCTCTTTCATTACACGCATGACAAGGGTGTGAACGCAGATCTCTCTTTAACTGATTGATGCGCTGTTCTTGAATGTGTCGCCCTTTTGACTGTCGAATGTCCTTGCCTCTGTCTGCACGTACTCTGCCAGAAGCCAACAGGCGCTCGATGTCTGTAATCTCACGTCGCATTTCGGCATAAGCCTGAAAATCACCAAGGTGACACTTCATTGCGGTGGCATAGCCGGCTAGCGACTCTTGCTTCTCTCGAATTCCGCGAGCTAACCCGACAACCGAACGGTCTGCTTGAAATTGTGCAAACGATGTTTCTAGAACTTCGCGAGCTCGTTCGCGACCGAAGGCCTCTAGTAGATTCACCGACATGTTGTAGGTGGGTCTGAACGGGCTGATCAACGGGTAGGTGCGCTTGCTGGCAAGACCGGCAACATTATTTGGATCCATGTTGGCCGACCACTGGATGACCGAATGGCCTTGTGTGTCGATGCCTCGACGTCCGGCACGACCGGTGAGCTGAGTGTATTCGCCTGGTGTTATTTGAACGCGGCCTTCACCGTTGAATTTGTCCAGACGCTCAAGCACCACAGTGCGAGCTGGCATGTTGATGCCAAGCGCGAGAGTTTCGGTTGCGAAGACAACCTTCACAAGCTTGCGCAAAAACAGTTCTTCGACCACCTCTTTGAATGCTGGCAACATTCCTGCGTGGTGAGCGGCAACACCCTTCTCTAATCCGCTTAGCCAGTCGAAATAGCCAAGCGTGGCTAGATCTTCATCAGCTATGTTGTGAGTTTTTTCTTCAACAATTCGACGAATCTCTTGCTTTTCCTCGGTTGTAGTCAGGCGCACTTGGCTGCTTTGACAAGCTTTTACCGCTGCATCGCATCCCGCGCGCGAGAAGATGAAGAAAATGGCTGGCAGCAGATCAGCATCTTCAAGAATCTCAACTATCGCAGGCTTTGAAATCCGCTCAATGCGGTTTTGCATGGCCCGATTCTGCTCGCCATATGACTGCCGCTTGCCCCGGTATGAGTTATTGATTGGTTGGCGCATTTTGGTGGCATGCTTGGCTGCTAGCTCGCCGTTGACTCGAGTTGCACCCTCACTCTCGTCAAACAGCTCAATCATCTCTGAGCCAAAAAGCACGTGCTGGTTCAGTGGTACCGGTCGGATTTCCGAAACGATGATTGCAGTATCACCGCGAACTTCGTCTAGCCATGCTCCAAATTCCTCAGCGTTGGAAACCGTTGCGCTCAGAGAAACGATCTTGACGTCTTTTGGCAGGTGCAGAATAACTTCTTCCCAAACCGCTCCCCTAAACCGGTCGGCAAGATAGTGAACCTCATCCATCACTACATAACCAAGCGTGATCAATGAGTTCGAATTGGCATAAATCATGTTTCGAAGCACTTCGGTGGTCATCACCACAATTTGCGCATCAGAGTTCTGATTGGTGTCACCGGTCAGCAGACCAACTTTTTCGGGCCCATACCTTTTGACCATCTCGGCGTATTTTTGATTGCTCAGCGCTTTGATGGGAGTTGTGTAGAAAACCTTCTGATTTTTTTCTAGCGCCAGGTGGATGGCAAACTCACCCACGATAGTTTTGCCGGCGCCAGTTGGCGCTGCAACCAGCACACCCTGATCTTTAGCAAGCGCACGACAGGCTTGCTCCTGAAAGTCATCGAGTGGGAATTTGAGGAGTTTGGTGAACGAATCTAGCGAGGGCACAGCCGGAGCCTTACGAGATTTGGCGTATCGTTCTGCGGGCGAGAGCTCGTTATTAGTCACAGGCACTAGTCAACCTGAGGTGCATCAGATAATCCGTCTAATTCGAGGTCGATTTGCAATTGTTTTTTCGCTCGACGCTTATCGTTTAGCCAAGTGACTAACGCGGATAAAGCGTAAAGCGCCAAAAGTGGAATCATCACTAAGAACATCGACATTGGGTCGGCAGTTGGAGTAGCTAATGCGGCAATCACAGCGATCACGAAGATAGCCACGCGCCAAGACTTGATGATCGAACTTGCAGAAATCAAATTGGCAAAGTTTAGAAGAACCAAAACAACTGGCAAGACGAATGCGATTCCGAAAACAAGCAGAATGCGGATGGTGAACAAAATGTACTCGTTGGCATTAATAACGTTGGCGCTGCCTGAAGGTGTGAATCCAATTAAAGTTGACACGAAGCCCGGTAGCGAGACCCATGCCATCCAACAACCAGCTGCAAATAGCGGAATAGCACTGCCAAGAAACGCCAACGTATATCGACGCTCACGTTTTTTGAGACCGGGAGTTATGAAGGCCCAGAGGCTATAAAGCCAAAAAGGGCTAGTGATTAATACTCCAAGAAAAATCGATACCTGCAACCGCAGGTCGAAAGCGCCCACAACGGTGCCGAAATTTATGGTGGCGTTGATGTTCTTGCTCTGGGCAAGTTCAACAACGGGCGCCTGAAGTATTTGGAAAACAGGATCAAACAAAATCCAACCCAGAACTGAACCAGCAAAGATCGCGATAGCAATAAAAAACAGTCGATTGCGCAACTCTTTTAGGTGACCACCAAGGCTCATACGAGCGTCGGGGTTGCGTTTCTTAGCCATCAAAGCCCAGCTCGGTTGCTAGTTTTCGGTTGGCTTGTCGCCCTTATCAGATGGCTTGGTGTCATCTGCCTTGAGTTCTTTCTTAAAAACTCGCATTGACTGTGCCAGGCTCTTGGCCAAACCTGGAAGTTTTGGACCACCCCAGAGCAGCAAAACGATAACGAGGATGATGATCCATTCCCAGCCATTGAGTCGCATTATTGAAACCTGCTTTCTGTGGGGTCAAACTGATTTAATCGCTTGATAAGCCTACGCTGTCGATCTTCACGTTTCTTTGCTTTGTTGCGCAGTAGTCGCTTTCGAGCCTGAATGTGAATCTGCGGGTCATCGTTCATATTGGAGCCCGGAGCCTCGATTTGAGCCGGCTCATCGATTGCCCGCTGCAGTTTTTCGAGTGTTGGCAACAGCTTGGCTGCCTGCCGAGCAACGGCTTTTCCGCTCTGAAAGAGGCTGTATCCAACCAGTGCAAAAACAACCAGACTGAATATGCCTACCCCCACCCAGATCCAAAACAAGGCCCAAAACCCCATCAGCTACTCCTCATCCTGAACTTGATTCGTCAATTCGGGTTGGCGGCCAAGAGCCTTTAGCGCGTAAGTCTTAACGAAACTCCGAGCTTCGAGTGGTTCGATTACTTTTGCCGCTCCCCCATATTTAGCCACTAGCCGAGCAATGTTGGGAAGGTGGCCAACCTTGATTTCTGCGCGGATGTTTCCTGATTCAATCGATTTCGGTTCAGCCACATTTTGGAATTCAGAAATCAGACGATAGGCCTCGGGTTGAACCTCAACCACCACAGTGGTGTCGGTTTTATCTGCCACGTAAAGCGCGTCATCAATCTCGCCCACTGACTTAGCCTCATTAGAAATGGCAGTTTCGAGAACCTCGATAGAACGCATGCGATCGAGTCTGAAATTGCGCATTGCGTTATTTATCGGGCAATAACCCCGCAAGTACCAGCCATCGCTTCTTGGATCAAGCCGAATCGGATTAATATCTCGCAGTGCACGTTCGCCTTTTTGGTTGAAGTATTCACATCGAATTTGCTTCCCCTGCAAAATTGCTTGACGGATTATTTCTGATCCGGCTTCAACAGTCCCAGGAACAACTTCGACAGTTGCGACTGCACCTCGACCCGATCCAGCTGCCAAAAGATTCTGCAATTCAATCAAGTCTTTATCATTTGCAAACTCTGGAATGGTGGCCAGGTAGTTAAGACCAGCGGCAATTGCAGAAGCTTGCCTGGTCGAAAGACGCGGCACATTTTCGATTACTTCATTTTCAAGTAGTTGCAAAATGCCGTCTTCTTCAAGAGCATCCACATCAATGTAAAAAAACCATTGCTCAAAGTCGCCCACCTCAGCCGTCAATTCATTGATTGATGTGACTGCAGCACGAATGTATTTCTCTTCTAAATCAAAATGTTCGGCAGCTTCAGCAAGTGAAACCGGCCCTCGGTTTTGCAAATATCCAATCAAAGCGAGCAGAAAATTGAATCGCTCCTCGCCGTTGAAACTAGCCAATCTAGGCATGAGCCTCAACCACCTTTTCAAAGCCACTTCGGATAGCCTCGCCAAGGGCAACGGGAGAAATAACTGTCACATCAAGGGCGAATTCCCTGAGTTGTTCAGCCAATAGGTGCATGTCTAGATAGGCAACCGAAACCAGACCATCCGAGGTAGAAGGTTGGTCATTTAATTGAAAATGAAACCAAGCCTGAGAATCTGGTTTCACTTTCAACCGTGCTACCTGAGTGTTGATCAACTCAGAGAGTTCAGCCTCTGCATCAGTAATTAGTTTCGAATCTGGCGCAGCAAATGTAACTTCAGTATCGTCAATTTTCACCGTTGTCACTTTAGAAACGATGCGCATCAGAAGAAAGTTGCGTGTGGCGTTTCGGTCGAGGTCAAAACTGATGACTAACCATTGGCCATCTATGTTGCGCAAAGCCCACGGTTGAATGTGACGAAGAGAAATCTCGCCATTTGGTTTTCGATAACTGAAGCGAACCTCCTGACAAGAATCAATTGCAATATTCAGTGGCATAAATGCCGGTTCGTGAGTCTTAATTCGAGGTGCGTAGCCAATCAGGTCGGATGCAGCGGGGGCAACTCCAAGCGCTCGCAATCGCACCAACGCTCGGTTTGCGTCTGACTGCAATGATGCGTGAGCCCACACACCTGCTGCCAGATTTAGCAATTGAAGTTGATTTGGGTTTAGTCCAACTTGCTTGGGCCAAACGAATGTATCGCTAGCAACCACGTATCGAATGTCATCGCCGTCGACCAGATTCTCTTTGATCTCAACTTGAATTCCAGTGTTTCGAAGGTCGGTCTTGTCGCGCTCAAACATGCGAAAGACTGATTCTTCATTTGTGCCAGAGGCAAGAGTGTCTCGATAGCTTGGAATGCACTCGAACAACTCTTTTTTGCTCAAGCCCCGTTGAGAGAACAACAAGGCGCAAGTGATTTGCATCAGTCGTTCTGATTTATCACTTTTGGCTGGCTGCCAACCCAATTCGGCTTTCACCACGAAGTCACCAAACCGCTTATTTAGCGGCCGAGTCAGTTCCTAGAATGTCGATCACAAAAATAAGAGTTGAATTGGCTGGAATTGAGCCCTGTGCGGTAGCCCCATAACCCTCGGCCGGCGGAATTACTGCAATTACTTGAGAGCCAACTTTTTGACCAACCAGCGCCTTGATGAAACCAGGTATTAGTTGACCGTCTACAAGTGGAAATTGAACTGGAGATCCGTTGCTCCAAGACGAGTCAAACTCTGCTCCGCCCCAAACAATTCCTGTGTAGTGCAGAGTGACGTTGTCACCCATGGCCACAGTGGCGCCCGCCCCCTTGATAAGTGTCGAGACTTTGAATTCCTTAGGTGCCTTACCCGACTGGGTCACGCCTGGTTGCCCGTTTGGTGCGCGAACAACGGTCGGCATTCCAGCCTCGGCCGCTTGTGCGTCTCCAACAGCCTTCTGCAGGTAAACGCGCTTCACATCAATCACGTAAACCACGGATGCATCAGCATCAAGGCCGGCCTCAGTGTTTCCTTGACCGCCGTGTGCAAATTTAGGTGGCAAAAGCACGGCAACGCGTGAGCCTTCGCGAACACCGGCTAGAGCGTGGCAAAAATCAGGTGACTGACCCGACTTGATTAGCTGAGACGCAGCATCGGTGCCATTAAAAGAAGTGTTCGAAAGGGTTGCACCGGTTTTGCCGTTTAGCGCAATGAATTCGAGCGAGATGAATTGGTCACCGGCAAATTTAGGGCCCGCGCCCTCGGTGATGATCTGAGTCTCGATCTTGTCGCTGGTGATGCCGTTCGCAAATTCAACTTTTGGCACGGCACCTGCGGCACCACTCACCTTAATTTGAGCCGCGTTGTTTCCAGTTGTATAGCTGCCACAAACCTGCTCGATGTCTGAGTACATGGCGTCTGCGGCATTGCCTGTGGCGCATCCGGTGAGAGAAATAGCCAAGGCTGCGCTGGCAATAACGGTTAGGGCTTTAAGCAAAATATTGAACCTTTGATCGAGATTTTCTTAGTGTAGTCAGGCAAGTTGAAATTATTCGGTGTCTTGCGCGGCCTTGGCTTCAGCAGCTGCATTGGCACTGCGGATGGTTTTGCGGAGTTTCTTGTCAGACACCTTGCGCTCCCCCATGTGATCAGGGTTCCAAACTGCCAAATCTTCGTCGGCGAATTCTGGCTTTGCTTTGGTGGTTTTGAAATTTGGCAACACGGTTCCAGGGGCCAGTTTGCGAGCAACGACCAAGAAGCCAGTGTGACCAATCATGCGATGCTCCGGGCGAACGGCCAACCCCTGAAGGTGCCAGCCACGAACCATCGATTCCCAAGCCTCTGGCTCGGCAAACAATTCGCTCGCTCTAAGTGCCTCGGTGAAACGAGACAACTGCGTGACTGTTGCCACGTATCCCATGATCAAACCACCGGGAACGAGTGCGTCTGCGCACTCCTGAACACACTCCCAAGGCGCAAGCATATCGAGGATGATGCGGTCGATGCTTTGCGCTTCGACCTTATTAGGCAGCTCATCCTGTAGATCACCAAGGTGAATCTGCCAAGTGCTTGGCACCACCCCAAGGTTTGTTTGAACGTTCGCTTGGGCGATTTCGGCAAATTCGGCTCGCCGTTCGAAGGAATGCAGCTGGCCGGTTGAGCCAATGGCGCGCAGCAGATACATGCTCAGACCACCTGAGCCAACACCAGCCTCAACAACGCGAGCACCAGGAAAAATGTCACCCATTACGATGATCTGTGCTGAATCCTTGGGATAAATGATGTTGGCACCACGAGGCATTGATAGAACGAAGTCGCTTAGCAATGGTCTAAATGCAAGGTACTCGACACCATTGGCGTTCTGAATGACTGAACCTTCAGGCTGGCCAATTATATCATCGTGCTTTAGGTCGCCACGGTGGGTGCCGAATGCTGCACCTTCGCGCAAAGTAATGGTGTTCAGTCGACCTTTCGGCCCAGTCAGCTGCACACGGTCACCCGCGCGAAACGGGCCAGTCGGCAGACGCAATTCGGCGTCGTTTTGTTTACTAGTCATTGGGTCCTAATCAAATAGTCTCTGCAGGTCTTTTAGGCGAACGCCTTCAAGAGTTGGCCAAAGAATTCGGCCTTCGATTTGCGGAATTTCGATGAAGTTCGGAATTCCAATAGCTTTCGTGCCGGCCGCTTCTGCGGAGCGCAGACCAGTGTTTGAATCCTCAAACGCAACACAGTCCTCTGGAGCAACACCAAGAAGTTTTGCGGCCTGGAGGTAAGGGTCCGGAAATGGTTTGCCGCGGCTCACGTCGTCTCCGCCAACGATTACGTCGAAGGCGTCAAAGGGAATCTTGTCGACTACTTCCTGGGCCATGCGATGCAGCGACATAGTTACCAGGGCCGTCTTTACGCCCTTTTTCTTTAGCTCGAGCAACAGCTCTTTGGCGCCTGGACGCCACGGGATTTCTACCGCCAATTTGGCGACCACTGAGTCGGTTAGGTGCTGAACAATAGCCTCAGTGCTCATATCGCTGTTGAGTTTGGCCTTGATGATGCGACTGGACTCATAAAGACTGTTGCCAATCAAGTCATGCCCGTCTTTATCGGTCCATTCGGCAGAATGAGCCGAAGCCAAGGCTCGTTCACTGGCCATCCAATAGTGCTCAGAGTCGACCAGCGTGCCGTCCATGTCCCACAAAACGGCAGCAGGAAGCCTCTTTTTAAACATAATGAGTTGATTTTACCCTTCGTCAATTGGCTTAGAGTTTTAGGGGCAAGAATCGGCATAAGCAATTAGGAGCACTCTGATGAGCATCTTTTCGGGTCGCCCGCTAATTGTTGCGTTCGAGGGTTGGAATGACGCCGCAGAGTCTGCCAGCTCGGCTGTGAAGCACATCTGTGAGCAACTAAATGTAGATGTCGTTGCAGCAGTTGACCCCGAAGATTACTTTGACTTTCAATTCACTCGCCCTACCGTGGCACATGACCAAAATGGCGAACGAGAAATCACCTGGCCATCGGCACAGATGTGCAGCCCATCCGTAGAAATTACGGCAGCAAACCCCGATCTTGGTCGTCTGCACATTTTGCTGGGCACCGAACCTAGCCGTCGCTGGCAATCTTTCACCGCTGAAATCATGGAAATGATTGAGGATCGCGAGATTGACTCAGTCATATTCTTAGGTGCCATGTTGGCCGATGTGCCTCACACCAGACCAATCAACGTGATGACCACGAGTCAAAATGCGGCTGCTCGCGCCGAGCTAGGCGTTGAACGCAGCCAGTATGAAGGCCCAATCGGAATTCTGAGCGTTATTGGAATCGCACTTGAGAAGGTTGGCATTCCGAGCATCGCTCTCTGGGCATCCGTGCCACACTACGTTCACAACACACCTTCGCCAAAAGCCACGCTAGCCCTGCTGATTGAGATTGAAAAAGTTCTAGGCATGCAATTCGAGCACGGCACTCTGGGTGACGATGCATTCACCTGGGAACGCGGCATCGATGAAGTTGCCGAGGGCGATGAAGAAATGGCTGGCTACATTGGCCAACTTGAGAAGACTCGGGATGAAGTTGAATCACCGGCCGCCAGTGGCGATGCACTTGCGATGGAGTTTGAGAAATATTTGCGATCAACTGACGAAAAGCCAGATGATCAAGCAACCAACTGACCGGTGCTAAGCATCACAATCAAAAAGGCACCAACAATCAATCGCCAGATTACAAATGGCATAAAAGATCCGCGGTTCAAATAACGCAATAAACCTACGATCACCGAGAAGCCAATTGCGAACGAAACCACCGTGGCAATAACTGTGGCCGTCAATGCACTGCTTGGTAGATCTTTATATGAGGTTGCGAATTCAAATAATCCACTTGCCAACACTGCAGGTATCGCGAGCAAGAAGCTGTAACGCGCTGCAGCTTGGCGGCTGTATCCGAGGGCTAGACCAACCGATATGGTTCCACCAGAACGAGAAACACCAGGAATAACCGCGAGCGCTTGACCGAGACCAAACAAAACGCCATCACGGCCCGAAAGGGACTCGATTGATTTTTGCTTTCTGCCGGCGCGGTCTGCCCAGCCAAGGATCAAGCCAAATATTATTAGCGTGAAAGCGATGACCCAAAGGCTGCGCAATTGATTTTCGATCACGTCTTTGAAAATCAGCCCAATGCCAACCACTGGCAGTGAACCCACAATGATGAGCCAACCCATCTTGGCATCGCGACCGTCTTGGTCGGTCATTGCGGAGCGTGCGAAGAACGATCTAAAAAAGGCTCTGACAATCCGAACGATGTCTCGCCAAAAATAAATGAGCACTGCTGCTTCGGTTCCAAGCTGAATAGTTGCAATAAATGCAGTGAGCTGAGGTTTCGAAAGACCTGTGACGCCCAAGAGTTGCTGAACGATTTGCACGTGTGCACTTGATGAAATCGGCAAGAACTCCGTGAGCCCTTGAATGATGCCAAGAATTACCGCGTCAAAGGGGTTCACTCGGCGTCATCCTCAGCAAGTTCTAGCGGCAAAAATTCGCCGAACTTTTCTGAGAGCGCCTCTTCATAGTTTAGAAAGGCATCTTCAAGTTGGTAGTAGGCCTGCTCAATCGCTGGGTCTTCGTTGCCGTGACGCGACGAAACGGTTTCAAAGTGGCGCTCTAGCGAAGCAATAAATTGCTGCAGAGCAATGCGCGGGTCTTGAGCCATAGCCCTATGATAACCTTGCTCTTTGTTGAACGGCAGTATTAGTTGAACAAACACTTGTCCGGGTGGCGGAATGGCAGACGCGCTAGCTTGAGGTGTTAGTCCTCGTAAGGGGGTAGGGGTTCAAGTCCCCTTTCGGACACAATGAATTGCGAAAGTTAGACTGACTTCGATGTCAGAGAGAGAATCACTAAGCGCAGCCGTTACATACGGCATTGATTTTGCGCGCGAGCGACTTGCCGCCAAGCGAATCCTTGCTCTCACCGGCGCTGGCATTTCTACCGATTCCGGAATCCCCGATTACCGCGGCGAGGGTCGTGTTGCACGGCATCCGATGACTTTCGACATTTTCATGGGCTCTCATGAAGCACAGGTTCGCTATTGGTCGCGAAGTTTCATCGGCTACAGCCGAATTGCAGAAGCAAAGCCGAATGCCGGCCACTACGCATTGGCTCACGCAGAGTCACTGGGTCGCGTATTTCAAGTTATTACCCAAAACGTTGACGCACTGCACGAGCGCGCAGGAAGCAAGCATGTGATCGACTTACATGGTCGCCTTGACCGCGTAATTTGCATGGCTTGCTCGGCTCAATTCTCGCGTGAAGCAATTGATCTGCAACTTACCGCCTTGAACCCGACTGTATCGAAGTCAGAAGATTTTGAGTTCACCCCGGATGGCGACGCTGAAGTTGAACTGACCGCGGAGTTCCAAATTCCCAGTTGCGAAAAATGTGGTGGCGTTCTAAAGCCAGATGTGGTGTTTTTTGGCGAATCGGTGGCTGAATCGGTGGCTCAACAAGCCATGCAACAGTTAGACCATGCTGAAGCACTATTAGTAGCTGGCACGTCACTAACGGTGAACTCTGGCCTGAGATTTGCCCGTCGCGCAGCCCGAGCAAACAAACCCGTGATTATCGTGAATCTTGGAGCAACTAAAGCTGACGAGATTGCAACTGCAAAGATAGAGGCGAGCACTTCTTTGGTGCTTGAGAGGTTATTACTTGACTAAAACAACACTGGGATTGCTTCGTCACGGGCAAACCGACTGGAATATCGATTTTCGACTGCAGGGAATCACCGACATCCCACTAAACGAAACTGGCATCGCACAGGCGCGCGATGCGGCCCTTGCATTGAATGCTGCCGATTGGGACATTGTTCTCACCTCTCCCCTCTCTCGAGCTGCTGACACCGCAAAGATCGTTGCAGATAGTTTTGGATTCGATTCGATTGCTGTGGAGCAACTACTACTGGAAAGATCATTCGGCGAAGCCGAAGGACTAAGCCATGAGGAATGGAAGGCAACTTACTCCGACCCAAATGCGGTTCCCGGTGGCGAATCTCTCGAAGCACTAAAGGTGAGGTCACGAGAGTTGTTGCGGCACATCGCTGAAAAATACGAAGGGCAACGCGTTCTTGCGGTTTCGCATGGTGCCCTTATTCGCAAGCTGCTTCGTATTGTTAGTAATAACGAATTCCCACGTGAAGGCGAACGGTTGGGCAACGCATCGTTAAACATATTTGATTACGACGGTTTGCAGTGGAACATGGTGCGCTATGAACCGCGCACTCTGCATTCAGATCTGCATCAGCCTAAAGCTCAGTAAGCACGCGATAAAGTTTTGCGGCCGACTCATCCCAAGTAAATTTCTTGGCTTGTGCCTTTGCTGCCGCAGATTTTGCTAACCAAGCATCGTTGCCTTGCAAACTACGGATGCCTTCGGCGAAATCATCAGGACCCTCCGGTGAGCAGAAAATTGCAGCGTCGCCACCAATTTCTTTGAAGATATCTATGTTCGAAACCACCACTGGAATACCTCGGGCCATTGCTTCAACGAGAGGGATGCCGAAGCCTTCATCCTTTGAAGCGCTAACTAGCGCAACGGCCTGGTTGAGCAGTTGGTCGTATTGCTCGTCACTCACACCATTGAAGAAGGTGACCTTGGCCCCAAAGGAGTCGGCCAAACTTTGCAACTCTGCTCGACGAGCGTCATCGATTTTGCTTAGCAACTGCAACTCAAAGCTTTGCAGTTGGCCGGTCGCAGCGATCAGCGTTTCAACGTTCTTATAGGGCATGAAGCTGCCCATGTAGACCAGCGTTTGTTTCTCTGCAGGGCGCGATCCAGGCGTTGCTAACCTTTGCAGCTCAACCAGTGAACTCGCCGCGTTATAAACAACCTCGGTTCGTTTTCGGGTCAGTTTGTGCAATGTGATGAGTTTTTTAGTTGCTTTTGAGACTGTGATGACAACGTCACTGCGGTTTAGCAATAAACGTTGTGGCCAGTAGCTCAAGTGATACAGGCGCCACAAAATGCGAATTGCAAGGTTGAAGCTCGGTGGCGGAGTCGGGTGACGGTAGTAGATCAAATCGTGCAGAGTGACAGCCAATTTGAATTTTCTACCAAACGAACCAATCGTCTGCATTGGCGAAAAGACCACCTTTGCCCCAAGACGATTTAGCTTGTAGGCAATCAGTGGTTCAGAGATTGAAGTTGGGTCGTTGAGCATGACCCATTTTGTGCCGGAAGGCAACTTCTCTAATTGTCGCAAGTCGCTGATGATAGCCGTGACCGAAGTCAACTTAGAAATTGCAGCGAACAAGCCAACCGAGAATCGACTGATTCCGTCGTGATGTGAAACTCGAATGTATCGAGCATCAAAATAGAAAGCTTCAAGACTCAATTTGCGTTCCTAGATTGCAGAAATTCTCTGATGTCCTCTGCTATCAAATCGGGAATTTCATAATGAGTTAGGTGCCCAACGGCTCGGTGCTCAACCAATCGATTCTCAACTTTTAGCAGAGCAACCATTTGGCGCTGTTGTGAGGGAGACGTGATGTCGTCTTTGGTGCCAATCAAAACTAGGGTCGGGCGTTGGAATCTTGCCGCGTATTCGCTCACGTGATGCGAGATTGAAGCTGAATAACCCTCGAATGCAACTCGATTGCTTTCAAAATCGTTGAAGTTTTCATCATGCTGCCGATGTATCCACTCGCGCAGCTTTTTGTTGTGCGACTTAGTCATCACAATGCTCATTCCGCGAACCATTGGCCAACTCTTGAGCGCCCAGTTTGCAGTTTTGCTTGGCAATTTGGGTGCCAAATCAAAGAATAACTTCGCAAGCAAAGTGAGGGCCGCTTTGGGCCCTTTCAAAGCAGGTGCTGACACAGGATTCTCAAGGATAAGGGTATCGAAGTCCGCCGCGTGTGCCGCGTGATGCGAAACGATGATGCTGCCAAAGCTGTGACCAAGCAGGTGTGGCTTGTGAGGCAGTTGAAGTTTGTGAATGAATTCACCAACCCACCACGAGTAATTCTCGATTGAATGAGCCGAAACAAACGGAGTGCTCTCGCCAAATCCTGGCAGATCGGGAATGTAAATGTTGAAGTCTGACAGGGCGCCCGCAATAGCTTCAAGGCCTCTGTGGTTACCCCGATAGCCATGAATAAAAACGATTGATGGCGCAGACTCTGAATCAGCTGGGTAGAACCAATAACGAGTCACCGTGTCCATGACTTGCATTTCACGACGCTCACCGCGGCCGCGCGCTTTGCGGGTTAGTTCTGCCGAAACAAGGTTCATGTTTAAACCGAGAAGTACTTGGCCTCTGGGTGGTGCAAAACCATTGCATCGGTTGATTGCTCAGGGTGCAACTGCAACTCCTCAGATAAAGTCACGCCAACCACTTCGGGCTTCAGGAGCTCAACCAATTTGATGCGATCTTCGAGATTTGGGCAAGCCGGGTATCCAAACGAATAACGTGCGCCACGATATTCAAGTTTGAACAAACCATCGACAGCGGTTGGGTCTTCAGCCTTGAATCCAAGTTCTTCACGCACTCGTGCATGCCAGAATTCGGCGAGTGCTTCGGTGAGCTGCACCGACAAACCATGCAGTTCCAGGTAATTGCGGTAATCATTCTTGGCATACAGTTCGTTCGCTGCCTCAGAGACGCGATTTCCCATGGTGACTAACTGAAATGGCACCACGTCGACAACGCCAGATTCCTTCGAGCGCACGAAGTCGCTCAAGCAGAAGTGACGATCGCGAGATTGGCGTGGGAATGTAAAGCGCATGCGTTCGGTGCCAGGTACTCCCCCTGAACCGCCGTCAGTCGCGCCTTCTGGACCATGGTGCAGAATCACTAAGTCATCGCCATCAGAAACAGCCGGGAAGTATCCGTAGACAACAGCAGCCTCTAACAGACCCTCGGTCTGGATTCGAGACAGCCACTCGCGCAAACGCGGGCGACCTTCGGTTTCGACCAACTCTTCATAGCTCGCACCATCTTCGGCGCGAGAAGGCTTTAGCCCCCATTGCCCCATGAATGTTGCACGCTCATCTAAGAAGCTCGAGTAATCGCGAAGCGGAACACCCTTGACTACGCGGGTTCCCCAGAATGGCGGCGTTGGAACTTCGTTGTCTTCGGCAACATCCGAGCGATCTGGAATTAGATCTGGCTCTGTGCGAATCAACAAACTCTTTGGTTTAACCACACGCTGCTTCAATGCAGGTAGTTCAACCGAAGTATCGCCTCGTTTGATCTTCACGAGCGCATCCATCAACTTCAAACCTTCAAACGCGTCGCGCGCGTAACGAACTTGCCCCTCGTAAACCTCAGCCAAATCTTGCTCCACGAAGCTTCGAGTGAGTGCAGCGCCACCAAGAATTACCGGCCACTTTGTAGAGACTCCACGCAGGTTCATTTCTTCGAGGTTTTCGCGCATGATCTGCGTTGACTTAACCAACAAACCGCTCATGCCGATCACATCGACAGAATTCTCTTCTGCGGCTTTCAAAATTTCATTGATCGGCTGCTTGATGCCGATGTTGACCGTTTCAAAACCGTTGTTGCTAAGGATGATGTCGACAAGGTTCTTGCCGATGTCGTGAACGTCACCACGAACAGTGGCCAACAGAATGCGACCTTTGCCGGTGTCTTCAGTTTTCTCGATTAGCGGCTCAAGGTGGGCAACCGCTGTCTTCATAACTTCAGCAGATTGCAGCACAAACGGAAGTTGCATCTCACCCTTGCCGAAAAGCTCGCCAACAATCTTCATGCCGTTGAGCAGGTGATCGTTGATGATTTGAAGAGCGGTCATGCCGACGGCAATCGCCTCGTCAAGGTCAGCCTCGAGACCCTTCTTTTCACCATCGATGATGCGGCGTTCGAGACGCTCGTTAAGTGGCATTGAAGCTAGTTCTTCAGCGCGACTCTGACGAGTGGCAGCGGAGTCAACTCCGCTGAAGACATCCAAGAATTGGGTCAACGGGTCAAACGAGACGTTTCCGTCTTCGTCATAGGTGCGCTTGTCGTAGATCAAATCCATAGCGGCTTCGAGCTGCTGTGCTGGAATCTGGTTGAGCGGCATGATGCGCGCAGCGTGGACGATGGCAGAGGTAAGGCCCGCCTGAACGCATTCGTGCAAAAAGACGGAGTTCAATACGTGACGCGCTGCTGGGCTCAAACCAAAAGATATGTTGCTAATTCCAAGTGTTGATTGAACCCCGGGGAAAGCTTCATTCAATCGACGGATAGCTTCGATTGTTTCAATGCCGTCTCGGCGGGTTTCATCTTGGCCGGTAGCAATTGGAAAAGTAAGCGTGTCAACGGTGATGTCAACTAGGTTCATGCCCCAGTTACCTGTTAGGTCTTCAATTAGTCGTTTGGCGATTGCAAACTTGGTTTCAGCGGTGCGGGCTTGACCTTCTTCGTCGATTGTTAGCGCAACCACTGCGGCTCCGTGCTCACGAACTAGCGGCATGATTCGCGCAAAACGTGAAGTTGGCCCATCGCCATCTTCGTAGTTAACCGAGTTGATCATTGCGCGACCACCCATGCACTCAAGACCTGCTTCAAGCACAGCAGGCTCGGTCGAGTCGAGAACCAAAGGCAGCGTTGTTGAGGTTGCCAGTCGGCTCACTAGTTCGCGAGCGTCTTCAACGCCATTGCGGCCAACATAGTCAACACAAACATCGAGTGCGTGTGCGCCCTCTCGGGTTTGCGAACGAGCAATTTCAAGGCACTCTTCCCAATTGCCAGCCAACATAGCATCACGGAAAGCTTTTGAACCGTTCGCGTTGGTGCGTTCGCCAATTGAAAGGTAAGTCATGGTTTGGTCAAACGGCTGGTGCTGATACAAACTCGCCAAACCTGGTTCGCTTACCAAAGCCGGCCGGTGTGGAGTTTTGCCCTTAACCGCTTCGGCCAACTGCATGATGTGTGCAGGCGTGGTGCCACAGCAACCACCAACAAGCCCAGCTCCGTAATCATTCACAAACTGCAACTGAGCCGTTGCCAATTCGTTTGGCGTAAGTGGGTAGTGCGCACCATGTGCGCCAAGAATTGGAAGTCCCGCGTTTGGCATGACCACGACTGGAAGCTGTGAGAATTTCGCCAGGTAGCGAAGGTGTTCGCTCATCTCGGTAGGGCCGGTGGCGCAGTTCAGACCAATTGCGTCAATGCCTAGTGCGCTCAACGCAGTAAGTGCCGCACCGATTTCAGAACCAAGCAACATGGTTCCAGTCGTTTCAATCGTCACCGAAACCAATACTGGAATGTAAATTCCAAGTTCCGCCATCGCACGCTTTGAACCGATTACCGCGCTCTTCGCCTGCAGCAAATCCTGAGCGGTTTCAATCAAAATTGCGTCGGCACCGCCGCGGATAAGACCCAGCGCCTCGAGCTTGTAGGCGTCACGCAGCACTGAGAACTTCTCGTGCCCGAGGCTCGGCAGCTTGGTGCCAGGACCAACCGAACCAAGAACCCAGCGAGGCTTGTCTGCGGTGCTGAAATCGTCGGCAATTTCACGAGCCAAAACCGCACCCGCGTAGGCCAGCTCTTCAATGCGATCTTCAATGCCATACTCAGCAAGGTTTGCGAAGTTCGCACCGAAAGTGTTGGTTTCAATGGCCTCTGAACCCGACTTCAAATACTGAGCGTGAATGCTCTTGATTAGCTCGGGGCGCGTGACGTTGAGAATTTCGTTGCAGCCCTCGTGCCCCTGAAAGTCATCGAGGGTTGGGCTAGCCTCTTGAATCATGGTTCCCATGGCGCCGTCGGCCACAACAACGCGACTGCGAACGGCTTCGATTAGGGCTTGGGAACGAGGAGCAAACATAGGCCCTTAGTCTACCTGAGCCTTATTGGCTGAGTCAGGCCGATATACTTATCGGATGCCCGAGATCAACTTGCTTCGAACCGACACAATTGCTGTGGGTTCCGTCTGCAATATCACCGAGACCTTGGCTGCTCGAGCAAACCAAAATCAACCAACCCTGTCTTTTGAATTTTTTCCACCTAAGGATGAGGTTGGAGAGGCTAACCTCTGGGCTGCGTTCGACAAACTTGCTGAAGTAAAGCCTGACTTTGTTTCAGTGACTTATGGAGCCGGAGGCTCAAACCGCGAGCGTTCACTCGCGATTGTTGACCGAATGGCCAAGGATGTAATGACCATTGGTCACCTTACTTGTGTGGGAAGCACCCGAACTGGCACCTCAAAAATCATCAAGCACTTCGAAGATGCAGGCGTGGCAGCAATTCTGGCGTTGCGTGGCGATTCACCTAAGGATGACCCTGACGCTTTGGAAAAGGGTGAGCTTAAGACCGCCCTTGAACTAGTTCAGCTAGCTCACGAAGTCACTTCACTCGAGGTTGGTGTCGCGGCATTTCCTGAGGTGCACCCAGAATCAGCGCACATGCAACACGACGCGATGGTGTTGGCCCTCAAGCAACAAGCCGGAGCCAGTTTTGCAATGACTCAGCTCTTCTTCACAGTTGAGGCCTACACCGATTTGATTGAAGCATCGTCGGCAGCCGGTGCTGATATGCCGATCATCCCGGGTGTCATGCCAATTGCAAACGCCAAGCAGGTCATTCGCATGGCGGCTATGTCGGGCGCCCACATCCCGCCAAAACTGATGCAACAGCTTGAAGATGCAGATGAAGTGACCGCTCGCAAAATTGGCATGGACTACATCACTCAGCTTTCGCTCGACCTAATCAAAGTCGGCGCTCCAGGCCTGCACATTTTCAGCCTTAACCAATCCGTGGCCGCTCTTGAACTAGCGCGTGGCGTCGGGCTGTGTCGCTAGTAGCGCCTAGTCTGAACGCGTGAACGATCAACAAGCCTTCGATTTCTCTTCGCCTCTGCCTGACTGGGCCAAGCAATTTGCCGTATTCGACCTAGAAACCACCGGATTAGACCTCACTGATGCGCGCATCGTGACCGCGTGTGCCGTCGAGCTCGATGCTCAAGGCAATCAAGTTGGCAATAACACCGAGTGGTTGGCTGATCCGGCAATCGAGATTCCCACCCAAGCCAGTGACGTGCATGGCGTAACTACCGAGATTGCTCGTCGAGATGGTCGACCAGCCACCGAAGTTGTTTCCGAAATTCTCGAAACCTTACGTGACTTCTTCAGCCGTGGATTGCCAGTGGTTGCCTACAACGCCCCTTACGACTTCACGATTCTTCATTACGAGGCATTGCGCCACGGCCTCAATCCGCTAGAAAATCCAGGCCCGATCATCGACCCACTCGTTATTGACAAGTTCAAAGACAAATACCGCAAGGGCAAGCGCCGACTCGAGAACGCGGCCGAGTTCTATCAAGTTCCGCTAACCGACGCTCACAATGCCACCGCCGATGCGATAGCTGCCGGTCGTGTTGCTCAGGCTATCGCCAAGCGATTCGCGGCTGAATTGCCAAAGACCGCGGCAGAGCTGCACCAATTGCAAATCGGCTGGAGTGAAGCGATCGACGCTGACTTTGAGGCATACATGCGCCGCAGCGTGAACCCAGATTTCACCTCGACCCGAGGTTGGCCACTAAAACTCCAGGCATAAAAAAATGGACCCCCTCGGGGTCCATTTTTCTAAGTTTCTGAGCTGGTGCTTTGGGCACCAAAACCCTGTGGCTAATTACTTGGGATTGGGCACCAAAACCCTGTGGCTAATTACTTGGAATTAGGCACCAAAACCCTTGTAGCGAGCGTTGAAGCGCTCAACACGGCCTGCAGCATCCATGATGCGCTGCTTACCGGTGTAGAACGGGTGTGACTCTGAAGAGATTTCAACGTCGAAGACTGGGTAGGTGTTGCCGTCTTCCCATTCGATGGTCTTGCTGCTCGAGATTGTTGAGCGAGTCAAGAACGAAACACCTGAGGCTAGGTCGCGGAATACGACGGTCTCGTACTTTGGGTGAATGTCAGCCTTCATGCGGAACTCCGATTAGATAAAAGATTGGATTGTGCCATCGGCACTAAAGGAAAAGTATAACAGATGAAGGGCCCCGGGCAAAGCCTTTTTGAGGTTATCTGTGGGCTCGAACGGCGAATCTTCCGCCTTCTTGGCTCACCTGCAGGCCAAATCCGAAGGCTTCTGAGATCTTTTCTGAGGTCAATGTTGACCCGATCTCGCCGGCGGAGAACACCTGGCCGTTGACCAAAATCAATGCGTGAGTGAAGCCATTTGGAATCTCTTCAAGGTGGTGAGTCACCATCACCATGGCGGGCGCAGCCGGAGCCGACGCGTATTCGCCAATGATGGCGATGGTTTGCTCGCGGGCGGCCAAGTCAAGGCTTGCTACTGGCTCATCAAGCAGCAAAAGTTCAGGGTCAGGCATAACGGCGCGGGCAATTTGAGTGCGCTTGCGTTCTCCGTCGCTCAGGGTTCCAAACGCGCGGTCGGCGTAATCGGCCAATTGCCACTCACCCAGCACTCGACGAGCGCGACGTTCATCAATGTCTTCGTATTTTTCGTTCCATCGACCAGTGACCGCATAACTGGCAGTCATCACTGCATTGAGAACGGTTTCGGAGTTAGGAATATGAGCCGCTTGGGCGCTCGATGCAAAACCGATGCGCGTGCGGAGCTCGAACACGTTAATTGCGCCAAGGCGCTGGCCTAAAACATCCGCGGTGCCATGCGATGGGTGTATCTGGGCCGCAGCGACTCGGAGCAAAGTGGTCTTGCCAGCACCGTTGGGGCCAACAATCACCCAGCGCTGGTTTGAACCAACCTGCCAGTCAATGTTGTTGAGAATGGCGCGCCCCTCGCGGATGACGCTCACGTTATTCAGATTTATGACGCTGGACATGCCACTTAGCCTAGGCGATGCCGGCAATTGCCTTCTGATAGACGCGAATTGTTGTGTCGGCAATTGAATCCCAGCTGAAGTGGTCTTCAACGCGCTTGCGACCGGCAACGCCAAATTGTTCAATTTGCGGGTTAGCCAGCATTTCGTTCAACGCGTTCGCAAAGTCAGAGACAAATTTGGCTTCATCCAATGGCTTACCGCTGCCGTCTTGCAACTGCTCAATTGGCACAAGCAAACCTGTTTCGCCATGAGAAACAACCTCTGGAATGCCGCCGGTTGCTGTTGCAACGACTGGTGTCTTGCAAGCCATGGCTTCGAGGTTCACAATTCCAAGTGGCTCGTAAATTGAAGGGCAAGCAAAAACAGTTGCCGCGGATAGCATCGCAATCAACTCTGGGCGTGACAGATGCTTTTCAACCCAAATCACGTTGTCGCGAATCTTGCGAAGTTCTTCGACAAGATCGGTGACCTCTTGCAAAATTTGCGGGGTGTCTGGTGCGCCTGCACAAAGCACTAGTTGCACATCCCCAGGAAGTTCGCGCGCGGCTTTTAGCAAATAAGGCAAGCCCTTTTGCATAGTGATGCGACCAACAAACAAAACTGATCGCTTATCTGGGTCAACGCCATTCGCGCGAACCAGGTCTGGGTTATCGGCAGCTTGAAAAGCTTCAAGGTCAATGCCGTTGTGCACGACAGAAACTTTGTTTTGGTCTAACTGCGGATACGCGCGAAGAATGTCTTTACGCATGCCATCTGAAACGGCGATGATTCCGGTTGCACCTTCGTAAGCGGTTCGTTCAACCCAAGAAGACAATCGGTACCCGCCGCCCAGCTGCTGCTCTTTCCATGGGCGTAATGGTTCAAGACTGTGTGCGGTGATCAAGTGCGGAATTCCATGCAAGCTTGATGCGACTTGACCAGCGAAGTTTGCATACCAAGTGTGAGTGTGAACCAGGTCTGCACCGGCGATATCGGTGACCATCGACAAGTCGGTTGCCATGGTCTGCAACGCACCGTTCACCGTGTCGAATTCGCTCGTATGACGGTATGCGAATGTATCAGTTTCATTACGGTCGTCACCGAAGCAACGAACCTTTACATCGATGTGTTTGCGCAGCACTCTCACTAATTCAGCGACATGTACGCCCGCTCCACCGTAAATGAAAGGTGGATATTCCTTGGTGACCAGATCGATTCTCATAGCGCAATGTTAGCCCTACGAAACATTTGAGCAATAACATTCAGATATGAGCAGTTTGAGAATTTTTGGAATGGTTCTAGCCGGGGGCGAAGGCAAGCGATTGATGCCTTTGACTGCAGATCGAGCTAAACCCGCCGTGCCATTTGGTGGCAGCTACCGTTTGATTGACTTCGCGCTTTCGAACCTGATCAATTCAGGTTTGAGACGCATCGTGGTGCTAACGCAATACAAGTCGCATAGCCTAGACCGCCACATTTCTCAGACCTGGCGCATGTCTCCCCTGTTGGGTTCATATGTTGCTTCTGTGCCAGCACAGCAGCGTCTGGGCAAGCGTTGGTTCTCAGGCAGCGCCGATGCCATCTTGCAGAGCATGAACCTGCTGAGCGATGAGCGCCCAGACATCGTTGTTGTTGTTGGTGCCGACCACGTTTACCGCATGGACTTCGCGCAGATGATTGAGGCCCACATTGCCTCTGGCCGTGGCGTGACAGTTGCCGCAATTCGTCAGCCACTCTCATTGGCAAACCAATTTGGCGTCATCGAAGTTGACGAAAAGGACTCTTCGAAGATTGCTGCATTCTTGGAGAAGCCAAGCGATCCAAAGCCACTTGCCGACAGCCCGGGCGAAGTTCTTGCTTCAATGGGTAACTACGTATTCAGCGCACAGGCCTTGATTGACGCAATCGAGCACGATGGCACACTTGAAGAATCAGCTCACGACATGGGTGGCGACATCGTTCCTTGGATGGTTGCCCGCGATGATGCGAGCGTTTATGACTTCACCTACAACCAAATTCCCGGCTCAACTGATCGCGATCACTCATACTGGCGAGACGTAGGAACTATGGACAGCTACTACGACGCCCACATGGACCTAATCTCTGTGATGCCGGTGTTCAACCTTTACAACAACGAATGGCCTGTGCACACGCAGCAAGTAAATCTTCCGCCAGCTAAGTTCGTTCACGATGGCGAAGGCAATCAGGGTCGCACTACGGATTCAATTGTTTCGCTCGGCACCGTGGTTTCGGGCGGCATCGTTGAGCGTTGTGTTCTTTCACCAAACGTTCGTGTGCACTCACGCGCACTAGTCACTGATTCAATTTTGCTCGACGGCGTGCAAGTCGGCCGAGATTGCACGATCAGAAGGGCTATCCTCGACAAGAGCGTTGTCGTAGCCGATGGCGCATCTATCGGTGTCGACAAGCAGCGCGATCTCGATCGTGGCTTCTTTGTCAGTGAATCGGGCATCACAGTTGTTGGAAAGGGCGTTCTGGTTACTCCGTGACCAAATACCTAGTGGTCTTTGATGTTGATTCAACTCTTATCGAAGACGAAGTAATTGAACTATTGGCTGAAGTCGCTGGCAAGCGCGCTGAGGTGGCTGCGGTTACCGAACGAGCAATGGCTGGCGAACTTGACTTCGCCCAGAGCCTGATTGAACGAGTAGCCACACTCAAGGGCTTACCCGAGTCTGTTTTTGACGAGGTGCAGAAGAAGATTCGTGTTACCCGCGGTGCCGTTGAGCTAATCAATGCGGTGCAGGCGGCCGGCGGCAAGGTTGCCGCAGTTTCGGGTGGCTTCAACCAACTGCTCACTCCCCTGGCAAAACAACTGAATCTTGATTACGCCAGAGCTAATGAACTTGAAGTTATTGGCGGGTTGCTTACTGGCAAAGTTCTCGGTGACATTGTTGACCGCGCAGGCAAAGCTAAAGCGTTGCTTGAATGGGCTGTGGATTCCGGAACTGCGATTGAACACACCGTGGCCGTTGGCGACGGCGCTAATGATCTAGATATGTTGGCTACCGCTGGATTAGGCGTTGGCTTCAACTGCAAACCAATCGTGCGCGAAAAGGCCGATGTGGTTATTGAAGAGCACGACCTGCGTGCCCTAATTTCAGTTTTGAAGCTCTAGCAACTATTCAGCGATGAAGTCGCTGGTGTCGCCAACCAAACGGGTGTTGTCAGTCGGCACTGGTTCAACCGCGGCAAGAGCAACCTCAGCTGCAAATTCCTGAACGTTGTAAAGCTTTCCAGCACCTTCGCGTCGAGCCTCGATTGCACCCGGATTCGCGCGCTCAAGCAGTGTTGCCGTAATGGTGCCCTCAATCATGTCGCCCGAAACAACCACAAAACCGATGTTGCGCTCTGCCAGCGTTGGGATAAGTTCACGAAGTGCGTCCTCACCGGCACGCTTTGAAAGAGCAACCGGGAGGTATTCCGGCATGGTTGGTGTGGTGCGAATGAAGTGTGCTTGGTGGCTAGTCACGAAAACCACACGAGCGCCATCCTTCAAAAACGGCTTTGCGGTTTTCAACAGGTTCACCTGAGAATCGCGGTTCAAGCGCATTGCATAGTCTTCGCCTAAACCGGCTTCCATACCGCCAGAGGCGTTCATTACCAAAATATCTAGCTGCCCAAAGGCATCCTTAGCCGCCTTAAACATTGTCTCAACCGAAGCAATGTCAGTTAGATCTGCGCCAACCGCGATTGCGTGACCACCACTGGCTTTGATGCCATCGACAATTTTTTGCGCTCGGGCTTCTTTATTGCGGTAGTTAACCACTACCGATGCGCCGGCCTCGGCGAAATAACCGAGAGTGTCGGCGCCAATTCCGCGTGAAGAACCGGTCACGAGTGCGACTTTGCCAATCAAACTTTGTGCAGCAAGTGGGTTAGACATTTGATCTCCGATTTATAGTGTTTTAAAAAATTAGTGACCCATGCCGAGGCCGCCATCAACAGGGATGACGGCTCCCGAGATGTAGCTGGCTTCGTCGCTGGCTAGCCAGGCAACCACCTTGGCTACCTCTTCTGGCTGAGCAAAGCGCCCGACTGGAATTTGCTTCTTATAGGCGTCTTGTTGTGCTTCTGGGAGAGCTGCAGTCATGTCGGTGTCAATAAACCCAGGTGCAACTACGTTGGCGGTGATACCGCGAGCGCCAAGTTCACGGGTAATTGAGCGTGCCATGCCAACAAGCGCAGCCTTAGCTGAAGAGTAATTTACTTGACCGGCAGATCCCAGCAAGCCCACCACTGAACCGATAAGGATTACTCGGCCGTACTTGGCTTTGATCATTCCCTTGCTTGCGCGACGAAGAACACGGAACACGCCGTTGAGGTTTGTGTTGATCACTTCTTCGAATTCTTCATCGGTCATTCGCATCAAAAGTGTGTCGCGCGTGATTCCAGCGTTGGCTACCAAAACTTCGACGGCACCAAGCTTCTCTTCAACCGCAGCGAAGGCGGCATCAAGTGAAGCAGGGTCAGTTACGTCGGCTTGAACACTAAATGAACCAGTTGGACCCTCGCCGCTGCGCACGGTGACGGCAACGCGGTGACCTTGACGAATGAATTCCTCGGCAATCGATCGACCAATACCACGGTTTCCGCCAGTGATCAGAACTGTTCTTGGAGTGGTCATCCGGGGCCTCTTTCGGGAATTCAATGATGGAAAAATCGCTTTGAACAAATGAAGTCTAGTCTTGACCTTGGTTTGAAGCCCTTATCCGAGGACCATAAATGAGGAGGAGTTATGTTAGAGCCGCAGAGCATTACCAACCTGGCAAACTCGCCGGAACATGACCGCAAAGTTCGAATGCTGCGATACACCGTGGCAATGACCATTCGCATTATTTGCATCGTTCTGGCCATGTTGGTTCAGGGCTGGCTAATGTGGCTCTTCTTTGCAGGAGCAATTTTCTTGCCTTACTTTGCCGTTGTGTTGGCAAATGGTCAGGTTGGCACCAAGACCAAAACTGCAACCGCAGCAACAGCACCGACACTTTCTATTGGCGCGGATGCCTTCACGAGTGCACCTGCTCCAGATACCAAACCCAATGACTAAATGTTCTAGATCCGGCTGTGAGGCTGCAGCCACTCACAAACTCGAATGGCGCAACCCAAAAATTCACGACGAAACACGAGTTAAGGTTTGGGCTTCGTGCCACGAACATCGAGAGTTTTTGATTGACTATCTGCAAAGCCGCGGATTATTTCTGCAAGCGCAGCCATTCGACGCAAAGGACGCATGAACAGTTTCACAAGTGCCTATGTGCGTGATTCCTGGCGACGATGGCTGGCTTGGCTCCTTTTGGCGGCAGTGTTCGCTATCGCGTGCGCCTTTTTATCGCAGTGGCAATTCAATCGCCGAGGTGAAGCCCTCGCTATGATTGCGATTGTTGAGGCTAACTATGACCGAGCGCCAATTCCCATCGACGCGTTGGCTGCAAAGGATTCCTTCAACCCTATGGATGAGTGGAGGCCCGCAGCGCTGACCGGTCATTTTTTGATTGACGACGCGGTTTTGGTGCGTAATCGTCCACTAAACGGGCAACCAGGCTTCCTGCAACTGATTCCATTTGCAACCAATTCAGGGCGCACCTTTGCTGTGGTGACAGGCTGGATACCAACTGGTGACAAACAGGATTTCCCCGACACTGTTCCAATGCCGAGGTCAGCTGCAACGGAAATCGTAGCGCGCATTAGACCAACTGAGCCGTCGCTGAATCGAGATGCACCGGCGCAGCAGATTGCGACTATCAATATTGATTCTTTGATTGAGAAGACTCAAGTTTCAGCGTCAACTGTTAGGAGCTTCTACTTAGTTGCCGCTGAAAAATACGCAAGCGGAAACCTGCCGGTGCTAGGTGCGCGGCCGCAACTCACCGAAGGAAACCACCTGAGCTATGCATTGCAGTGGATTCTGTTTGCGGTGATGGCTTTTGGGGCTCTATGGTGGGCCATCAAGCAAGAGATCAAAATGCGCCGATTGGCAATCGATCCGAGTTTCAAACCAAAACAACGCGCAAAGGTTGGCGACAGGGACAACGCGGCTGAAGACGCAGCGACTAGCTAAGTTCGATTAGCTCGGCGTATCCGTCGTTCCAGTGATCTTCGACGCCATCAGGCAGAACTAGAACTCGTTCTGGGTTCAAGGCCAACACCGCACCAACATCGTGCGAAACCAAAACTACGGCGCCAGTAAAAGTGCTCAGGGCGCGCAGAATCTCTTCGCGACTTGCAGGATCAAGGTTGTTTGTTGGTTCGTCAAGCAGCAATACGTTCGCCGAAGACACAACTAGCGATGCCAATGCCAAACGGGTCTTCTCGCCACCGCTCAGAACACCAGCCGGCTTATTCACATCATCACCAGAAAACAGGAAAGAACCAAGCACCTTACGCGCGTCGGTCTCCCCTAGTTGAGGTGCTGCTCGTTGCATGTTTTCAAGCACGGTTTTGGCAACGTCGAGGGTCTCATGCTCCTGCGCGAAGTAGCCAACCTTAAGTCCGTGGCCTGGTTCGATTTGACCGGTATCCGGCTTATCAATGCCAGCGAGCATGCGAAGCAGAGTTGTTTTACCGGCACCGTTGAGGCCGATGATTACAACTTTGGAGCCCTTATCGATTGCTAGGTCCACGGCAGTAAAGATCTCGAGCGATCCATAGCTCTTGCTGAGGTTTGAAGCCATCAGCGGAGTTTTGCCACACGGAGCGGGATCGGGGAACTTGATTCGAGCAACGCGGTCAGTCTCGCGAACCTCATCAAGTGAGCCCAACAGCTTCTCGGCACGTCGAACCATCTGGTGTGCCGCTGCTGCCTTAGATGCTTTTGCGCCAAACTTAGCCGCCTGCAGAGTAAGCGTTGCAGCCTTCTTTTCAGCATTTGAACGCTCGCGCTTGCGACGCTCTTCATCTGCCTCGCGTTGCTTCAAGTAATGCTTCCAACCCATGTTGTAAACATCGATGACAGTGCGAATTGCATCCAGGTAAAACACGCGGTTTACTGTTTCACCAATTAGATCAACATCGTGACTGATCACGATAAGGCCACCTTGATAACCCTTAAGAAAATCGCGCAACCAAACAACCGAGTCGGCGTCCAAGTGGTTCGTTGGCTCATCGAGAATCATTGTCTCGGCATTTGAAAACAATATGCGTGCAAGTTCGATGCGGCGGCGTTGACCACCCGAAAGAGTTTTTAGCTGTTGGTCAAGAATGTGGTCCTTGATTCCCAAGTTGCTCGCAATGGCTGCAGCTTGTGCTTCGGCCGCATAACCGCCACCCGATTGAAATGCCTCTTCAAGCGAGGCGTACCGCTTCATGGCTGCCTCGTAGATTTTTTCGTCAACACTGCCCATGTCGGCAGTTGCGGCTTCCATTCCAGCTAGCAAATCACCAAGGCCGCGAGCATTCAAAATGCGAGTGCGCGCTAGTTCTTCAGGGTCACCCGTGCGAGGGTCTTGGGGTAGATAACCAATTTCGCCACCGCGATCAACGGAACCCTGATCTGGTTGACCATCGCCAGCCAAAATCTTAGTCAATGTGGTCTTACCTGCTCCATTACGGCCAACTAGACCAATCTTGTCTCCCTTGTCGACACGGAAGTTAACCCCGGTCATCAAGACGCGCGCGCCGATGCGAATCTCCAGATCGCGCACATTAATCATTTGGGCTCCAAAAAACCGGGCTAAAAACTGTCGAAATGCAATGACAACTAGCAAAAGCCCTAGTCTACAATCGACTAAAGCAATCCCCCGCCCCGATCTGAAGAGAGAATGCATGTCAGTTCTTATCGCTACCCGACCAACCATCGTTGATCGCTTTATTCCGCGCAGCTTGACTGCCGACATTGCCCTTATCGCAACTGGTGCAGCTGTTACTGCACTAGCAGCTCAAATTTCGATTCCAATGTGGCCAGTTCCATTCACCGGTCAAACCCTAGCTGTCTTGCTAGTTGGTTCAGTGCTGGGCCTGTCTCGTGGCTCACTTTCAATGGCGTTTTACGTTTTGCTAGGCGCACTTGGCTTGCCTGTTTTCACCGGTGCTAAGGCTCTTGTTTTTGGTGGCCCAACCGTTGGCTACCTAGCTGGCTTCATTGCCGCCGCCGCACTGACTGGCTGGTTGGCACAGCGCCAATGGGATCGCAAGTGGTTCGGTGTTCTTGCTAGCTTCGTTGCCGGCAACGCGGTTATCTATGCGTTTGGCCTTCCAATGCTTTCACTCTTCCTCGGATCAGTTGGTGCCCCAAATGATCTAGCAGCAACCATGGCTGCCGGTTTCACCCCGTTCCTAGTCGGCGATGCTATCAAGATGATTGTTGCTGCAGCGCTATTGCCTTTGGCATGGCGCGGAGCGCAGGGCCTAAAGAGGTAATTCGGCTCAATAAAAAAAGACCCTCCTTAGGAGGGACTTTTTTTATGTCTTAGATCGAGAATCCGATTGCGCGCATTTGCTCGCGGCCGTCCTCGGTGATTTTCTCTGGGCCCCATGGTGGCATCCAAACCCAGTTGATTCGGAATGCCTCGACAACACCGTCGAGTGCTTCGGCTGTTTGCTCTTCAAGCACGTCAGTTAGGGGGCACCCGGCTGAGGTCAACGTCATGTTGATCAATAAGTTGCCATCCTCAGACTTCTGCAACCCGTAGATCAATCCCAGGTCAACGATGTTTACGCCAATTTCAGGGTCGATTACGTCTTTGAGCGCCTCAATTACGGCGTCATAGAGTGTTGGGTCTAGTTCGGTGGCAGTCATGTTAGGCGTTGACGTATCGGTCATAACCTTCTGCTTCTAGGCGCTCGGCAAGCTCTGGGCCACCCTGTTCAGCAACCTTGCCGGCTACGAAAACGTGCACGAAGTCGGGCTTGATGTAGTTGAGGATTCGCGTGTAGTGAGTGATTAGAAGCAGACCAAAGTCATTTGCTGCCTTGGCACGGTTGACACCCTCAGAAACAATCTTCAATGCGTCAACGTCAAGGCCAGAGTCAGTTTCGTCCAAGATGGCAATACGTGGCTTTAGCAGCTCAAGCTGAAGAATCTCGTGACGCTTCTTTTCGCCACCTGAGAAACCTTCGTTTACATTGCGCTCGGTGAATGAGCTATCCATCCTCAGGGCGTCCATCCCGGCGCGCATGTCTTTGATCCAGGTGCGAAGCGCAGGTGCTTCACCGTCGATGGCAGTTTTTGCTGTGCGCAGGAAGTTTGAAACCGAAACGCCCGGAATCTCTACCGGGTACTGCATTGCCAAGAAGAGACCGGCACGAGCACGCTCGTCAACACTCATCTCAAGCACGTTCTCGCCATCAAGAAGAATCTCACCTTCGGTGACTTCATACTTTGGGTGGCCAGCAACGGTGTAAGCCAAGGTTGATTTACCAGATCCGTTAGGACCCATGATTGCGTGAGTTTCGCCGCTCTTGATGGTTAGGTCGACGCCGCGAAGAATTTCCTTTTTGCCCTGTTCGGTTTCAACTGAAACGTGCAGGTTCTTAATCTGAAGAATAGCCATTTGATTTTTCTCTCTTGCGTCTTACGCTTCGTCGATCTCTAGAAAGATCTCATCGTTTTCGATGATTACTTCATAAGTCTTAACTGGTTCATATGCTGGCAGGGTGAGTGCTTCGCCGGTGGCTAATGAAAACTTCGCACCGTGCGCCCAGCACTCGATTGTGTCTTTGTCAACGAAGCCTTCGCTTAGCGAGATTTCACCGTGCGAGCACTTGTCATCGATTGCGTAAACGTCGCCAGACTTAGTCTTTGCAATTGCAATTGCATCGTCACCGATTTTTACGCGAATAGCTTTTCCGGCTTTGATTTCGTCTACTTTGCAGATGCGCACGGCCATTATGAATTGCTCCTTGCTAGTTCAGCTTCGATTGATGCAGAAAGTCGGCTTTGAATCTCGTCGTTGCCGATTTGTTGGATGATCTCATTCAAGAATCCGCGAACAACAAGACGGCGAGCCTCACCCTCGGTGATGCCACGAGCCTGCAGGTAGAACAATTGCTCATCATCGAAGCGTCCACTAGCACTCGCGTGACCCGCACCGGCAATTTGGCCAGTTTCGATTTCAAGGTTCGGAACGGAATCGGCACGCGCACCATCGGTTAGCAACAGATTACGGTTTAGCTCATAGGTGTCGGTGCCTTCAGCGGCCTTGCGAATCAAAACATCGCCCACCCAAACCGTGTGTGCTCGTTCGCCTTGCAGCGCACCCTTGTATGTCACGCGTGACTTGCAATTTGGCACTGCGTGATCGACATAGAGGCGGTTCTCTAAGAACTGTCCTGCGTCGGCGAAATACAAACCGAGCATTTCAACTTCGGCACCAGGCTGAGTGAATTCGGTAGAACTTGAAACTCGAACTGTTTTACCGCCAAGGCTTACAACAACGTGACGCAACTTTGCGTTGCGGCCTAGTTTTGCAAATTGAGCAGAGATGTGAACGCTATCGTCATTCCAATCTTGAATTGAAATCACTGTGAGGTTCGCTTCGTCGCCCACAATAATTTCAACGTTTTCGCCAAGAGTAGCTTTGCCCTTATGGTCAAGAATCACAATGCCATTGGCAAATGGTTTGGCGTCAATGATCAAGTGCAAGGCCGAAGGCTCGTCGCTCTCAGAATCGATGCCTAGCTGAACTTCACAGGCTGATTCAGAATTACCGGGGATAGTGACCAGGTAAGCCTTCTCTGCGGAACCCCAAGCGGCCGCGCTAACGCGATCTTCTGGAACGCCGGCCGCGCCGAACAATGGGTGGTCAGCGCCAACCCATTGGGTAGTGACACTGTCTGGGTGCTTTGCACTGATGTCGCCTAAGTATTCCGAAAGAGCATCAGCATCAAGGCCGTTGATTCGATCGGCTGACAGGTAACGCCACTGCTCCTCGCGAGTTGAGATCGGGGCAAAATCTGCAACGTTGGTCGAGCGAATTCGCTCGTTGCGAGTCTGAATTGGAACACCGTATCCGTGGCTGTGTTCAATCAGGCCGTGCTGAACCGCACCGCTGTTAGCGGTCTGAGTAGCTGTTGTCATTAACCAACAGCCCCTTCCATTTGCATTTCAATAAGTTTGTTTAGTTCGAGCGCATATTCCATGGGCAACTCTTTTGCGATTGGTTCGATAAAACCACGCACAATCATGGCCATCGCCTCGTCTTCTGGCATGCCACGAGACTGCAAGTAGAACAACTGCTCTTCGCTCACGCGTGAAACAGTGGCTTCGTGGCCCATCGACACATCGTCCTCGCGTACATCCACAGCTGGGTAGGTGTCTGATCGAGAAATTGTGTCAACCAACAAGGCGTCACAGCGAACAGTGTTAGCTGAGTGGTGAGCGCCGGGCATCACTTTGATTTCGCCTCGGTATGAAGTGCGGCCACCACCACGGGCAATCGACTTTGAAACGATTGAAGAAGAAGTGTATGGCGCAAGGTGAATCATTTTTGCACCGGCATCTTGGTGCTGACCTTCACCAGCAAAAGCCACTGAAAGGGTCTCGCCACGTGCGTGCTCCCCAGCAAGAATTACGGCTGGGTACTTCATGGTTACCTTTGAACCGATGTTGCCATCAATCCACTCCATGGTTGCGCCTTCGTGAGCAATCGCGCGCTTGGTGACCAGGTTGTAAACGTTGGTTGACCAGTTCTGAATGGTTGTGTAGCGAACACGAGCATTCTTCTTGACGATGATTTCAACAACTGCAGAGTGCAGCGAGTCGGACTGATAAATCGGCGCG
>NZ_JAHEIM010000018.1 GCF_024639375.1 Rhodoluna sp.
CCAGAACCCGATTGGTCGCACCCCAAGATCGAACCCGGCTACTTACACCGGCGTTTTTGATCACATTCGCAAACTTTTTGCTGAAACTCAAGAGTCCAAAGCTCGCGGCTACCAGCAGGGTCGCTTCTCGTTCAACGTAAAGGGCGGTCGCTGTGAAGCCTGTTCTGGAGACGGAACGCTGCGCATTGAAATGAACTTCTTACCGGATGTGTACGTTGACTGTGAAGTTTGCCATGGCGAGCGCTACAACCGCGAAACTCTGCAGGTGAAATACAAGGGCAAAAACATCGCCGAGGTATTGCAGATGCCTATTGCTGAGGCTGCTGAATTCTTTGCTGCAATTTCTTCGATTGCCCGTTATCTCGAAACGCTAGTTGAAGTTGGCTTGGGATACGTTCGCCTTGGCCAAAGCGCAACCACGCTTTCTGGTGGCGAAGCCCAACGCGTGAAGCTAGCCACTGAACTGCAACGTCGCTCAAACGGTCGCACTATTTATGTTCTAGATGAGCCAACCACTGGTCTGCACTTTGAAGATGTTCGCAAGTTGCTGCTGGTATTGAACTCGTTGGTTGAAAAGGGCAACACCGTGTTGGTAATTGAACACAACCTCGACGTCATCAAGTGTGCCGACTGGGTAATCGACATCGGGCCTGAAGGTGGTTCGCGAGGTGGAGAAGTTATTGCTGTGGGAACACCGGAGCAGGTGGCTAAGAACGCCAAGAGCTTCACTGGTCAATTCTTGAAAGAGATTCTCGGCTAATGGCTCAAGAACTCTCGTTTCGGCCACAAACCGGCGAGATTCCAACTAGCCCAGGGGTCTACCGCTGGTTAGACTCCGACGGGCGTGTGCTCTATGTGGGCAAAGCGAAAAATCTAAGAGCCCGTCTGAGCAATTATTTTGGCCCGCTTGATAGTTTGCATGAACGCACCCGTCGCATGGTGTTGGCTGCGGCCGATGTGCAATGGACGATTGTTAAATCGGAGTTCGAAGCTCTGCAACTTGAATTCACTTGGATCAAGGAATTTAACCCGCCTTTCAATGTGCAGTTCAAAGACGATAAGTCCTATCCCTATCTTGCAGTCACGGTAAATGAAGAAGTGCCTCGTGTATTTGTCACCCGCTATCGCGAGAAGAAAGGTGTGAAGTACTTCGGCCCTTACACGCAGGCCTGGGCGGTGCGTGAAACTGTTGACACCCTGCTAAAGGTTTACCCAATGCGCTCCTGCACCACTGGCATATACAACCGGGCCAAACAGAGCAACCGACCTTGCTTACTTGGAGATATTGGCAAATGCGTTGCGCCTTGCGTTGATCGCGTCACCCAAACTGAGCACAAGGCTGTCGTAAAACAATTCGTTGATTTTATGTCGGGGGGAGACGTGAAGCACGTTGAGGTTTTGCGCAAGCAAATGATCAAGGCATCCGAGGCGCAGCAATATGAGCTCGCTGCGCGACTGCGAGACAACATCGAAGCTCTTGAAACTGTGCTTGAGAAAAGTGCCGTTGTCTTTAGTGACCACACCGACGCCGACTTAATCGCTGTTGCCGATGACGAGCTTGCCGCTGCCGTATCAATGTTTATTGTTCGCGGCGGTCGAATTCGCGGTGCCCGCGGATGGGTAATTGACAAAGAGTTGGATCGAACACTCGGCGAAGTGGTTGAGTATGTTTTGCAAAACGTTTATTCGCCGGCCGGTAGCGCCGAACCAAATGAAGTTCCAAAGGAAATCATTGTTCCGGCTCTGCCCGATGATGCCGATGCAGTGGCCAAGTGGTTGAGCGAATTGCGCGGTTCCAAAGTTGATCTACGCATTGCCCAACGTGGCGACAAAGCTGCGCTGGCTAAGACAGCACTAACCAACGCAAAACATTCACTGATGCTCTACAAGACTCGCCGCTCGGCAGATTTCACCGCACGTGCCGATGCACTCAGTGGCATCCAGCGCGCTTTGAACCTTCCTGCAGCCCCATTGCGAATTGAGTGTTTTGACGTTTCGCATTTGGGTGGCACGGGAGTGGTTGCCTCGATGGTGGTGTTTGAAGACGGACTAGCCAAGAAGGATCACTATCGCCGTTTCTCGATTGATCAAACCCAAGATGACACCGATTCGATTTATCAGGTTTTGTTACGTCGATTGAAATATCTCAAGGAACCAGATCCCGATACCGATGCCTCAAAGTTTGCCTATTTTCCTTCGTTGCTAATTGTTGACGGTGGTTTACCGCAGGTGAACGCAGCGGCCCGCGCAGTCAAAGAATCCGGAGTTCAGGGCCTTACCGTTGTTGGTCTAGCCAAGCGTCTCGAGGAAATTTGGCTACCTGGCCAGGAGTACCCGTTGATTCTGCCTCGTGCCACCGATGAACTCTTCTTGCTGCAGCGCATTCGTGACGAAGCCCACCGTTTTGCAATTACCTATCAGCGTCAAAAGCGCAGTTCCAGCATCGCCAGCGCTCTTGCGGACATTCCAGGCTTGGGGGAGAAACGTGTCTCTGCGCTGCTCAAACACTTTGGATCGGCCAAGCGACTTAAGGCTGCTTCGGTCGAGGCGATATCCGAAGTGGCCGGCATCGGCCCGGTCTTGGCCCAAGACATCGTGGAAAGCCTCAATTCGTAATTTTGACATTCGGCGTGTCGCGTTCAGTTAGACTTTCGAATAGTTGCGCCAAATAAGGCGACACGCCGTTGAACTAAGACTGAGGGGAGTCCGATGAGCAGCGATAAAAAGCACGAGCTTCTCATCGTGACCGGCATGTCTGGCGCCGGCCGTTCAACCGTTGGCAACGCCCTTGAGGACCTGGGGTGGTATGTAGTAGATAACCTGCCGCCGCAGATGCTTGGCCCAATTGCAGATCTCTTCTCTCTTTCTGAATCACCTCTGCCAAGACTTGCCGTGGTCATCGATGTTCGTGGTGGTGAGTTCTTCAGCGAACTAAACGAACACCTAAATCAATTGCGCAGCCGTTCAATCAATTTGCGGGTTCTTTTTCTCGAGGCCACCGACGCGGCACTGGTAAAACGTTTTGAATCGGTGCGACGCCCACACCCGTTGCAGGGCAACGGCACAATCCTTGATGGCATTGCCGAAGAACGTTTGCGTTTGCTTTCACTTCGTGAATCTGCGGATGTCATCATCGACACCTCAGATTTGAACATTCACCAGCTTTCAACAAAGATCACCGACGGTTTCTCGATTGAGCAATCTCGCCGATTGCAAGTAACGGTTTTGTCTTTCGGTTTCAAATACGGATTGCCCTCGGATGCAGATTTGGTTTCTGACGCCAGATTCTTACCGAACCCATTTTGGCAAGAGAGCCTGCGACCATTCACCGGCGAAGACAACGCGGTTAGTGATTATGTGCTTGGTCAACCAGGCGCAGAGGAATTCATTCAGAACTATGTGGCAGCTCTAAAGCCAGTGTTGCGTGGCTACATGCAAGAAAACAAACGCTACGCAACGATTGCAATCGGCTGCACAGGTGGCAAGCACCGCTCGGTTGCGGTGTCGCGTCGCATCGCAGAGGAACTTGGCAAACTCGATGACATCGCCATCAGCTTGAAGCACCGTGACTTAGGCAAGGAATAGCAATGGCACTTACCGCTGACCTAAAAGACGAGTTAGCACGTCTAGAAATAAACAAGAGCGCAGTGCGCGTGGCCGAACTGTCAACCATCCTGCGATTCTCAGGTGGTCTGCACCTCATCTCGGGTCGCGTAGCGGTTGAAGTAGAGCTAGACACAGCACAGATTGCACGTCGCGTGCGCAAAGACCTTGCCGAATTGTTCGGCATCGACAGCGAACTAGCCGTTATCTCACCCAGCGGAATTCGCCGAACCAGCCGATACCAAGTGCGTGTCATTAATCAGGGCGATGTGCTCGCTCGTCAGACCGGTTTGCTCGACCAGCGCGGCCGCCCAGTGCGCGGATTACCAGCTCATTTGGTCTCGGGTTCAATTCAAGAGGCGCAGGCTGTTTGGCGTGGCGCGTTCTTGGCGCATGGTTCACTAACCGACCCTGGACGCTCAGCCGCGTTAGAAATTACCGCTCCCGGAAACGAAGCGGCAATGGCATTGGTGGGTGTCGCTCGCAGACTAGGTGTGAGCGCCAAGGCACGCGAAGTTCGCGGCATCTATCGCGTGGTGATTCGCGAGGGTGAAGCAATCGCCACCATTTTGACTCAGATGGGCGCACACACACAGGTTTTGCGCTGGGAAGAAATGCGCTTGCGCCGCGAAGTGCGAGCAACCGCTAACCGCTTAGCAAACTTTGATGACGCTAACCTTCGTCGTTCGGCGCAGGCTGCCGTAGCAGCGGGTGCCCGCGTTGAACGTGCTCTTGAAATTCTTGGTGACGACATTCCTGAGCACCTTCGCTATGCGGGGCAGTTGCGTTTGAAGCACAAGCAGGCCAGCCTCGATGAACTTGGTCACCTCGCCGAGCCGACCATGACCAAAGACGCAATTGCTGGTCGCATTCGACGCCTCTTGGCAATGGCAGATAAGCGGGCCGAAGATTTGGGCATTCCTGCCACGGATGCGTTTTTGCCTGAAGACATCGATCAATAGTCCGGAATAATCCGACGATTTTTCTAACTATCCTTATTACGAACCCAACTTCAGGAGCAGAAAAATGAGCAAATACGTTCTTCCAGAACTCACCTACGACTATGCAGCCCTAGAGCCAAGCATTTCGGCTCGAATCATGGAGTTGCACCACTCAAAGCACCACGCGGCCTATGTAGCCGGTGCCAACGCGGCTCTTGACCAGCTAGAAGAGGCTCGCGCCAAGAATGACTTCACCTGGATCAACAAGCTTCAGAAGGATCTTGCCTTTCACTTAAGCGGTCACATCAACCACTCAATTTTCTGGAACAACTTGGCCGCTGCCAACAGCGACCGCCCAGAGGGGGAGCTGGCGGCGGCTCTGAACGAATTCTTTGGCTCTTTTGAGGCCTTCCAGGCTCACTTCAACGCCACCGCAATGGGCATCCAGGGCTCAGGTTGGGCTTTCTTGGCTTGGGATGTTCTCGGCCAGCGCCTCATCATCGAGCAGTTGTATGACCAGCAGGGCAACATCGTGCCTACCAGCGTGCCTTTGTTGATGCTAGACATGTGGGAGCACGCCTTCTACCTGGACTACCAGAATGTGAAGGGCGACTACGTAAAGGCCTTCTGGAACATCATCAACTGGGCAGACGTTCAGGCTCGCTTTGAGGCTGCTCGCAGCAAAACTAGCGGCCTACTGCTATTCTGATAACAGTTTTTCCACCCAACGACGCGTGGCGAATGCATTAAAAAATCATTAACCCCACGCGTCGTTTGTGACGCCTAACCTCTTGGAGAACTAAGTGGCTATTCGTGTTGGAATTAACGGCTTTGGCCGTATCGGTCGTAACTACCTTCGTGCAGCTCTTGCAAAAGGCACCGAGCTTGAAATTGTTTCAGTAAACGACCTAAGTGACCCAGCGTCACTTGCACACCTTCTAAAGTACGACTCAGTAACCGGTCGTTTGCCACAAGAAGTTTCAGTTGACGGCCAAAACATCATTGTTGGTGGTCAGGTAATCAAGGTTCTTGCAGAGCGTGACCCAGCAAACCTTGGTTGGGGTGACCTTGGTGTTGACATCGTTATCGAATCAACCGGCCGTTTCACCGATGCAGAAGCAGCTCGCGCACACATCACCGCTGGTGCAAAGAAAGTTCTTATCTCTGCCCCAGCAACTGGCGACGCAGAGACTTTCGTGATTGGTGTAAACGAGCACCTTTACGACAGCGAGAAGCACCACATCATCTCGAACGCATCTTGCACAACTAACTGCTTGGCTCCATTTGCAAAGGTTTTCAACGACAAGTTCGGCATCGAGAACGGTTTGATGACCACTGTTCACGCTTACACCGCAGACCAGAACCTGCAGGATGGCCCACACGGTGACCTTCGCCGTGCACGCGCAGCTGCAATCAACATCGTTCCTTCATCAACCGGTGCTGCAAAGGCTATTGGTCTAGTTCTTCCAGAACTAAAGGGCAAGCTAGACGGTTACGCACTTCGCGTTCCAGTGCCAACCGGTTCGATCACCGACCTAACTTTGGTTTCAAAGACAGACGTAACTGTTGAAGAAATCAAGCAGGCATACAAAGAGGCAGCAGCCTCTGGCCCAATGAAGGGCATCTTGAAGTACACCGAAGACCCAATCGTTTCGAGCGACATCGTGACTGACCCGCACTCATCAATTGTTGACGCGGGCCTAATCAAGGTAATCGGTCGCACTGTGAAGATTTCTTCTTGGTACGACAACGAGTGGGGCTACTCGAACCGTTTGGTTGAGCTAACCGAGCTTGTTGCAAGCAAACTTAAGTAAGTAAAAGGGCAAATGCGTAAAATCTCAGACCTGCCAAACCTAGACGGCAAGCGGGTAATCATTCGCTGTGACCTCAACGTTCCACTTGATGGCACTCGAATTACCGATGATGGGCGCATTGTTGCCTCTGTTCCAACTATTAAATATTTGGTTGACCAGGGTGCGAAGGTCATTGTGATCTCGCACCTTGGCCGCCCGGATGGCGCACCAGATGCTAAGTACTCACTTGAGCCTGCGGCTCTCCGCCTGGGGGAATTGCTTGGCCAGTCGGTGTTCTTCGCATCAGACACTGTAGGCAGCGAAGCTAATGGCGTAGTTAAAGCGTTGGCGCGCGGCGGTGTAGCTGTTCTAGAGAACCTGCGTTTCAACGCCGGTGAAACCAGCAAGGATGCCGCTGAGCGCGAAGCGTTTGCTGCGAAACTTGCCGACCTGGCCGATTTCTTCATCAGTGACGGCTTTGGTGTTGTGCACCGCAAGCAAGCTTCGGTTTATGAACTTGCCAAGGCGCTGCCAAGTGCAGGCGGCTTCTTGATCGAAAAAGAACTTGACGTTCTAACCCGCCTCACCACAAACCCAGAACGACCATATGCTGTGGTTCTTGGTGGTTCAAAGGTTTCAGACAAGCTTGGCGTAATCGATCACCTGCTTCCAACCGTTAACAAACTTCTTGTTGGCGGAGGAATGGTTTTTACATTCCTTGCGGCTCAAGGTCACAAGGTTGGCAAATCTCTGCTTGAGGTGGACCAAATCGAAGTTTGCAAGCAGTACCTAGCGCGCGCAGCAGAGTTAGGCATCGAGGTTATCTTGCCAACCGACATCGTGGTGGCTTCAAAGTTTGGTGCCGATGCAGAGATTTCAGTCGTAGCTGCCGACGCCATCGAATCTTCACCATTCGGCGCCGACGGTCTCGGTCTTGACATTGGCCCTGAGTCTGCTGCTCGATTCGCAGCTGAAATTAAGGCAGCAAAGACTGTGTTCTGGAATGGCCCAATGGGCGTTTTCGAAATCGACAAATTTGCAAATGGTACCTTGCAAGTTGCCAAGGCGCTTACCGAGGTTGATGGCTTGAGCGTTGTTGGTGGAGGCGATTCGGCTGCAGCAGTTCGCATTCTTGGATTCGAAGACAACCAATTTGGACACATCTCAACCGGTGGCGGTGCAAGCCTCGAGTTTCTTGAAGGCAAGACTCTTCCGGGCATTGAAATTCTTAACTAAACGAAAGACAAATCATGGCTAATCGCGTTCCGCTAATCGCTGGCAACTGGAAAATGAACCTGGACCACCAGCAGGGCATTGCTCTAGTGCAGAAACTTTCATGGACACTGAAAGATGCCGGTCACGATTACAAGACCGCTGAAGTCGTTGTTTTTCCTCCATTCACAGACCTGCGCAGTGTGCAGACACTGATTGATGCAGACAAACTTGAAATTGGTTTGGGCGCGCAAGATCTTTCGAAATTCGATTCCGGTGCCTACACCGGTGAGGTATCCGGAGTGTTTCTTTCAAAGCTTGATGTGAAGTATGTCTTGATTGGCCACAGTGAGCGCCGTCAGTACCACGCCGAAGACGACGCTGTTGTGCAGGCTAAAACTGCGGCAGCTTTCCGTCACAACCTGGTGCCGGTAATCTGCGTTGGCGAAACTCTAGAGGAGCTTGAGGCTGAGGGCCAGGCGGCCGTTCCAGTTCGTCAGACTTTGGCAGCGCTTGCTGGCCACGACAAGCTAGGCGAGTTCGTGATTGCCTATGAGCCGGTCTGGGCGATTGGCACCGGCAAGGTTGCTACCCCTGAAGAGGCTGCTTCGGTTTGTGGCAAGATTCGTGAGGCCCTTGCGGCCGAATTTGGCGAAGAACTGGCCCAGGCCACCCGCATTCTCTACGGTGGCTCAGTAAAGGCTGCAAATGTGGCCGGTTTCTTGCGTTCAACCGAGGTTGACGGTGTTTTGGTTGGCGGAGCCAGCCTAGACGCCGAAGAGTTCAGCGGTATTGCCCGTTTTCAGAAGCACATCGCTTTATAATTCTCTTTAGACCTAATTAACTAAGGATTTCGCCATGGTAGCCCTAAAGATTGCACTGATCGTGCTTCTTGTCATCACCAGTCTTTTCTTGACCCTGTTGATCTTGTTGCACAAGGGGCGCGGTGGCGGCCTTTCAGACATGTTCGGTGGCGGCATGAGCAGCACCATGGCGTCGTCTGGTGTGGCAGAGCGCAACCTAAACCGCATCACCATCATCTTGGGTGTTGTTTGGGCAGTAGTAATCATCACACTTGGCCTATTCACCAGATTCAATCTTGCCTAGGGTTTAAAACATGAATACTGGGGGTTCAGCAATTCGAGGTTCGCGCGTTGGTGCGGGGCCGATGGGTGAACAAGATCGTGGATTCAAAGCAGAGCGCGTAACTATTAGTTATTACTGCTCCGCTGGTCACGAATACAGCCCGCAGTTTGCAGCAACTGTTGAACTTGCCGAAATTCCGGTTGAGATTGATTGCCCGAGTTGCGGCATGCCAGCTGGCCAAGACAAAGCAAACCCTCCAGTAATTGCCAAGCACGAGCCTTATAAAACCCACTTGGCTTATGTGAAAGAGCGTCGCACCGATGCCGAGGCCAAAGAACTTCTTGAAGAAGCCGTTGCCGCAATTCGCGAACGTCGAGCACGACTAGCTGCGGCAGCCAAGCCGGCAAAGACTAAGAAATAAAAAATGGACCCGAGTGGGTCCATTTTCATTCAAGCCTGAGCTCTTCCTAGCAGCCAAAGACTGTTGTGCCGGCGGTTGAATCGATGTACCAGTGAGTAGCCTTTGCACCCGAAACGCGCCCGACTGGCAAGTCAGTCGGTGAATCACCCATGGCAACCGAGACTGCGTCTTGTTTGTCTGCACCAGCAACAATAAACCAAATTTGATCAATTGCATTCATGGCTTCGTAAGTGAATGAGAGTCGTTGCGGTGGTGGTTTTGGCGAATCATGTTCGGCAACAATCAAGCGACCGGCCGGGGGAGTTGGTTTCCCTGGAAACAGGCTGCAGATGTGACCATCGGGACCCATGCCAACAAAAGCAATATCAAAGTGCGGGTTGATGGCGCGAACGGTTGCCTCAAACTGCTCGGCCGCGTCGTCCAACATCAAGCCGTTGTCGGTTGCCGGAAACTCATGAACTTTTGTTGAGTCGACATCGATTTTGCGCAATAGTGCTTTGTAGGCCTGCAATGAATTGCGGTCGTCGCTATCCGAGGCTACAAATCTTTCGTCACCCCACCAGAAGTGCAGCTTGGTGAAATCTAACGAAGCACTCAACTCGTCGTCTGCAATTGCAGCCAGCGTAGCAATGCCAACAGTGCCGCCAGTGAGCATTACATGCACTTCGGGTTTGGATTGCAACAGTGCGGCCATATGCACTAGAAAGTCATGTGCTGCATTTTTAGCAACAGACTCTGCATCAAGAAAACGGTGCACGATGGGTTTCGACATGATTACTTTCTTGCAGTTGTGGTAGCCGGTTTGCGTGGCGCAACGCGTGAGCCGAAGCTCCTGGTGATGACTTTGCCGAAAAGGTCATCTGCATCAAGGCGTCGAAGATCTTCGCTCAAGCAATCGCGTAGCGAGCGACGGGGCATGCTGATCTCACGGGTCGGTTGGCCAGTTTGAATTAGCACCGCTTTGTCTAGATTGTCGCGAATAATCTCTACGGTTCCTGACTTGCGAGTCAACTTAACCTTGGCAACGCCATTAATTGACTTGGCGCGTGTGGTGCGAGTGACCTTTACTTTGATCTGCAATTTAAGTTCAAGCCAAGCTGCAAGCAAATCAACACTAGGCGAATCGCTTGCTCCTACAATTTCTGCACCGGTAATTTTTTCAAAAGGTGGCTGATCAAGCATGGTGGCAAGCTGGGTGCGAATCTGAGTCAGGCGTGTCCAGGCAAAATCGCTGTCGCCCGGCTGGTAGGTCTTCGCTAGGTTTTTGAAGTGAGCGCGAGCATCTTTTTGCGCAGCAGCATCGGTTATGCGACGGGTTGCAATTCGGCCAATCGAAGAAAGTGAAGCGTTGCCTGGAGCCTCGTTTGGCCACCAAGCAACCACGGGCGCGTCTGGCAGCAACAATCCCGTGACCAAGCTTTCTGGGTCGCTGGCAGCCTCACCATAAGCACGAAGAACTATTACCTCGGATGCTCCGGCGTCGCCACCAACTCGAATCTGCGCGTCAAGGCGAGCATCTTTCTTGCTCTTAGAAACGTCGTTTGCAAGCACGATGATGCGACAAGGGTGTTCACGAGAAGCCTCGTTAGCGGCCTGAATCGCGGCTTCTAGGCCCTTGAAGTTGGTTTCAATTACCAGAGTCAGCACGCGGCCAAGGGCCACAACGCCACCCTGCTCGCGAATGGCAACAATGCGCTTCGAAACCTGACTGATTGTGGTGTTCGGAAGATCAATGATCACGGAATTCTCCATTCGCGGCCATCGCGGGCCAACATGGCATCAGCTGAGGACGGACCCCAGGTGCCTGGTCGGTATTGTTCTGGCTGACCGCTCTTTTCCCAGTGGGCAACAATCGGGTCAAGAATCTTCCACGAAAGCTCAACTTCTTCGTGACGTGGGAACAACGGTGGGTCTCCCAGCAAAACGTCGAGAATTAGGCGCTCATAAGCTTCTGGGCTTGCTTCGGTAAAGGCGTGACCGTAGCCAAAGTCCATTGTTACATCGCGAACCTGCATGCCTACGCCGGGAACCTTGGAACCAAAGCGGATGGTCACACCTTCGTCTGGCTGCACGCGAATCACGAGAGCGTTTTGACCAAGCGCGCTGGTTTGGCTTTGAGCAAATAGCTGCTGTGGTGCACGCTTGAATACAACTGCAATCTCGGTCACACGGCGACCCAAACGTTTTCCAGCACGCAAATAGAAAGGCACACCAGCCCAACGTCGAGTGTTGATGTCTAGGCGAAACGCTGCGAAGGTTTCAGAGACAGACTTTGGATTCATGCCTTCTTCATCAAGGAACCCAACGACCTTTTCGCCACCTTGCCAACCACCGGAGTACTGACCTCGGGCGGTGTGCTTGTTTAGGTCATGAGGAACGCGAACGGCAGAGAGAACTTTCTCTTTTTCCGCGCGCAAATCAGCTGCGTCAAACGAGACAGGCTCTTCCATTGCGGTTAGCGCCAAGAGCTGCAACAAGTGGTTTTGAATCACATCTCGAGCAGCACCAATGCCGTCGTAGTAGCCGGCTCGACCGCCAACACCGATGTCCTCGGCCATTGTGATCTGCACGTGGTCAATGTAGTTCGCGTTCCAAAGCGGTTCGAAAAGCATGTTTGCGAAACGCAGGGCGAGAATGTTTTGTACGGTCTCTTTGCCCAGGTAGTGATCGATGCGGAAAACCGAGTCAGGTGGGAAAACAGATTCAACGACTTCGTTCAATTCACGGGATGACTTTAGGTCGTGACCAAACGGCTTCTCAATAACCACGCGTCGGAATTCGTCCGGCTGTGCGTCTGCTAATCCAGAGCGCTTTAGTTGCTGACAAACCTGCGCGAAAGCCTTTGGCGGAATCGAAAGATAGAACGCGTGGTTACCTGCGGTGCCAACTTTTTCATCCAGTTCATCAATGGTTGCCTTGAGGCGATCAAAAGAAGCGTCGTCGTCAAACTCGCCTGAAACAAAACGAATGTTCTCAGATAGCTGCTTCCAAACGGTTTCATTCCAAGGTGTGCGAGCGTATTGCTTTACCGCTTCCTTGACTACCTTGCCGAAATCCTGGTTCTTCCATTCGCGTCGAGCAAAACCTACCAGAGCAAAACCCGGCGGCAAAAGCCCGCGGTTGGCTAGGTCATAAACGGCAGGCATCAGCTTCTTGCGAGAAAGGTCACCGGTCACACCAAAAATAACCAGGCTGCTTGGGCCCGCAATTCGATTTAGACGGCGATCATCTGGGTCACGCAGGGGATTCTGCCCTGTGAAAATCTTGCTCATTAAGAGGCGGGCTCCTTAGATTGCGTTCTTGATTGCGGCAATGCCGGCTTTTACGTCAGCCAATGTAAGAGTCAACACTGGGCGACCAAGTGCACCAAGTACCTTGGCATCTCCGGCAGCCTGAGAGGCAATCAGTTCGCCAAAGGTGAAGTCGCGACCCGGCACCTGAATGTCATGTTTAGCTTCTGAAACCAACTGAAGATAAACGCCCTGGCGTGGACCACCCTTGTGGTACTGACCGGTTGAGTGCAAGAAGCGCGGAGCCCATCCGAAGGTGACCGGACGACGAGTCTTGTTAGCAAACAAGTCACGCAGTTCTTCTGCCTCGGCCACTGAAGTGCGGTCTAGGTATGCGTGAATCGAAACATAACCCTCGTCGGTGTCAAGCTGTGCTACAAGCGCCTTGATAGCGTCGCTCACGCTTGTGCCGGCAATTGCAAGTTCGGTTCCACGCACTTCGATGCCTTCAGCTGCGAAAAGAGCAGGCACTACAGCGTCACGCTGCTCCAGCATTCCGCGTGCAGCAATTTTTGCCGACTCTACATCTGGCTGATCGAACGGGTTAATGCCAATCAATCGGCTAGCGATCACGGTTGCATATTCCCAAAGCAAGAACTGTGCGCCGAGAGAACCAGAAACCGATACTGAGTCGCCAGAGACTGGCTTTGCGTCTGCCTGAACGTGAACGGCGAGCAGATCAGCTAATCCTGAGTGAAGTTCTTGACTCTTTGGGTCGAGCACAACTGGCAAAATGCCTTTGCCGTGCTTGCCGGTTGATTCAGCAATGAGCTGTTCGGCCCAATCTCCAAATCCAACGATGGGTGTGCCATCAGCAACAATTCCAATCTTGTCACGGTTTCCCATCTCACCCGGAGTGCGGGCGAGTGCGGCACCAAGAACTAGAGCAGGGTTGTCCTCTGAATCACTTGAGAGGAACTCAGCGGCATCCTGTGCGTCTTGAAGTAGTGCAGCAATATCTGCGCCAGCTAGGCCTGAAGGAACAATGCCGAAAGCGGTGAGTGCCGAATAGCGACCGCCAACGGTTGGGTCTGCGTTGAACACACGATAACCATCGGCCTTAGCTGCTACCTCCATAGGCGAACCTGGATCGGTTACGACAACAACACGATCGGCCTTGTCGATGCCTGCGTCGGTGAAAGCTTTTTCAAAGATGCGCTTCTGCGAATCGGTTTCAACAGTGGAACCAGACTTTGAAGACACGATGATTGCAGTCTTTGCTAGGTCGCCGGCTAGTGCGGCACCTACCTGGTCTGCGTTTGTTGAATCAAGAACAACCAACTCAACGCCAGCGGTGCGAGTGATGACTTCTGGTGCCAGTGACGAACCGCCCATGCCACAAAGCACGAAGCGATTTACGCCTTTGTCGTTGAATTCTTTTTTAAGGGCCAGAATCTCATCCACAAGAGCGGCTGAGTCTTTAGCTGATTCAACCCAACCCAAGCGAATTGATGACTCTGCTTCTGCATCTTTGCCCCAAAGAGTGAAGTCTTTGGCAGCGATGCGGCTGGCTACTTTGTCTGCGATTAGCTGTGGAACAGCATTTGCGGCAGCTGCGGCTGCAGTGCCAGCGACGATAACTTTGAGTTCCATTATTTTGCTGCCTTCAGTGCTGTCTCAACGCTTTCAACTAGTTCATTCCAAGAAACGATGAACTTGTCAACACCTTCGGTCTCAAGAACCTGCGTTGCGTCGTCTAGTGAGACACCAGCGGCAGCAACGGCAGCAAGATCGGCGCGAGCGCCTTCGTAGTTGTTTGTGATTGAGGCCGCTGGAACAACACCGTGGTCAAACAGTGCCTCAAGGGTCTTTTCTGGCATTGTGTTTACCAATTGCGGAGCTACCAACTCGGTGACGTACAAAGTGTCTGGAAGTGCAGCATCTTTAACACCGGTTGAAGCCATCAGAGGTCGCTGAACATTTGCACCAAGAGCAGCCAGTTCAGACCACTCAGCAGTTGCAAACTCCTGCTCGAATACTTCGTAGGCCAAGCGTGCGTTTGCCAAAGCAGCTTTGCTCCTTAGTTCGGCGTGGCCAGCAGCAACCAAACGGTTGTCTACTTCGGTGTCAACACGAGAAACAAAGAACGACGCAACTGAGTGAATCTTTGAGATATCGTGGCCATTCGCTTTGGCCTGCGCAATACCTGCAATGTAGGCCGCGATGACTTCGCGGTAGCGAGCTAGCGAGAAAATCAGGGTGACGTTTACGCTAATGCCTTCGGCAATAACTGCGGTGATTGCTGCTAGACCAGGCTTGGTTGCAGGAATCTTGATCATTACGTTTTCACGGTTTACCTTTGCGAACAATTCTTTTGCCTGTGCAATGGTTGCCGCAGTTTCATTCGCTAGCTTTGGCTCAACTTCAATTGACACTCGTCCATCGAAACCTTTTGATGAGTGATAAATGTCAGCGAAGATGTCGCATGCGTCGGCAACATCCTTAGTTGTGATTTCGAAGATTGCATCGGTCGCGCCAACACCCTCGGCTGCAAGTTGTGCAACCTGGTCTTGGTAGCCATCGCCCTTTGCAAGTGCGTTAGCAAAAATTGTTGGGTTGGTAGTTACACCAACGATGTTGCGAGATGCAATTAGGTCTTTCAATCCGCCCGAAACAATTCGACTGCGAGATAGATCGTCAAGCCAGATGCTGACACCGTTTGCTGAAAGCTGTGCTGTTGGAGTTGTCATTTATTTATCTTTCTGGTTGAGATTAGTTGGTCGCGATCGCCGTTTTGGCTGCGGCAACGACTGCCTCAGCGGTCATGCCGAATTCGCGGTAAAGAGTCTTTGCGTCAGCTGATGCACCAAAGTGTTCGATTGAAACGCTTTGGCCGAATGGGCCAACATACTTGTGCCAGCCGAGGCTAAGGCCGGCCTCTACCGAGACCTTTGCCTTTAGCGCACTCGGCAGAACCTGTTCGCGATAAGTCGCCGGCTGCTCGTCGAACCACTCAAGACAAGGAGCCGAGACAACGCGGGTTGCGACACCTTGGGCTTCAAGCTGCAAACGAGCGGCAACTGCGATTTCAACTTCTGAACCGGTAGCGACCAAGATGACTTCTGGATTGCCGTTAGCCGCCTCTAGCAATATGTAGGCGCCCTTAGCAGTGTTCTCAGCGCCGGCATAAATCGCACCGGTTTCATCGGCTGTACCGCGAGCATAAACAGCAAGGTTCTGACGGCTCAGCGCCAAACCTGCCGGGCCCTGACGACGCTCAAGTACGGTCTTCCAGGCGTATGCAGCCTCGTTGCCGTCTGCTGGGCGAATAATGTCTAGGTTTGGAATCGCGCGCAGGGTAGCAAGCTGTTCGATTGGCTGGTGAGTTGGACCATCTTCGCCTAGCGCAACCGAGTCGTGAGTCCAAACGAAAATCGAAGGCACACCCATTAGCGCAGCCAAACGAACGGCTGGTCGCATGTAATCGCTGAAGATCAAGAAGGTTCCACCGAATGCGCGAGTGTTGCCGTGCAGTGCGATGCCGTTAAGGATTGAACCCATTGCGTGCTCGCGAATACCAAAGTGCAAAACGCGACCGTACTTGTGGCCGGTCCATTCGTGAGTTGACCACTCTGAAGGCACAAATGACTTTGCTCCGCTAATTGTGGTCATGTTTGAATCTGCAAGGTCAGCCGAGCCACCCCAAAGTTCAGGCATAACTGCTGCAATTGCATTGATTACCTTGCCCGAAGCAACGCGAGTTGAAACTGATGTGCCAGCCTCAAAAGTTGGCAAAGCCGCTTCGAGTTCTGCCGGAGCTGCACCCGAGACTAAGCGATCGAGCAACTTCTTCTTATCAGCGTTCTCTGATGCCCACGCATCGAATGATGCTTCCCAAGCCGCACGTGCTTTGTCGGCGTGAGCCTGGTATCCGCGGGTGTGAGCGATAACCTCTGGCGCCACGTCGAAAGTTTTCTCTGGGTCAAAACCAAGAGCGGTCTTTAGGCCAGCGAGTTCTTCAGCGCCAAGTGCAGAGCCGTGAATCTTTCCGGTGTTCTGCTTCTTTGGCGACGGCCAACCGATAACAGTACGTAGGGTGATTAGTGATGGCTTGTCGGTCACCGCCTTTGCTGCCTCGATGGCTGCATAAAGTTCCTGGATGTCTTCCACGTAGTTGCCAGTCTTCTTCCAGTCGACAACTTGGGTGTGCCAACCGTATGACTCGTAGCGAGCAGATAGGTCTTCGGTGAAGGCGATGTTGGTGTCATCTTCAATTGAAATCTGGTTTGAGTCGTAGATAACTACGAGATTGCCAAGTTGCTGGTGGCCAGCAAGCGAAGCGGCTTCTGAGGTTACGCCCTCTTGCATGTCACCGTCACCGGCGATTACGTATACGAAGTGATCAAATGGTGACTGACCCGCAGCAGCGTTTGGGTCATAAAGCCCGCGCTCAAATCGCGCAGCGTAAGCAAAACCGGTAGCAGAAGCCAAACCTTGACCCAGGGGACCAGTGGTGATTTCAACACCCTTGGTGTGGCCGTACTCTGGGTGGCCAGGGGTAGCTGAACCCCAAGTGCGAAGGGCCTTCAGATCGTCAAGTTCAAGACCATAGCCGTGCAGGTAAAGCTGGTTGTAAATAGTCAGTGAGCTGTGGCCAACACTCAGAATGAAACGGTCGCGGCCCAGCCAGCGGTCATCCTTAGGGTCATGGCGCATCACCTTGTTGAAAAGCAAATATGCCACCGGCGCCAAGCTAATTGCTGTACCCGGGTGCCCGTTTCCCACCTTCTCAACAGCATCTGCAGCCAAAACACGTGCTGTATCAACGGCTTTTGAATCTAGATCGGTCCACTGAAGAGATGACAAAGAGGTATTTCCTAATCTTGTTGGAAACGTGAAAGGGAGTTTACAAACAGCCCTGTTTGATAGGTAAAGTCTACACACCGTGTCTTTTGCAACCCGGCGCATCGGGCAAGTATTTCGTTGTTTTACACTTGTTAGTAATGTCCCCGTCATCTTTCAAACTCAAGGCTGCTGCCTATCTCGCGCTAACCAAGCCTCGAGTGATTGAGTTGCTGCTAATCACCACCGTGCCAACCATGATTTTGGCTCAGGGTGGCCTGCCAAACCTCTGGTTGGTGCTGGCCACGATTGTTGGTGGCGCTCTGAGTGCCGGGTCGGCAAATGCCTTCAACTGCATCATTGACACTGACATCGACAAGATCATGGGTCGCACCAAGAGCCGCCCTTTGGTGACCGGCCAACTTTCTCAGCGTGAAGCACTGACACTCGCTTGGCTGATCGGGGCCTTGTCAGTTGTTTGGCTCGGCCTCTTGGTGAACTGGCTTGCATCGGCAATTTCTCTAGCGGCAGTGCTGTTCTACGTATTTATTTACACCTTGGGTCTAAAGCGACGCACGCCTCAAAACATCGTTTGGGGCGGAGCAGCTGGCGCAGCACCTGTGCTCATTGCCTGGGCCGCCGTGTCCAACAGCGTCGCACCAGCAGCTTGGGTTCTGTTTTTGATCATTTTCCTCTGGACCCCGCCGCACTACTGGCCACTATCGGTGAAATACCGCGATGACTATGCGCGCGCAGGAGTTCCAATGCTTCCTGTGGTGCGTAGTGCAAAAACTGTTGCCGTGCAGATTGTTTTGTACACCTGGGCTGTAGTTATTTGCACGCTTTTGCTCGTGCCCATTGCAGGCCTCGGATACATTTACGCTGTTGTCGCACTTGTGAGCGGTGTTTGGTTCCTGATTGGCGCATACAAGCTTTACCGCCAGAGCGCATCCGCAGAAATTGACAACCCAATGCCGCTGTTTCACGTTTCAAATATTTATTTGACGCTGCTGTTTGTTGCCCTGGCGGTTGACCCGCTAATTCGTTTTTAGTTCGTCCAAGCGGCGCAGCGCTTCATCGCGCTCAGTCTTGTGATCAACAATTGGTGCCGGGTAGCCGTGTGCCAGACCGTCAATCAGATTCCAAGGTTCGTGAACATCTTTGCCTGCAATGTGGGCAAGTTCCGGCACGTACTTTCGCACGTAGTTTCCATCTGGATCAAACTTGTAGCCCTGCAATACCGGATTGAACACGCGATAGTAAGGCGAGGCGTCGGTTCCAGATCCTGCAGTCCACTGCCAGCCGTGTGCATTCGATGCTGGGTCGAAGTCGCTTAGGTGTTCTTCGAACCAGGCAGCACCTTGCTGCCACTCCAGGTGCAGGTCTTTCACTAAAAATGAAGCCACAATCATGCGAACACGATTGTGCATCCAGCCATCGGCGAGCAATTGGCGCATTCCGGCATCCACCATCGGGAACCCCGTTTTTCCCTGTTGCCAAGCGGCTAGCTTGGCCTCGGCGGTTGCACCGGTGTCATATCGCATGCGCGCGAATTTAGGTTCGTAGTATTCGGTGAGGCTATCTGGGTTCTGCCACAGCACATCGGCATAAAACTCGCGCCAAGCTATCTCCTTGCGAAAAACGTTGTGACCGCCGCTATCGGCGAGGTCTTGCAGAATTGTGCGGGGGTGAATTTCGCCGAAGGCGAGAGCGTGGCTCAGGTGCGAGGTGCCACTCAGGTCGGCACGATTGCGCAACTCGTCGTAGTTAAAAAGGGCTCGTGATTTGAAACGCTCGAATGTGCGCAGCGCGAAATCTTCGCCAGCCCTAACTCGGAATGGTGCACTTTTAGTCGCGATTGGTCGGCCATGGCACGCAACTGGCTCAACCCACTTCACTCCGGGCTCTAATTGAACGGGGGACTGCCATCCGTTTTCGAACCATGCTCTAAAGAACGGCGTATAAACCTTGTACGGTGTTCCGTCACCTTTGGCGATTGTGCCCGGCGGCACCGCGTAATAAGAATCGTCGAGCTGCATATGAATGCCCGCGGCCTTCAGTGCCAAACCAACTCTGTTTTGTTCGCTTACTCCGGATGGGTCAAACGCTCGAGTGGCATGCACCGTAGAGGCGCCAGCTGCCTTGGCAACGGTAATCAGGCTCTGGGCTAAATCACCATGCTGAATCGTGAGTTTGCGATCAACGCTTGCACCGAGTGCATCCAAGGATGCGATTAATGACCACTGGCGAATGCCGCTGAGTTTGTTGAAATCCTCAATCTCAACGCCGTAGAACGGAACTACAACAGCGTCTCCGTCTTGCTTCGCAGCGACGATGGCCGAATTGAGCGCGACATTGTCTTGCAAGCGAAGGTCGCGGCGAAACCAAAAGACTCTTGCCATTAGCGTTTGGTATTACCGTGGATGGCTAACCACTGGAAAGAAAGTAGCGAACAGAGTGTTGCAGCACCAGCCATATGCAGCGCCACCAAAAACGGAGGTACGCCTAGGCGAGCCTGAACAACACCAATGATCGATTGGGCAATCAAAACGGCAAGAAGAATTGCGCTGGTTTTAAATTGAAAGCTTGTAATGGCAAGTTGTTTGTCACGGCGAACGAGCAAGGTGAATTGTATTGCAACCAAAAGAAGCAACAAATAGGCGGGGTAGCTGTGCAGGTGCTGCCAAAGGTCGAGATCGAGGCCATTGCGAATTGACTCCGCATCACCGGAATGCGGTCCCGCTCCGGTTACCAGAACGCCGATGATCACTGCGATGGAGCCAATAGCGGCAATTGGAGTCGCGGTTCGGAATATTGACGGTGAAACTGCTTGCTGGGTCGGTGGCAGTGCTCTGAAAACCAAAAGTGAGGCAACTGCAATCATGTAGCCGCTAAGCACGAAGTGTGCGCCAACGGCCCAAGGGTTCAGCTTGGTTAGCACCGTGATGCCACCTAGCACAGCCTGTGCGGGAATGCCCAAGCCGAGAATCAAAGCTGGCAACAGTAAACCTTTACGCAATTGCTTGCCTAATCTCAAGATTGCTAGGAATGTAAGCAAGGCAACGAGTGCCAAAACAAAAGTGAGCAGACGGTTGGCAAACTCAATCACACCGTGAATGCCCATTTCAGGCACTGTGGTGAGTGATTCGGCAGTGCACTTCGGCCAGGTTGGGCATCCGAGGCCTGAGGCGGTCAGACGCACCACGCCGCCAGTGACCACGATGAGGATCTGGCTAACCAGCGAAGCCCACACATACAGGGGAATTCGGTCGGCTGAGATGAGTCTCGAGCCAAGTCTTTTGAGCTGAACTAACAAACTAACGTTGCCTTTCATTACCTAAGGTCTTTCGATAACGCCTGCACCGAACTAAACTTGCAGTCGGTTCAACTCAGCGTTTGGCAATGATGCCATCCTCGTTCTCAATCTTTACACAGGCCTCGTTGCCTGCATGGGGAATAGCAGAGCGCATTTCAAGAGTTGACCCAAGCAAAGACTTAAGCAGGCTGAGATAACCACTCTGTCCTGAATCTTAAATAGGAGGCCGGCATGTCCGACATCATCATTGAACGCCCAGAGCTAGACAGCCTAGGAGTTTATGAGTTCGGTTGGCACGACAAAGATGCAGCCGGCGAGACAGCCAAGCGTGGCATCAGCGAAACAGTAGTTCGCGACATTTCGGCACTGAAAAGTGAGCCAGAGTGGATGCTTGAGCGTCGACTAAAGGGTTTTGACTACTTCGGCAAGAAGCCAATGCCTAGCTGGGGTTCTGACCTTTCGGGCATCGATTTCGACAACATTAAGTACTTCGTTCGTTCAACTGAGCGCCAAGCAGCCACCTGGGAAGAACTTCCAGATGAAATCAAAAACACCTACGAGAAGCTGGGCATTCCAGAAGCCGAGCGCAACCGTTTGGTTGCAGGTGTGGCCGCACAATATGAGTCTGAAGTGGTTTACCACCAGATCAACGAAGAGCTAGAGCGCCAAGGCGTTATCTTCTTGGATACCGATACCGCGCTTAAAGAGCACCCTGAAATCTTCCAAGAGTACTTTGGCACCGTGATTCCTGCCGGCGACAACAAATTTGCAGCTTTGAACACCGCGGTTTGGTCGGGAGGATCATTCGTTTACGTTCCAAAGGGTGTCCATGTAGATATTCCATTGCAGGCTTACTTCCGCATCAACACCGAGAACATGGGTCAGTTCGAGCGCACGCTGATCATTGCCGATGAAGATTCATACGTGCAT
>NZ_JAHEIM010000020.1 GCF_024639375.1 Rhodoluna sp.
TGCCATCAAACGCGGCTCTGGTGTCGGCGCAGACGCAGTTGAATACACCACCATCATGTATGAGGGTTATGGTCCAAACGGTGTTGCCGTGCTAATCGAATGTTTGACAGACAACAAGAACCGAGCAGCTGCCGAAGTTCGCGTGGGTGTGACTCGCAACGGTGGCACCATGGCTGACCCCGGTTCGGTTTCTTACCAGTTCAGCCGCAAAGGTGTAATCGTGGTTGCAAAGAACGAAGCGACCACAGAAGACAGCATCTTCGAGGCAGTTCTTGAAGTAGGCGTTGACGACATTGAAGACCGCGATGAGCAATTCGTGATTACTACCGACCCTTCATCGATGGTCGCAGTACGCACCGCCTTGCAGAGTGCCGGTCTCGACTATGAGAGTGCTGACGTCGAGTTCGTTTCTTCTATGCCAATTCAGGTTGATGTTGACACTGCTAGAAAGGTCATAGACCTCATTGACGCACTTGAAGATCTCGATGACGTTCAAAATGTGTATTCAAACTTCGACATGACCGCTGAAGTAGCAGCACAACTCGAACAGGAATAATGCGAATCCTCGGCGTTGACCCGGGTTTAACCCGCTGCGGCGTTGCCGTTGTTGAAGTGGCGCCAAACCGCAAAGCAACTTTTGTTGCCGTGGAGACCATTCGCACCTCACCCGAAACAGAGCTTCCTCAGCGACTTCAAGACATCGCTTCACAGATTGACCTGTTGATAGAAGTTCACAAACCGAACGTCATTGCAATTGAACGCGTTTTCTCGCAGGCAAACGTGCGAACAGTTATGGGTACTGCGCAAATTTCCGGCGTAGTCATGTTGCTAGCAGCGCGAAGGGGCATAGCAGTTCAGATGCACACGCCAACAGAGGTTAAAGCCGCTGTTACCGGATCTGGTCGCGCAGCTAAGTTGCAGGTAGGAACAATGGTCGCCAAAATCCTTGGCCTCACCGAGATTCCGAAACCAGCTGATTCGGCCGACGCTTTAGCAATTGCAATCACAGCTGGGTGGAGACCAACCACCGCATCAACCAGCGGTGAACTGACCAAGGCCCAACAGGCGTGGCAAAGCGCCGAGGCGGCATCCAAGAAAAAACCAAAGCGTTAGTTAGTCTTTTGGCGTGATTGCATCGCTAACCGGCAAAGTACAGGCCAAGAGCCAAGGCTCTATTGTGCTTTCAGTTGCCGGAGTTGGATATTCTGTGGCGGTCGCCAAGCAACTATTTGATTCACTTTCAGTTGGCGACGATTTGTTGCTACACACTGCATTCATTGTTCGAGAAGACGCCTTCAGTCTCTTTGGGTTCGCAGAGGTAGAACAACTTGCTCTCTTTGACTTGCTTCGAAGCGTGTCTGGCGTCGGCCCCAAAACGGCGCTCGCTGCTATTGGAACGCTCTCAGGTGCAGACATTGCCAACGCTGTCACGAATGACGACGCAAAGGTATTCGAACAAGTTTCAGGAATCGGAACCAAGACCGCAAAGCTAATTGTGGTAACGCTCACAGGAAAGTTAAAGAGCGTGGGCGGTGGTGAGGTCAATCAAGATCTTCTTGTTGCCCTGCAAGGTTTGGGTTGGCCCGAGCGCGTTGCCGATCCGGTTGCAAAAGAAGTTCTTAAATCGGCAGGCAACAAGCCGCTCGCTGATTTGATTCGCGAATCGCTGGCGATTCTTGGCGGCAAGCAGTGAGCGATCTAACCGATCCACAGATCGAAAGAAGTGAACTTGCCTTTGAGGCCTCACTTCGACCTGGCTCGCTTGATGAATTTGTTGGCCAAGAAAATGTGCGTAAGCAACTATCTCTGATTCTCGATGCAGCTGCAATTCAAAAGCGTGTTGCCGATCACATTCTTTTGGCCGGGCCGCCAGGTCTTGGCAAAACGACTCTCGCGATGATTGTTGCCAAAGAATCAAACGCAAATCTCAGGCTAACCAGCGGTCCAGCGATTCAACATGCCGGCGATTTGGCTGCAGTGCTTTCGTCATTGATGCCGGGAGAGGTTTTGTTCATCGACGAAATTCACCGCATGGCCCGTTCGGCTGAAGAGATGCTCTATCTAGCAATGGAAGACTTTCGCATTGATGTAATGGTTGGCAAAGGTCCAGGCGCCACAAGCGTTTCGCTCGAAATTGCTCCTTTCACTTTGGTCGGGGCAACCACTCGTTCTGGCATCTTGGCAAATCCGCTGCGTGACCGATTCGGTTTCACCGCAAATCTCGAGTTCTACTCGGATGACGAGCTCGCTTCTGTTCTTGCTCGCGCTGCAAGACAACTTGGCATTGAAATCCATACGGATGCAACCGCGGCCATCGCTTCACGCAGTCGCGGCACACCGAGAATAGCTAATCGCCTTCTGCGCCGAGTTCGAGATTTCGCCCTGGTGAATTCACACAGTGTGATTTCGGTTGCCATCGCCAATGACGCCATGTCGATTTACGAAGTTGATTCGCTTGGTCTCGACCGTCTCGATCGTGAGGTGCTCAAAGTGCTTTGCACGTCATATCCGGGTCGGGCCGTTGGCCTTTCGACCATTGCAGTCTCGGTTGGTGAAGAACAGGACACTATCGATGGGGTAGTCGAGCCCTATTTGGTGCGCTCAGGCCTTGTTGTCAGAACCCCGAAGGGTCGCGAGGCTACTGCGGCGGCCTATCAACATTTGGGTCTGCCTAAGCCAAATAACGGGCAGGCAAGCCTGTTTGACCTATAATTGCCTAGGCGCCGTGGGCGTCTTCAATTTGCTAATTAAGGCAGGCTTCTAATGGATCCAAACATCATTCTTTTCGGTGCGCTTGGCGTAATGATCGTGTTCATGTTCATGAACAACAAGAAACGCAAGAAGCAGGCAGAAGACTTGCAGACTTCAATCGTGGTTGGCTCATATGTGATGCTAACCAGCGGCATTTACGGAACCGTAGCTGCATTTGAAGGCGACAAGGTCATTCTTGAGACCGCACCGGGCACCAAGTTGGTTGTCAACAAGTTGGCTATTCGCCAGGTTGAGGCAAACAAGCCAGCAACTGCAAAGGCTCCTGCGGCGGCAAAGCCGGCCGCAAAGAAGGCATCTGCAAATAAGGCAGCGGCAAAGAAGCCTGCCGCAAAGACCACCTCGACTGCGGTTAAGAAGCCAGCAGCTAAAAAGTCAGCTAAGTAGAAACAAGGTTCCACGTGGCATCGTCAGTAACTAAGACAGCACGCAAGCGTCTCGCTTGGTTGCTCGCACTCATCATCACCTTTGCGGGCATCATCGGACTCGGCATGGCAACAAACCAGGCCGGCGCTTCTTTCGTGCCACAGCTTGCACTCGATTTGCAAGGTGGAACCTCGATCATCCTTTCGCCAACCGTCGCCAACGGTGAAACCGTGAAGCCTGAGCAACTCGACCAAGCGGTAGCAATCATCCGTGCGCGTGTTGACTCAACAGGTGTTTCTGAGTCAACAGTCACCACCTCTGGCAATAACAACATCATCGTTGAGATTCCTGGTGTTCCGTCTGATAGCACTCTGCAGCTAATCAAGAGCAGCGCAAAGCTTGAATTTCGCGCTGTTCTTGTAGCCTCGGCGAGCACCACTTCACAGGTCGGCGGAGACTCTTCATCGAGCGCTTCACCAAGCGCATCTCCTGCAGCAAGCAAAAGTGCGGCACCTGCTCCAACTGCAAAACCAACCGACCCTAGCGACCTGAATTGGGTTAGCCCTGCTCTTCAGGCACAGTTCGATGCACTCGACTGCAGCAAGCAATTCAGAGCTCCTGGCCAGGTTGACGACCCGACTCAGCCTTTGGTTACCTGCGACTCTTACCGCTACCAGAAGTACATTCTCGGACCGGTAGAAGTTGCCGGTGCAGACATTTCAAACGCAACCGCTGGCACCATCACTACCCAAACCGGTGCTGCAACTAACGAGTGGGCAGTCAATCTTGACTTCAACGCCAAGGGAACCGAAGCGTTCAGTGCCGTCACTTCGCGTCTTTTTCCTTTGACCAGCCCGCGCAATCAATTCGCGGTAACTCTTGATGGCTATGTCATCACTGCGCCGCAAACCAACGCGGTTATCACCAACGGTTCAGCTCAGATCACTGGAAGCTTCACCAAAGATTCTTCTAAATCGTTGGCAGACCAACTGAAGTATGGTTCATTGCCAATCGGCTTT
>NZ_JAHEIM010000015.1 GCF_024639375.1 Rhodoluna sp.
CTCGGTCTCACCCTTAGGTGTTACCTTTCCAACCAAGATGTCGCCAGGGCGAACCTCTGCACCAATGCGAATGATGCCGCGCTCGTCAAGCTGAGCCAATGCTTCTTGCGAAACGTTTGGCAGGTCAGAAGTGATTTCTTCTTTACCAAGCTTGGTGTCGCGTGCATCAACTTCATACTCTTCGATGTGAATTGAAGAAAGAGTGTCTTCCTTTACCAAGTTCTGGCTAAGGATGATCGCGTCTTCGAAGTTGTGACCTTCCCAAGGCATGAACGCAACTAGCAAGTTCTTGCCAAGTGCAAGTTCACCCATGTCGGTTGATGGACCATCGGCTAGAACTTCACCGGCTTCTACGCGCTGACCAGCTTCAACAATGATTCGCTGGTTGATTGCAGTGCCCTGGTTTGAGCGGTCGAACTTGCGCAGAACGTAAGTCTTTGTGCCGCCCTTGTCTTGCTGAACTGTGATGGTGTCTGCATCAACTTCTGCAATCACACCAGCAGTTTCGTTAATAACAACTGCACCTGAGTCGATGGCCGCAACGCGCTCCATACCGGTTCCAACAAATGGTGAGTCAGAACGAAGCAATGGAACAGCCTGACGCTGCATGTTCGCACCCATCAACGCACGAGACGAGTCGTCGTGCTCAAGGAACGGAATCAACGAGGTTGAAACAGATGCAAGCTGACGAGGTGAGATGTCAAGGTAGTCAACATCTTCTTTATCAACTTCAACAACGTCGCCGCGGAAGCGAGCGAACACCTTGTTGTTTGCAAAGGTCTTGTCTGCGTTTAGTGGTGTTTCTGCCGCTGCGATGGTCTTGCCATCTTCAGCTGCTGCGTCAAGGTACTCGATCTTGCCTGAAACTTTTCCGTTTACAACCTTGTTGTAAGGAGTCTCAATGAAACCGAATGCGTTGATGCGTGCATAAGCAGTAAGCGAACCGATAAGACCAATGTTCGGACCTTCAGGAGTCTCAACTGGACACATGCGTCCGTAGTGAGAAGGGTGAACGTCACGAACCTCCATTTGCGCACGCTCACGTGCGATACCGCCAGGGCCAAGCGCTGAAAGGCGACGCTTGTGAGCCAGGCCGGCAAGAGGGTTGTTCTGGTCCATAAACTGTGACAGCTGTGAAGCTCCGAAGAACTCCTTGATTGCTGAAACAACTGGGCGAAGGTTAATCAGGGTCTGAGGAGTAATTGCCTCGATGTCCTGAGTTGACATGCGCTCACGAACCACGCGCTCCATGCGGCTAAGGCCGATGCGAACCTGGTTCTGAATCAATTCACCAACGCTACGGATGCGGCGGTTAGAGAAGTCGTCGATGTCATCCGAAGAAACAGCAATCTTTACTGACTTGCCACCCATCTTGATTGGGAACTCAAGACGTGCACCGGTTGAAACGGCCGCAGCGTTAGCAATCTGCTGGTCGAACAACAACAGGTACTTCAAAGTTGCAACAACGTCTTCAACGGTCAAAGTGTTTGCTGCTGCGTCAACGTTTAGACCCAACTTGCGGTTTAGCTTGTGACGGCCAACCTTTGCCAAGTTGTAGCGCTTTGATTCGAAGTAGGTTGACTTCAACCAAGCTTCTGAAACTTCGGCACCAGCAGTCTCGCCGCGAACCTTGCGGTAAAGCTCACGAAGTGCGTCTTCTTTAGTAAGAATCGGGTTTACGAAAACCTTTGACTTGTCATAAGCCAAGGTGTTCTCAATAAGGTCAACGTCAAATGTCCAGTTAGGTGCACCGGCCTTTGTTGCTGACTCAAGGTCTTTGAATTCTTCGCGAATCTGGTCTTCGGTTAGACCAAGTGCCTTCAAGAAGATGGTTGCAGAAACCTTAGTCTTGCGGTCTACCTGCACCTGAATGATTGGCTGACCAAAACGAGCGATTGGCTTGCGGTCATCGCGAACCCACTCGGTCAAGAACTCAAGGTATGAACCACGGCTTGGGATGATCTGCGCCTTGTTGTTACGCACATCCAAGTTTCCGGTGGTGTTGGTTGAAACAGAGAAGTACACACCAGGTGAACGAACCAACTGTGAAACAACAACACGCTCGGTGCCGTTGATAACGAAGGTTCCCTTTTCGGTCATAACCGGGAAGTCACCCATGAACACGGTCTGAGACTTGATCTCACCGGTTAGGTAGTTGGTGAACTCAGCCTTGATATAAAGCGGCTGGGTGTATGACTTGCCCTTGGTCTTGCACTCATCTGGAGTGTATGAAGGGTCGTAAAGCTCTGGGTGACCAAAGGTCAAACCCATCTTTGCGTCTTGTGAAGAGTTTGATGAGTCTTCGATTGGTGAGATCTCTTCGAAGATTTCTTCAAGACCGGTCTTAGCAGCCGGGCCCTCTTTTTCGCGCCATGCAGGGTTACCAACGAGCCAGTCAAAGCTCTCGGTCTGCAGACTTAGTAGATCTGGAAGTTCGATCGGTTCAGGGGACTTGGCAAAGCTAAGGCGCTTTGCAAGACGATCGTTCTTCATGGTTTTTGCGTTCTTCGCAGCCAATGTTCCTCCAGGGAATTCGACTAATCACAATTCGCGGGTCGTGATCAGTAGGTTTGGGTGAAAAATCGCAACCTAAAACCGGTGACGCCTCAATATGCGGTCACGCGCGCAGCCAAAATATGCATGCGGGGTGTTTGGGAGCAAAGGATTAGTGTATAACGATTTTGAATCGGTTGTAAACACCCGGTTTTTAGGGCAGGCGTTTGGGTTGCGGCTCTGCTAGGCGGTTTTAGCAGCCAGTTATTGCATCATTGATGGTGTCGGCCCACTTTTGGGCGTCATCCACGGCGATTAATAGACGGCGGTAGCGGTTTCTTACCTCTCTATGCGCCGATTTTGCTGTGGATAAGTTGAGCACGATCGCCGGTTTTGTGCTCATCCAGGCCGCGAAGGTCCAGCCGCCAGTTTGGCCGGCGCGCCAAAACGAGCCGTAGGCCACAAAAGTTGGGATTCCGGTGCCTGGGAGGCGTAATCCGAGGGTTTTCCAGATTTCTTTGTTGTCGGCTACCTCGGCGCCCTTGATATGAGCGGCTCGCAGGGTGATATCGCCGTGTAAGGCCCAGATTTTCTCGGCCGGGCTGAGTTTGATGCGTAATTCGGTGTCGGTTAGTTCGATTTTTGGCATTTTTAGGCCTTTTTCCCGGTGTTTTCGCTATTTCCGCTGGTTTTGGCCACATATGAGCGGTAAGCCTCGCGACCCAGCTGAAAAAGCCAAAAAATCGCGGCAAGTGCCAAAAAGAAGCTAATTGCGGCCCAAATTAGGTCTTGGTCGGTTACGGGCCCTTTATCCACAGGGTCAAATGCACTTGGCACCAAAAAAGGCAGCATTGCGGCGAAGGTTAGGGCGGCGGCCACGGCTGCTGCGCTAATTATGAACCACTTGCGGGTCTTGATTGGCTTTGGAAACTTGTTTGCTGCGAAAGGCCAAACGATTGTGCCAAAGAGTGCGCCGAGTGCCGGCACGAACAGCAAGAAGGCCCAGTTGCCGATGAATGCGAGAGCGATCCACGAAACCAGCACAACCCCAATCAGAATCAGGCGGTCGCGAAAAAGTCTTGAGCTCATCATGGGTTTAGGCTAAGCCCAAATGCGCAGATTCGTAAAAATTAAATTGCCTAAACCAACTTGGCGTGAAGTGTTGGTCGAATTTATTGGCGCGCTAATTGGAATTGGCGTCTTGGTTGGCCTCGGTGATTTAACTAGCGTGCCGTTGTTGTGGGCACCGCTCGGCGGAACCCTGGTGTTGGTTTTTGGTGCGCACGCGTCGCCTTATTCGCAACCGATGAATGTGCTCGGTGGGCATTTGTTATCCGCGGGTTTGGGTTTGATTTTGCTTTGGATTTTGCCGCACACCGAAATTTCACTGATCATCACGGTTGGCTTAGTGATCGCCGCAATGCGCCTGACTCGATTGACTCACCCGCCGGCCGGCGCAAACCCGATTGTGATTTATCTCACATCGGCAAGTTGGGCAGTGCTGCCGACGTTAGCGCTTGGGGCGGTTGTGATTTTGATCCTGGGATTTTTTGTGCACAAGTTTTCGGCGCACGCGTACCCTGCGCATTAATGCGCTGGTCTCTTAAATTTGCGCCGCTATTCAACCGACTGATACGTCGCTCACAATTCCCGCAGTAATGCTCAAGTTGATTCGCGTTGGGCTGTAATCCATGGTGACTACAAAGTGTTCGCCGTCGCGTTCAACAATTCGATATGTGTAGCCCTTGGCTGTTATGGCATCCGTGGCGGCTTTTTCTTTCATGCCAATCAGAGTTTTTGCGAAGGCCAAGGTTTCGCCGGCGATTTTTTCGAATGGACCGGGTGAAGTTTCGCTGGAAGAGGGCGAAGCACTCGGTTTTGGTCTTGGATCAGTTTGACCAAACAACCAGGCGCAGCCAGTGGTGAGCATCAGGGTTGAGGCGGTGAGAGCCGCAATTGCAATAAATCGACGCTTTGGCATTTTGTGGCCTTTCTAAAACACCTTCGGCCTCCCGACACTTATTCAATATCGGGAGCCCCAGGCGGTCTCGGTCTCGCATGTCGAATCAAAGATTCGCCATGCACTCGACCTCGCGGTGACGGTGGGATTTGAACCCACGGTGGGCTTTCACCCACACAACTTTTCGAGAGTTGCACCTTCGGCCGCTCGGACACGTCACCGTGAAATAGGCTACTACCTTCGCCGGGTGCCCCGATTTCTAGAGGGGTCGGCTGCGGCGCCGCTGCTTAGATGCGTTCGATGCGCTTTGGCAAAGCCAGAGTGAGCACCATAAACAAGGCCACAATCACAACCTGAATTAGAAGTGCGTTTCGAAAACCTTCGGCTGCGTCGCCCGCAAGTGCAAAGTTGAAAAATACGGTTCCAAAAATTGCCACACCAACCGATGAGAACACCGACTGCACCGCAGACATAACTCCACTGGCCGAGCCAGCCAGTTTGCTATCGACCGTCGAAAGAATTGTGTCGAAGATTGGTGCAGCAATTAAGCCGGTGCCAATTCCCGAAACAACCAGTGCCGGCACAAGCTGCCAGATGCTGAAGTTATCCGCGGTTGGTAATGCAAACCACATAAGGCCCACGCCAACAAACTGAATCGCCGCGCCAATTTGCAGGGTTAGTCGGCCTCCAATTTTCTCGGCCAGGAAACCACCGCTGATGCCACCACCAATTGCTGAACCAACGGCAATTGGAATGTTGCCAAGGCCGGCTTCGGCCGATGTGAACTGCTCACCGAACTGCAGGAACAAAGTCAAGATCAAATAGATGCCGGTGAAGCCAGCGAAGTAGAGTGCGAGGCCACCGAGGCCAAGTGTGTAAGAGCGCTTTTTGAAAATGTCGGCATCGATTAGAGCTACTTCTCCGCGACCAACTGTTTTGCGCTCAAGAGTTGCGAACACATAGAACATCACGAGTGAACCAACCAAGATCACAAAGATCCACGCAGGCCAGCCGAATTCTTGACCGGTCATCAGCGGATAAACCAACATGCCTGAAGCAACGACTACCAATAGTGCGCCGCGCACGTCGATCTTCACTGATTTATCCGGGGCCGATTTTGGAATGTATTTATAAGCCAAAACTGCAGCCACTAGGCCGATCGGAACATTCACCAAAAAGACTGAACGCCAAGCGAGGTCCAAAATATTTGCCTCGATTAAAAAGCCACCGATGATTGGGCCGAGGATTCCGCCCAAACCAAACGCTGGGCCATAAAGTGCAAAGGCCTTGCCAAATTCTTGCGGAGGAAACACATCGCGAATCAATCCGAAGCCTTGAGGCAAAAGCATCGCGCCAAAGAAACCTTGCACTAGTCGCAGGGCAATAAGCGTTTCAACATTTGGCGCCAGCGCACAAGCCAGTGAGGCAATAGTGAAACCGATTAGGCCGAATAGAAACATGTTGCGGCGGCCGAAGCGGTCACCAAGACGGCCACCAAGAATTAGTCCCGAGCCCAGGGCAAGTGTGTAGCCACCAATAACCCACTGAAGGGCGGTGCTGTTTGCGTTTAGATACTTGGCAAGCGAAGGGCCACCAACGTTCACGATGGTTGAGTCAAGTAGATCCATGATCTCGACAATGAGCACAACGGTTAGAACCAACCAGCGGTGCTTATAAAGAACGTGTTGGGCCTGATCTAGCTTCTGGTTCAATTTGGCAGCTTTCATAAGTTGGATTCGTGACCCCCAGCTTTGGGGTGCCACCGTCCCATAGGCTACTACCCATGAGCACTGAAGGGTCTACCCGCGCAATTATCGCGGCACTAATCGCCAACATCGGCATCGCAATCACAAAATTCATCGCCGCTGCGATTTCTGGTTCGGCTTCGATGTTTGCCGAAGCGATTCACTCGGTTGCCGACTCGGGCAATCAGGTGTTGTTGATTGTTGGTGGTCGCCGTGCACGCCGCGCCGCCACTGCTACCCACCCCTTCGGATACGGCCGCTCGCGTTACATCTATGCATTCATCGTTTCGATTGTGCTGTTCTCGGTTGGTGGTTTGTTCTCGATTTCTGAAGGTTTGAACAAGCTGCAACACCCGCACGAACTTGAAGCGGCTTGGTTGCCACTAACGGTTTTGGGTGTTTCGATTTTGCTCGAGAGTTTCAGCTTGCGCACTGCGTTGCGCGAGGCAAAACACGTGCGTGGTTCGCAGAGCTTGGTGCAATTTATTCGACACGCAAAGTCTCCCGAGTTGCCAGTTGTGCTGCTTGAAGATATCGCGGCGCTGGTTGGTTTGGTGTTCGCGTTTGGTGGCGTAGGTCTAACCGTATTGACTCACGATGCTGTGTGGGATGCGATAGGAACATTGGCGATTGGCGCTTTGCTGGTTGCAGTTGCAGTGATTCTTGGAATTGAAACCTCGTCTTTGCTTTTGGGCGAGGGCGCATCTGCCGGTGATGTCGGCAAGATTCGTGCAGCTATCGAGGGCACATCCGGGGTTGAATCAATCATTCACATGAAGACCCTTTACCTGGGCCCAGATGAATTGATGGTTGGCGCAAAGATTGCAATTGCTTCTAGCGATGGGGCTGAGTCGATTGTTCGCACGATTGATGCGGCTGAGGTTGCTGTGCGCGCGGTTGTTCCGGCGGCGCGAGTTATTTATCTAGAGCCAGATATTCGCAGGGTTTAGCAACGACTTTCAGTACATGCGGACTGAACCGAAGGCTATGACCAGCCACATTTGCAGATAAAGAAAAACAAGCAACCCGGCCAGAATTATCGTTCCAACCGTGGCGTAAATTTTTTCACTGCGTTGTTGGGCAGCATCTTCAAGCTCAGCAATGTCAGCAAATCGCTCTGTTCTGCGTCGAGTGAATTCTGTGGCGCTAGACGCGAAAAATGCGAAGCCCGCGATTGAAGCGATGATTGAAAATGTGTCTGGGTTTATAGCTTTCAAGGTCAGCAGTGCAACCGCTGCAATGAAAGTCACCAATGACGCCCAGATTACGACCCAGATATATTTGCGCACGCGCACCCCCTGCAATTGACCCTAATAGACAGCAGGCGAAACGACTCTTTAGAGCGCCTGGATAAAAATCACTGGGAGCATCACGATTGGTGCAAACACATACATGCCGGCAAAAGGCGTGACCACTAATAGCAACACTGATGTCACAGCAATTCGCACAGTTTTTTGCGATCGACTTTGCGATTCTTTGATCCATTGCAACAAAGCTTGAACTGCCCAAACCGCAAGAGTGCCGAGGCCAACAAACAAACTAGCCGCCCCAATTAAAACGATCACTACTACTGCCCAGCGAAGGCTTGGCGGGGTAATTCCAGATAACGCCACAACTAGGAATGCACAAACGCCACCAAGCGCCAGCAACCATGCCGGCCAGTTGAACTTATTGATTGGGTTTCGCATGGTGATTAGTGATATTGCAATCGCTGGCTTAGCGCAATTGACATGAATCCGATGGCAAGCGTGAGTGAAACGAACCAATAAAAAATAAACGGCGAAGCTGCGATGATGCCGACTGCAATTGCCCAACCCTGCCAATAAGTTTTTGTAATTCTCAATTGGCACCTCCCCCAAATGCGATGAAACCTTAGACAGTTTTACCGCTTCACAGCGAAGCAGTGCTGATTATTCTTCACGGCGAGCCGCGAAGAACCCGCGCAACTGCGCAGCACATTCTTCTTCGAGCACACCGGCGATTACCTCAACCGGGTTTCCCAACCGCGCATCGCGCAGCAGGTCATACAAAGAGCCAGAGGCACCCACGCGATCATCCCAAGCACCAAACACAACACGTGGAATTCTTGCCGCAACAATTGCACCGGCACACATCACACATGGTTCGAGAGTGACAACCAATGTGCAGTCGGTCAGACGCCAATCACCCAGCGCGGCAGTTGCCTCGCGAATCGCAATGATCTCGGCGTGACCGGTTGGGTCGTGCGAAACCTCGCGATTGTTATGAGCGCGGGCGAGCACCTCGCCGGTTGGTGAAAGCACCAGAGCACCCACGGGAACATCCACGCCAGAAAGCGCAGCCTCGGCGAGCGCAGCTTTCATGTGGGCGGTGTAGGTCATGTGCCCAATTTAGTGCACGGCAAAAGCGGTAGATTTGCCCCATGCGAGTTCACATTGCCGACCACCCACTAATCACCCACAAGCTCACAGTGCTGCGCGATAAAACCACGCCGTCGCCGGTGTTCCGCCAGCTGGTTGAAGAGCTTGTGACGCTGTTGGCATACGAGGCAACCCGCGATGTGCACGTGACCCCGGTTGTTGTCGAGACCCCGGTTGCGCCTTACAACGGCGTGAAGCTTGCTCGCCCGCGCCCAATCATCGTGCCGATTCTGCGCGCCGGCCTAGGAATGCTCGAAGGCATGGTTAAGTTGCTGCCAACCGCCGAGGTTGGCTTCTTGGGCATCAAGCGTGACGAAGAAACTCTGCAGCCATTCACCTATGCCAACCGCCTGCCAGATGACCTAACAGGTCGCCAGGTTTTCATCATCGACCCAATGCTGGCCACTGGTGGCACACTCATCGATTCGATCAATTACGTTTTTGAAAGAGGCGCTACGGATGTGACTGCCGTGTGCATCATCGGATCACCCGAAGGTTTGGCCGCGGTTGAAGCTGCAACTCACGGGCGCGAAGTAAAGATTGTGCTGGGTCAACTTGATGAGAAGTTGAATGAGCAGGGCTACATCGTTCCTGGTCTCGGTGATGCGGGCGATCGTCTCTACGGAACTGCTCAATAAAACATCGCCCGTTTCAGTGCCCTTCGAATTCGCGCGTAGCGCGGCGAATTAAATTGGTCCTCGCTAGGGCAATGCCCAAAGTGCTGTAAAAGTCCATTCAGGCCGCAGGTTGTGCCGATTGATCTATATGAAAGAGAAACCCGCCCGCGGAGTGAATGTTTATGTGAATTACTCCTTGGTGGCGCTGATTGATTCGTTTAGGTAAACCTGGCTATTTGCTGCAGGAAAAAACGGGCGACTAAACTCGACTCATGTCCAAAATCCTTTGCACCATGTGCATGCGTATGTGCCGCTAGTTGCCGCCCCATTAATTCGCATACCCAGACAAAGGATTTTTTGAAATGACAGACACCCCGAACCCAACCAGCCCAGAGGCTACCGAAACCGAAGCCCGCGGATTCGCCCTATATGTAGGCCTTGATGAACACACCGCAGCCGAAGCCGGCCTCACCCTGAGCGAAGTGGTCATCGCACTGCGCAAAACTTTGGCCGAAATCATCCCTGCGGCAGCAACCGAAACTTATGCAGCCGTTGCACTCGCACCAAAAGGCCTTGGTGGCCGCCCAATCGACGTGGTGCGCACAGCACTTCGTGACCCTCGCGCAATCGACAAGCTCACCGGCGGCAAAAAGGCATCCGAAGATGAACCGCAAAAGGGTATCGTGATCGACACAAACCGCAAGAAGGTTTTTGCCGATGGCGAGAATGCCGACCTCACCTACAAAGAATTTGAGCTGCTCAACTATTTGATTGAGCACGAAGGCGCAACTGTGAGCCGCAAAGAAATCATCGACGTGATTTGGAACGAGGGTGACGGCGAGATTCCAAATGACCGAACCATCGATGTTCACATTCGTCGCTTGCGCGCCAAGATTGCCGGCTATGAAGACATCATTCGCACAGTGCGCGGCAGCGGATACCGCTTTGACCGTCACCCAGAAGTGATTTACGAAATCTAATGGAGCAACTCGCTCACGAAATTGCAAAGCGCACACTGCAACTGGTCGATACCGGCAAGAGCATGCCAATTGTTTTGATTGATGGGCGCAGCAACTCAGGCAAAAGCACTCTGGCTGCTGAAATTCAAAACATCATTTTCAAGGATGGCGAATCGGCTCCACGCGTGATTCACATGGACGACCTGTACCCAGGTTGGGACGGCCTGGCAGCTGGCGCCGAATATCTGCAGCGTGTGATTTTGAATCCATTGAGCAAAAACGAAACCGCACACTGGCAAGAATTTAACTGGGCCAAAAACGAGCGAGATGCTTGGCGAGAGTTTTCGGGCGGCACACCCCTAATCATTGAGGGCTGCGGATCGCTCAATCAACAAAGTGCGCAACTTGCAGACATTAAAATCTGGCTGAACGTTGACGAAGAAACTCGCCAAAAGCGTTGGTTAGAACGCGAAGGCAGCAACGAGCACTGGGCCGAGTGGGCTGCGCAAGAACTCGATTTTTATGCTCGTGAGAAATCAGCAGACCTTGCAGATCGCATCTAGATTTATAGATTTCGATAGACGTCGCCGTTTTCGCGTTTTCTAATAGCTAGAACCAAGTCATCGATTTTCTCCCACATCTCAGAAGTCACAACATAAAACGCAGGTGCGTTATTAGTGAGCACACAAAACGGGAGACCTTCGGCTTCTTGAACGGCTTTATTCGGGTTGGCTTTGAAGTCAGCAAGACCTAAATCAACACCTAAATTCAGGTCCGATAGAAATACGCAATTAAGCGGCGCGACGCCCTTTATACCAAGCCCTGAAACCAGCAACCAGCGAAGCCAAAATAAACGCAATCGCAATTGCATAAGAAGCGTTCTTCACCGCCGGAATCGACGCCGCGAAATAACCCGCAACCGTTAACCCAACACCCCAGGCAACTGCACCAACCGCGTTAGCGCTAAAAAATTTGTAGTAATTCATCTTGGCAATGCCCGCAATCGGCGGAACAAATACACGAGCCCACGGCATAAAGCGAGCAATCACAATCGCCCACCATCCCCAGGCTTCATAAAAACGCTCGCTGCGCGCAATCGCGCCCTTCAACCATTCGCCGCGTCGACGATCGAGATAAGGCCGCCCATAGTGTCGCCCAAGCGTGTAGCCAACCTGGTCGCCAAGCCACGCAGCAATGCCCACACCCAAAGCCATAACCCAAATATTCACCGCGGATTCATGCACCCCCGCACCAACCGCACCCGAACCTGCTGCCACCAGACCCGCAGCAAAAACCAACGAGTCACCAGTGATAAACGGAATGAATGCGCCAACAAATAGCCCAGTGCCGGCAAAAACCAATCCCCAGACCACAGCATAAAAAAGCCACGGGCCAAGATCGCCGTACCAAGAAGTTATTTGGTCAGAGATTGCGCTGTGGATAACCAGAGCAGAAGTATTGAAAGGCACTAAATAAGCCTAAGCGCGAATTCGACGACTAAAAAGCCACTATGGCTTGCCAAAAAGCAAGATGTCATCAAGGTCATGACGCACACGAGGTGCAATCTCACGCTCACGCGCAGGCCCCTCAAGCTGTTCAGCCGGCGCAACGCGACCAACCACAACAAGCACCGGAATAACCAAAGCCTCTTCGAGACCCAGGTCAACCTTCAAAGCATCGCGGTCGAAGCCACCAACAACGTGAGCGTGCAAACCAAGCTCGTGAGCCTGAATCATCAAAGATGAAACCGCAAGGCCTAGGTCAAACTGACCCGAACCATAAGCAGTGCCATCAGGCGCGTGCGTCAAAACCGAAGCCACGATCAATGCCGAAGCGTGTGGGGCCCAAGCCGCGTTGAACCCGCTCAGACGAGCCGCAACAGTCGCGTGCTCCTTTGAACCGCGCACCGCAACACCAAAACGCCATGGCTGAAAGTTATTGCCACTGGCGGCCCAGCGGGCAGCCTCAAGAATCGAAAGCAACTCGTGCTGGGTTAGCTCGTAGTTGTGGTCAAAAGAACGTGGGCTCCAGCGCTCGGCTAGAACAGGGGCAATGGGCGCAGCAGTAACAGCAGTTTTAGAGGTCATGGTTCAATCTAACAGCAAGGGGTACTTGACTATTCCCTACAATTCCCGGGATGCTCGCCCCGAATTGAACTTGGTAGGAATCTCGGCCGACAGCACCGCGCGCTTTAGCGCCGGCTTAAATTCGAGCGACCACTTGAGCGTCAGCTCATCAAGCATCTTCAAACCCAGACCAGAAGAAACATCGGGCTTTGGTGCAAAACCATCGTTAGAAACAGTCAAAACCAAGATGTCGTTGTGGTCGCGATCAATCGAAATCCAAACGTTCTTTGCTTGGCCGTGACGCACCGCATTCGAGACACCTTCTTTGGCAATCTCATTCACACATAAACGCGCATTCGGGTCATCGCGAAGAGCACGCTCCGCACGCACCGAAACGTCCCACGTCACAGAAACAACTCCACGCCATGCCTCAACCAAATCGGCAGCCGCACGTTGCAAATCAATCTCAATCACCGGTGTCACGCGAAGGGCCGCAGCCGCACGATTCAAATCTTCTTGCACCAGCAACAGGTGGTGCGGTTCAAAAGGAGCCGGCGCAGACAATCGCGTAATCGCCGCAGTCAACGCCGCCTGCACGGTGCCGTGCAACACAAAACTCCAGTTGCGTCGCGAGATCCACAATTGTTGATCAAACAGAGACTTCTCAATTTCAAGAGTTTCATTTTGGCGACGGATTTCTTCTTCGGCCGCTTGGCGATCTTGATCAAGCGCCTCGGTGATTGCCAAACCATAAATGGTCAGGTAATTGATCAAGAAGAAAACCAGCAACAACAAATAGGTGCTTGGGCCCTTGGCATGTTGCACACCAAACGAATAACTGGGAATGGCCGACACAAAAGCAATCGCACCAACCAACGGCAGTGCGGTAGCTCGCGACATGGATTCAACCCGGCCCAGCAGAACCTTGGCAACCACCACAAAAATCAGCGAAATGACCATGCCCAGAGCAACAATCTCGGCAGCAACAAGCCCCAGCACCAACTGCGAAATCAACCAGGTGCCCGGCGCGATAATCGCAAAGGCGCCAATCGGGCGCAGCAAACTCGAAGGGCGCACGGTCTTCAAATATGTGCCCTTGACACTCGGGGCATCCATTCGCTTAATTACCCCAATAGCTGCGGTGCTGGGCAAAGCACTCAACTCACGCGAAAGCGGCCGCACCTGATTGTTCACCAACGAACGCAGTTCATCAAGAGGCTGCTCCAGCCCAGATTCTTCAGCCAACAACTTCTGAATACGATCCAACCGAGGCAACAACTCATCCTGAGCCTGCTTCAAAATCTTGTCATTTTCGTCGGCAACCAAACTCTTAATGTTGTCACGATAGGCCAACAAAGTTTCACGCGCACCAAACAAACGCGAAATAATTTCGCGGTGCTCGAGCCGCGAACCAAAACCAAGCGCATAGATAAACAAGAGCCCAACGCCGATGGATGAACCGCCTGCGATGCGATATAGATAGTCGCCAATTACTTCGAGACCAATTGCATTAGCAAACACCGCAACCATCACGTTGCGAATTGAGCCCAAGAAACCGGCAATCACACATGCCAAAATCGGGTGCGAACTCCACACCATGAACCGATCAATCACGGCCCACTTCAAAACTAAAGCCAAAACAAGTTGCACGGCTTCGGCGGCCAACCAAACGGCAACCCAAGCCAGCGAATAGTTTTCAAGAATTACTGCGTCAAAAAATAGCGAGAGCAAAACATAGATTGGCAAACTGAAAAGCAGAAAGCCCCAGTTCCAAATGTAGGCAGAGCCCAATCGGCTAAGCGCGCGCGAATTCAATTTCATTCACACCACCCCCAAGCCCAAACTAGGGCAAAAGCCCTCAGCGACCAAACGGCATGCCCGCGATTTTTATGTATTCACGAGCAGCAGTCACACGCGGGTTCGCATTGCTTTCAGCATCAATACCCGCTGCATCAAAGGCGCGCTTCACCAAGTTTTCAACCGCGCGCACTGTGGTGCCACGCTCCTGCGCAATCTGGTGATTGCTTCGACCAAGAGCAACCATCTGCAGCACAGCAAGTTGACTGCGACTCACAGAACTCAACTTGTGATCTAGGTTTTTGTCATCTCTAAAAGTCTTGCTCACGCGGTCGCGCACGGCAGCCTCAATGGCATCGTGCAACACACCAGGGTCGGCCATGCGATCTTTAACCAAATAGGCAGCGTTGCGCGGAATCGATTTATTGTCGATGCCCACCACCCGCGGCTCAGGTATATGAGTTAGAAAAACCAGAGCAATCTCTGGGTGTTTGTGGCGCAAAATTAGCGCCAGGTCAACACCGGTTGGGCCATCGCCAAGCTCGATGTCGAGCACGGCAATATCCGGGTCAAAATCGTCGGCCACGGTGCGGGCATTGGCCGCATTGCTGGCGGTGCGCACCACAAAGCCATCAGCTTCTAAGTTGGCAGCAATCAAACCGCGGATAAGCGGCTCGTCTTCAACGACCAACACCTTGCGGTCAAAAATCCCCATGGCCTAAGTGTGCCACTTGCGGTCTGACAAGACCGGCCTAACTTTCGCCAAGGCGAATGTTTACCCGCTTTATGCGAGGTTAACCGAATGCAGGCAGGCGTCAGTCGCGGTTTTTGCGCTTCAGCCTGCGAATCAGCAAGAATGCTCCGCCGCCAACCAAAGCCACCAAAATAACCCATGGCAAAACAATTCCCAGACCAACAACAACCCCGGCCGCAGCCGCCACAATCGATTGCCAGCCAAGCTTCAAACCATCGACAAAATTCTGCGGAGCAGCCTGAGGGCCTGAATTCAACTTGGTCAGACTCACATTTACTGTTGAAAGTGAAACCTGATCTGCGAAGTACCGCAGCTGCGAATCAATCGATTCAAGTTCGCCCTGGCGTTGCGTCAATACATTCTCGGCTTCAATAAGTGCGGCAGTGGTTTCGGCCTTGGCCATCAGCGCAGTCAAACGCGCAATCGAAGCAACTAACGACTTTTTGCGCGCCTCAAGATCTAAAACGCTCACTGTCACATCAAGAGCTGAAATATCCACCTGAGTCACAGTGCCAAGTGCCTTGATTTCATCAATGGCAACTTCCAACATTTTTGCATCTACGCGCAGGGCCAAGTTCACCTGATAAATTTCACCGGCATTATTGCTCACCTGTGATTGCGAATCGATTTTGCCCGAATACTTTTGGGCGACCTTCTGTGCCTGGTTGCCGGCCTCAACTGGGTTGGCCACTGCCACAGCAACGCTGGCGTTCTTGATAACACTCGCATCAGATGACGCACTGCCACCAGTTGGCGCAGCCAAATCAGAAGGCCCGCCGGTCTTGCTTCCTATCGCAGAACCCGAATCGGCGCCAGAGTTTTGCACAGCCTGCGGGCTGGCAGCACCAACGCAACCGCTCAACGCAACAACAGTGGCCAAAGCCAGCGAAACAGCAACAGAAGATTTCTTGAAAGCGTTCATGCCTTCAGTATGGCACTCACCCCTGCTTACGGCGCAAGCAACCAAAGCACCGGCAACGCCAACATGGCAACCGTGGCCACCCCAAGCAACCAGCGGCTCCACCAAGGTGAAACCCATTTGCCCAGCAGCGGTTTAGAGCGAGCCAACCACCAAACCAGAATCATCAAAAGCGGCGCGGTCAGGCCGTTCAAAATAGCCGCCAAAACCAAGAAGTGCATTGGCTCGATGCCTAACAGATTCAGCCCCAAAGCCACCGCCATCGACACCGTAATCACCGCATAAAAAGCTCGAGCCTGGCGTGGCTTGAGCTCCAAAGACTCTCGCCAACCAAAGGTCTCGGCAATCGCATAAGCCGTGGCTCCAGCCAAGACCGGAATCGACAACAATCCAACACCCAAAATACCCAGCAAGAACAACAACCCGGCAAACTGCCCGGCAATCGGCTCCAACGCCATCGCTGCCGACTCGGCAGAGTCAATGTTCAGAATTCCCCCAGCGTGCAAGGTTGCTGCCGTGGTGGCCATGATGGCAAACATAATGAACACTCCGGTGAGCATTCCACTGAACACATCACCGCGCATGGCAGAAACGTGGCGGTGATTCACACCGGTTGGGTGATCGGCATCAACCGCAAAATCAGATGGCGAAACCGAACGCTCTTCAACCTCTTCGGCTGCTTGCCAGAAAAACAAATAAGGAGAGATGGTGGTGCCAGCAAGGGCAATCAAAATTTCAAACGAGGTGCGAGCAAAATCAACATGCGGCAACAGCACCGCCAATGAAACCGCAGCCCAATCAATTTGCGCAACAAACATCACGGCAACGTATGCCAACAAGCTCAAACACAACCAACGCAACACTCGCGAATAGCGGTGATAAGGAATGTAAATTTCAGTGACGGCAAGCAACAGCGCAAAACCAATCACGCCAACCACCTGCGGCACCGGCACAATCAATCTCAACGCGGCGGCCATCGAAGCCAAGTCGGCGGCAATATTCACGGTGTTAGCTACCGAAACCAACAACACCGCAACCACCAAAACCCAGCGCGGCATGTGTGACTTAATCAGCGAAGCAAGACCTTGGCCAGTCACCAAGGCCAATCGGGCACAGGCCTCTTGCACTGCAAAGGCCAGCGGCAACAACCAAACCGCGGTGAATAAAAAGCCATAACCAGCCGACGCACCGGCTTGCGAATAAGTGCCAATGCCTGATGGGTCGTCGTCGGCAGCACCGGTGACAATGCCAGGCCCTAGGCGTCTAAAAAAGTCGCGGGCGGCCATCGTCGATTCCTCTCATGCTGTCGTAATCCAACACCAAACATTCAATGCCGCGGTCTTCGGCCAACTTGCGAGCCTGCGGTTTAATCTCTTGTGCAGCAAACACACCACGCACCGGTGACAATAAAGGGTCACGATTCAACAGCTCAAGATAACGAGTGAGTTGTTCAACTCCGTCGATGTCACCGCGGCGCTTCAGCTCAACTGCAACAGTCGCCCCAGCACCATCGCGCATCAAAATATCAACCGGTCCAATAGCGGTGAAATACTCGCGGCGAATCAGCGAAGCACCCTCGTGCACCAAATGCAATTGATCGGCCAGCAACTCTTGCAGGTGCTTCTCGACACCATCTTTAATAAGCCCCGGATCATCACCCAACTCATGAGAAATATCACTCAAAACCGCAAAGATCGAAATCATCAAAACATCATCAGTCTTCACCTGTTGCACTTGCCAAACCTCGGCAACCCCAACCGAAGCCTGTTCCTCCGAAGGCTCCAAAACCGAAACCACACAAGGCGGGTTCATCCAGTTGAGTGGTTTATAAGAACCCGAATCTGAATGCACCAAAACCGAACCATCGGCCTTCAGCACCAAAAGTCGCAAAGCACGCGGCAGGTGTGCCGAAAGCCGGCCGGCGTAGTCCACCGAGCATTCGGCAATAATCAGGCGCATAAGTTCAAACTACTTCTTTGCCTTAGGAGCCTTGCCAGCACCAACCTGTGCCGCAATAACTTTTTCAAGAGCGGCCATCTTCTTCACCAATGCAGAAAGTTCGGCATCTTGCGCCGAAAGGTGCACCTGAATCTCTTTGGCTTCTTCAAGAATCGCACCGGCATCTTCATAGGTGGCAATGGCCCGATCGTCAGATGACTTGGCCTGGATGTTTTGCCCAACAATAATGATCGGCAGCAGCACCAGCTGCAAAAAGGTTTGGGCAATCCAAGCCACAATCACAATGGCGCTGCCGCTGGCTAGGGCCGCTGGCAAACTCACCAGGGTTAGTGCTGCAAAGGCATACGCCGCCCACATGGTGCCCACACGAGTGGTAACCCCAAGACCAATGCGCTCGTTGAGGCCAAGCTTTGAACCCTTAGCTGCTTTGGATACCGCCGGCCCGCGCTGTTGGCGTGCGGTGGCGTGTGGATGCTGTTGGTATTCATACTTAGGCATAGCCATAGCCTACAAAGAGAAACCTCCCCTGGCCGAAGCCAGAGGAGGTTTCTTGTGAATCTGTGTTTGCTAATTACTTAACAGTTACAGTTGCAGCCTTTACAAGGTCACCAGCAACGTACGCCTTTACAGAGTACTTGCCAGGGTTCTTGATCCAACGTGAGACAACGTAGTTGTCGTAAGTTGCAGTCTTGGTGATGCGAACGCCACCAATAACAGCAGATACTTCTTCACCCTTAGCATTTGCGAACTTAACGTAGACACGGTGGCCTACAACGTTCACAACAGCTGAAGGCTCAGGAGTTGAAACAGTTACAGTTGCAGTCTTAGTGGTGTCAACACCAGCAAGAGATGCAGTTGCAGAGATGGTTGCAGTACCTGAATCAGCAGGACCAGTGATCAACTTAACAACAACTTCACCAGCTGCGTCAGTTGTACCAGACTGTGCGTTTAGGTAACCAGCGCCAAGGTTCTTCAATGAAACAGCGATACCCTTCACAGCAGCACCAGTTGCGTCAGTGATCTTTACAGTCACGTCCACAGTCTGACCCGGAAGAATCGCAGCTGAACCAGTTGTCAAAGCAATTGCCGAAGCAACTCCAGTGTCGAAGGTTACAGTCGTGGTCTTTGACAAGGTACCTGCAGCAGCAGTGAATACTACTGAGCCACCCTTAGCGTCTGAGTAGGCGCTAACTGAGTATGAACCACCAGCAGCTGATAGAACAGTGATGCTGTCGCGTGAGAAACGAACCTTGCCGTTGCCATCGGTGTACTTGAATGTGATGCCAGTAGCTGAAACAGTGACTGGAACACCTTCAACACCAACGTTTGAAGCGTTGGTCACGATGCCTGAAAGGGTAAGGGTTGTGTTGCTTACACCTGTAGTTGCCGCAACAACGAAGTTGTTTGCGTCAGTTGTAGGCGCAGACTTACCAGCAGTTGCGTATTCGTTCCATGATGGCAAGGTGTGTGAGTCCAAACGAACGTTTGAAGACGCAGCAACCTGGTTGTCATCTAGGGTCAGCACGGCAGCTGCTGAGGTAGCCGCGGTTGTGTAGGTTAGGTCGAATGTCTGTGCGTTTCCGCCAGCGTATCCACCGATAAGAGTTGCAGTGATGGTGTCAACACCTGCACCTGCACCGT
>NZ_JAHEIM010000013.1 GCF_024639375.1 Rhodoluna sp.
GCATGTGGCCCAGCTTCGATTGCTGCGCGCATTCCTGCACCACCCGCACCCACGATTACAACGTCGTATTCGTAGTGATGAACCTTTGGCTTTGTGCTCAATTTATTTATTTTCCTTTTGGGATTTTTGTTTTATGAAGCAGGGCAGAACGAAGGCAATAGGTTTGCCGGTGAACCAGCAGGGCATGGATCAAAGGTGAAAACCACCAATGTGCCTAGCACGATAAGGGCTGCGCAAATTGCCCAAAGAGCAATCACGAGAGCTTTGCGAAGGCCTTCGCGCGAGGTGTAGTCATTCACAATTGTGCGCATGCCGTTGGTTCCGTGAATCAAAGCAAGCCAGAGCATCAATAGATCCCAGACTTGCCAGAACGGGTCAGACCACTTGCCGCCAACAAATGCAAAGTCAATTGCCTTGATGCCTTCACCCAAAAACAGGTTCGTGAAAAGGTGGCCGAAAATCAGAATTACTAGAACCACACCAGATGCACGCATGTACATCCAGCCGTACTTCTCAAAGTTGGCTTGCTTGCGATTGCGCGGGCTACGAGGTTGTTCGATTACAACTGACATGGTGTTCTCCTACCAACCAAATACGTGAGACAGGTGACGAGGAGCAAATCCGAGGAACAACACTGCTGAGATGATGACAACTACCCACCACATGACGTTCTGGTATTTGACGCCCTTGCGCCAGAAGTCGATCAAGATCACACGCACACCGTTTAGGGCGTGGTACAAAATTGCGGCTACCAAACCAAGCTCGGCCAGGCCGATGATTGGAGTCTTGTAGGTGCCGATCACGGCGTTGTAGGCCTCAGGGCTCAGACGAACCAAAGCGGTGTCAAGCACGTGAACAAGCAGAAAAAAGAAAATGGCCACACCGGTAATACGGTGCAAAACCCATGACCACATACCGACTTTTCCGCGGTACAGGGTGCCTGCAGGCATAGATGGCAAGAATATCCTCCTCGATACGGATTTTTCACAAACCTCTAAAAGTCTATGCCTGTTCTGCTTGTGCCCTCGCCCAAACCCAGGCATTGGGCTAGGGTTTTTTACATATGTCTAATAATCGAGCTCCAATCGACCGCTTTTTCAGCGTCATTCCTGCCGGTGGCATCGGCAGTCGACTTTGGCCACTGTCACGCGCCTCGGCCCCTAAGTTTTTGCACGACCTAACCGGTTCGGGGCAAACCTTGCTTCAAGACACCTGGGATCGCCTGGTGCCAATCGCCGGAAAAGATCGCATCTTGGTGGTCACCGGCAAGGTGCACAAGTCGGCGGTGCTAGAGCAGATCGAAGATCTTTCAACCGACAACCTAGTTCTCGAACTTTCTCCAAAAGACTCAACCGCTGCAATCGCCTTGGCCGCAGCCATTCTGATGAAGCGCGAACCAGACGTAATCATTGGCTCTTTTGCAGCCGATCACGTGATCACCGAGGATGTTGCATTTCAGGCGGCCGTGCACGAGGCAGTGGCTGTAGCGGCCACTGGCAAGATCGTGACTATTGGAATTGCACCGACTGAGCCATCCGTAGGTTTTGGCTATATAAAGGTAGGGGAGTCGCTGGATGTGGCGCGCGCCCCGAGTGCCAAGCACGTAGTGAACTTCGTTGAGAAGCCAAACATGGCGAATGCCCGTCTTTACGTGCAATCTGGCGAATACCTTTGGAATGCCGGCATGTTTATTGCCCCAGCGTCGTTGCTATTGCAGCAGGTTGAAAAGTCCGAACCGGCTCTTTATGAGTCATTGATGAAAATTGCCGATGCTTGGGATACCGACGACCGCAAGGTTGTGCTGGAAAAGACCTGGCCGAGCCTAAAGAAGATCGCCATCGACTATTCGGTTGCCGAACCTGCCGCCGAGGCTGGTCTGGTGGCCGTTGTTCCGGCCACATTTAGCTGGCACGACGTGGGTGACTTTGCAGCGATTGCCGAATTGCAGTCGCAGGGCCGTCGCGACAACCTAGCGGTGCTGGGTAATGCGCGAGTTTTGGCCGATTCATCGAGTGGCATTTTGGTGAGCGACACCGATCGCTTGATTGCACTGATTGGTGTCGAAGACATCATTGTGGTTGACACCCCGGATGCGCTTTTGGTGACTACCAAAGAACACGCGCAGCGAGTAAAGAGCTTGGTGGATGTTCTTAAAGCCACGGGTCACTCAGACATTCTCTAAGTTCAACCTTCATGCTCAACTTGAGCGATATGTAACGGCTCGGTTAAATATTCGTTCTAACCGCATACTTTCGCTTTCCAATTTTTTATCCGGTCTAGGCTGACTTCTGTAGCGACTGATGAAAGCCATTGGTCGTTTTTCAGGAGGAAATTAAGTGAAGATTTCACACCCAGTTTTCAAGGGCCTAGCAGTTGCAGCAATTGCAGCACTAACCCTTGCAGGTTGTGCCTCAGCTCCGGCCGAGCCAACCGTTACTCCAATTGACTACAAGGCGTGCATGGTTTCAGACGCCGGTGGTTTCAATGACGCATCTTTCAACCAGGAAGCATACGCAGGTCTAAAGCAAGCTGAAACTGAGCTTGGCGTGAAGATTGCATCAGTTGAGTCTCCAGAGAAGGCAACTCAGACTGACTATGTTTCTGGTCTTGACTCAATGGTTGGCGAGGGCTGTAACCTCATCATCACCGTTGGTTTTGCACTTGCAACCGCAACTCGCGATGCAGCAAAGACTCACCCAGACGTGAACTTCGCAATCATCGACTCAGCACTCTCAAACGATGACTACTCACCGTTGTCATTGCCAAACGTAAAGCCAATTCAGTACGACACCGCTGAAGCTGCTTACCTAGCTGGTTACCTTGCTGCTGCAAAGAGCAAGACCGGCAAGGTTGCAACCTACGGTGGAATGTTGTTCCCATCTGTAACCATCTTCATGGATGGCTTCAAGCAGGGTGTTGACGCTTACAACGCTGCAAAGGGAACCAAGATTAAGGTTCTTGGAGCCGACGGCACCGACAGCTCGAAGTGGGCTGCAACCGGTGACTTCAACGACCAGGCAAAGGGCAAGACTCTTACCGAAGGTTTCTTCTCACAGGGTGCAGACATCGTTCTTCCTGTAGCAGGCCCAGTTGGTATTGGTTCAGGTCAGGCAACTCTTGACAAGCCAGGCACTCTAGTAATCGGTGTTGACTCTGACTGGTTCGGTCTTGCAACTCACGCTGCTTACAAGGCAAACATCTTGACGTCAATCGAGAAGAAGATGGCTAAGGCTGTTCTTGAAGTTATCAAGACCGGTGTTGACGGCGCATTCGCTGGTGGCGACGCTAACCAGTACGTTGGCAATCTAGCCAACGGTGGCGTGCAGATCTCAGCACAGCACGACGTTGCTTACCCAGATGGCATCCAAGCAGAGCTAGACGCTCTAAAGGCTGACATCATCTCGGGCAAGGTTGTTGTTAACTCGATCTACAAGAAGTAATTGCTATAAAAAAATAAAACCGGGGAGCGCGCTTAGGCGTACTCCCCGGTTTTATTTTCTTCGGTCTGGTTAGACTGAAATCAAGTTGCTCGCAAGAGCATGAGAACTGAACGAGGCAAAGCAATGAAGCTGGAACTGCGTGGTATCACCAAGCGCTTCGGCACCATGACCGCCAATGACCATGTGAACCTAATTGCCGAACCAGGGCAGATTCACTGTTTGGTTGGCGAAAATGGCGCAGGCAAGTCAACGTTGATGAACGTTATTTTTGGTTTGTATCAAGCCGATGGCGGCGAGATTTTGATTGACGACAAGCTCGTCAAATTTTCTGGACCCGGCGATGCAATGGCCGCCGGAATTGGCATGGTGCACCAGCACTTTATGTTGATTCCAGTTTTCACAGTTGCTGAAAACGTAATTCTTGGCCACGAACCAACTAAGTTCGGCACCGTTCTGGATATTAAAAAAGCACGCGAGCGAGTTCTAGATATTTCAAAACGATTTGGATTTGAAGTTGACCCAGACGCCTTGGTTGGTGACTTGCCAGTAGGCGTGCAGCAGCGCGTTGAAATTATCAAGGCTCTGATGAGCGATGCGCAAATTTTGATTTTTGATGAACCAACTGCGGTTCTCACTCCTCAAGAAACCGATGAGCTAATGGTCATCATGAAGCAGCTTCGCGATGAAGGCAAGTCAATTGTTTTCATCACGCACAAGCTGCGTGAGGTTAAAGAAGTAGCCGACAAAATCACTGTGATTCGTTTGGGCAAAGTTGTTGGTGAAGCAAAGCCAACCGCCTCGGCTAATGAACTTGCTTCGATGATGGTAGGCCGTGAGGTTGACCTTGACGTTAATAAAGCCGCCGCAAAACCTGGCAAGCCTTTGTTTAAAGTGGCCGGGCTTTCTGCCTGGGATCACGCAGGCAGCAAGGTGCTCGACGACATCAACTTTGAAATTCACGAAGGCGAAATTCTGGTTATTGCTGGAGTCCAAGGCAATGGTCAGACCGAACTAACCGAAGCAATCATTGGCATGCACGGCAAAACCATTGGTTCTATTGAGCTTGATGGCCGTGAACTTATTGGCAAAAACGTAAAGCAGGTTCTCGACCTAGGTGTTGGATTTGTGCCTGAAGACCGCACCGAAGATGGGCTGGTTGCCGATTTTACGATTGCCGAGAACCTAATGCTCGACCGCAGCGATCGCAAACCTTTTGTAAAGGGCCTAAATCTGCAGCTTGATTTCTTGAAGAAATTCGCAGCCGAAAAAATCGCCGAATATGACGTGCGCGCACAGGGCATTGAATCTAAAGCTTCCCAACTGTCTGGTGGAAACCAGCAGAAGGTAGTTTTGGCGCGAGAGCTTTCACGAGAACTTCGTTTGCTCGTTGCGTCGCAGCCAACTCGAGGTCTTGATGTTGGATCCATTGAATTCGTTCACGAAAAGATTGTCGCCACTCGCGACAGCGGAATTCCGGTTTTGATTGTTGCTACTGAACTTGATGAAGCAGCTCAACTAGGCGACCGCATTGCGGTTATGTACCGCGGCAAAATCGTTGGCATTGTGCCTTCGGATACTCCGCGAGCGACCCTGGGGCAAATGATGGCGGGAATTAGCGCATGAAAAAGGCATTCCGAGAAATCGTGAATGGCAACATCTGGTTGTCATTTCTAGCAGTCGTTGCCTCGTTTATAGTGGGCGGAATCCTCATCGCGTTTTCGAGCGAGACCGTGCAAACCACAGCCACCTATCTAACAGCTCGACCAACTGACTTCATTAGTGCTGTTTGGAATGCAGTGTTTGGCGCCTATGACGCAATGTTCCGCGGAGCTGTTTTCAATTACAAGGCCGACAACCTAACCTTCATGATTCGCCCAATCACTGAGACACTTGCCTACGCAACTCCGATTGTGATGTCGGGTCTCGGTTTGGCGGTGGCGTTTAAATCTGGGTTGTTCAACATTGGCGCAGCGGGTCAAATTGTGTTTGGTGCCATGTTTGCCGGTTGGGTAGCAATTTTTGTTGACCTGCCTGGCTACATTCACTTTCCAATCGCATTGCTTGCCGGCATCTTGGGCGGTGCCCTTTGGGGAGCATTAGCCGGTTTTCTAAAAGCAGCCACCGGCGCAAACGAAGTGATTGTCACGATCATGTTCAACTACATTGCGATTTTGTTGCTCGGTTATCTTTTAAAGACTCCGGTGCTTAAGGCTCCAGGGTCGGTTAACCCAATTTCTCCACCGGTTCACGACAGCGCAAAATATGCTCTTTTGATGGGCGACCAATTTAGAGTGCACGCTGGTTTGATCGCCATGTTGATTGCAGTGGTGTTCGTTTGGTGGTTGCTAAACCGTTCTTCAATTGGTTTTCAATTTCGAGCACTTGGTCACAACCCAAATGCCGCAAAGGTAGCCGGCATCAACATTGGTGCCACCACTGTTTTGGTAATGGCAGTATCCGGAGCGCTTTCTGGCCTAGCTGGCACATCGCAGATTATGGGTACTGAAAAGTTCTTGACGCTGGGTGTTGCCGCAAGCTTTGGTTTTGACGCTATTACAGTTGCGCTGCTTGGCCGCTCAAACCCTTGGGGCGTGCTGATGGCAGGCATTTTGTTTGGTGGCCTTCGCGCCGGAGCGGTGACGATGCAAGCCAACCAGGGTGTTCCAATTGACATTGTCTTGGTGGTGCAATCGATGATCGTTTTGTTCATCGCGGCCCCACCTCTGGTTCGGTCGATGTTCAGAATTAAGCCACAGAAGGAGGACGCAAAGTGAAGCAAAGCAAACGCACACCAATTTCACTTCTAGTGCTCACCCTGTTGGGGCTTTGGATGCTGGTTTCAGCCCCAGCCATTGACACCACAATCAAGATTTCAACCGACAGCGATATTTTCAAGATTGCCGAATTCGGTTTGAATGCTCAGTTGGTTAGCGCGATTGCTTTCGCGTTCCAACTATTGGCAACGGGTTACTCAAGTTTCTTTGTGCTGGTTCGCAAGCACAAAACCCCACGCTTCGTGGTCTTGGTTTTTGGCCTCGCGCTAGTCGTTGAAATTATGATTTTGCTTTTTGCGGGCAAGACCATGACCATCACCTCGCTGTTGCAGGGCTCGCTTGCTTTGGCAGTGCCGCTGATTTTTGGTTCCCTTGCCGGTGTTCTAAGTGAGCGCGTGGGTGTGGTCAACATCGCCATCGAAGGTCAATTGCTTGCCGGTGCCTTCATCTCGGCGCTTGTGGCATCACTTTCGGCCAACATGTACCTCGGTCTAATCGGAGCCATCATTGCCGGTGCCTTGGTTTCATGGGTGCTTGCGGTGTTCAGCATTAAGTACATCGTTGACCAAATCATTGTTGGTGTTGTGTTGAACGTGCTTGTGGTTGGCGTTACCAACTTCCTGTTCAGCACTCTGATGGTTAGCAACCTCACAGTGTTTAACCAGCCGCCAAGATTTGAAAAGATCCTGATTCCATTGCTTGGTCAAATTCCGGTAATTGGTCCAGTGCTGTTCAACCAAACTTTGATCGTCTACTTGATGTATCTATCGGTAGCTGGAATTTGGTTTGCCTTGTTCAAGACCCGTTGGGGTCTGCGGTTGCGCGCGGTTGGAGAGTATCCAAAGGCAGCAGACACCGTGGGCATCAAGGTTTTCCGCACTCGATACATCAGCGTGATCATCGGTGGCGCGTTCGCTGGTTTGGGCGGTGCGTTCTTCACCCTGGGCCAAGTTGGCTCATTCGGCAAGGAGATGACTAACGGTGCGGGCTACATCGCGCTCGCAGCCTTGATCTTCGGTCGATGGAACCCTATTTATGCAGCATTTGCTGGTTTGCTCTTTGGCTTTGCGCAGAACTTGCAATATGGCCTGGCCATCATCGGTTCACCTGTGCCAAGCGAATTCTTGTTGATGCTGCCTTACGCGCTAACCGTGATTGCGGTGGCTGGTTTGGTTGGCAAGGTAACCGGCCCAGCTGCATCTGGCAAAGCATACATAAAGAGTTAGGCAAACATGTCTGAAATAAACTGGGATGCCCTGCGAGCCAAAGCAAACGCGGCGATGAAGAAGGCCTACGTGCCCTATTCAAAATTTCCCGTGGGTGCCGCTGCAATCACCGAAGATGGTCGAGTTGTCTCGGGTTGCAACATTGAAAACGCTTCTTACGGCTTAACCCTGTGTGCAGAGTGTTCGCTAGTGAGTGACTTATTTGCCACCGGTGGCGGGCGCTTGATTGCTTTCACCTGCGTAGATGCCCACGGCAATGTGCTGATGCCTTGCGGTCGCTGCCGTCAGCTTTTATTTGAACACTCTGCCGAAGTAATGTTGCTCGAAACCGTTTCTGGAATCAAAACCATAAATCAGGTAATTCCTGATGCTTTTGGTCCGCGTGATCTTGAAGAAAGAAAGTAATGGCATCGTTCTCTGCACCAGAACTTATCGTCATCAAACGTGACAAGGGTGAACTCAGCACCGAACAAATCAATTGGTTGGTAGCAAACTACACCAGAGGTGCAGTTGCCGATGAACAAATGTCGGCACTGGCCATGGCCATTTTGCTAAATGGCATGAACCGTCGCGAAATTCGTGACCTAACCATGGCAATGATTGCTTCGGGCGAAAAGCTCAACTACGACGACCTTGGTGTTGCAACTGCCGACAAGCACTCAACCGGTGGTGTCGGTGACAAAATCACTTTGCCACTTGCTCCTTTGGTTGCTGTGTTTGGTGTTGCAGTGCCACAGCTTTCAGGTCGCGGGCTAGGTCACACCGGTGGCACGCTCGACAAGCTTGAATCAATCCCCGGATGGCGTGCCTCGCTATCCAATGAAGAATTTCACAAACAGCTAGCCGAAGTTGGTGCGGTAATTTGCGCAGCTGGTTCAGGTTTGGCCCCGGCTGATCGCAAACTTTATTCACTGCGGGATGTCACCGGAACCGTCGAGGCTATTCCTCTGATTGCTAGCTCAATCATGTCTAAGAAGATTGCCGAAGGCACAAAGTCTTTGGTGCTCGACGTAAAGGTGGGTTCAGGTGCCTTTATGAAAGACATTGAGCGTGCCCGCGAGCTAGCCACCGTAATGGTGCAGCTTGGCCAGGATGCCGGAGTAAACACCACGGCTTTGCTCACCGATATGTCGACACCACTTGGTCTGCAAATCGGAAACGCCCTCGAGGTAAAAGAGTCGGTTGAGGTTCTTGCTGGTGGCGGCCCTGCCGATGTTGTGCAACTAACTGTTGAGCTAGCCACCGAGATGCTTCGCCTTTCGGGTAAGACCGATGTTGATGTGGCGGCTGCCCTTAACGATGGCCGAGCTATGGATAAATGGCGCCAAATGATTTCGGCACAGAGTGGCAACCCAGATGCGCCGTTGCCAGTGGCCAAGGAGCAACACGTGATATTGGCCCCGGCAGATGGAATGCTGAGCCACCTTGATGCCCTGCAGGTGGGCACCGCGTCTTGGCGTTTGGGCGCTGGGCGCGCACGCAAAGAGGATCCGGTTCAAGCTGGCGCTGGCATCACGCTGCATGCACAGGTTGGCCAGCGTGTCACCGGCGGGCAACCACTCATGACTTTGCACACCGATGAGCCGGCGAGATTCGAGGGCGCGCTAGCAGCTCTTGAAGGTTCATTTAAGATTGAGGTTTCAGGCAAGCCATCCGAGCGCCAAATTGTGCTCGAGCGAATCAACGGCTAAACCACCAAGAGAGGCACCACCATGGCTAACTTCGACATTCGTTCACTGCCGAAGATTTCGTTGCACGATCACCTTGATGGTGGCCTGCGCCCTCAAACCATTATTGAGTTGGCTGATGAAATTGGCCTTGAGTTGCCGGCAGATAACGCCAAAGATCTAAAGCGTTGGTTCGAGAAGTCAGCCGACTCTGGTTCATTGGTGGAGTACCTAAAAACTTTCGATGTGACCACTGCAGTGATGCAGACCAAAGAACAACTTGCCCGAGTGGCTCGTGAATTTGTTTTGGATCTTGCCAACGATGGTGTTGTCTATGGCGAAATTCGCTGGGCACCCGAGCAGCACCTAACCCGCGGCTTGTCACTTGATGAAGCCGTTGAAGCAGTTCAGGATGGCCTGGAGCAGGGCATGGATCTAGTTGATGAGCAGGGCGGATTCATTCGCACCGGTCAATTGGTAACCGCAATGCGTCACGCCGACCGCGGTCTTGAAATTGCCGAGCTTGCAGTTCGCCACCGCAATAATGGTGTGGTTGGTTTTGACATCGCAGGTGCCGAAAAAGGCTTCTTGCCAAGCCGCCACAAGTTGGCTTTTGATTACCTAGCCGAAGAACTTTTTCCGGTCACTATTCACGCAGGTGAAGCCGATGGCATCGAGAGCATCAAGGATGCAATCGTTTCCGGTCGCGCTCTTCGCCTTGGTCATGGTGTGCGCTTGATTGAAGACATCATGTTTAGTCGCACCGAGGGCGACACCGATTTGGTTGTGCTTGGCCCAGTGGCCGAGTGGGTGCACGACCGCGGCATCGCACTTGAGTGTTCACCCTCTTCAAACTTGCAGACTGGTGCTATCGAAATGCTTGGCGACAAAATGACCGACCACCCAATCGATGTGCTTTACGACCTTGGCTTCAAGGTGACCGTAAACACTGACAACCGTTTGATGAGCGGCACTACGCTGACTCGCGAACTCGAGCTCTTGGTTGATGCCTTTGGTTACAACCTTGCTGACTTGGAGTTGTTCCAGGTGAATGCCGCAGAGGCAAGTTTTCAGGCCATCGATGACCGCGAAGAGCTAATTGAATTAATCTCGGATGGTTTCGCCGAGGCATCTAAGTAAAAATGCGTTTTCCGGTGCTGGCGCAAAGTATTGCCGAGGGGGCAATTCGAGTTGGCGCCATTGCACTTGATCGTGAGCACGCCGTTGAGATGTCTGGCGAGCTGCTTGTGGCTTCGGGGCGCACCACCCCGGCCTACACCGAAGAAATGGTAGCCGTGCTTGAAACGCATGGCCCTTACATCGTGATTGCGCCAGGCATCGCGCTGGCGCACTCTAAACCCTCGGATTTAGTTATTGAAACGGGCCTTAGTTTGCTCACCTTGGCAGAACCTGTGGTCTTTGGTAACGCTGCAAATGACCCCGTTTCGCTGCTAATCGGCTTGGCTGCTTTTGATCATGATTCGCACATGGACATGATGAAAGAGCTTGCAGACGCACTTTCGGATCAACAGTTTGTGAATTCTCTGTTAAATGCGGGGGATACCGAAGAGATCAGGCAGTTGCTCTAGCCCCATAGGTAAGAATGGGGTTATGAAGATTATTGCCGTATGTGGGATGGGCATCGGCACGTCTGTTTTGCTAAAAATGAATGCTGAAAAAGTTTTGCGTCAAATGGGGATTGACGCGACTGTTGAAGCAACTGACATGAAGACAGCGCGTGAATCGCGGGATGCCCAAATTATTTTGACTACACCCGATTTGGTGTCACTGATCGAGGATTCACCTGCAGAGGTAATTACCATCGATCACTTTTTTGATTTAGAAGAAATCACCGAGAAGCTCTCGGCAGCTCTGCTCTAATTCGCTGAGCAGTTGCTTCGCTTCAACTTCTGAATCACCAATCGCCTGCAGGTAGCACTTGAGTTTTGGCTCTGTGCCCGATGGGCGAATGATTACTCGACGGCCATCACTTAGGTCAAAGCGCAAGCCATCCGTGGCAGCTAATTTTTCATTCGCAACACTTAGGTCGGTGAACTGCACGCCGGTGCCAGCAAGTGAAATTGGTGGGTTGGCGCGCAAGCCGGCCATCGCCGATTTAATCAAGACGAGGTCGGCAACGCGAATCGAAATTTGGCCAGTTGCATAGTGGCCATAAAGTCGCCCCAGCTCGTTGAGTTGATCGGCAATGGTTTTGCCGGCACTTGCCAAATCGCAAGCGATGGCCGCCACAATCAAAGCCGCCGAGATGCCGTCTTTGTCGGGAGTGTGCTGCGGATCAACGCAGTAGCCCAGAGCCTCTTCGTAACCGAACACTAGGTTTGGAACTTTTGAAATCCATTTAAAACCGGTGAGGGTCTCGCGGTAATCAAGTTTGAAGTGATCAGCAACTTTGCTTAGCGCCGACGAAGAAACAATTGAACAAGCTAGTGTTCCGCTGTTGCCAAGTGCGGCGGTTTTGCGTGCCATCTCGTGGCCCAACAACAAACCGATTTCATCACCGGTGAGGCGACGCCAACCTTCGGGGCTGGTGGCATCGGGAATGCCGACGGCCAAACGATCGGCGTCTGGGTCATTGGCAAGAATCAAGTCGGCATTCACTTCGCGGGCTTTCGCAAAGCTAAGGTCCATTGCTCCCGGTTCTTCGGGGTTTGGAAAAGCCACGGTTGGAAAAGTGCCGTCAGGTAGCAGTTGTCGATCAACCGTGATTGGTTGAGGCAGGCCGACCGCAGCGAAAACTTCTTTGATTACATGCCAACCAACGCCGTGCATTGCGGTGTAAACAATTTTGAGCGCTTCGCCATTGTGCAGTTCGTTGGCGAGCCCAGCCGTTTCGGCAACATAGGCCTGGCGCAATTCATCGCCGATAATTTCGAAGTCGTCGCTCTTGTGTATCTCATCAAATGTTTGGTTCGAAGCTACGGATGAAATCTCGGCTGCTATTTGCTTATCGGTCGGCGAAACAATCTGCGAACCACCATTAGCGCCGCCAAGGTAAACCTTGTATCCGTTATCGCGCGGCGGGTTGTGCGATGCGGTCACCATTACTGCCGCGGATGTGCCCAGGTGCTTTCCTGCGAATGCCAACACCGGAGTCGGCACCACGCCATCAAATAACAGAGTGCGAATTCCAGCCCCAGCAAAGATGGCGGCAGAATCTCGAGCAAACACAGCACTGTTAATTCGGCCATCAAAGCCAATCACTATGCTCGGCTCACCGCTGCTGTCATTGGCAAGTAAAAACTTTGCAATGCCGGCTGCGGTTTGTGCCACCAATACGCGGTTCATGCGATTTGGCCCTGCACCAAGTTCGCCACGCAACCCTGCGGTGCCAAATTCGAGGCGGGTATTCATGCGGGCAGCAATGCCAGCTTCGTCGCCGGCGGCTATCAAACTAATTAGTTCGTGCCGGGTTTCTTTATCTGGGTCTTGTGCGGCCCATGCCTTTGCAGCTGCTAGAAGTTCAGAATTCATTTTTAAATCTTTGCGATGATCTGTGCCAGCAACGCACTGATGCGCACTTCGGCGTCTTTGCCTGCTTGCAAAACCTCAGCGTGGCTCAGTGGCTCTTTTTGAATTCCAGCAGCCAAGTTGGTGATTAGTGAAAGACCAAGAATTTCCATTCCGGATTCGCGGGCGGCGATTGCCTCAAGCGCAGTTGACATACCCACGATGTGCCCGCCAATGTGCTTGGCCATTTGAACTTCAGCAGGAGTCTCATAGTGCGGTCCGCGGAATTGGCAGTAGACACCATCATCCAAAGTGGCATCGACTTCGCGAGCAACTGCACGAAGTCTTGAAGAGTAAAGATCGGTTAGGTCAACAAAAGTTGCACCTTCGAGTGGGCTTGAAGCAGTGAGGTTGATGTGATCGCTGATTAAAACCGGTGTGCCAGGTTTCCAAGTTTCTTTGATGCCACCGGCACCATTGGTGAGAATCATGGTTTTTGCCCCGGTCGCGGCGGCAGTGCGCACACCGTGAACTACTCGGCGCACTCCGTGGCCTTCATAAAAGTGAGTGCGGGCACCAAGCACCAATGCGAATTTTCCGTTAGGCAATTTGATCGAACGAATACTGGCTACGTGGCCGGCTACCGCTGGAGCAGAGAATCCTGGGATGTCTGTGGCTGGCACTGTGGCAACTGTTTCACCTATCAGATCGGCAGCTTTGGCCCATCCGGAGCCCAACGTCAATGCAATATCGTGATTGGCCACGCCGGTGAGTCGAGCGATGGCTGCGGCCGCCTCGGCTGCTATTTCAAAGGGATTCGACGATGAATTCTCTAAAGGGTTCTGCATGTCTCGAGTCTAGTTCTTTGCTTTTTGTTTGCTTTTGGCTGGCAGAATGAAACAGTGAGCAAATCTGCAGCAACACCAGAAACCCCGGCAACTTCACCATCGGCACCCCAGCGAGTGCCGCACCACATCGTGATTATCGGTGGTGGCCCTGGCGGTTATGAAGCAGCTTTAGCCGGTCGTCAGCTCGGAGCAGACGTCACGCTGATTGAACGCAACGGTATTGGTGGCGCCGCGGTGCTCACCGATGTGGTTCCTTCGAAGACTTTAATTGCCACCGCGGATGCCGCACAGCGCGTTGCTAATTCAGGCGCATTGGGCGTAAAGCTTTCGTTTGCTGGCCAGCACATCAAACCAAAAATTGAAATCGACTTGGCTGCAGTAAACCGTCGATTGCTAGATCTTGCCGAGGATCAGTCTTCGGATATGTTGCAGCAGCTCATCGAATCTGGTGTGCGAGTGATTCATGGCAGCGCGCGACTTGACGGCAACCACCACGTGGTTATCGATGCTATTGAAGACGGCAAGAGCGAACGCCTTGAGGCAAAGACCATCATCATCGCTGTTGGTGCTCACCCTCGACAGCTGCCCGCTGCAAAACCAGATGGCGAAAGAATTTTCACCTGGACTCAGCTTTATAACTTGCAAGAGTTGCCAGAGCACATGATTGTGGTTGGTTCTGGAGTCACGGGCGCGGAGTTTGCATCGGCTTATCGCGGTCTTGGTTCAGAAGTTTCGCTAATTTCTAGCCGCGACAAAGTGTTGCCGGGCAACGACGAAGACGCCGCAGATTTGATTGAACATGTGTTCCGCCGCAACGGAATCAACATTTATAGCCAGACTCGCGCCGACAAAGTTGTCAACACCGGCGACGGAGTAGAAGTGACTCTGGCCGACGGCTCAGTTATTAAGGGATCGCACTGTTTGATGGCGGTTGGTGGAATTCCAAATACCGCTGGCCTTGGTCTAGAAGAAGCTGGCGTAATTCTCACCGAGTCGGGACACATCGAAGTAAACAAGGTTGCCCGCACCTCACGCGCAAACGTCTACGCGGTTGGTGACTGCACCACTTTCTTGCCACTTGCTTCGGTTTCTGCAATGCAGGGTCGCACCGCTGTGTTTCACACCATGGGTGACGTGGCTGCGCCAACCGAACTTCGCAACGTTGCATCAAACGTTTTCACTGCGCCAGAAATTGCATCGGTTGGTTGGGGCGAAAAAGACATTAAAGAAGGCCGCGTTCGTGGCCACGTGGTGAAGTTGGCATTGAACGCCAACCCACGCGCAAAAATGCTGGGCATCGAAGACGGTTTCGTAAAATTGATTTGTTCTTCAGGCGGAACCGTGATTGGTGGCGTTATTGCGGCACCGCGTGCTTCTGACTTGATTCACCCAATTGCTATTGCAATTGAAAACCGTTTGACTGTGGATGAAGTGGCGAAGACCTTTACGGTGTACCCGTCACTCTCTGGCAGCATCAGCGATGCGGCTCGTGCGCTGCACTCGCCAAGTTACTAAGAGTTTTTAGAAACTCGAATTATTCGAGTTCGAGCAAAACTGTTCCAGCAGGAACTGTTTCACCAACCACTGCGGTAATTGACTTGATGGTTCCAGCCTTATGGGCGTTCATAGGCTGTTCCATCTTCATAGCCTCAAGCACAACAACCAAGTCGCCCTCTTGCACGCTGTCACCAACGGCAACCGCAACCTTAACCACGGTTGACTGCATCGGTGCCTTGATTGAGTTGCCAGTGCCAGCGCCAGCTGTTGCGTGTGAGTGAGTCTTGCGTTTTGGTGCGTGACCAACTGCAGGGCCGCCAGCGCCACCGCCGGTTAGCAAACGCTTTGGCAATGAAATCTCAACGCGCTTGCCGCCAACTTCAACAACAACGTTGTTTCGTTCTGCAGGCTCCGCGGCCGGGTCTGCAACGCCACTCCATGCAGGAATGTCGTTGTTCCACTCGGTCTCGATCCAGCGAGTGTAAATTCCAAACTTGTTAGCGGCGTGGTCGCCGATAAATGCTGGGTCGTTCACAATCTTGCGGTGGAATGGCAGCACTGTTGGTAAACCAGCAACTTCCATTTCGGAAAGCGCACGACGTGAACGCGCCAACGCCTCTTCGCGAGTCGCGCCGGTGACAATAAGTTTTGCAATCATCGAGTCAAATGAACCGCTAATGACGTCGCCAGATTCAACACCGGTGTCAACACGAACACCAGGGCCAGATGGCGCTTTGAACACATGAACTGGACCAGGCGCCGGCATAAAGTTGCGACCGGCGTCCTCGCCGTTGATGCGGAACTCGAAAGAGTGGCCCTTGATGGCTGGGTCGGCGTAGTCCAGCACGCCTCCTTCAGCTAGGCGAAACTGCTCACGCACAAGGTCAAGACCGGTGACTTCTTCGGATACCGGGTGCTCAACCTGCAAGCGAGTGTTGACCTCGAGGAATGAAATGGTTCCGTCTTGGGCAACCAAGAATTCACAGGTGCCTGCACCCTGGTAGCCAACTTCTTTAAGAATCGCTTTTGAAGATTCGTATAGTCGGCGGTTCTGCTCATCGGTCAAGAACGGAGCCGGAGCTTCTTCAACAAGTTTTTGGTGGCGACGCTGCAGTGAGCAGTCACGGGTAGAAACAACTACTACGTTGCCGTAGGCATCTGCCAAACACTGAGTCTCAACGTGGCGAGGCTTCTCAAGGTATTTTTCAACGAAACATTCACCGCGACCAAACGCTGCAATTGCTTCACGAGTTGCCGATTCAAAAAGTTCTGCAACTTCTTCTTCTTTATATGCAACTTTGATTCCACGGCCACCGCCACCAAATGCTGCCTTAATCGCAACCGGCAAACCGTGCTGAGCCACGAACTGCAAAACTTCTTCGGCACCCGACACAGGGTCGAGGGTTCCTGGGGCTAGGGGAGCACCGGCCTTTTCGGCAACGTGACGTGCTGAAACCTTGTCACCAAGCTGTTCGATTGCCTTGGGTGATGGGCCAATCCAAATCATTCCGGCGTCAATCACGGCCTGAGCAAACGCAGCGTTTTCTGCCAAGAAACCGTATCCGGGGTGAACTGCGTTGGCGCCTGACTTCTTAGCCACCGCCAAGATCTTCTCGATAACCAAGTAAGTTTCTGGGCCGGTGGTGCCGTGCAGCGCATAGGCCTCGTCTGCCAGCTTCACGTGCATTGCATCGCGGTCTTGATCTGCATAAACCGCAACTGAGGCGATTCCTGAGTCTTTAGCGGCTCGAATAATGCGAACTGCAATTTCGCCACGGTTAGCAATGAGAACTTTGGTGATCTTGGCTGAAGTCATAATGCCCAAGCCTATTGGCTAAAAACACCGATTTATTGGCGTTGAATCACAAAAAATTCACGAAACTACTGTGAGAACACACACCGCGAGCTTCGGATGGGTCAGCGGTTCCAAAGTGAGGTGTACTCAACGCCAAGGCCACGCACCAATTCGCGCAGGGTTGGCAGGCTCAAACCGATCACGGTGTGGGCATCGCCCTCGATCGATCGCAAGAATGCTCCGCCAAGGCCATCGATGGTGAACGCTCCGGCAACTTTGAGTGGTTCACCGGTAGCAACGTAGGCATCGACCTCTCGATCGGTTAGATCGGCAAAGTGAACAATCGAACTCGAAACTCGACCTGCTGCGGGTGCGGCTACGCCTGGCTGAGGTTCGCGGTTGTCAATCAACCAGTGGCCTGAATAGAGAGTTCCGGCACGGCCTCGCATCGAAAGCCAACGCGCCTTCGCAACTTCTGGTTCGTGTGGCTTGCCAAGTGCTTCGCCATCGAACTCAAGCGATGAGTCACAGCCGATAATCAAAGCGCCGCGGGCATCCGGGTGGTCAATCACTGCCTCTGCCTTAGCCTTGGCCAAAACATGCACCATCTCGGCGGTTGAATTAATTAGCCCCATGGATGTCGCGCGCTCGGCGACAGCATCTTCGTCAACGCCAGGTGAAATGGTGGTGGGTTCGATGCCACCGGCGCGCAAAAGCGCAAGCCGAGCTGGAGAGGTTGAGGCGAGCACAAGTCTGGTCACTCGCTCAGTCTGCCAGAGAACAAACAGCCCAGGTCGCAGGTTGCGGCGCAAGGTAACCTCTAATGGTGAGTAAAACAACAAACTGGGTCGGCCAGAATCTTGAACTAACCATTGAGAAGGTTGCCCATGGCGGCATCTTCGTTGCGCGTCACGATGGCCGTGTGGTGTTTGTGTCCCACGTTTTGCCTGGCGAAGTTGTGAAGGCTGTGGTTTATGAAGACCGCGGCGGTTCATTCTGCCGCGCCGAACCAACCGAAATTTTGCAGGCTTCGCCTGATCGCGTGAAGCACTTTTGGAAGCAGGCTGGCCCTGGTGGTGCCGGTGGCGCCGAGTTTGGCCACATTTCACTAAAGCGTCAGCGGGAACTAAAAGCCGATGTACTCCAAGAAGCTTTGTCGCGCATGGCTGGCATCGACATGCGTGTGCCGGTTGAAGCGGCGCCTGGCGACGACGAAGCCAATGGTTTGGGCTACCGCACCCGCGTGCAACTGCACGTTGACGAGGCTGGCACCGTTGGCCCTTACCGCGAGCGCAGCCACGAAGTGGTTAAGGTTCGCGACTTGCCACTTGCGGTTGAAGAAATTCGCGAACTCGAATTTCAGAACAAGAATTTTCAAGACGTAAAGAAGATCGAAGTAGCAGCTTCAAGTTCTGGTCAGGTGCAATGGCGCATCGACAAGAAACTCAAGGGCGACGAGCGTTTGATTGAACGCGCCGCCGGCCGCACATTCAGAATTTCTGGTGGCGGTTTCTGGCAAGTTCACAAGAAGGCCGCCGATGTATTGACCAGTGCGGTCATTGAAATGCTTAGCGCTGCTGGTTTTGCGAAGGATGCCGACAACCTTGACCTCTATGGCGGAGTTGGACTATTCACTGGCGCTCTGGCAGGCAAATTCGGCAAAGACATTCGCATGACCTCGGTTGAGTCGTTCAAACAGGCCACCGAAGATGCAACCTTGAACCTAGCCGACTTGCCAAAGGTGAAAGCAATTTGTTCTGCGGTCGAGCGCTTCTTGAACGAACGAGTCGGTGCCGTCAAAAAGTCCGGCGTCACTGATGACCAAGCGACAATTGTGATTGATCCGCCACGCTCGGGTGCCGGTGCAAAGGTGGTTGACCAATTGATCACCCTGAACCCGAAGCACATCGTTTATGTTGCCTGTGACCCAGTAGCTCTTGCGCGTGATCTAAAGCCACTTTTGGCTGGCGGCTATGCGCTCAAAGACATTCGTGCATTTGACTTGTTTCCGCACACCCACCACGTTGAGGCAGTAGCAAGCTTGGTGCGAAAGTAAGTTCATGGCTTCATTGCTCACCGACAAAGAAATTAAGGTTGCGATCGTTGACGATCACGAAGCAATCAGAGTTGGCTTCAAGGGTGCGTGTCAAGAATATGGTTTGAAATTGGTTGCATCTGCGGCCACGGTGCAAGAGCTTTTAGATTCAGACAAAATCGCTGATTGCGAAGTTGTGGTTCTCGATCTTTCACTTGCCGATGGCTCAATCGTCACCGATAACGTGCAAGCACTCCTCAAGACAGGCGCCGAAGTGGTGATCTTCAGCATCGGAGATAAGAAAAACATGGTGCGAGCAGCCTTGCGCGCTGGCGCAGCGGCACTGGTTCGCAAGTCGCAAAGCATGGAGGAGTTGGCTAGGACCATTCGCCTAATAGCCACCGGGCTCGTGGTGAACAACACCGAGACTTCCGCAGTAATTGATGCCGATACCCAATTTAAAGACGAAGCCAACCTTTCACCTCGTGAGCGCGAGGTTCTTTCTCTTTATGCATCTGGTTTTGCTCTAAAGCAGGTTGCAACTGAGTTGGATATTTCAATCAGCACGGCAAAAGAACACATCGATCGTGTGCGCGCAAAGTATTCGGGCGTGGGCCGAACTGCATCAACCAAAACTGATCTGCTGATTCGTGCAATCGAAGACGGCATCATCGAAGAAAGTTCAATGTAATGCAGCCTTCGGTAAAGACCGAGTTGTTTATTGCCCAGCAAACTTCTTCATATGCGGTAAACCGTGTTGCTCGACTAACAGCCAGGGCATTCTCGATTGGTCTTTTACTTTCGGGTGCCGAAACTTTGCTAAATGCTTTTTCGCAGTTGCCGCATTTGAATACCGTTCCTACTTTGATTGCTATGGCGCTTTTAGCGCTTAGCCAATTACTAATTTTTGCCACAGCATGGTTTGCGCCTGAATACAATTGGGCCCTAACTTCGTATGCGTTGGTGGTTGCTGGCATTTTGTTGTTTTGGCACGTGCAGGTGCCAGCTGACCAGCCTTTGCCAGAAGGATTTCAGCCTTGGGTCTGGTGGGCTTTGGGGGCGGCGAGCCTATCCGCGGCGCTTTCAATGCCATTGATTTATGGGGCATCGTATTTGGTGTTGCAACCGATTGCCTGGTTTCTGATTCACATTGCAGATTTTGGCGGTGCCGCAAGTTTTCAGCGCGCTACGCAGGATGCCGTTTATACATTTTTGTGGAGCGCTTGCTTCTCGATGCTTCTTTTGTTTCTTAGGTATGAGGCGCGCAAGGTTGACCTCGCAAACGAGCAGATGGTTGCGGCCAAAACCCGCGCGGCACAGATTGATGCCATCGAACAAGAGCGTGCCCGAGTAGATGCACTAATTCACGACAAAGTTTTGACCACTTTGTTAGTTGCGGCCAATGCGGAAACCAAACAAAAATTTGAACACGCCCGCAGTCTGGCGAGGCAAGCACTGTCAGCGCTCAAAGAAGCAAAATCTGAAACCGATGAGTCAGATGAAGCAATCACCAGTTATTCGCTTTTTGGAGTGCTTTTCGATCGCTACCGCCGAGATGATTCTGAATTTGCGTTTAGCGAAACCGGTGCCAGCGACTTGAATGTTCCCAAAGCTGTTGTTGCTGCCCTTGCTGAAGCCACCCTTCAGGCCGCAGAGAATTCCTTGGTGCATGCAGGGCCAAATGTGCAACGTTCTATTTCGGTTCGCGGCACTGCGAAGAAAATTAAAATTGTGATCAAAGACGACGGTCGCGGTTTTCGTGTCTCGCGAATCCCAAAAAATCGCCTTGGCGTGAGAATGTCAATTATCAAACGCATGGAGTCGGCGGGCGGTCGCGCCGTTATTGACTCGGCACCAGGCCGAGGCACATCAGTGATCTTGGAGTGGACCGCTAAATGAGAACCCTCCCGCGAATTTACATCACAGTCTCAGCTGGCTTGTTTGGCCTGTACCCGGTTTATCTGGCTATTAGCAACCTGCACCAGATCGAAGACTTAAGCTGGACGTCCCTCACGGTAGTGCTTTATGTTTCTGTAATTTTGCCAAGCGTCAGCGCCTTTAGAACACTAAAGATGCCGGCGGCTCTTGCGCTATTCAATTTATTCGTGGCACTAGTGATTCCGCTGGTGATGTTCCCAACTATTCCAACTTCTTTGGCAGGCGGATATTCAACCTGGTTTGTGGGTGCACTTAGCTGCTTGATAGCGGCAACTGCTTTTAGATTGCACGGCATCATCGCCACCCTTATGGCGATTACTTTGTTGGTTCAAATCATCATGTGGGGTGGCGTTGGAGTTCTGGCAAATACCGGCGCGATTGGAACAGTCATTTATTTGGCAGCAGGATTGTTGATGGCTGCGGGTTTGCGCAGCACCGGGCGCGACTCTGAACAGCACAACAACGAAACTGTGCGCATTGCTGCCGAAACAGCTTTCAAGACTGCGACCCGCACCGAGCGTCAACGACGAGTCGATAAGGCACTTCGCAAAGCCCAGCCGCTGCTGATGCAAATTTCAAAATCAACTAAACCTTTGTCGGCTGTAGATCGCATCGAGGCCCGAAAACTCGAGGCATCGCTGCGAGACGACATTCGCGGCCAAGACCTAATCAGCCCAGCCGTGCGCAAAGCAGTAGATGCTGCTCGCAGCCGTGGAATCGATGTCACGCTATTGGATGAGGGCGGTTTGCAAGACTTGCCCGATGACGACCGCAAGCGCATTTTGCGCCAAGTGGCATCCGCGGTAAACAAAGTTGAAACCGGTCGAATCACTGTGCGTGCACCTCAGGGCGAAGCCTGGAATGTAACTGTTATGGCCACTCGCTCTGGCGTGGCAAAGCCAGATATCTGGCTGAAACTTAAATGAAGAAGAGCGGCCCGAAAGCCGCTCTTCATAGTCCCCATTCAGGCTTTCGCCTGACCCCAAAATGTTGCGGCATTTCCCCTGATGAAGCCACAACACTTAGCACTTCAAGTATCGTTTGGGATTGGGAACATAAGGTGCGAAATCGGGTCCCCTCTTTGGGGGACAAAAGGTAACGATTTTGTTCATGCTTGTGCGAGAGGCTTTGGCCTTAGTTGAGTCCGTTGCGGTAGGCACCGCGCCACTGGCCAGCGCCAGGCACAATTCCATGTCGCAGTTGGGCTGAGTTGCGAGACCAGGTGGACTTGAGTGGCCGCTCGTAGCCATCCGAGGCCGCTTCTTCTTCGGCCCGGGCAGCTTCGAGAACGGCGATGATGGTGGCCAGTTCTTCAGGCGTAGGCTCGCCACGAACCACCTGCAATAGCTCTTGCAGTTCTTTGTCTTCGCCCTTGGGCGCCAAGTGTTTAGCGCTCATTAAAGTGGAATGTTTCCGTGCTTTTTTGGTGGCAAATTAGAGCGCTTGGTGCGCAGGGCACGCATTGCCTTAATCACCTGGATTCGAGTAGCGCTTGGCTCGATGATTCCATCAAGTTCGCCACGCTCGGCAGCTAAGAATGGTGAAGCAACGTTGTAGGTGTATTCGGCGGCAAGCTTTGCTCGAACTGCGGCAACATCCATTCCTGCTTCTTCGGCTTTTTTAATTTGGTCGCGGAACAAAATGTTGACCGCACCCTGGCCACCCATCACGGCGATCTCTGCGGTTGGCCAAGCAAGGTTGATGTCTGCGCCCAACTGCTTTGAGCCCATAACGATGTATGCGCCTCCATAGGCTTTGCGAGTGATGACTGTTACAAGTGGCACGGTTGCTTCTGCATATGCGTAAAGCAACTTTGCACCGCGGCGGATAACTCCGGCCCACTCTTGATCGGTGCCGGGTAGGTAGCCTGGCACGTCTACCAAAGTGAGAATTGGAATCGAGAACGCATCACAGAATCGAACAAAGCGAGCTGCTTTTTCACCAGCCTCGATATTCAAGGTGCCTGCCATCTGTTGTGGTTGGTTTGCAACGATGCCAACGCTGCGTCCATCAATGCGAGCAAATCCAATCAAAATGTTTGGCGCAAACAAAGGCTGCACTTCAAGGAATTCTGCTCCATCAACAATGCCCTCGATAACGGTGTGCATGTCATAAGGCTGGTTTGGTGAGTCAGGAATGATGGTGTCGAGTTTTAGGTCGGCATCGGTGATTTCAAGTTCACCCTCAGGCGCGTAGACCACGGTTTCTGACAAGTTGTTTTCTGGAAGGTAGCTCAACAGAGAGCGCGCGTAGTCGATTGCGTCAACTTCATCGTCGGCTAGGTAGTGCGCTACACCCGAACGCTCGTTGTGAGTGCGAGCACCACCGAGCTCTTCCATTCCCACGTCTTCGCCGGTCACGGTTTTGATTACGTCTGGGCCGGTGACAAACATGTTTGAGGTCTTATCAACCATGATTACAAAGTCAGTCAGCGCCGGTGAGTAAACCGCGCCACCGGCAGCAGGGCCCATGATGATCGAGATCTGCGGAATCACACCAGAAGCCATGGTGTTGCGCTTAAAGATTTCTCCGTACTTTCCAAGAGCAATAACGCCCTCTTGAATACGCGCGCCTCCAGAGTCAAGAATTCCGATGATTGGCACACCGGTAGCAATAGCTAGGTCCATCACCTTGATGATTTTGTTTCCGGCAGCTTCACCAAGTGAGCCACCAAAAATTGTGAAGTCCTGTGAGAACAAGGCAACTTGACGACCGTGGATGGTGCCTACACCGGTGACTACTGCGTCACCGTAAGGACGCTTGGCATCCATGCCGAATGCGGTTGAACGGTGGCGAACGTATTCGTCTAGCTCGACGAATGAACCTGGGTCTAGCAGCATCTCGATGCGCTCACGAGCCGTGTTCTTGCCTTTTGCGTGTTGCTTGGCAATTGCATTTTCACCGGCAGCAGTGACCGCCTCGTGATAACGCTCGCGCAAATCAGCCAGTTTGCCCTTGGTGGTGGCAATGTCTGGGTTTAGGCGAATGGCTGACGTAAAGGTGTTCTCAAAGGTCATGAAAATCACTCTACCTAGTGGTTTGCCTCATTTTGTTGAAGGGTTCCTACTGCGAATTGCTTATTTGACTGGTGAAAACCTACAGGCGCTACCCTGTAGACATGGAGTTTCCAAATGCCAGCAAATTAGCCAAGCACTTTCAATTCGTTGAAGAAACTGGTTCGACCAATACCGATTTAGTGGATCAAGCCGCCAACCTGCCTGATTTCTCGGTTCTCGTTGCCGGATTCCAGTCTGGTGGCAGAGGTCGTTCTGGACGTCAGTGGGAGGCGCCTGCGGGAAGCTCACTTTTTGTGTCGGTACTGCTAAAGCCGAAGGATTTATCCCCGGCAAAAATGTCTTGGCTACCATTGCTTGCCGGATTGGCAATTAGCAAAGCGCTAAATGAACTTCAACTTGAGAAGCGTGCTTCGCTTAAGTGGCCAAACGATGTGCTGATTGAACAAAATAAAATTTCTGGAGTGCTCAGTGAGTTGGTATCTGATTTGAGTGGCGTGGTGATTGGCGCTGGAATCAACATCAAGCAAAAACAAGCCGAACTGCCAATCGAAAATGCCACCTCGCTGAAAATTGAGTTGGGCCGCGCACCTCGTCACGACAAGGTACTTGCTCTATACCTAAAGCACCTGCGTGATTTGTATGACTCATTCGTGATTCACCGCGGCGATGCTGTTTTGAGTGGGTTGCGCTATCAAGTGATGAATAATTGCCAGACTCTAGGTTTGCGCGTGAAGGCAATCCTGCCTGGCAACAAAGAGGTTATTGGCGAAGCAGTTGGCATTGATGACAGTGGCCGGTTGATTCTTTTGCCAGACGGTGCAAAATCTGTGATGGCCGTGGCTGCCGGCGATATTGTGCACCTGCGCCACAATTAAGCAGATGAGTTTCCTAGCCGACACCCGAATTGCAAAACTGCGACCACGCTTGTCGCAAATGTTTTGGCCCAACGTGGCACTTTTCTTTGCAGTTTTTGTGGTTTCATTTTTTGCCGGTCGATTCACCGAGCAATGGCAAAACCTTGTGGTGTGGATTTCTTGTGGCACCTTTGCTTTCTTGTTTTGGTTTTTGCCGCTGATTAGATATGCAACTACATATCTTGAAATCACCACCACGCGAGTGGTTAGTCGCTCAGGGCTTTTTGGCCAACACCGCCAAGAAATCAAAATCGCCGACATCTCTCGAGTTGAATTAGCTAAAAGGCGCGCTTTCACAATTGAGGTAAACGGGCAGGAACCCCTTGTAATCACAGGGATTCCGAACCACAAAACCGTAGCTTTAGAAATTGACCGCCTAGCTGCGTCAATATAGAACTTCTTGATTTGATTTGGAGCCGCAGATGAGCCAGCAGAACCCAGCCACTTTAAAGGTGGGCGCAATTGGTGGCGGCCAGTTGGCAAGAATGATGACTGTGCCGGCAATCAACCTGGCAATCGACTTCAAAGTGCTTGCCGAAGCTGAAGGCTCTTCGGCTGCATTAGCCGCAACTCAAGTTGGCGACTACAACCAACTCGATGTAGTTCGCGAATTCGCGGGCACAGTCGACGTTATTACTTTTGATCACGAGCACGTGCCGATGGCGGTGCTCGAACCTCTCGAGGCTGCCGGTGTAAATGTGCAGCCACCAAGCAATGCTCTGGCGTTTGCTCAAAACAAATTGCACATGCGTCAAAAACTCGGTGCACTCGGTTTGCCGATGCCTGACTGGGCCCAAATTGAAGATGCCCATACTTTGGATGCGTTTATCAACGCGCACGGCGGAGTTGCAATTTTGAAAACTCCAATCGGTGGATACGACGGCAAAGGTGTGCGCGTAGTCAAGTCATCCGAGGATGCCGCTGATTGGCTGAATAATTTGGCGGCCTATGGCGGTAGCTTGTTGGCCGAAGAAAAAGTTGACTTTGTTCGAGAGTTAGCCCAGTTGAGTGCTCGTCGCCCGAGTGGCGAGTTTGCTGCCTGGCCATTGGTGCAGACGATTCAAGAAAACGGCGTTTGTTCAGTTGTGCTTGCGCCGGCACCAAATGCTAGCGAATCGGTGCTCGAGCAAACTGCGCAAATTGCAAAGTCGGTTGCCGAAGGTTTGGGTGTGACCGGCGTGCTTGCCGTTGAGCTATTTGAGGCACGAGACGGTCGAATTTTGATTAATGAACTGGCGATGCGCCCGCACAACTCGGGCCACTTCACCATTGAGGGTTCGGTCACCAGCCAATTTGAGCAGCACCTTCGTGCAGTCTTGGATTTGCCGTTGGGTTCAACCGAAATGCGAGCTACTCACGCCGTGATGGTGAACCTCTTAGGTGTTGACGATAAAAACAACTTCGTGCAGGCTTACCCGGCGGCTTTGGTGGCGCACCCAACCGTGAAGATTCACACCTATGGCAAGGGTGCCCGCGCGGGCCGCAAGATGGGCCACATCACCGTGGTTGGTGACTCTGCCGAGGCAATTTTGGCTGAAGCCAAGGGCGCTGCAGCCGTTTTGCTACGGGGATAATTCACCCGCTTAGGTAAAATTTTGGGGTTACCACTTAACAAAGGAGCCCTATGTCTAACCCAATCGTCGGCGTTGTCATGGGCTCTGACAGCGACTGGAGCGTCATGTCTGACGCGGCTCAGGTGCTCAAGGAATTCGGCATTGAGTATGAAGTAGAGGTGCTCTCAGCCCACCGCACCCCAGAGCGAATGATCGAGTGGGGCAAGGCAGCAGCCGGCCGTGGCATCAAAGTTGTAATTGCTGGCGCCGGTGGCGCAGCACATCTGCCAGGCATGCTTGCTTCGGTCACCACATTGCCCGTAATTGGTGTTCCAGTTGCCCTTTCAAAACTTGATGGCATGGACTCATTGCTTTCGATTGTGCAAATGCCTGCGGGAATTCCAGTTGCCACCGTTTCTATCGGCGGCGCAAAGAATGCAGGAATTTTGGCTGCGCGCATTCTTGGTGCGTTTGATTCAGCAATCTCAGCAAAAATGGCCGCCTATGGTGAATCTCTTAAAGACCAGGTCGCCGAGAAGAATGCGAAACTGAAATCACAAATTTGAACCCAAGGCTAAGCCAGCGCGCACAAGGTTCGACCCGCGCGTCTGGGCCGTTTCGCAACTTTGAGCGAGCCACGCCAGATCAAATGAACCGCCGAGCCTGGTGGTTAATTTTGCTTACCCTCCTGGTGCCGGGCTCAGCTCAATTGGTTGCTGGCAATCGCAAAATGGCTCGAATTGGAATCACCGCGACCCTTACTTTTTGGGCGATCATCTTGGTTTTGCTGATCATTGGCTTGATAAGCCGATCAGCAATTATTTGGCTCGCCACGGTTCCATTTTTAGTGGGCATCTTGGCTTTGGTTTTGATTGCCTACGCAATTTTGTTTGCGGTGCTTGCAATTGACACTCTTCGATTAATGAAGTTGGGCAGGCTTTACAACCGCGAACGCTGGATAGCATTTTCGGCACTGGTTGTGGCTGGAGTTTTGGGCACCTCGGCAATTTCTTACGCTGGAAACTTGGCTGGCGTTCAGGCCAGTTTGGTGGGCACAATCTTTAATCAAGGCGGTTTCACTTCACCGGTTGATGGTCGCTACAACATCATGTTGCTTGGTGCCGATTCGGGTCGAGACCGTTTTGGAATTCGCCCCGACAGCATCAGTGTTGTGAGCATCGATGCAGCAACCGGCAAAACGGTAAACATCGGAATTCCGCGCAATTTGCAACATGTTGGTTTTTCGGCCGGCTCGCCAATGCTCACCGTTTATCCGAATGGTTGGAACTGTGGCCTTGAGTGTTTAATCAACGCAATTTACAAAGACACTATGGATAACCACGCCGATCTTTATCCAGAAGCCAAAGCGCACGGTTCAACTCCGGGAGTGGAAGCGACTCGTGACGCCGTTGAATATGTGACCGGCTTGCAGATTCAGTCTTACGTGATGGTTGATATGGCTGCTTTCACCCAGTTGATTGACGCGCTCGGAGGCATCGACATCAACGTGAAAGAGCGTCTGCCAATTGGTGGCCAGCGTGACGATCTATCTGACGTCAAGGGTTGGATCGAAGCGGGTCAACAGCACATGGATGGCTACACCGCGCTTTGGTATGCACGTTCACGACACAGCACCTCTGACTATGACCGAATGCGTCGCCAACACGAGGTTGAAAACACGGTTCTAAATCAGCTTGATCCGGCAAATGTGCTCACCCGTTTTCAATCAATTGCAACCGCAGGCAAGAAACTTGTGAAGACCGACATCCCAAGCGGCATGTTGGCTCAGTATGTGCAATTGGCTGGTGAAGCACGAAAGACCGGCCTCAAGGAACTGTCGTTGGTGCCACCAACTATCGATGTTGTTCGCCCAGATTTCGTTGCTATTCATGCTCTGGTCAAGAAGACATTGGCAGCAACTTCACAGACACCAAGCCCCAGCAATTAGTTAGTTTTGAAGAGAGGTTATGACTATGAGAAAAATCGCAATCCTGGCCATTCTTACTGCTAGTTCAATTGCTCTCAGCGGTTGCGCCTTGTTGTATCCAAACTGGGGCACCAGTGCCAAGCCAAGTGATTCAGCATCACCTTCACAAAGTGCCAGCGAATCTGCGACCCCAACTGATTCGGCATCGCCATCTGCGTCAGCCTCGGTTGCAAAGCAAAACGCTCAACTAAATGTGATTGAAGCAATGGCCGACACTGGCTCGGGCACGTTGTTGGTAGTAGCCGAAGTTACCAATGTGAGTGAGACTGGCGGCAAGTGCACCATCTCGGTTGTTGCAGGTGGAGTTTCAAAAGCGGTGACCGTGAATGCCGAGGCTAACGCAACCGCTACTCAATGTTTTCCAGCAAATATTCCGCTGACCGGCCTGCCTAAGGGTGCTGCAAAAATCACCATCTCTTATGCTTCCACCGGATACCAGGGCACGCTAGCTAATTACGCGGTGAACATCCCTTGATTCCTCGCCGGTTTTCAAGACTGGTTGCGATTCTCACTTCTACACTTCTGGTCGCAGCTAGCTTCATAGCAATTGCTGCCACCAGCAACACCGATAATTCCGAGGCTGCGGTGGCCTCACAGTTTGACCCTGGCCTAATTATTGGCGACAGCGTTTTTTATGACTTTGGCACCATGACTGCCGATGACGTGCAGAAATTTCTGGAAAGCAAACTACCAAGTTGCAATAACGCAAACGGCATGAAGTGCATCAAAGATTTTCGAATGGACACACCAGCGGTAAATGGTGAAGATGGCCGCTGTGAATCTTTGCCATCACAGGTAAATCAATCTGCTGCTCGAATGATTTATGTAATTGCCAACGCCTGCAAAATTAATCCACGCGTTCTTATTGTGACTCTGCAAAAAGAGCAGGGTCTAATCACCAATGGAAACCCGACAAAACGCTCATATGACTTCGCTCTTGGCATGAACTGCCCAGACACGGCCAGCGGCTGCAGCGCGTCATCCGCGGGTTTCTTTTGGCAGCTCTATAAAGGCGCAGGCCAGTTGCAGTGGTATGGAGACCCTCGAGGGTCTTTCACCTTTTTGAAGGTGGGGCAAAACATCACCCGCCGGTATCAAGACAAACAGGTTGAAACCGCCAAGGGCATTAACTGCGGCTCAAAGACATTTCAACTTAAGAGCCAGGCAACCGCTGCGCTTTATTACTACACGCCTTACACCCCTAATGCTGCTGCTATGGCAAATCTTTACGGCAGCGGTGACGCATGCAGCGCCTATGGCAACCGCAACTTTTGGCGCTATTACACCGACTGGTTCGGCAGCCCGGTTGGTGGCGGTTTCTTGCTGAAGAGCGAAACCAGCGGAACCTACCTAATTGTTGAGGACAAAAAATACTTGATCAACGAGCCTGCTCTGGTGACTGCGTTGAAGCCGCTCGGCCCTTTGGGAACAATTTCGCAGACCTACCTTGACTCATTTACCAGTGCGGGAGAGTTGACCCGATTGGTGAAGTCTGCCGCTGGAATTTATTACTTCTTGGCTGACGCACAAAAGTACACCTTCACAAACTGTGATCAGGTTGCCGGTTTTGGTCTTGATTGCACCAAGGCAATTCAGTTGACCGCGAACCAACTTGCAGCTCTTGGCATTGGCGGACCAGTCACTGAGTATGTCTCGGGTGTAGACGGCGACACCTATTTGATTCAGGGAGGCGCAAAGCGTCAAATCTTGGATAACGAGTCGCTGGTCGATTCACGCATTGGTGTGCCGGCACTTTCTAAATTGAAAATCAGTGCGCTGGCATATTTGCCTTGGGGTAAACCGATAATGCGCAAGGGCAGCTTGTTCACCAACGCGGCAACTAAAAAACTTGCCATTTATGACGGCGAGCTCTATTACGACATTGCCGCAGACAGCCAAGCTGACATCAACTTTGCCCCTTGGTTCACGGCGTCTGCCGGCGTGATGAAGAGTGAAGCGTTGGCTGCGATTGCTTCAAAGCAAACCATAAGAACAATTGTTAATTCTGCGGCTGGTCAGCAATATCTTTTGACTGCCGCCGGCAAGCGCAAAGTTTCAGCGCAAACACCATTAGTTGGCGACGCGCCAACAATCTCAGACTCCTTACTGAGCGCTATTTCTGACAGCACAGCGCCCACGTTGAACACACCAGTATTCATCAAGAGCACCACCAAAAAAGACGTTTACTTGGCTGCGGATGGCGCCAAGCGTTTGTTGCCAACAGCAACCGATCGAGTTAAGTTCAACCCCGCTGTTTTTGACAACACTTTGTTGACGGTGCCTGAAAGCGCAATCGAGCAAATTGAGTTGGGCAACCCCGTTCTAGCTCCAGCGTCTTACGTAACCACCGGTTCTGCAAACTACTGGATTGACGGGCTGAAGCGTGCGCTGGTAATTAGCAGCGCTGATCAAGCGGCGCTTCTGGGCCTGGGCTCAGCAAAGCGTGTCGCCGCTTCACAACTTGCTGGGTACTACAAAAAGACCAAAGCCAACGGAATCAAATATCGTTGCGATGACCAGTACTACGTTGTGGTGACTGGCAAGTTCCATTCAATCTCGGCCAGCGACGCAGCTGACTATCCGGGCACAGCTCTAAAACTCAGTGAGCACAATTGCTTGGCAATCACCAAGGCAACTGTTGCCATGGGTCGGTTCATCAAGACCTCAGATACCAAGAAGATCTTTCTGATTGACGACGGCAAAAAGCGCTTGGTGGCCTCAACGGCAGCTTATGAAAAACTTCGTGGCGACGGCCTTGCCTATGTAGTTGTGGGCCCGTACTTTGCTTCAAAGATTGCAACTGGAACTGCCGCCCCAAAGACTATGCCAGCAAGTGAAGCGGCTACAGAGGCCACCCCGTCTCCATCAACTTCGCCGAGCCCAACCGTAAGCCCTAGCCCCAGTGCTTCACCAAAGCCAACTGTTTCGGCAACGCCAACCGTGAGCCCGAGCCCAAAAGCGAGCCCAACACCTAGCCCGTCTCCGAGCGTTAGCGCACCAGCTAAAACCTACAAAGTTGTTGCCGGTGACTCAATCACGGCAATTGCCAAAAAGTTTGGCGTAACCTCAACCGCACTGATGGCCGCAAATAAAATCGCGAACGCCAACTTGATCAAAATTGGTCAAGTGCTGATCATTCCGTAATCGCACTTTATTTTTGCGAAATTCGCATCCAGTCGAAATTCAAAATCTTTGCTCGCTTTGGCGAACGACCCAATGCCTCAAGGTTCTCTGATGGCTCGTTCACTTTTATTGCCAACAATGTGAAAATCAGCCAGCCACTCTCGATGAGCATGCGACTTTCTGTGAGTGACCAAACCAAAAGCCCGATCAAAATCAAAACCGGCCACAAATAAAGTGGACTCGTGTGTCGCACAGCAAGGCGCCAAATTTTAATGAATGTCACAAGAACGAGTGCCGCAAAAATCATCAGGCCAATAATGCCTAGCTGCAGCCAGATATCCAAATAGGCGTTGTGTGCCTGAAAGTAAGGCACGTTATTGATAACCACGAGGCCGTCATATGGTTTTACGCCCGGCACCCAATAGCTAATCCAACCCCAACCAAGCCATTGCTTTTGCTCAATCAGGTTCAGCACGATTTTCCAGATGCCACTTCGGCCGGTCATGTCTGGGCTCTTGCCGATTAGTTCAAACACCTGGGCTCTGAAGAATAAAACGATCACTGCGATGGTGCCAGCGGTAGCCCAGGCAATGCGGTAATACTTGTGGCGAGTTTCGCGATCTTTACCCTCGGCGGCAATTGACACCACAGCAGAAAGTGCAATTGCAGCCATCGCAAAACCTACGCCAGCGGATTTTGCCATCCAGATTGCACCCAACGCAAAAACCAAACTGAATGCGCTAAGCCATCTTGAGGTGCCCACGATCAAGTATTCGACAAAGAAAATAACGACACCCAACATGGCCACATAGGCAAGCAAATTTGAATTACCAACAATGCCTTGAATGCGGTTACCGTCAAACAGATGGCCTTGAGTCCAATAGAAAGCGGGTGCTGGCGGAACATCACCTTCGTAGTTTTTAAAGATCGGTGCGATTGGGCCGCGAACAAATGCTGCGGCCACGAATTCGAAAACCAATGAGCTCAACAAAATAAATCGAATGACATTTGCGAAAACTCTCAGCAGATGGCGCCAGCTGAGCAGAGCAGCCAGAAAAATTGCCACCAGGGTCGTGAGTAGTTGAGCCAGAGTGGCGAGTGCAGAAAAAGTTGGATAGGCCGACCAGATTGTGCTCAGGGCCATCCAGGCAAGAAGCAAATAAAGAGGCAGCGGAATTTCATTAAAAATTGCAGTGGTTCGATTTTTAATTAACATTGTCACCACACCGGCAACAACGCCCGCCAGAATGATGCCCCAGCCCCACCATCCCAAGCTGTAGCGCACGGCGTCGCCGGCCAGAAGGGTAAAGAGGCCCACCGAGGCAATCGTGGTTTTGGTTCGATAGCCCTTTTCTCGGGTATTGAAGACCACGCGAATTGGTCTAGTAAGTGCGTTCATTGCAACTTTCCGGTTTGGGCTTGTTCAAGTCTATTTCGGCTCACCCTGATTAGGCTTAGAGCCGCTAGTTGAAAGGAATTCAGTGCTGGTCAAAATTGCCAATACCGCGCGTGATTACGCCTGGGGTTCGCACGACCTGATTCCTGATTACTTCGGCATTCCAGCCAAGGGCGGGCCAATGGCCGAGATTTGGTTTGGCACTCACGCGGGCTCGCCAGCCTTTCTGGTTGAAGAACCTGATGTCACTTTGGTAGACAAACTTGGTGGTCATCAACTTCGCTTCTTGCTCAAAATCCTGGCAGCGGGTTCGCCGCTCTCGATTCAGGCGCATCCAAACAGTGCTCAGGCTGCCGCTGGTTTCGAACGTGAGAACGCCCAAGGCATTCCGCTGAATGCAAAAAACCGCAACTATAAAGATGATCGGCACAAGCCCGAAATTGTGGTTGCCCTAACCGATTTTGAAGCGCTCTGCGGATTCAAATCGATCAAAGCCATTGACGAACTGCTCGAAGATTTTGTTTCACATTCCGGGGTGAGCGAAGGTTTTAGAACACTGTCTGCGCACTGGAAAGACTTGCTGCACCAAGAAAACGGTTTGCAGAAATTGTTTTCTGACATCATTCACCGTCGCGGCAATTTAGACGGCTTCAATGCCGAACTCACCGCCCTAGCCGACGGCGAAGCACAGTTTGCTTTGGCTGAACGATTGAATCTGATTTATCCGGGGGACCCTGGTGTTGTCGTTGCCATGCTGATGAACCATGTTCGACTGAAGCCAAATCAAGCGCTGTTTCTGCCGGCCGGCAACATTCACGCTTATTTAGGTGGCCTAGCAGTTGAACTGATGGCTTCATCTGACAACGTGCTTCGTGGTGGCTTAACCCCAAAGCACATCGACGTTGATGAGCTCGAGCGTGTGATTGATTTTGGGGCGGGGGAGTTGCCTCGGGTTGAGCCAATTGAGCTTTCTGCAGGGCTAACCCATTACCCATGTGCCGTGGATGACTTCTTGCTTTACCGCGTGGAGCCGAGTGGCCTGCGGGTTTTGGCCGACATGAATTTGCCGGGTGAGTGCGTAATTTTGTGTACGGCAGGTGAAATCTTGGTGAGCGATAGTTTGGGCGAAATGTTGACCCTGCGCCGCGGCGAGGCTGCCTATCTTTCGGAAACCCCTACTTTATTCACTGTTGCAGGCGCGGGCACGGGCTTTATAGCCGTTTCGCCTACCAGATAAGCCTCAAGGGCGAGTTAAGACTTGCCGAAACTCAACTTGACACAACCCGAACTACAAGAGTGTAATTACAACTACAAAAGTATTCGAAAGATTCCGAATGGCATAAAAGCCGGGGGTCGGGTTAGGAATAGAAGTTATGGACAGTCGTAATCGTGTGCCAGAAAACTGGTTTATCGATCCAATTCGACTTGGTGTCGCGGGGGCGTACTCAGATCCAGAAAGCGACCCACTAGCTTGGCAGGCCGACGCACTTTGTGCGCAGACTGACCCAGAGGCGTTCTTCCCAGAAAAGGGCGGTTCGACTCGCGACGCAAAGCGCATCTGCACTGGTTGCGAAGTTAAGGCTCAGTGCCTTGACTATGCACTTGCAAATGACGAGCGTTTTGGAATTTGGGGCGGTTTGTCAGAGCGCGAACGTCGCAAGCTCAAGAAGCGCGCCTAAGCAAACGGCTTTTAGCCGTTGATTATGAAACCCCTAGTTACCGCCGTCATCGTCTCGCACGATGAAGCAGGTTATTTTGCGGCAACTCTTGAAGCAGTTCAGTCGCAAACCCGTGCGCCTAATCAAATTGTTTTGATTGACACTTCAACCACGGATGAATGTGCAACCTTGGCCGAAGCCCAAGGCGTTACACAAATTACAAAACTTTCTAACAAAGCCACTTTGTCTCAAATTTTGGCTGCCGCCCGCGCCTCTAGCTTGGATGCCGAGTGGTTTTGGTTTTTGCACGATGACAGCGCGCCAAAACCGGATGCTCTAAACGAATTGCTTCGAGCAACAGAACTTTCACCGTCGGTTGCAATTGCCGGGCCAAAACAAGTTGACTGGAATGACAATCGCATTGTCACGCAGCAAGGGCTAACACTCACACCAATGGGCGACCTGTTCTCAATGGTGCGCGGTGAACTTGATCAGGGTCAACACGATGATGTCGATGATGTTCTTGCAGTTGGCACCGCCGGCGCATTAATTCGCTTAGATGTTTTTGATGAACTTTCTGGCTTTGACTCAAAAGCGCCAGCACTTGCTTCGGATATTGACTACTCAATTCGCGTTCGTTTAGCTGGCCACCGAGTAATTGTGGTGCCGCAGGCCAAGGTTGCTCACGCGGGGCTTTCGATGCAAGGCAAACGCCCGCGACGTTGGTTGGGCACTTCACCAAAGGCTGCGCTGCGGCGCAGCGCGATTCACTTGCGTCTGGCTTATGCGCCGTTGCCAAGCGCCCTGTTGTTTTGGCTTTTTCTTCCTCTCATTTCGTTAGTGCGAGTTTTTTGGCGAGTTGCAACAAAGCGCCCAGATCGACTGTGGTCTGAAATCACCGCAGGCCTTTGGGGTTACTTCACATTATTTTCGAGACTTTCAAGTCGAGCAAAAATTAGCAAGACCAGCAAGTTCAAGTTCTCAAAATTAAAGGCCTTGCGGGCAACTACCGCGCAGGTGCGCCAAAATAATCGTGCCCAACTTGATCACGAAGAGACTCAAGCCAAGCTTGCCGCCTTTGAATCGGGTGAGAGCGAGTCATTCGTGAAACCTGCTGGGTTCGTAGCGTCTGGAGCAATTTGGATTTCGTTGGCACTGGCCGCGCTCAACGTGGCTTTTTGGCCAGGCGATGTGGCGGCAGCGGGTGGCGGTCTGTTGCCTTTGTCTTCGGCTTGGCTAGAACTTTTTGCTCATGCTGGCGCCTCTTATCAGCCAATCGGTTTTGGGTTCTATGGTCCTAGTGATCCGTTTGTTTGGGTGCTCACTTTCCTAAGCGCCTTCACTTTTTGGTCGCCCTCGTTGGCAATGGTTATTTTGATTTGGCTAGCAAAGGTAATCGCGTTTGCTGGGGCTTGGCGCGTGGTTTCGCTTTTTAGCAATTCAGCACTGGTTCGCAATCTAGCGGCCTTGGTTTTTGCCTTATGGCCGGTGGTTTCACAACTGCAAAGCGACGCAAGGTCGCCTGGCTTGATTGCAACGTTGGCGCTGCCTTGGTTGATTTATGCAGCCGCGGTTGCGGCGGGCTTCAGCCGACGATCTCTCACTTCCTCGCAAACTTGGGTGTGGGTAGGAGTCTCTGGTTTGCTGCTGGCAATTGTCGCGGCGTCTTCACCCAACCTTCTGCCAATTTTGGCTCTCGTTTTTTTGGTGATCCTGTTTGCCAAGGTTCGCAAATTCGGTTACCTAATTTGGATCCCACTGCCAACAGCTGCCTTGTTCGGGCCATCGGTGCTTTATTACCTGAGCCTTTGGCAACCGCTTGCCATCTTTGCCGACCCAGGTTTGCCGCAAGCTTCAACCCGATTTGCAATTTGGCAAATTCTTTTGGGCGGTTCCTCTCGCTCAATTGATCTAGGTGCAATTGGCGCATTTTCGTTTTGGGTTGCAGCGGTTCCGGTAGCACTCGCTCTGCTAGCTTTGCTGACCCGCAAAGCCTTGTTGTCACTAATTATTTGGATTGTTGTTTTAGTGATTGCCACCTGGAGTTATGTCGTCGAAAACTTTGACTTCGTGGCCGTGGGTATCGGTTCAGCAACCTTTGCTGGTGAATTTGTAAACGGTTCACCATTTGCTTTGATGACATTTGCGGCACTAGGTGTGGTTGTTTTGATCGCGATTCTTTTCGAAGCACTCAACAGCACAAAATTGAAAAAAGTCTTAGCGGTGTTGCTAACGATTCTGGCAATTGTGCCAGCGGCTGCAATGGCTGCCACAGCCGTTAACCCCCTCAGCTATAACGATGGCCGAGTGGTGCCATCCATTGTTGCTGCTGAGGCAGAGCAGGGCAGTCAACTTAATTTGCTGGTCATCAATCCAATAAAAAACGCTGAAGGCAAACCTGCTTACGCCGCGGAGCTGGTTGCCGGCGACGGCGTTCAACTTGAAGACGTGAGTCTTGGCTACCGCTTTGCTGTTGGAGCAACCGCAAACGGTTTTGGTTATGAGTTGATTGCCAGACGCGCACAAGCTGCTGAGCTGGTAGCCGATTTAGTTTCGGCAAATGGCAAACCCCTGCAAGCACAACTTGATCGCGTTCGGGTTGGCTATGTTTTGTTGCCCACCAGCACATCCGAAGCGTCAGGCGATTTGGCCATTGGCCTCGACTCGATCAAAGAGCTTGAAGCCGTTGGTATCACTGAATTTGGCAAACTCTGGCGAGTTAAATCACCAGACCAGGCTTTGCAGCACGGCCAACCAGTCGCGCAATCAATGTGGTCAATCACCAAGGCCGTGCAACTGGCAGTGTTGTTGGCGTTTATTTTGTTGGCGCTGCCAACTTCTCGTGCCGCTCGTGCGAAACAAACCGATAGCGCCATCTTTGTTGAGGCTGGTGAAGACAACTGATGCTAAAGCGAATTGCTTCGATTTTGGTGGTCGCTGCCGCGCTGGCGGCATCCGTAGTTTGGGCACCAGCAATCAGCCTTCAGATTGGAGAGTTGCCAAACACGACAACCCTCGATGTGAAAGCGCGTGATCTTTCTTTGGTTTGTGTCGGCGGCGCCTACAAAGCCACTTCGAAACTGGGTGAGTTCGAACAAATTGGCTCGCCGCTTATTTCGTCGCAATTCAACGGCTCGGCAAGCACTTCGCTATCGGTTCAAGACGGCGTTTATACGGTGAGTGACCCGGCAGGCAGCGACGCCCAGGGCTCAGCACTGTTGAATGTGAACCAGGTGCAAGCGCTCGATGGTGCAACGCTGGCAGGGCTCTCAGGCACGGCCTGCCAACGCGCCACTCAAGACCTTTGGTTGGTAGGCGGTGACACCCGCGTTGGTCGCGAGGCGTTGCTCATTTTGAAAAACCCAACCACCGTTGATTCAACTGTGGACCTTCAGGTTTTTAGCGAGGGTGGTTTAGTTGACGCCCCTGGATTAACTGGAATCTCAGTTATCGGTGGCAAGACGACAATCATTCCGCTGTCTGGATTGATTCCGAAGACTACAAGTTTTGCTACTCATGTGACTGCAAAGGGCGGCGCAATTGCAGCCTGGATTCAGCAGCGTACAGTTCACGGTTTGACCGCTTCGGGTTTTGATTACATTTCTCCTTCTCCGCAGCCAGCAAAGCAACAGGTGATTCCTGGAGTTTTGATTCGTGGCGCTAAGTTGGCGAAAAAACTAATCGCAGCGGATGCCGATTACGGAGATTTGCAAACTGTGTTGCGTGTTTATGTGCCAGGAGCCAAATCGGCAACTGTGACAGCTCAGCTGGTTGGTTCAACGGCAAAAACTTTTGGAACAGTAATTCAAGCCACGGTGCAAGGTGGTTCAGTTATTGATCTGCCATTCGGTTCGGTTGCCGATGGCGATTATGCAGTCTTGGTGAATTCAAATGTAAAGGTGCAAACAGCTTTGCGCCTTTCGCGAGTTGTTTCAGCCAAGGCGCCTGACTTTGCCTGGCTTGCGGCTGCCGAAGGCTCAAGCGCGCTTAGAAAAATATCAGTGCCGGTTCAAGGCATTAGCAAGCTAGCAATTTATAACCAGGCCACACAAAGTTATGAAGTGAATTTGGCAACCGCCGGTTCAACCGTTTCACTCGGTGGTACCAGCGCTGCTCTTTTTGCAAACCTGATTGTTGACGTGGATGGCTCAGTCGCCGGCATAGCAGTGCTTGATCAAAGGAACTCGGGCGGCAAAGTTGCCGTCAGCGTTCGCTAAGTTTCGCTAGCTGCCTAAGGGCGATATTTTTCGGGAACCAGTTCCCAAGGATCTTTTCCAAGCAGGTTGCCCACTGCGGTAAAAACATATTCTTCGATGTGCATGCGCTCGTGCAGCGCATCGGTTCTGCGATGGTGCCCAAGGCGCTCAATTGGCAGGCGATAAATGACGATGGTCATTTCCTCGCGCTTCACCGCCCAACGACGAACCGCTTTTGCATCCTTAGTAATGGTGGGTGCATCCAGCACTTGCCATTTGAGGTCGGCCAGTTCTTCTGGCCATGAGGCCTGAAGATAATCGCAAGCTCCGGCAACAATTTGATCGAAGCCTTTGGCACGGCTTCCCTTTCTAAAAAGGCTGCTCATCAATGGCTGGCGAATGCCGCGGCCATGTCGGTCGCTCTGGGTGCCTCTTGGGGCTGCCTTGTCTGCCATGGGTCAAGTTTACGAACTGGGGCCTTGGTATCCTTGAGGCGATGAAAAATCCCCAAATTCTTGATGCCCTGGTCAAAACCTATGACGTTCGTGGGCTGGTGGGCGAGGCCCTAACCCCCGAGGTGGTTTCAGCCTTGGCTGCGGGTTTTGTTGACGAGCTTGGCGCTGCCGGTCAAGACGTGATTGTTGGCCATGACATGCGCGATTCATCGCCAGAATTTGCCGATGCCTTTGCCTATGGCGCCCAGGCTCGTGGCGCAAATGTGGTTTCAATTGGCCTCTGCTCTACAGATGAGTCTTACTTCGCTTCAGGTGTGCTCGATGCCCCAGCCGCCATGTTCACGGCCAGCCACAACCCAGCCACCTATAACGGCATTAAGTTTTCTCGAGCAGGTGCCCGAGGCATCAGCCTCGACACCGGCCTTGCCGCAATTCGCGACCGTGCCAAGAAGTACCTAGCAGATGGCATTGACGAAGTAGAGCAGCCTGGTTCGTTCCGCGATCTTCACATCTTGGTTCAATACGCCAGCTACCTTCGCGAACTTGTGGCGCTTGATTCAATTCGCCCATTGCGAGTTGTAGTTGACGCCGGCAACGGAATGGGTGGCATGACTGTGCCTGCCGTGCTTGGTCACGCCAACGACCTAGAGCAACTGCCGCTCGAAATCATCCCGATGTATTTTGAGCTTGACGGCACGTTTCCGAACCACGAGGCAAACCCTCTTGACCCAAAAAACCTAATTGACCTTCAGCGTGCGGTAATTGAGCACAAGGCCGACATCGGTCTTGCATTTGATGGTGACGCCGACCGTTGTTTTGTGATCGACGAAAACGGCGACGCGGTAACCCCATCAGCTGTGGCGGCAATTGTGGCTCGTCGCGAAATTGCTCGCGAGCGCAACAACAACCCCGGTGCGCCGATTACTGTGTTGCACAACTTGCTGACTTCACGAGTAGTAGAAGAAGTTATTGCCGAGGATGGCGCTCGCGCCGTAAAGACCAAGGTTGGCCACTCGCTAATCAAAGACCAGATGGCAGCAACCAATGCCATCTTTGGTGGCGAACACTCAGCGCACTATTACTTCAGAGATTTCTGGGGAGCGGACAACGGCATGCTTGCTGCGATGCACGTGCTTGCCGAGTTTGGTTCTCAAGAATTACCACTTTCGCAATTTGCTAAAAAGTACAATCCTTATTTTTTGAGCGGCGAGATTAACTCGACCGTTTCAGACGTCGCAGCCGCCAAAGCTCGCGTGCAGTCTGCCTTTGCAGATCGCGCAGACTTTGACGAATTCGATGGCATCACAGCAACAAATAACCAAGAGCTAGGCAAGCCTGCCGAAGCCGGGTCGTGGTGGTGGTTCAACGTGCGTGCATCAAACACAGAACCACTGTTGCGTCTCAACGTCGAAGCTTCATCCGAAGCCAAGATGATTCAGATTCGCGATGAAGTGTTAAACCTCATTCAGCAGAAGGGCTAAAAATGTCTCAGACTCTAACCACTTTTGATTTCAAAGTTGCCGACCTTGCTTTGGCAGAAGCCGGTCGTCACCAAATTCGTTTGGCCGAAAACGAGATGCCTGGCCTAATGGCATTGCGCGCCGAATTCTCTGCCGCCCAGCCGCTAAAGGGTGCCCGCGTTGCTGGTTCGTTGCACATGACAGTGCAAACCGCAGTATTGATTGAAACCTTGGTTGCCCTTGGTGCGCAGGTGCGCTGGGCTTCTTGCAATATTTTTTCTACTCAGGATGAAGCGGCCGCGGCTGTAGTGGTTGGCCTAAACGGTTCGCCAGCCGAGCCAAAGGGCACCCCAGTTTTCGCTTGGAAGGGCGAATCGCTCGAGGAGTACTGGTGGTGCACTGACCGCATCTTCGACTGGTCTGCAGAAGCAGCAGCAGAGGGCGCAAACTACGTTGGCCCAAATATGATTTTGGATGACGGCGGAGATGCAACGCTTTTGGTGCACAAGGGTGCCGAATTTGAAGCGGCCGGTTCTGTGCCACCAACTGCTGTCGACGACAGCCACGAATATTCAGTGATTCTTGATTTGCTGCGCGGCAGCATTGCAAGCACACCTGATCGCTTCACCAAAATTGCTCGCGAGATTATTGGCGTGACCGAAGAAACCACCACAGGTGTTCACCGCCTTTATGAATTCCACAAGCGCGGAGAGTTGTTGTTTCCGGCAATCAACGTGAACGACTCGGTTACCAAATCTAAGTTCGACAACAAATATGGAATTCGCCACTCGCTTCCAGACGGCATCAACCGCGCAACCGATGTTTTGATTGGCGGCAAGGTTTGCTTCGTTGCAGGCTATGGCGATGTTGGCAAGGGCTCGGCCGAAGCACTTCGCGGCCAAGGCGCTCGAGTAATCGTTAGCGAAATCGACCCAATCTGTGCTTTGCAAGCTGCTATGGATGGCTACCAGGTTGCCACTCTTGAATCGGTAATTGCTGAAGTAGACATCTTTGTAACTGCAACCGGCAACACCGGCATCATCAAGCCTGAGCACCTGTTGCAGATGAAGCACCTTGCCGTAGTAGCCAACGTCGGTCACTTCGACGACGAAATTGACATGGCGGGCATCAACCGCATCCCGGGCATTGAAAAGGTTGAAATCAAACCTCAGGTTCACGAATGGCGTTTGCCAAATGGTCGTTCAGTCTTGATTCTGAGCGAGGGTCGCCTAATGAACCTGGGTAACGCCACCGGCCACCCAAGCTTTGTAATGAGCAACTCATTTAGCAACCAGGTATTGGCGCAGATTGAACTGTTTTCGAAGCCTGAACAATACGAGCTGGGTGTGCACATCCTGCCAAAGTCTCTCGATGAGAAGGTAGCGCGTTTGCACCTAGACGCACTTGGTGTTGAATTGACTAAGTTGTCTTCTGACCAAGCTAGGTACATCGGCGTGTCTGTTGATGGTCCTTTCAAGGTCGACCACTACCGCTACTAGAAGCAACACGGAAACAGGGGAAATTCATGGCGCACAAGATTTTGCTAATCGATGACGAGAGCTCGATTAGAGAAATGGTTGGCATCATTCTTGAAGCCGAGGGCTTTGAGGTTGCCTATCACGATGCCGGAACCGGCGCCGTTGAGGTTTTTCAAACCACTCAACCAGATCTAGTGCTGCTAGACGTGATGTTGCCTGGCAAGGACGGCATTGAAGTTTGCGGTGAGATTCGCGCAATTTCTGGCACTCCAATCATCATGCTCACCGCTAAAACAGAGAGCGACGATGTTGTGCGTGGCCTCGAGGCCGGCGCAGATGACTACGTTGTGAAGCCTTTCGACCCAGTAGTTTTAATTGCTCGCATCAAGGCACGCCTACGCCCAATCGCATCTGCCAGCGAAGAAAAAGTTGAGATTGGCCCGTTGACCGTAGACATCGTTGGCCACGAAGTTCGTCGTGGCGCCGAAAAGCTTCCGCTGACTCCACTTGAGTTCAACCTGTTGCTAACTTTGGCGCTAAAACCAAAGCAGGTTTTCACCCGCGAGATGCTACTTGAGACCGTTTGGGGTTACCACTACAAAGCCGACACCCGATTGGTGAACGTTCATGTTCAGCGCTTGCGTTCAAAAATCGAGGACGATCCAGACAACCCTCAAATTGTGACCACCGTTCGCGGCATTGGTTATAAGGCTGGCCAGAACTAAGTGAAGGTTCGCGCCGCCTTTGAATGGGCGCTCGGATTATTCCGGCGCTCGCTTCAGGTGCGTGCAGTTTTCACTACCGTTGCGCTTGGCACTATCGCCTTCGTGGTGGTTGGTGGTTTTCTTTCTTACTCAATTGGTAACGGTCTTTTTAACACTCGACTAAATCAGATTCTTGCCGAGTCTGAACGCGGCGTTGTAGAGGTTCAAAACACATTTTCGGCATCTGCGGTTACCGATGAAATCACTTTGCAAACTTTGCTTAACTCCGTGATTCCAACGCTTGAATCCACTGACACTTCGGGTTCCCGCAAAGTTGCAATGTTGCGCACCCCAGAACAAGGCTCAAATCTAATTTTGCAGAGCCCAATCTCAGCAGACCTTGACGTCGGCATAATCCCGGTGGATTTCAAACATCGTGTTCGAGCCGCAGCAAATAACCTGATTTACCAGTCAATTGGAATTCCAATGATTGATGGATCTGTGCACCCTGGCATCGTGGTCGGCTCACCGCTGGAAATTCCAATCGCTGGAAAATATGAGCTTTATCTTGTTTTTGATTTGCAGCGCGAGCAGCAAACTCTTGACTTCATGCAAAACACTCTTGCGGTGGGCGGCCTAGTTCTTATTTTGCTGATTGGTGCGGTGAGTTTCTTCGTGACCAACTGGTTGGTAAAACCGGTGAAGGTGGCCGCCGATGTATCAGAGCAAATTGCCGAAGGTGCGCTTGATCGAAGATTGACTGAGCGCGGCCAAGACGTTATTGCGACTTTGGCCAGATCCTTCAACCGCATGGCTGATTCACTGCAGACCCAAATTACAAAACTGGCTTCGGTTTCAAAAATGCAGCAGCGCTTTGTGTCAGACGTTAGCCACGAACTGCGCACACCACTCACCACCATCAAGCTTGCCGGCGATGTGATTTTTGCTAGTCGCGAAAAGCTGGAACCGGCCGCAAAACGATCGGCCGAGTTGATGCACGATCAAATCATTCGATTTGAAGTTTTGCTCAACGACCTGCTCGAAATTTCACGCTATGACGCGGGTGCGGTTGCGGCCGAATTTGAAATGCAAGACCTGAATGGCGTTGTTGGCATGGCCATTGCAGGCCTCGAGCCATTAGCGGTGAGCAAAGGATCTCAAATTCTGGTTGAAATTGGCAGTGGTGAAGTTGAGGCCGAAATTGATGCCAAACGCATTGAGCGCCTAATTAGAAACCTGTTGGCCAACGCAATCGAACACGGTGAGGGCAAGCCAATTCGGGTGGCGGTTGGTGCTGATGAACATGCGGTTGCCATCAGTGTTACCGATAACGGTGTTGGCATGACTCGTGCCGAGGTTGATCGAGTCTTTGACCGCTTCTGGCGCGCAGACCCGGCTAGAAAGCGCACCACTGGCGGAACCGGCCTTGGTTTGGCGATTTCACTCGAAGACGCTCACCTGCACAACGGTTGGCTGCAGGTTTGGGCAAAGCCGCATGAAGGCGCATCCTTCAGATTGACTTTGCCAAGGCGTCAGGGGGCTGTATTCACACAGTCTCCATTGCCTTTGCCGCCTAAGCCGCTCAAGAAGGGCAAGCAAGATGCCTAAATTTCTAAAAACCTGGATTGCGATAATTGCAACCCTGTTGCTGGCATCAACCACCGGCTGCGCGCAATTGCCTCGAGATGGCCAAATTCAAATTGGCCCAGACCTTCAATCAGGCTTAGAGAGTGATTACCTTTACTACTCACCGGGCAGCCCAGTTGCTGGTTCAACTCCGGATGAAATTTTGGCGGGATTTCTAAATGCCGGAACCGGTCCGCAAAATGACTACGCCACCGCTCGTGAATATTTGAGTTCTGATCTCAAAGCCAACTGGGTGCCAAACAAAAATGTGTTGATTCAAGAGGGCCGACCAGAGATCACCTTTGATAACGCCTACGGCGCAACCGTGAAGTTAAAAGTCAAGGCAGAGGTCGATGCCCAAGGGCAATACACGCAATTACCAAATGGCACCACTCGAGAACTTCACTATAAACTCGCGCTTGAGGCCGACGAGTGGCGCATCGCGAGCGCACCAGATCTAACCATGGTCATTCAGCCGGTGTTTGATGTTATTTTCCACGGCTACTCGTTGTATTTCTTCGACAACCAATTCCAACATCTAGTGCCCGACCTGAGATGGTTTCCATCCCGAGCCTCTACGAGCACTCGACTCATTGCGGCGTTGCTAGATGGGCCGTCAAGCTGGCTTCGACCAGGTGTGAAAACTGCAATTCCAAGTGGAACGAAACTTTCACTTAGTGCGGTTGCAGTGGCAAATGGTGTTGCCACCGTGGACCTTTCAAATACGGCCCTGCAAGCTTCTGCCAGCGAACGCAAATTTATGATGGCGCAAATAACTGAGACTCTGATGCAACTGAGCAATGTGCTTTCGGTGCAACTGCTGATTGAACGAGCACCGCAAGACATCCTCGCCTTCACCAACCCAAATAGATTTGGATTCGCCAATCAGCCAGTGATATTGCAAAACAGCAACTTGATTGAGCTCAGCGGCAGCAACTCCATGGCCCTGAGTGAATTTAACACTCCGATGAAAGCAATAAGCCCATCCGACTTTGCCATCACTTCAGATCGCAAACGTGCTGTGTTCTTAAATGGGCTTGGCCTTTATGCCTACAACACATCCCGAGTTGGAACCGCGCCGCAATTGCTGCTCAAAGCCAAGCGCTTGCTGGCGCCAATCATTGACTCTTCTGGCTTTATTTGGGCGGTGCCAAAAGACAAAGACCAGCCGGTTTCGGTTTTCAACGCCAATGGTGAACCGGTGGGTTTCTACAGCGGTTGGCTTAATGGCCGCTCGCGAGCCGGCTTCTCATTGAGCCCAGAGGGTTCGCGTGTCATTCTTACCAGTGCTGGCGGTTCGGTTTATGCGGCAGTGGTTATTCGCGATAAAAACGGAGTGCCAATTGGCCTCGGTGATGCCATTGAGCCGTTCTTGAACGGAAAATCGATTCGCAAAGCGGTTTGGCTGAAGGATTCCACGGTTGCGATGCTGCACGATGACGGAAACAACATGGTCACTCCGATAATCGCGACTCTCGGCGGTGCGAGCTTTGAATTGCCAGCTGTTGCAGGCGCGACCAATATTGCAAGCACGAGCAGCGTGAATGGTTTCTACGTGCATACGATTGATGGAGAACTTTACTTCTATAGAAATTCATCATGGATGCCACTTAGGGAAGACGTTGTTGCCATTCACGTTTCTAGTGACTAGTTTTCAACAACTTTTTGTCATCGGACTTTATGGGGTAATACCAACGTCAAAATTGGCGAATGGAACTGCTCGATTTATTGCTGCCGAGTGGTTGTGCCTTGTGCGGTTTGAGCGGGCCGCCGATCTGTCGAAACTGCGAAAATAATTTCAGCGCCCGAGATTTTGATATTCGCCGCAAAACTCTCAGCGGGTTTGCCGCTACTTCTTATTCCGAAGAAGCCGCCAAACTTATTTTCGAGTTTAAAGAGCGCGGACAAACTTCCTTGGCAAAATATTTTGCATCGCTAATTGCACCGCGGCTGACAAGCCTGAAGCAAATTAATGCAATTTTGGTTCCTGTGCCGAGTGGAAAGCGAACCACTGCCACTCGGGGTTTTCAACCAGCACAGGTGATAGCCCGCCAATTGAGCAAGCAATGTGGCCTAGCAAATTTCAGTGCCATTAAACCCGTCGCAGAAATTGCCGACCAAGCCGCTCTCACGCGAGAGCAGCGTGCCACCAACGTGATGCACAGCATGCAAGCAAGCGAAGCCATCCGAGGCAAATCAGTGATTTTGGTGGATGACATAGTCACGACCGGTGCCACCCTGAACGAGGCGGCTCGAGCTGTGACCCAAGCCGGCGGGCTGCCAATCTTTTTTGTAACTTTTGCCGAGACAATTCGCAAAATTGGCAACGGGTTTGCAAATTAAGGAGTACCTTTCAGTACACAGGCAAAGTAGCCTGCAGACGGAGGTCATCATGGAAGTCAAAATCACAGCCCGAAACCTCGCGGTATCAGACCGCTTTCGCCAATATGTTGCCGATCGCACGCACAAGGTTGAACAGCTAGCCCACAAAGTAGAGTCCCTTCAAATTAAGGTGACCCGACATGACCACAGCAAATCTGCCGGAATCGAAGATCAGGTAGAGCTAACCGTTTATGAACCAGGCAACATTGTTCGCGCCGAGGCCCAAGCCGGCGACAAGTTTGCCGCCTTCGACATTGCCCTTGGCAAGCTCTCAGAGCGTCTTCGCCGGGCAGCCGACCGCCGCAAGGTGCACCATGGCCGTCACGGCTCAGTGGGCACCAGCGAGCTGACCGCTAATGATTTTGCCAAGCTCGACATTCATGCCGTTGATGGCGATGTGCTGCTAGGCAAGGCAAAAGCCGGTGAAGTTGCCTCGGATGAGGCTGCCGCCACCGACCTGGGCGAAAGCCCTGTGGTTATTCGCCGCAAGGAGTTTGCCGATCAGATAATGACCGTGGACGACGCGCTTTACAACATGGAGCTAATTGGGCACGATTTCTACCTATTTCACGACTCAGAGACCGATAAAGCCAGCGTGGTTTACCGCCGCAAGGGTTGGAATTATGGAGTAATTACGCTCGCTTAGAGTTTGCTGGCAAACCCAGCGATAGAAGCCTCGGCCCTTATGGGTCGGGGCTTCTAGCCTAAGATTGAACAAGTCCCAATCAACGGTCTGGAGCACAATCTTGGCATCAATCATCGACAAAATCCTGCGCGCTGGCGAAGGCCGAATTCTGGCCAAGCTTCGCAATTATGCCGACGCAGTGAACCACCTTGAAGAGGACTTCGCTCGATTGACCGACGATGAACTTCGCAACGAGACCACGGTTCTGCGTGAGCGTTATGCTGCCGGCGAGAGCCTAGATGACTTGCTTCCAGAGGCCTTTGCTGCCGTTCGCGAAGCTTCAAAGCGAACCCTCGGATTGCGCCACTTTGATGTTCAGTTGATGGGTGGTGCAGCTCTGCACCTTGGCAACATCGCAGAAATGCGCACCGGTGAAGGTAAGACCCTTGTGGCAACCCTTCCGGCATACCTAAATGCAATTGCTGGCCGCGGTGTGCACGTGGTTACCGTTAACGACTTTTTGGCTGGCTACCAGAGCGACCTAATGGGTCGCGTGTTCCGTGCCCTTGGCATGACCACCGGTTGCATCATTTCTGGTCAAGACCCTGCCGAGCGACGCGAGCAGTATCTTGCCGACATTACTTATGGAACCAACAACGAGTTTGGTTTTGACTACCTGCGCGACAACATGGCATGGCAGCAGGCCGACATGGTTCAGCGCGGTCACTTCTTCGCAGTTGTCGACGAGGTTGACTCGATTCTGATCGACGAGGCTCGCACGCCTCTGATCATCTCGGGTCCGTCATCCGGAGAAGCCAACCGCTGGTTCACCGAGTTCGCCAAGATTGCTGAGAAACTTCAGCCAGTCATTGACTACGAAGTTGACGAGAAGAAGCGCACCATTGGAATTCTTGAGCCTGGCATCGAAAAGGTTGAAGACTACCTCGGCATTGGCAACTTGTATGAGTCGGCCAACACCCCGCTGATTTCATTCTTGAACAACTCGATTCGCGCGAAGGCTCTGTTCAAGCGCGACAAAGACTACGTTGTGATGAACGGCGAAGTTCTAATCGTGGATGAGCACACCGGTCGTATTCTTGCCGGCCGCCGCTACAACGAGGGTATTCACCAGGCAATTGAAGCTAAAGAAGGCGTTGAGGTTAAGGCCGAGAACCAAACTCTGGCAACTGTAACCCTGCAGAACTACTTCCGTCTTTACAAGAAGCTTTCGGGCATGACCGGTACCGCTGAAACCGAAGCGGGCGAATTCATGAGCACCTACAAGTTGGGTGTTGTGCCGATTCCAACCAACAAGCCGATGATTCGTATCGACCAAGCAGACCTGATTTACAAGAACGAAGAAATCAAGTTCAACATGGTTGTCGTTGACATCGCTGAGCGTCACGCCAAGGGTCAGCCAGTTTTGGTTGGTACCACCAGCGTTGAGAAGAGCGAGTACCTTTCAAAACTTTTGGCTAAGGCAGGAGTTCGTCACGAAGTGCTGAACGCCAAGAACCACGCTCGCGAAGCAGCAATTGTTGCGCAGGCTGGTCGCCTGGGTGCCGTCACCGTGGCAACCAACATGGCTGGTCGAGGCACCGACGTGATGCTTGGTGGAAACGCCGAGTTCCTAACCGTTGATGCTTTGAACAAGCGTGGCTTGAACGCCGAAGAAACCCCAGAAGAATATGAAGCGGCTTGGGCAACCGAGTTTGCCAACATCAAGCAGGGCGTTGCAGAAGAAGCCGACAAGGTTCTTGAGGTTGGCGGACTCTACGTTTTGGGCACCGAGCGCCATGAATCTCGCCGCATCGACAACCAGTTGCGTGGTCGTGCCGGCCGCCAGGGCGACAAGGGTGAGTCTCGTTTCTACCTATCGCTAACCGACGACCTAATGCGTCTGTTCAACTCAGGTGCTGCTAGCTCGCTGATGAACCGCGCAAGTGTGCCAGACGACACAGCAATCGAGTCAAAGCTAGTTAGCCGTGCGATTGCTTCGGCGCAGTCACAGGTTGAAGGCCGCAACGCCGAGATTCGCAAGAACGTGCTGAAGTATGACGATGTGCTTAACCGCCAGCGTGAGGCAATTTACAGCGACCGTCGCCACATTCTTGAGGGCGATGACATCGCGGCTCGCGTGGATGGCTTCTTGGCTGATGCGATTGGCGCAATTGTTGACGGTCACATCTCAGACCACGCTGGTTCTGACTGGGATCTCGAAGCACTTTGGGCAGAGCTCAAGGCAATCTACCCGGTTGGTCTAGAGATTCAAGAAGTTTTGGCAGAAGCGGGCAACCGTTCTCGTCTAACTAAGGATTGGCTGACCAAGGAACTAGTTAGTGACGCTCGCGTTGCCTACGCTGCGCGCACCGAGAAGATCGGTGAGTCGGCAATGCGCGAGCTAGAGCGTCGCGTTGTGCTGTCAGTGGTTGACCGCAAGTGGCGTGACCACCTTTATGAGATGGATTACCTGAAAGAGGGAATTGGTCTTCGTGCCATGGCACAGCGTGACCCGTTGGTTGAATACCAGCGTGAGGGCTACGTGATGTTCCAGCAGATGATGGGCGCGATTAAGGAAGAAGCGGTTGGCTTCATGTTCAACATCGAAGTTGAGGTGACCCCGTCACAGCCAACTATCGACCAGTCTCAGTTGACTTACACCGCTCCTAACGAAGATGGCGCTGCCGAAGTGCACAGTGGCTCTGAGCTGCGTGCCCCGAAGCAGCCACCAGCAGCACCGGCTCAGCAAAAGCCTGAGCAAGGTGAAGCTGGTAGCTCTTTCTTCAAGTCTTAGATATATCGAACCGAGGTCGCTCGCCATCTATGGTTAATACCTTCGAGCCGAATGGCCACGGCTTGAAGTCGGTTTGCCACGCTAACCAAAGCTACTGATTCAACCACTCCATCGCGGGGCGATGATTTCATTAGATTCCTAAAAGTGCACGAGATGTATTTCGCTTTTTGACCGGCCTTGGTTCTTTGGCGCTGCTCTTTGGCCACTTCGTATTGCAATTGCATATATGCATCTTCGGTCAAGTCGCGGCTTAGTTGTTCGGCGGAACGCATGCCTTTGATAACTTCGATAACCCCGGTGGCAATTACCTTGATTCGCGACTCAGGGTCGGGCAATTCTGAAGTGCTGTTGTATTGCTGACCGAAAAATTCTTCAGATTCAAGTGGATTGATAACTGTGTGCTTGCGCTGTTTTGCTGCGCTGGTCTGGTTTGTAGCTTTTGTTGCCTTTTCCATAATTCCCCCGAGCGACTGTTCGTACAAACACGTTTGTGTCCATTTGTGAATATATTTGGAAAATGATTTTGTAAACAAGAGCAATTATCAAAATGTGGATAACTATTTACCGGAAATTAAACATTCATCAAAATGCCGTTATGAATTTTGAAAATCTGTTTGAAGATCTTGAAGCACAGTTTGCAAATGCGCACATGTCGAACGCATCGATTTCGAATTTTGATTCAACAAACTTGGTGATTGTGAAAACTGCAAATAGCCTGCAGCGTGAATTAATTGCACCAATAATTGCCACGGATTTTGTTGCCGGACTAGACCTGCTGGTGCCAATTTGGCATGTGATGCCATTTCATGCAGTGCGCAACATAAGGTTCGTCCATGAATTAACCGAAGACTTACCAAAAGTGCGCCAGTTGAACAAAACTCTCGTTGAGTTTTTAGGTGCAACACCCATGCCAAACCCAGCAAAATGGCGGGTTCTAGGCGCTATTGAGCACCAACGAGCGGGTCAAATAGTTGGCTTGGTTGGCAATCTAATTTGCCTGGTTGACCCATCCGAAGGTGGCCTTGTAGCCGTGCCCATCCAAAGCATTCAAGAACTATCGATTGAATCTGTGGATAAGTTAAATGGCGATTTTTGATTCGTCTGCAAAATCAAGGCATGCAAATAACAAGAAAACTTCTTTCACCACAGCGCAAGAGATTTCAAAAGCTTTTGCTTGCTACATTTTTGATTTTGGTTTCCATGCTCGCAGTAGTTTTTGTAATTCAAACGAATAACAAAACCGAAGAATATTTAATTGCTGCTGAAGACTTACCCGCTGGCAGCACGCTAGCAAACTCGCAAGCAAATTTGATTGCGGTGAATCTTGGCTCAAGCAATTCCATGTACCTTCGTTCGGGCGAGTTGCCAGTGGGTTCATATTTGCTTGGCCCAATTCGCGCAGGGCAGCTCATTCCACGAAGCATGTTGGCAAGTGCTGTAATTGATTCTCGAGTTCCAGTCGTAGTCGAGTCTGAGATGGATCTTCCAACAGGGCTAGTGGGTGGAGCATCGGTGGATGTGTGGGTCACCCCGTTAGATGCAGAGAATAATTTTGGCGAGCCCTTTGGATTAGTACTTGGCGCAGAGGTTGCCAAGGTGCTTGAAAAGAACACTATGTTTGCCGATTCAAAACCTGGAGTCGAGCTTTGGGTGCCAACCGAAGCAGTGGGGCCTATTTTGCAAGCAAAGGCTTCGGGGGCTTCAATCTCGTTAATCTTGAGACCAACATTTGCCGATGGCTAATGCGCGTTTGATCTCGGTGTGGAGCCCACCCGGTTCAGCAGGGCGCTCAACACTTGCTTTGGCAATCGCTGCTGAAATAGCCGAGGCCGATCATTCGGTCTTTCTGTTGGATGCCGACGTAGTTTCGCCTTCGCTGGATTTGATGCTGGGCCTAACCGATCACCCAGCCGGAATTGCCGCCGCCTGTCGCTTAGTGAGTGCCGAGCGTTTTGATCTTGAGCAATTACTTCGGTTGAGCGTCACTTATTCAACGGGAACCAGGAACCTCACCTTGATGACCGGCCTCAGCACGCCATCGCGTTGGCCTGAACTCACCACCGATCGAGTTGAACAAGTGTTGCTGGTGGCGAGTGCACATTTTGATTTCATTGTTTGTGATCTAGCGAGCCCGCTGGAAGTTGGGCTGCGACATTTTCAAACCGGTTTGGAGCGAAATGCGCTGACTCGCTGGCTGGCCAGCAGCGCTAACGAATTGATAACTGTTGTGAACGCCGACCCGATTGGCGTTCATCGATATCTGGCCCAGCTAGAAAATCTTCAGTCTCTCAAGATCGACGGGCAACAGCACATTTTGGTAAATCGTTTGCGCAACACCGTGCTTGGCAATTCGGCCAAACAGCAGATCGCCGAGACGCTTTCCCGGTTGGCCCAGGCCTCTGTTTCTGGCTACATTCCAGATGATCCGATAGCTGCCGATTTGGCCCTGCGCGATTCAATGCCATTGAGTCTGGCGAAGCGCAGTTCCTCGGCGAGGCAGGCCATCGCGCTGTTTGTGCGCAACCAAATTTTGGCTGAGCGCAGTGACCTTGATAGGCGCGTGGCTAAACTCATTTAGGTGTCAACACTCAGTGAGCTAATCAGAAGCAAAGGTCGGGCGGTCAGCGCCGACATTGAGTGGCTGCACCTTCTAATTAGCGATTGGCAATTGGTTGCCGACCTAGTGTTCGCCGACTTAGTGCTTTGGGTGCCAACCAAAGAAGGTGGTTTTGTTGCCGGCGGCCACGCCCGCCCATCAAGTGCAGCCACAATCTTCTACCGCGACATCTTTGGCGAAGAAATTCGCAAAGAATGGCTTGCCCCGGTACACGAAGCTTTCACCACCGGCAAGGCCGTTGATGTAAATGTGCAAAGTTCCGATGGAATCAAAACTCGGCTCAGCGCTATTCCGGTGCGTCGTCGATTGTCGACCAAGTCGGATGAGGCCACCGAACATCCAATTGCGGTCATAACTCGGCACACCAACCTATCCGAAGCAAAAGCACCAAACCGTTTGCAACTTAACTACCTTGGCTGCGGAAACGACTTGCTGGCTATGGTTGCCGATGGCGCCTACCCAGATTTCAGCAACCCAACCGGCCCACGTCGCGGTGCACCGCGTGCCAACGACGGATTGTTGCGACTCGATGTCGATGGCAATGTCACCTTTGCGAGCCCCAACGGGTTGTCGGCGTTTAACCGCCTTGGCATTTTGGGTGAGCTCGAGGGCAAGTCGCTGGCAACAGCCGCAACCCCGGTGCTTAAGGGTCGAAACGTTGATGAGTCGCTGCCACTGGTGCTGACCGGCCGCGCACCTTGGCGAACCGACATGGAGTCACGCAACGTGACGCTGACTGTGCGAGCGATTCCACTCAAGTCACACGATGAACGAATCGGTGCGATCGTGCTGTGCCGTGACGTGACTGAGTTGCGCCGACAAGAGCGTGAGCTAATCACTAAGGATGCGACCATCCGCGAGATTCACCACCGAGTGAAAAACAATTTGCAAACAGTGGCAAGTTTGTTGCGCATGCAGGCACGTCGTTCAAAGAGCGAAGAAGTTAAAGAAAACCTTGACCAAGCGATGCGTCGCGTTTCGGCAATTGCGTTGGTGCACGACACCCTTTCTGAGGGGCTGGCTCAGGATGTTAACTTCGATGAGGTCTTCGACCGAATTTTGATGTTGGCTGCCGAGGTTGCCTCAAGCATGAACACCTCGATCAAGACTTTGATGGATGGCCGGTTTGGTCAGCTGCGAAGTGAGATTGCAACACCATTGGCGGTGGCGCTAACCGAGATTATTACCAATGCGGTGGAACACGGATTGGCAGATCGCAGCGGTGTGGTTGCCGTCAACGCCGAGCGCAAGCAAAAGCAACTTTTGATCACCGTCTCGGATAACGGCAAGGGTTTGCCCGATGGCCAAGTTGGCAGCGGTCTTGGCACGCAAATTATTCGCACCCTGATTGAGGGTGAGCTTCGCGGATCGATTCACTGGTCGTCACCGCACGAGGGTGGCGCAAGAGTTGCCATTTCAATACCTCTGTAAGTTTGAGCACAAAAAAGACCCGTCCGAATGGACGGGTCTTTTGATGTTTTTAGAGGCTTGGTTTAGCCGGCAGGTTTAGCCAGCACGGCGTGCACGAGCGTACTTGCGCTTTAGTGACTTGCGCTCGTCTTCGCTTAGGCCGCCCCAAACGCCAGTGTCTTGGTTTTCTTTGATTGCATATTCAAGGCACTGAGTTGCCACACCACATTCGCGACAAACTGCTTTAGCTTGATCAATTTGGTCTACTGCAGGGCCTGTGTTTCCTACCGGAAAGAAAAGTTCTGGGTCTTCGGTTAGGCAACGAGATTGGTTCAGCCACTGCATGTCCATATGGAGCTATTCCTTTGTATTGGGTGTTACTTCGGCACAAAGCCGAACGGAGATTGTTGGAATTAATCGAAGTTGTCATACGCTTGAACAGCGATTTCAGTCGAATTTTCCTTTGAAAATCGTTTCACACCCAGCCCCGTTTGGCAATACCCAATTTGAGGAACTATGAGCAAACAAAAGGCCGAAAAGCCAGTCAGCCTGCGCTTGGTAGCGGCCCTCGTGGGGCTAGAAGGCCTGTTTGTGTTGGGTTTGGCTGGCAGCATGCTGGTGGGCCTGCTAACCGGTGAGGCACGCAGTGTGGTCACCTTGATTGCACTTGTTGTTCTGGTGGCAGCAGCCGGTGCCTGGGTTATCTCAGTGGCCTTGGCGCTATCCAAAGGAAAGCGCTGGGCTCGCAGCGGGGCACTGTTTTGGCAGTTGGTTCAATTGGCTGTGGCAACGGGCAGTTTTACCGGCCAGTTTGGAAATGCTGCAATCGGCTGGGCGCTGATTTTGCCGAGTGCATTGGTTTTGGTGCTGCTTTTTCAAAAGTCCACAATCGCAGCCACGATGGAAAAGACCGAAGACTAGCTAAATGATCGGGCTTTAGATGCCCAGAATGCCGCGAAGCTTGGCTACGTGGCCGGTGGCCTTCACGTTGTAAAGCGCGTGGGCGATCTTGCCCTTTTCGTCGATCACAAAAGTTGATCGAATCACACCTTCATACTCGCGGCCATACATCGACTTCATGCCATAGGCGCTGTATGCCTCGTGCACGGCAAGCTCTGGGTCGCTTAGTAGCGGAAAGTTGAGGCCTTGGGCAGCCTTGAACTTGGCAAGCTTTTCTGGGGCATCTGGTGAAACACCAAGCACAACATAGCCAGCCTTCTTAAATGGGTTGAGGCTGTCGTTGAAGTCGCAGGCCTCTTTGGTGCAACCAGGGGTTGCTGCGGCAGGGTAGAAATAGAGCACAACTTTGGTGCCCTTGAAGTCGGCAAGCGAAACCTTGTTGCCGTCTTGGTCAAGAATCTTGAAACTTGGGGCTTTCGAGCCCTCTTCTAGCTTTTCAACTGCGCTCATACGCTCGATTCTAGGCGTTGTTGTGGTAATGTTTTGTCTCGTTGCGCTTATTGCGAAACACGCACCTCTAGCTCAATCGGCAGAGCAACTGACTCTTAATCAGTGGGTTCCGGGTTCAAGTCCCGGGGGGTGCACAAACTGACTCGCCAATAGGCGAGTTTTTTATTTAAAGCCTTCAAATGCTCTGCTAAGCGCGCCAACTGCGTTCTGTAGGTCTTCGGCCGAGGTGTCGTGCGCAAAGCTAAAGCGAACAGCGGTTTGGGCAAGCTCTGCGTCGATGCCGATGGCAGTCAATACGTGTGAAGGTTCATCGCTACCAGCCGCGCATGCCGACCCGCTGCTAACGATTACTCCGCGGCGCTCGAGCTCTAGCAGAAGTGCCTCGCCGCTCACACCGTCAAAACAAAACGATGCGATGTTTGGCAAACGGTTGGTTGGGTGCCCGGTCAATATTGCGTTCGGTGTTGCCTGCAAAACACTTCGGATGAAGTCATCGCGAAGTTTTGCAACGCGTTCGGCTGCGGCGGCCGCTGGTGTTAAAAGTTCTAGCGCTGTGGCCAGTGCAACCGCCCAGGCCACGTTTTCGGTGCCCGATCGCAAACCGCTCTCTTGGCCGCCACCGTGAATCAGCGGTTCAGCTGCGGTGCGACCCTTCAAAAACAAAGCGCCACTGCCTTTGGGTGCACCAAACTTGTGGCCCGAAATACTCAAGGCATCAACGCCAAGTTCGGCAACATTCTGGTCAACCCAGCCAACGGCCTGCACCGCATCCGTGTGAAAAAGGGCACCGCGAGCGTGAGCAATTGCGCAAAGTTGGGCAATCGGGTGCAACGTGCCAATTTCGTTATTGGCAACCATCAACGTGACCAAAGTTGTTTCGTCGCGCAGTGCTGCTTCAAGACCGCTCACCTGACCAAACTCATCGAGCGGCAACCAGGTGATTTCAAAACCGTGCACGCGTTGAAGGTAATCGAGCGATTGCAATACGGCTTCGTGTTCGGTGCGAGCGCTCACGATGTGTTTGCCGCGAGGCATAGCTAATGCCAAGCCCACGATGCCAAGGTTGTCGCTCTCGGTGCCACCGGAAGTGAAAATAATTTCACTCGCCTTGGCGTTGAAGAACTTGGCAACTCGTGCGCGTGCATCGGCAAGCGCATCTTTGGCGCGAAACCCAAGCTCGTGTTGGCTCGATGGGTTTCCAAACTCAGAAGTCAACCATGGCCACGCAGCCTGCAGAGCCTCGGGTTTAACCGGGGTAGTGGCTGCGTTGTCGAGATAGATCATTAGTTGATCTTTACGTCGAGCCCGAGGTCGAGGGCGCGTGCACTGTGAGTCAACGCGCCAACTGAAATCACATCTACGCCAGTTGCTGCGATTGCCGCAACGGTATTCAAATTAACCCCTCCGGATGCCTCAACCACGGCCTTGCCACCAATCAATGCAACACCTTCGCGCAGTTCAACCAAAGTGAAATTGTCGAGCATGATGATGTCGACATTTGCTGCAAGCACCGGCGCAATCTGGTCGATTCGATCGACTTCAACTTCAAACTTGATGTTCGGCGAGATTTCGCTGCGAACACGCTTTAGCTCGGTGGTCAGGTCTTTGCCGCCGCGAGTAAGAACCGCGAGGTGGTTGTCTTTGGCAAGCACCTGATCGCTGAGCGAGTAGCGGTGATTGTGACCGCCACCGCAAACCACTGCGTGACGCTCAAACGGGCGCAGGCCGGGGGTGGTTTTGCGAGTGTCGAGAATCTTTGCATTTGTGCCCGCAACGGCTTCCACGTACTGCGCTGTCAATGAAGCTATTCCACACATGCGCTGAGTGAAGTTCAAACCAATGCGTTCGGCAGTAAGCACTGCTCGGGCATTGCCACTCACCACAGCGAGCAATTGGCCGGCCACGAATTTTTCACCATCTGCAATTTTCAATTCCACCGATGTTGAAGCGTCAGTGATTTTGAATGCTGCTATAAAAACTTCGCCACCACTAAACACTCCAGGCTCGCGTGCCACCAACTCGGCAGTCGCAGTCGCATCCGCGGGAATTAAGTGTTGTGAGGTGATGTCACCGGTTGGTGCGTCTTCATGTAAAGCTCGCGAAACGGCTTCATTGATGATCTCAGTGGTCAGCATTAGCGGCCTTTCTCGAAACTGTGATTGGCTTTGCCATGTTCGGCTGCGTCGTTGGGTAATCCAGTCGGTAGTGGCCACCACGAGATTCGATGCGTGCCAATGCCGCTTCGGTCACTGCGGTTGCCAACAGCAGCAGGTTTGCGTCTTCCCAGTCCGGAAATAGGCGGTGGCCTTCGGCGGCAGGTCGCCAACTGTTAAGTCGCTCACGAGTAGCCAGCAAATCTTTGCGGGTTCGGGCTAAACCAACGTTGTCCCACATCAAAGTTTGCAGTTCAACTCGGTCAACCACCTCGGTGGTGTCTAGTGGGCGAGTGGCTGGGTCATCTATTTCAAGTTCGGCCAAGCGACCGCTATCGTGCCAACGGGTTTCGGGAGCGTTTGAAGGCCATGGCTTGCCCAAAACTTCAACCGCACGGTGAGAAAACACAATTGATTCAAGTAGCGAGTTGCTGGCCAAACGGTTTGCTCCGTGTGCGCCGTTGCAAGCCACCTCGCCAACGGCATACAAACCTGGGATGCTGGTGCGCCCATAGGTATCAGTGGCGACACCGCCCATCCAGTAGTGCGCTGCCGGGGTCACTGGAATTGGGGTCTTGGCTAGGTCGAGACCATATGCCTTGCAAGTTTTGGTGATGCTTGGGAATCGTTTTTCAAGGAACTCTGCGCCAAGTGCGGTGGCGTCTAGCAATACTGGTTCGCCACCCTGCAACATCATTTCGGCTTGGATGCCTCGCGCAACAATATCGCGAGGAGCAAGCTCGGCGAGCGGGTGCAGTTTTTGCATGAAGCGCTCACCCCTGTTGTTGATCAAATTGGCGCCCTCACCGCGAACTGCTTCAGAAATCAAAAAGCTGCCCGGCACGGCAAGTGCGGTTGGGTGAAATTGGTAAAACTCAAGGTCAATTAGTTCAGCGCCCGCGCGCAATGCAACTGCGAGGCCATCACCGGTGGTGACACTTGGGTTGGTGGTGTGGCGATAGAGCTGCCCCGCGCCACCACTCGCCAAAATCACTGCATCAGCTTCAACAAAGTGCTTGCCGCTTGCGTCAAGCAAATGCACCCCGGTGACCACACCGCTTTGAATTTCAAGATCAACCACAAAAGTGTGCTCGTGAATGTGGGTTGCAGTTTTGCGAACTGTTTCTACCAATGCGTTGCTTACCTCTGCGCCGGTAGTGTCGCCGCCAGCGTGCAAAATGCGTGCGTGTGAGTGCGCCGCCTCTAGACCAAGTGCAAAATCTGAACCAGCTTTGTCGAAGTCAACACCGAACTGAATCAAATCGTTAATACGGTTTGGGCCTTCGATGCACAGTGCTTCAACTGCAGGCTCGAAGCAATAATTTGCACCGGCCGAAAGGGTGTCGGCTATGTGCTCAGCAACGGTGTCGTTCTTTGAAGTCACTGCAGCAATGCCACCCTGCGCGTAGTGGGTGTTGCTTTCGGCAAGGTTCGATTTAGTCACAAGCACAACATCGTGATTGCGGCTGGCTTCAACCGCTGCGACTAATCCGGCGATACCACTGCCGATTACAACAATTTTCATTTGTTCCTAAATGTGATTTCGAACTAAAGCGGCTTCGCTGCCAACATTCTTTCGAGTGCGATCTTTGCGTTTGTTGCAACGGCTGCATCAACCGAAATTTGGTTCACAACTTTGCCTTCAACAAGGTTCTCCAAAACCCAGGCAAGGTATCCCGGGTGAATTCGATACATGGTTGAGCAAGGGCACACCACTGGGTCAAGGCAGAAGATGTTGTGCTCTGGGTGCTGCGCTGCCAAGCGTTGCACCATGTTTACCTCGGTGCCAATTGCAAAAGTGGTTGGCTCGGTTGCGCCTTCAACTGCTTTGCGAATGTAATCGGTCGAGCCGTTTTCATCTGCGGCGTCAACGACTTCCATTGGGCACTCTGGGTGCACGATCACGCGAACACCTGGAAAGTCCACGCGTGCCTTTTCGATCTGGCCAACGTTGAAGCGCTTGTGAACTGAGCAGAAGCCGTTCCACAAAATAACCTTGGCGTCTTGCAATGCTTCGGATGTGTTGCTACCCATCTGCTTGCGACCGTGCCACAGCGGCATTTGCTCAAGGGTCACCCCCATGGCTTTAGCGGTGTTGCGGCCAAGGTGCTGATCGGGAAAAAACAGCACGCGCTGACCGCGCTCGAAGGCCCACTTCAGCACAACTGCTGCGTTGGATGAGGTGCAAACGATTCCGCCGTGCTCGCCGCAAAATGCCTTGAGTGCAGCCGAAGAGTTCATGTATGTCACCGGGATAATCGGCGCGCGACCCTGCGCGTCAGGTTCGCTGCCGTACAGTTCGGTGAGTTCTTCCCAGCACTGAGTCACTGAATCAATGTCGGCCATGTCGGCCATTGAGCAACCCGCTGCCAGGTTTGGCAAAATTACGGATTGGTTTGGTGCAGAAAGAATGTCTGCGGTTTCTGCCATGAAGTGCACGCCACAAAAAACAATCGCTTCTGCTTCTGGGTGAGCCTTGGCGGCGTTGGCAAGTTGAAATGAGTCACCTAGATAGTCGGCGTGCTGAACAATCTCGTCGCGCTGATAGAAGTGACCAAGAATTACGACCTTGCTGCCAAGAGTTTCTTTGGCCTTGCGAATTCGATCGTGCAACTCTTCATCCGAAGCGTTTTTATAACTGTCTGGCAGTGCACCCTGTCGCGGTGAGCCAGTTGGAATTACATCTTCACTTGATGCGCCAGGTCCATAGGCGGTAGGGCCGCCATCAAATTCCCATGGGCCCTTGGCTAGAGAAGGGCTACAGGTTGATTCACTCGATTTACCTGTGACAATCAACTGAATTCTTTCGTTGACTGATGCTGTTGTCATTGTTTTTCTCCTAGCGGGCCTAAATCGGTTAAATCAATTGATGAGTCATAGCGGTAAAGCTGGGGTGGGCGGTGTCTGGTGCCAGCAAGTCGTTCACCGGTGGCAACCACTGCACCATTCGACTCCACCATGCGTCGAAAGTTCGCTGGGTCGAGTGGTTTGTTTAGCACTGCTTCATACACTTCGCGCAATTGAGCGAGGGTGAAAGTCTCTGGCAAGAATCCGTGGGCCAGGCGAGAGTATTCGAGTTTGTTGCGCAAACGCCAGAGCGCGTATTCAACAATCAGGTTGTGATCGAATGCCAGCTTTGGTAATTCATCGGCCCAGAACCAGTGAACGTTTTCGCTTTCGATTGCTTTCTCAGCTTCAACCGTGCCAACTAAAGCCCAGTAAACAATCGAGACCACTCTGTCTTCAAGTTTGCTCATCGGCGAACGGTCAAGATTTCCAAACGCATAGAGCTGCTCAAGGTATCGAGGTTCAAGGCCGGTGGTTTGTTTCAACTTGCTGGCCGCGGCGTCGGCCAAATCTTCATCAGGTTTGAGTGGCCCGCCGGGCAAAGCCCATTGACCTTCGAATGGCGCACGAATTCTTTTAACTAGAGGCAGGGCTAATTTGAGTTGCCCGTCTTCGCAAGGGCGAAGGGTGAAGATCACGGTCGAAACAGCAAGGCTTGGCGCTTCGATAGCGCTTGCAACCGAGGTGCTCATCCGGGGGCCGATCTAGTAAAAGTCGAAATGACTATAAGTGCAGCAATCTTATAGTCAAATGGACTTTAACTCAAATCAGTCTTCGCCGATGTCTTCGTTCCAAAGGGTTGGGTTGGCCTCGATGAAGTCACCCATGAGCTTGATTAGCCCGGGGTCATTCAGCACGTGCACCTCGGCACCGTGTTCGGCAACCCAGTCCTGCCCGCCCATAAAGTTTTTGTCGTCGCCCACAATCACACGGCCAATTCCGAATTGACGAATAAGTCCCGAGCAATACCAACAGGGGCTCAGGCTGGTGGCCAAGGTGACTTTGCGATAAGAGCGCTGGCGACCAGCATTTCTAAAAGCGCTGGTCTCGCCATGCATTGAGGCATCGCCTTCTTGCACACGAAGGTTGTGACCGCTGCCTAGCAGTTGTCCTTCTTCATCAAAAAGGGCTGCTCCAATTGGTATGCCCCCTTCGGATAAGCCGAGGTGAGCCTCGGCGATGGCAACCTGAAGTTTTTCTTCGTCAGTTTTAAAAACTTGACCAACTTTAAATTCCATCGCCGAGGCCTCTCGTTTGTTTTTACTTTTTGATCTTTAGTGCTTTGTAAAGCGCTGAATAAAGTGCCGCTGCAACAACAAAACCGACTAGCGGTGTGATGTCACCAAGACCCGCGGATAGTGGGCCGGTGTAAGCAACCTGGTTGGCGAATCCCCAAATTGAGAAAACGGTTGCCACTACAAATGCAATTACTCCGGCAATGTTTTCGCCATTGCCCTCGAGATCGCTTGAGTGCTTGCGGCCGCGAACTAACCAGTCGGTCAGTACAATAGAGATCCACGGAGCGACCCAGTAGCTTACTACTAGCAAGAAACCTTCGAACCCACCAACAAAATCACCCTTGATTGCCGCATATGCAGTGATCGAACCGATGACGCCGGCAAGGGCAACCATAATCGCGCGACGCGCCTTGAAGCCAAGTTTGATGCCAACCGCAAGAAACGACATTGCGCCTGAATAAACATTAAGAACGTTTGCACCAATCGAGCCCACCGCGATGCCAAGCAGAACAAGTGCGGCTAGAAAATCATTGTGTAGCAAACCGGTGAAGTTGGAGGTTGGGTTTCCTTCAGGTGAGGCAACTGTCCAAGCCACTGCTCCAACCGACATCAGCAATGTGGTTGCGAACCAGTTTCCAAGACCAGCTGCTAATCCCAATTGTCGAGAGTTTGTGTTAGCAGGCAGGTAGCGAGTGTAGTCAGATGCAAATGCGGTCCAGCCTGCTGTGTATCCATAAGCCGCAGCTGCGGTCAATGTGAAGCCAATCAGATTGAATGATGACTTATCTGCGGCAACAACATAGTTGCCCTGAGAAAGAACGATCACCGCGGCAATGCCAAAAACAACCACGAGGTAATAGAAGGCGTAGCGCTCAAACTTTTGAATCAAGTTGTGGCCGACAAAAGCAACCAGAATTTGCGCGACGACAACGATCAGCAGCGAAACTTCAATTGAAAGATGAGTTAGCGCCTGAAGTGCGAATGCACCCGAGGTTGAGTTCACGGCAAACCAGCCGATTCCGGCAACCAATGTTGAAAGGCCGGCAGGAATAATGTTGCCGAGCTTTCCAAAAGCGCTGCGACCAAGAACCATTTGTGGCAAACCAGTCTTTGGACCCCAGGTGCTAAGCACTCCGTGAGTAACTGCAGCAAGAGAGTTTCCGACTACGACTGCTGCAATTGCTTGCCAGACGTTAAGCCCAAAAACAATAACAGCGAGAAAACCGATGAATATGGTTGCGAATTCTAGATTCGGAGACGACCAGACAGTGAACAGGTGCCATGCCTTGCCGTGACGTTCGCCAGCAGGAATTGGGGCGATGTCGTTGGTTTCGATAGTGGTTGCCTTAGCAGAGCCAGAGTTTGTATTTGACATGACCATAATCTAGTGGCCTTTGAAAAATGAAAACGCCTATTCGCGAGTGTTTTACATGACCGACACAAAGGTATCTTTGTTGTGCAATGACCTTCGATGATCCTCAATTAGCCGGGCTGCTGGCGGATGAATCTGCGCTCCTGGCATTCTTGGCCACAAACTTCGACCAGCGCGATCAAGAGGTTGTTAAAACCGTGGTTGAAGTAAACGACTTGCCAACAATTGCTCGTCTCGAAAATGTCGGCTTTCAGACTGGCCGTCAGTTCACCAAGGGTAAGCATCGCTATCTGCGCATGAGTTGCGATCGCTATGACTACGTGCGCTTGATGGGTGAAACCAAGATGGCCGAATTCTTAGACATGGGTGTTTGGAGTTTCGCCTTCGACAGTGCAAAACGTCGTGCCGGTTTGTGTGACTACACCAATAAGCAAATTTCTATCTCACGCTATTTGGTTGACATTCATGACATGGATGAATCGATGCAGGTTATTTTGCATGAGGTAGCGCATGCCATTTGCGGCAAAGCTGCGGGCCATGGCAAAAAGTGGCTGAGCACTGCAAAATCAATTGGCTATCGCGCCGAGAAATTCACGGGTAAAGAAATTGCTGTTGAAACCGCAACTTGGATTGGCACCTGCCCTAAGGGGCATAGGCATTACCGATATCGTCGACCAACCCGAATGCTGAGCTGTGCAATTTGCGCCCCGGGTTACGAGCAGCGCAATTTGATTCGCTGGCGTCACCGCGACGAAGTGCTACCGAGTTATGGCGAACCAAATCACCAATAACGAAACAACAAAACCGGAGAAGAAGTTCAGCCAGATAAATCGCTTCCAGCCTGCGTTAGCGGTTTCACAAGTTTCATCTGTGATGTTCCAGAATTTTCCAACAATCACCAGGTAGGGAATCGCTGCTATTGAGGCGAGCGCGGCAGGCCAACCAGAGTTGAGCACAATCAGCCCAGCTGCAAGGTAAGCAAGAAAAGCAAAGCGCACAGTGTTGCGTGCGCCAATCACGGTGGCAATAGAAGCGATTGAACCCTCGCGGTCAGCCTGAACATCTTGCACTGCACCAAATGCATGTGAAGCAATTCCCCAGAGGGTGAAGGCCAAAATCATGGAGAGAATTTTGAAGTCAGTCAGGTTGGCACCAGCCAAAGCCACCGCATAAATCATCGGCCCAACAAAGTGGCTTGCCGAGGTTAGCGAATCCAAAAATGGTTTCTCTTTAAATCGCAGACCCTTGGCGCTGTATGCCACCACGGTGAAAACAAATAGGTAAAGCCAGCCGGTAGCCGCCGAGGTGCCTACCAGGGTGAGATAAAGCAAGAACGGAAAACTGAGCGCGGTTGCCGAGATGATGGTGAATCGGTGCCAGCGTGGTTGCAGCAGATTGCCTTCTAGGCCGCCCTTGCGCGGGTTGCGCAAATCACTTTCGTAATCGAACACGTCGTTGATGCCATACATCAGCAGGTTGTAGGGGATCAAGAAGAACAAGGCGCCCAGCCAAAGTTCGGGGCCGGTGCTGCCGCTAATCAACCAATAAGTAATGGCAAATGGATAAGCAGTGTTGATCCAGGAGATTGGTCTTGAAGTCCAAAACAGCTGGCGAATCGCTTCAATCATTTCTTGCCCCCTCGTTCCAACAGAATCCATACCGATGGAATGAGTATTGCCGCTGCGAGGGTATATGCAAAGTCTTCGATTGGAGCAACGCCAATCATTAATCCCGAAATTTTGCTGGCGTCATAGGCAACGATGCCGGTGCCAACGATTGCATTGTCAAATATCACAGTTAGCACGAGCAGAAAAATTGTTGTGATTCCAATTACGCGCCAAGGAGTTCGGCGCACCAAAACATTTAGAACTACAAAAAGGGTGAGCAAGAATGTTGCGTTGAGCGCCAGATAAGTCATTTGAGCTTCTTTCGCACAGCGTTGAAAATCAACAACGTCGTGTAGCAGAGCACAATCAAAAAGAACAGCTCTTCAATTGGCAACTCAGGCGCCAATTGCCAACCGGTTAGATGCTTTGCATGGCCACGAAAAAATATGCCAAAAGCAATCCCGCTGATATCCCAAATCAAAAAGAAGACAACGCCGATTGCAAGAGTTATGGTTGCGCGCCACGCGTTGATGGCAAAGCCAAGTTTGTGACGAAAATCTAGCGTTGCTAACCCGGCTATTGAAACCAGCAGAGCTGCTAGATAAACAAAACTCAACGCAGGCCCTTCCAGCCGTTCTTGCCAACAGGTTTGATTTCGCCTTGGATAGGGCCGGCCGATTTGTCATTCACCATGCGCTTGTAAACCAACTCAGCACCGATCAAACACATCGGCAAACCAATGCCTGGCAGGCTGTGGTGGCCGGCGTAGTAAAGACCTTCAACTTTGCTGCTCTTGTTCTTAGGTCTAAAGAATGCACTCTGCTTCAAAGTGTGAGCCATGCCCAACGCTGTGCCTGACCAGGCATTGAGGTCATCCACAAAATCCTGTGGGCCCATGGTGCGACGAACCACAATGCGCTCGGCCAGGTCTGGAATTTCACACCAGTCAGAAATCTGTTGGATGATTCGATCGGCCGCTTCTTCGAATGCTGCGTCACCGCCACGGTTAATGCCACCCTTACCTAGCTCTGGGTCAGCAGCAACCGGAACCAGAACAAAGAGGTTCTCGTAACCTTCAGGCGCAACCGATGGGTCGGTGATGCTCGGTGCGCAAATGTAAAGCGAAGCAGGGTTTGGCACAACGCTCTTCGCGTTGCGAGCCAACTTCTCTCTTGGAGTGCGGAACACTTCTTTAAAGTTTTTGCCCCAGTCATCGGCATACAGCAAGGTGTGGTGATCAAGCTGAGGGACTTTGCCACGAACACCCAGATACAACAACATGGCCGAAGGGCCTGGAACTTTGTCTTTCCACCAAGCCTCAGGCAGCGATTGGTGTTTTGGTGCGAGCAGTTGAGTTTCAACGTGGTGCAGATCGGCATTGCCAATAACCACGTCTGCTTCATAGAAAACTTCGCCAACCATTACGCCGGCAACGTGGTTGTCATCGGTAGTTTCGATGCTGGTGACTCGGGCGTTGGTGTGAATTTCAACACCGTGCTTCAAGGCAAGGCGCTCGATGGCTTCGATGATTGTGTACATTCCACCCATCGGATAAAAAACGCCGACGTTCATGTCTACGTGAGTCATCAGGTGGTACATGCTCGGGGTGTCATAAGGTGAAGCGCCCAAGAAAACCGCCGGAAAATTGAGAATCTTGCGAAGGCGAGCGTCACGAACGTGCTTGCCCGCAAAGGTGTCTAGGGGAGTCAGCAGGTGTCGAACAAAACGCGTGGCACGCTTTAGGACTTCGGGGCTCAAAAAAGAATTTAGGTTTTGAAAGTTCGTGTAAAGAAAATGCTTGATTGAAAGTTTGTAGGCGTCTTCGGCCGAATCTAGGTAATCCTGCAGTCTTGCGCCGGCGCCAGGCTCGATCTCATCAAACAAAATTTTGTTGTCGGCCAAGTTTTCACGAATGATGAGTTTGTCGCCCATGCCCTCGTTGCGAGTTTGATATGCCGGGTCAAGTCGAACCAGGTTCAACTCTGCATCTGCAGTGGTGCCCATCAATTTAAAGAATTGATCGAATGCATCTGGCATCAAATACCAAGATGGCCCCATGTCGAACTTGAAACCGTCTTTTTGCCAGAGCGAAGCGCGGCCACCAACTTGATTGCGTGCCTCAAGCAGTGTCACTTTCATGCCCGCCTTCGCCAAAATGCCTGCGGTAGCTAGCCCAGCGATACCGCCGCCCACAACAACTGCAGTTTTTTGACTCATCGGGCAACAACTCCAAACCAAGCTTTGATAAAAATCCAAAGTTTCTTAGGGTTTGAAACTCGAACTCGAGTTTCAATCAAGCGATTCGCTGGCGTTGCTGCAATTACAGCGTTTAGCTCGGTGAACATCATTTGTGCGGCAGAAACCGCGCGTCGTGAGCTAGCCGGCAATTTCACCAAAGCATTGCGAGAAGTGGCTAGGTCGCGGTAAATGTCGTCAACCAAAATTTGTTTTTGTGCCTCGGTGAATTCTTCGATGCGAATTTGTGGAAAGTATGAGCGACCTAGCTTTTTAAAATCTGCAGCCAAGTCACGCAAGAAGTTCACTTTTTGAAAGGCTGCACCGAGGGCACGTGCGCCAGTAACGAACTCGGAATTCTGCTCGTCGCTCACCATTCGAGTGTGCAAGAAAGCCTTGAGGCACATAAGGCCCACGACTTCGGCTGAACCATAAACATAAATGTCAAAACCGCGCTGGTCGTAAATTCGGCGATTTAGATCCATTCGCATTGATGTGAAAAAAGGCTGAACCAAATCGCGCTCGATGCCAACTTGGCGAGCGGTTGATGCAAAAGCATGAATGATCAGGTTGCTGCTGAAGCCGCAATCCATGGCGCGGTAGGTGTCGCGTTCCATTTGATCAAGGATCGACAGTGGGTCAACCGAGAATGAATTCTCTAGAGCTTCGGCAGCGGCGCCATCAACGATTTCGTCGGCAACTCGAACGAGCGCATAGATGTTGCGCACATGAGTAGCCAGTTTTTTTGAAAGCAATTTTGAAGACCAACCAAAAGAGGTTGAGTAAGTGTCAATTACCTCGGCAGCGGCGCGCTGAGCGGCTCGCGTGTATTGGGTAAGGCTCGACGGTTGATTGTCGATGTCGATTGTCTCCACCACTAAAGGTTACAGCCAGTCGTTGCGGCGGAAAGCCCAGTACAAGATGCCAGAGACCACCACGATGGAACCTCCAGAAGCCCAGACTCCCCACTCTTGTTCGAAGCCAAGATAAGGAATGTTTTGACCGAACCATCCGGTGATAGCAGTTGGCACCGCAATGATTGCCGCCCATGAAGTTACTTTCTTCATGATGAGGTTCATGTTGTTGCTTTGGATAGTCAGGTTGGTTTCGAGCAGGGTCGTAATCAAATCGCGAAGCGACTCTGTCCAGTCGGCAACGCGCATCACGTGGTCGTAGATGTCTTGAAAGTACGGATACATGGCGCTGTCGAGTTGTTTCAAATCTTGGCGCACCAGCGGGTTGATGACTTCACGCATTGGCACAGCTAGGCGACGAAGAATCACCAAAGCCTTGCGCAACTCATATGTGCGTTGCTGAATTTCGATTCCGACTCTCTCATCGGCAAACATCAGCTCCTCAAGGGCTTCAATTTCCAAATCAAGCTCTTCAACGGCATCGAAATAGCCATCCACAATCACATCGAGCAGACCCCAGAGCAGATATGTAACTTGTGAGTAGGCCAACTCGATGCTGTCGTCCCAACGACGCAAGAGGTCGTCAATTGGAAAGTTCTCGTCATCGCGAACGGTAATCAGGCCGTTTTTAGTAACGAAGATGGCAATTTCTTCGCTGGCTAGTTTTTTTGACTTTCGCTTGAAGCGCGCGGTGTAGGCGTTGATAAAGATGTGCGATTCATAATGTTCAAGTTTTGGTCGTTGGCGACCGGCAAAGGCGTCTTCAAGCGCCAACTTGTTTAGGCCGAGCTCGGTGCCGATTACGGCTAGTTCTTTCTCGGTTGGGGCTACCAGGTCAATCCAGAAGAACTTGTTTCGTTTGTTCTTGATTGAAGGAATCAGGCTGAGCGGAAAATCCGTCTGGACAACCTGCCCATTTTCGTAAAGTCGACTGCGGCGCATGCCCTTCATCCTAGGCAATCACTGTGAATTTCTAGGGGGTTCAAGGTTTAGACTTGCACCTATGTCTGTAGATATGAAGCCACGCTCACGCGACGTTACCGATGGAATTGAAAAGACCGCCTCACGAGGCATGCTTCGTGCTGTTGGAATGGGCGATGAGGACTGGGTAAAGCCTCAAATTGGCGTGGCCAGCTCATGGAGCGAGGTGACCCCTTGCAACCTTTCACTTGATCGTTTGGCCGATGCCAGCAAGCAAGGTGTGCACGCTGCCGGCGGATACCCGCTTGAGTTCGGCACAATCTCGGTTTCAGACGGCATCTCAATGGGCCACGAGGGCATGCACTTCTCGCTGGTTTCTCGCGAAGTCATTGCTGACTCAGTAGAGACCGTGATGCAGGCCGAGCGCCTAGACGGTTCTGTTTTGCTTGCCGGTTGTGACAAGTCACTACCTGGCATGTTGATGGCGGCAGCTCGCCTAAACCTTTCATCAGTGTTCCTTTATGCCGGCACAATCATGCCTGGCTGGGTGAAACTTGAGTCTGGTGAAGAGAAACAGGTCACCATCATCGATGCCTTTGAGGCGGTTGGTGCTTGCAAGGCCGGAAAGATGTCAGAAGAAGACCTAGGCCGCATCGAGCGCGCAATCTGTCCAGGCGAAGGTGCCTGTGGTGGCATGTACACCGCAAACACCATGGCCTCAGCGGCCGAGGCACTCGGCATGAGCCTGCCAGGTTCAGCTGCCCCACCGGCTGCCGACCGCCGTCGCGACGTTTGGGCTCACCGCTCAGGCGAGGCCGTGGTTAACCTATTGCGCCTTGGCATCACCGCCCGCGACATTTTGACCAAGAAGGCCTTCGAAAACGCCATTGCTGTGACCATGGCATTCGGCGGTTCAACCAACGCAGTGTTGCACTTGTTGGCGATCGCTCGAGAAGCAGAAGTTGACCTAACTTTGGATGACTTCAATCGCATCGCCGACAAGGTTCCGCACCTTGGCGACCTAAAGCCTTTCGGCCAGTTCGTAATGACCGACGTTGACCGCGTTGGCGGCGTGCCTGTTGTAATGAAGGCCCTGCTTGACGCTGGCCTAATTCACGGCGATGCCCTAACCGTGACTGGCAAGACGGTTGCCGAAAACCTAGCAGGCATCAACCCGCCAGACCCAGATGGCAAGATCATCCGTTCACTTCAGAACCCAATCCACAAGACCGGTGGAATCTCGATTTTGCGCGGATCAATGGCTCCTGAGGGTGCCGTGGTGAAGACCGCAGGTTTCGATCTTGAAGAATTCACTGGCCCAGCCCGCGTTTTTGAGCGCGAGCGCGAGGCTATGGATGCGTTGACCGAAGGCAAGATCTCAGCTGGTGACGTAGTGGTTATTCGCTACGAAGGCCCTAAGGGCGGCCCTGGCATGCGCGAGATGTTGGCTATTACTGGCGCAATTAAGGGTGCCGGTTTGGGCAAAGATGTTCTACTATTAACAGACGGACGATTCTCAGGCGGCACAACCGGCCTTTGCATCGGACACATTGCACCAGAGGCCACCGAAGGTGGACCAATTGCTCTGGTTCGCGATGGAGACTTAATTCGAGTCAACATCGCTGCTCGTTCGCTCGAACTACTCGTTGAGCCAGAAGAGCTGGCTGCCCGCAAGCAAACTTGGCAGCCTC
>NZ_JAHEIM010000012.1 GCF_024639375.1 Rhodoluna sp.
CACTCTGGTGACACTCACGAATGGTTCAAGGCGGCGCACAAAAATCCGAAGGCACTTGAATCTGAGTTTTATTACTTCACCGACGGCAACACAAAATATGACGCCTGGTTTGGTTACCCGAGTTTGCCAAAGTTCAACTGGAACTCAAAGGAGTTGCGCAAGCGATTCATCGAAGGTAAAAACTCGGTGGTTGCCAAGTGGCTCAAGGCGCCTTTCAACTTTGACGGTTGGCGCATTGACGTGGCCAACATGACTGGCCGAGTGCGCGATGAAGACATGTATCTGGATGTTGCCAAGACCGTGCGCACCACCATGGTTGAAGTAAACCCGAACACCATTATGTTGGGGGAGTACACCGGTGACGCTGCCTATGAAGTGCAGGGCGACGGTTGGCAAGGCGCAATGACTTATGCAAACTTCACACGCCCGGTTTGGCGTTGGTTGCACAAGCAGAGTGAACAAACAGAATTGCAAAACATGGGATACATCACCAAGGCCGAAAGCGGCACTGACTTTGTGACCAGCTACACCCAATTCAACGCCGGGTTTCCGTGGCATGTTCGTACCAATAATTTGAACGCCCTCGATACCCATGACACCCCACGCTTCAAAACTTTCGCCATCAAGGGTGCGCAAAAAGTTGCCGCCGGTTTGCAATTCACCATCCCAGGCATTCCAATGGTTTGGGCCGGCGACGAGTTTGGCCTCGATGGCACTATCGGCGAGGAAGCGCGCACGCCAATGCCTTGGAACAACGAGCGACCAATCGAAAAGAACCTGGTTGCCGTTTATGCCAAGCTGGCCGAGATTCGCAAGGCTAACCCGGCGCTAACCGAGGGCAGCATGCGCTTTTTATATGCCTCGGATGAAGCCGTGGTTTTCGTTCGTGAACACCGCAAGCAAAGCATCCTGGTGTGCGCCACTCGCGGCAAAGATTCTTCGATCAAGTTGCACAAAGATGCGGTGTTTGGCCTTGAGCACTCGGTGAACCTTTTTGGTGGCGGCAAAATCGAAGTGAAAACCAACAGCGTGAAACTGCCGGGTGACAAGGTTTCAGTCAACATCTGGCGTTTGCCAGCCGCTAAATAAAGGTGATAAAGTCTTCTGGTGCCTGGCGCCAGTCGCCAATCTGCACAACGCCCCGATAGCTCAGTGGTAGAGCACTTCCATGGTAAGGAAGGGGTCGCCAGTTCAATCCTGGCTCGGGGCTCGCACTAAAAACAACCAATTGCCACCGTTTCACTAGGTGGCAATGCCCGGCTGGGTAGCTCAGGTGGTTAGAGCACACGACTCATAATCGTGGGGTCGCGGGTTCGAGTCCCGCCCTAGCTACTGTCGCTCGTAAACTAATCCCGTGGTAAATCCAAACGTGCAGGGCAAAAAATATCCGGCAACCCAGCCTTATCTGGTTGGCCGTGAAAAAATCCGCGAGTTCGCCCACGCGGTTAAATCAACCAATCCAATGAACTTGGATGTCTTCGCCGCACAAGCTGCCGGCTATGACGACATCATTGCGCCGCCAACTTTTGCCGTGGTGATTCAGGAGCGTTCGCTGACAACTGTTTTGGCAGACCCAGAGGCTGGCATCGAATTCAGCCGCGTGGTTCATGGTGATCAGCGCTTCATTCACGAGCGACCAATAGTTGCTGGTGACGAATTGGTGAGCGAGCTAGAAGTAGCCAGCGTTAAGTCACTAGGTGGCAACTCAATGGTCACATTTGAAACCAAAATCTTCGATGTGAATAAAGACCTTGTTTGCACCGCCATTTCAACGCTTGTGGTTCGAGGTGCAGAGTAATGACTCACATCAACATTGCGTCACTAGAAGTTGGCCAAGAAATTGGCAAGCAAGAGTTTTGGTTTACTCGCGATTCACTAGTGCGTTATGCCGGTGCATCGGGTGACTTCAACAACATTCACTATCGCGACGATGTGGCACAAGCCGTTGGCCTGCCAGGAGTTTTGGCACACGGCATGCTCACCATGGGCGCCGCCGTTCAGGTTGCTGTTGATTGGGTTGGCGATGCCGGCCGAATCGCCGACTACCAGGTGCGCTTCACCAAGCCAGTAGTGGTTGATGCTCGCGAAGGCGCAGTGGTTTTGGTCTCTGGCAAAATTGCCGAGATTGACGCCGAAAACAAAATTGTTCGTGTTGATCTAACCGCAACTTTCAACGACACCACCGTGCTTGGCAAAGCACAGGTTCGAGTTCGCCTGTAATGAATTCGGTTAAACCACTAAGCGAATTAACCACCATTCGAGTTGGCGGCACACCTGCCGAAATTTTCGAAGCAAAAACTCGTGACGACCTAATCGAACACACACTTGGTGTTTGGCGATCGGGCGAAGACTGGTTGGTCTTGGGTGGCGGCTCAAATCTTGTGGTTTCCGACGACGTTGAAAATTTGCGCGTGATCAAAGTTGCCAATCTTGGCATTGAGCCAGTGCGCAATCGCGATGAGTCACGAGTTGTGGTGCGGGTGCAAGCGGGCGAATCTTGGGATGGCTTTGTGGCCCACACCATCGCTGCAGGCCTTGCTGGCATTGAGGCAATGAGTGGCATTCCGGGCACCGTGGGCGCTGCTCCGGTGCAGAACATTGGCGCCTATGGTCAAGAGCTAAGCGACACCATGGTGCGCCTCGAGTTCTTGGATTACGTGACTCACGAAGTTGCCATTCTTGAAGCCAAAGACTTGCAGTTTGGTTATCGCGATAGCGCAATTAAACGTGGTCGCCCAGGCGTGATCACTTGGGTTGAATTTGAATTACAAAACTTGGATGGCCTGAGTCGCCCACTTTATTCAACTCAGATTGCTGCGGATCTTGGCGTTGCCATGGGCGCGCAGGTGCCGCTGGCCGATGTGCGAAACAGCGTGCTCAAACTTCGTGCCAACAAGGGAATGGCGTTGAGTGACGCCGACCCAGATTCAGTTAGCTGCGGAAGTTTCTTTACCAACCCAATCGTGAGCGACAAAGTGGCTCGCACTCTGCCAGAAGATGCACCTCGTTATGAAAACGAAGAAGACGATGGTCTAACCGTGAAGCTATCAGCGGCATGGTTGATTGAAAACGCAGGAATTCAAAAGGGCTATCGAATTGCCGGCTCTAAGGCTGCAATTTCTAGCAAGCACACGCTTGCAATTGTGAACACCGGGGGTGCTACTGCCGAAGAAATTTTGCAATTGGCAACCTATGTGCAAACCCGAGTGTCAAATAAGTTCGCAATCAACTTGGTGCCTGAACCAAACCTCGTTGGTTTCAGCCACGCTTAAACGTTTGGCTCGTAAAAACTTGCCGATAAAAAAAGACCCGCACTTCGCGGGTCTTTTTTATTAGCACTTAGCTAAAGAGTTTTTGCAAACGCTGAATGCCTTCTAGCAATGGCGCATCGCCAAGTGCATAAGACAAGCGCACATAGCCTGATGGGCCGAAGGCCTCACCTGGCACAAGTGCAACTTCAGCGGTTTCAAGAATGTAGTCGCAAAGTTCTAGCGAAGTGTTGATTTGCTTGCCGCCCCACTCGCGACCCAACAGGCCGGTGACATCCGAGTAAACATAGAAAGCACCTTGAGGGGTTGGAGCAACCCAACCAGGAATCTTGTTCAACTCAGCAACCGCAATCTTGCGACGACGGTCGAAGGCTTCGCGCATGGCCAGCACTTCATCCTGAGGGCCGGTCAAAGCGGCAATCGCTGCACGCTGCGAAATGTTTGAGACGTTAGAAGAAAGGTGTGACTGCAAATTGCCAGCCGCCTTCATTGCGTCAAGCGGGCCAGCCATCCATCCCAAGCGCCAACCGGTCATTGCGTAAGTCTTGGCAACGCCGTTCACCAAAATGGTGCGGTCGATTAGCTCTGGAACTGCCTCAGTGATTGAGGTTGCCTTCACGCCGTCGTAAACCAGGTTCTGGTAGATCTCGTCGGTAATTACCCAAAGGCCGTTTTCATAGGCCCAGCGACCGATTGCCTCGGTCTGCTCTCGGGTATAAACCGAACCGGTTGGGTTTGAAGGTGAAACGAAGAGCAAAACCTTCGACTTAGGGGTGCGAGCCGCTTCAAGCTGCTCCACGGTGACCAGGTAGTTCTGGTCTGCGCCGGCAAAAACCTCAACTGGCACGCCACCGGCAAGGCGAATGGCCTCAGGATAGGTTGTCCAGAACGGGGTAGGCATCAAAACCTCGTCGCCCGGGTCAACAATTGTGGCAAATGCCTGGTAAACCGCCTGCTTGCCACCGTTGGTGACAACCACTTGAGCAGCCGAGATTTCGGTGCCAGAGTCGGTCTTGGTTTTGGCGGCAATTGCCTCGCGCAGGTCTGGAAGGCCCACGGCCGGGGTGTAGCGGTGGTTTTTAGGGTCGCGAGCGGCCACAATGGCGGCTTCTACGATGTGGGCCGGGGTTGGAAAGTCAGGTTCGCCGGCTGCATAAGAGATGACTGGGCGGCCAGCTGCCTGAAGCGATTTGGCTTTGGCATCAACCTTGAGAGTGGCTGATTCAGCAATGGCACCGATACGTTTTGAGATTCGAGGGAATTCAGGCATGCGACAAGATTAGCAAGCAGAATCGGGCCTCGGATGGGCCAGCGCCCTAATTAGCCTTTGCGCAAAAGGTCCGCAGCGGTTATCCTTACAGGAGGTAGTTTGACAACTCCGGAAGCCTTATCTGGCAATTAAATCATTCTTAGATATTCAATCTATTAGTGTGCCCATTTGCCTGGCTTTCGAAGCAACAAACAACCCTGTAAAGGGTGGTGGCTCAATTGGTAGAGCATCGGTCTCCAAAACCGAGGGTTGCAGGTTCGAGTCCTGTCCGCCCTGCTGAAACGAAATGACTTCGGTCACAAAGAAAAGGAACGCCTCATGGCAGATGAACTAGAGCAAGAAGACCTAGTCGAGAAAGCGAAAGCTGATCGTGCGTCAAAGCGCAACGTTTTTGCACGCGGTGCTCTTTTCATTAAGCAGGTTCTTGGTGAACTAAACAAAGTCACCAAGCCAACCTGGGCAGAACTTCGCAACTACACCGCAGTGGTGCTTGCATTCGTTGCAGTTGTAATGGTGATCATTACCGGTCTTGACTGGTTGTTCTACCAAGCTGTTACTTTTGTCTTCACCCCAACCGCATAATTTCGCTCCACAAATAAAAGGATTCAAACGTTGACTGATATGGAACGCGACGAGCTAGAGGCTTTGGCCGAAGTTGTTGCAACTGACCCAGCTGTCGAGCAAGCAATTGCCGAGGCAGACGCTGACTTTGCCGATTTGGCAAAAGACGCGGCTGTTGAGCTGGAGCAAGATCTAGAACTTGAAGAAGCAATTGTTGAGGCTGCCGAAGAGCAGGCTGCAATTGCAGACGAAATCGAAGAGGGTGCACCGGTTGACCCTTACGCAGAATTCAAAGCAGAACTTCGCCGTCAGCCTGGCAAGTGGTACGTAATCCACTCATACGCGGGTTATGAAAAGCGCGTTAAGCAGAACATCGAAAACCGCAAGCTTGCAATCGAGGGCGGCGACGACATCTTCCAGATTGAAGTTCCAATGGAAGACTCAATCGAAATCAAGAACGGCCAGCGCAAGTTGGTAACCAAGGTACGCATCCCTGGTTATGTATTGATTCGCATGGAGATGAACGAAGAGTCATGGTCACTTGTTCGTCACACTCCAGCAGTTACCGGCTTCGTTGGTAACTCTCAGAACCCAACACCACTTCGCGCAGACGAAGCATTCAACATGTTGAAGAGCCTTTATGTATTGCCTGAAGAAGCAGAAGCCAAGGCTGCTGCCAAGGGTGGCGTTGCCGTTAAGGGCAAGGCTAAGGCTGTTCCAATCAACGTTGATTACAAGGTTGGCGAGAGCATCATGATCAAAGACGGCTCGTTTGCCGGTCTTCCAGGAACCATTAGCGAGATCAAGCCAGAAAGCGGCAAGCTTACTGTTTTGGTTTCACTGTTCGAGCGCGAGACTCCAGTGGAGTTGGGCTTCGAGCAGGTTGGCGCTCTGAACTAAACAAGTTTTATAAACAGTTTCCAAACAAACAAAAGGAAAATCAAAATGGCACCGAAGAAAAAGATCACTGGCATGATCAAGCTTCAGATCAACGCAGGCGCTGCTAACCCAGCACCTCCGATTGGTCCAGCTCTTGGTCAGCACGGTGTGAACATCATGGAGTTCTGCACTGCGTACAACAACGCAACTGCAGACCAGAAGGGCAACGTCGTTCCGGTAGAAATCACCGTTTACGAAGACCGCTCATTCACCTTCGTTCTAAAGACCCCTCCTGCAGCCGAGCTAATCAAGAAGGCAGCAAACGTTCAGAAGGGTTCAGCAACTCCTCACACCGTGAAGGTTGCAACACTTTCGAAGGAAGCTTTGTACAAGATTGCCGAGCAGAAGATGTCAGATCTGAACGCTAACGATGTTGATGCAGCTGCAAAGATCATCGCTGGTACTGCACGCTCAATGGGAATCACAACCGAAGCTTAAGCAACACAAACCAATAGCAATTAGTGGGAGCATCGCGCGCGATGCGTTGACCACGAACTGTGACCAATTAGAAAAGGAACAACAGAATGGCAAAGCGCTCAAAGGCCTACCAGGCCGCAGCAGCTCTCATCACCGAGGGCAAGCTATACACCCCAGCCGAAGCAGTAGCTCTTATCAAAGAGACTGGTTCGAAGAAGTTTGATTCAACCATTGAGGTTGCACTTAAGCTTGGCGTCGACCCTCGCAAGGCAGACCAGATGATCCGTGGAACTGTTTCACTTCCACACGGAACTGGTAAGACTGCACGCGTAATCGTTTTTGCAACTGGTGCCGCGGCTGACGCTGCAAAGGCTGCCGGTGCAGACGAAGTTGGCGGCGACGAACTGATCGAGAAGGTAGCCGCAGGCTGGACCGACTTTGACTCTGCAGTATCGACTCCTGAACTTATGGGTAAGGTCGGTCGCCTAGGTAAGGTTCTTGGTCCTCGCAACCTTATGCCTAACCCAAAGACCGGCACCGTGACTCCAGATGTTGCGAAGGCAGTTACCGACATCAAGGGTGGCCGCATCGAGTTCCGCATCGACAAGCAGTCAAACTTGCACTTCATCATTGGCAAGGCTTCATTCACAAAAGAGCAGCTTGGCGAAAACCTTGCAGTTGCACTTGAAGAAGTAAACCGTTTGAAGCCATCAAGCTCAAAGGGCCGCTACCTAATCAAGGCTGCACTTGCAACCACATTTGGTCCGGGCATTTTGCTAGACACCAACATCACCAAGGTTGAGTTCTAAGCCTTACCAAACGTTCACTTTGAATTGGGGATCGGGCCTTTAGGCCCGGTCCCTTATTCGTTAGGCTGATAGCCGATTATCGAAAGGCGGGATATTGCCACAACACGCATTTGGCGCAGCCACACTACTTGACCCGAAAGACCCTATGGGTTTGCGTGCACACGCGCCCCTGCTAGACGCATGGATGCGCGATATGGAAACAGACCGATCGCCATTCCAAATTCCTGGCCACAAGGGTCGCACCGATTTAACCGGTGCAATCGTTGACGGAGACATTCCAGTTCTGCCGGGCAACCACACCAATCGAATTTCACCATCGCTCATTCTTGAGGCAGAGGCAATTGCTGCCAAACTTTGGGGCGCAGACCTCTGCCGCTTTGGAGTGAATGGTTCTAGTGGTTCAAACCACGCAGCCGTAATGGCCGTTGCCTCACCTGGCGACAAAGTGATTGTTTCTCGCACCCTGCACAAATCAGTTTTGGTTGGCATGGTTTATGCGGGGGTCACCCCAATTTGGATTCGCCCTGAGATCAACCCAGAAACTGGGTTGCCTGAATACTTGCCATCAACCCGTTTGGCAGAAACCATTGCAGCCAACCCAGACGCAAAAGCAGTTTTGATTGGCGAGCCTTCATATGTTGGCACCATGTCAAACATCCCTCGCTTGTCTAAAGTTTGTCACGACGCCGGCATTCCACTCGTTGTTGATGCAGCTTGGGCTGCCCACTATGGTTTTCACAAAGAGCTGCCAAACCACCCCCTTGCCGAAGGTGCCGACATCGTGGTCACCTCGGCCCACAAAACCTTGCCTAGCTACTCGCAGGCTTCATTTGTTTTGGTGCGCGAAGGCCTGGTAGACCTTGCCCGCTTCAACAAAATGTTCGACTCAACCCAAACCACATCAATGTCAGGTCGCATCTTGGCTTCTATCGATGCGGCACGTGCGCTGCTTGAGCGTCACGGTGCTGAGTTGATTGGCCCTGTAATCGAAGCCACCGAGCGCGGTCGCGATGCACTCCGTGCGGCCGGCATCCAAGTGATTGATGGCGAATACATTGACCCGTTGAAGTTGGTTATTTTGCTCGGATCAGTGGGTGCCGATGGCAACCACGTTGAAGCCGATCTATTGGCGGCCAACATCGATGTTGAAATGGCGAACCGCGACATCGTGATTCCGATGATTACATTTGCCGACACCCCAGATCGCATCAATGATCTGATTCAACGCATTATCGAATCGGTGAATCGTCACCGTGGGCCGGTTCGTCCGATTGAAATTCTGCCGGCGTTCTCGATTGAGCCTGAGGTTGTAGTCACCCCGCGCGAGGCCTTCTTCTCTGATTACGAAGTGGTTGATTCGGCCAATGCGGTTGGTCGAGTTTCAGCAGAAATGATTTGCCCTTACCCACCAGGCGTGCCGGTGTTGTCACCGGGTGAGCGCATTACCGAAGCGGCCTTGAGCGCATTGCTAAAGGCGCGCGACATGGGCGTGCGCATTGCATTTGTTGCCGACCCAACCTTGAAGACGCTCAAGGTTTTGCCTCAGTAGTTGGAATAAACCAACCTGGCCTAGAGTTGTCTAGTGGGGGTTGACAAAGTTCAACTCAGAAAGAGATGACGATGACTCAGGTTCGATTTGGCCTAGACACCTTTGGCGACATGACCCGCGATAAGCAGGGCAACGATGACTCTGCCGGCCAGGTAATTCGCAACATTGTTGCGCAGGCGGTTTTGGCAGACGAGCTGGGCTTAGACAACTTCAACATCGGCGAGCACCACCGCAATGACTTTGCAGTTTCTGTTCCAGACACCGTGCTTGCCGGCATTGCAACCGTCACCAAGAACATCACCCTGGGCACTGGCGTGACCGTGCTTTCTAGTGACGACCCGGTGCGCGTCTATCAACGCTTTGCAACCATCCAGGCGCTATCAAACGGCCGTGCCGAGATCACCGCTGGACGTGGATCTTTCACCGAGTCTTTTCCGCTGTTTGGCTATGAGCTGCAGGACTACGCAGTTTTGTTTGAAGAAAAACTGGAGCTATTGGTTGAGCTTCTAAAAGAGCAACCAGTCACTTGGAGCGGCACCACTCGCGCTTCGCTAACCAACCAAGACGTTTACCCAAAGACCGAAAAACCAATTGCAATTCGCGTTGGCGTAGGTGGCAGCCCAGAGTCAGTTATTCGTGCAGCGCGTTTGGGCACACCACTGGCGCTGGCAATTATTGGCGGCGACCCAGCTCGCTTTGCGCCGTTTGCAAAACTATTTCACGATGCTTTGGATAAGTTTGGCCGCGAAGCATTGCCAATTTCAATTCACTCACCTGGTCACGTTGCCGACACAGATGAGCAAGCAATCGAAGAAATGTGGCCGGCCTATCAGGAGAGTTTCGGCCGCATTGGTCGCGAACGCGGATGGCAGCCAATGTCAAAAGATCACTACTTGCACGAAGTGAACCATGGGTCGCTTTATGTGGGTGCACCAGAAACAGTGGCTAAGAAGATTGCCTATGCGATTGAATCGGTTGGTGCCCAGCGTTTTGACTTGAAGTATGCAACCGGCCCTCTTTCACACAACAAGCTAATGCACTCGATTGAGCTTTATGCCAACGAGGTTGTGCCTCGCGTTAAGAAACTGCTAGCTAATTAGCAAAAGCTAGAAGGCCTGCAAGACGACTGATGCATTTGACGTCTTGCACGTTTCTAAAGCTGGTGCGGGTTAGCAACGGCGAGTAAACCAAGAAGCTGTTTGTCTTTGCTCGGGATAGCGCAACGTTCAATCGGTTTCGATCAAGCAAGAACTCTAAGCCGCGCGGCGCATCCTCGGCGGTTGATGCTGCCAAGCTAATAATCACGATGTCGGCTTCGCGACCCTGGAATTTATCTACGGTGCCAACCTGAATGTCTTGATAACCTTCGGCATCAAGGCCGTGACGCAGCAAATCAACCTGGGCGTTGTAAGGCGAGACCACGAGAATTTCGCTCATGCCAACTTGATCAACGTGCTTGCGAATAATTGCCAGCACTTGCTCCACTTCTTCGGGGGAGTGAGTTGAGTTGTTGTCATGGTGCACCTCGATTGCGCTTAGGCCAGGGGCCACGCCTTCGAGCACGTGCTTATTGGTGTCTGGGTGAGAGTGCAGACGACCCTCGTATGACAACCAAGAAACCGGCTCATTCACCTTTGGATGCATGCGGCGCGTGACCTCGACGAAGTAGCCGTGTTGAGCATCAAGAATCTTTTGCTCACCCATGTAGTGACCGAGCGCAGAGTTATCAACGCCGCCTGGGTGCACAGCCTGAACCACCTGGGTGAGTTGCTGCGGGTCGCCGAGCATCACGATGTTTTTGGTGTTGGCGCCAATGGCGATTGCGTCAACCAGCGAGAACTGAGCGGCTTCATCGATGAACATGTAATCGAACTTTTGTGACATTACCTGTGCAGCGCAAAAGACCCAAGACGTGCCGCCAACTACAGTGCCAACATTAAGGTTCTCGGTGCGCCACGTTGCAAGGCCGCCATTGTCTTTTGGCACTGCCCAAGGCTTTGGCAATGATTCACCAGATGCGTTGCGCTTGGCAATTTGTTCAACGGGCACACCAGCTGAGATGCAACCGTGAAGCAGGTTTTCTACGGCCGAGTGTGAGTTAGCCACAACGCCAATTGATTTGCCTTGCTCAATTAGGTGCTTAATCGCGCGTGATGCAAGATAAGTTTTGCCAGACCCAGGTGGGCCCTGAACTGCAAGCGTTGAATGGTCAAGCGCATCGACTGCAGAGATTAGTGCAGGCAAATAGTCGTTTACGTTTGCTTGGGTTAGTGCTGCGCCGCCAACCAAGTTTGGCTTGCGTCGCATGAGCAAATCGATTGTGGCATCGCCCGTAGGTGCGGGGTTGCGTGGGTCACCCCACTTATCTGTAATGCCGTGAACCCAGTCACCAACGGCCTCGGGTTTTGGAGCTGGTCTAATCGCCTCATTCTCAAAAAGCGCGTTTGGTTCATAGCCTCGATTTTCTGGAGTGGTTTCGCGAGTGAAGACCACCTCGCCATCGAGGTTGCTGATGACCTTGCCTTTATCAACTTCGTGTTGGTTAGCCCCAATGTCAAAACGAACATAAATGTCTTTGTCGTCTTTCAAAAAAGCTGTTTGCCCGGGTTCTAGAAAATACCGGTAGGTCTGCCGAGTTTTATTTGAACCGCGCATTGGCTGCGCATCAATCAGCTCGCAATCGCGGGCCACCAAAGCCTTGCGGTCGCTAGCTAGTGCGTCGTCGGTGGCTTCACGACGAATGCGCAAATCGCGCCATTTGATTACTTCTTCACGGTTGTAATAAAGCATCGAGTGAGCGATGGCCAGCCAGATCTTGGCGTTGTAATCGGCTTCTGGGTCTTCGCCCTCAGGCCAATCTTCAACGGCTGCCATCAGGTTTTTGGTGCCTTCAATTAGGCGTTCAAGTTCGAGCTCTGCCTTGCTTAGCGAACCGTCGGCTGAGCTCTTAGCCTCTAGTCGCGCTGCTTTTTTTGTTTCTACCGCACTTCGAAACTGGGCATATTTGCTGCCAGCACCGGGCATGGCCGCCAACCACTCATAGAGTTCAAGCGTTGAAACGCAGTCGGTCTCGTTATAGAAACCGATGTCGCGAATCAAAGTTGTTGCGGTTTCGGCATCGCCAACTTCAACTGCCATTCGGTAGTCTTCGTAGCCGTCGATGCTGGCTGCCGCATTTGAAACTTCGCCGGTGCGCTCAAAACCATAAATTGGCTCGAGGTACTTAATTGAATAACTCGGCTGGCTCACCAAGATAGAACCGCGCACAACCTTATAAAGATCAATCAGGCGGTCTTCTTCAAACAGCTGCGCAACTTCTTTTTCCATCACTCCGTGGCGAGCAGCCAAGCGGCTAAGCGCAGTTTTCTCATAAGGGGCGTAGTGATAAATGTGGGCCGCCGGGTCGGCGCTCATCTCGGCAATGGCGTACTCAACAAAATCAATGAAGGCTTGCTTCTCTTGCTCTCGGTCGTGCGCCCAAAACTCAAAGAACCTCTTTTCGCGGTTTACGGCACCAAACAAATATTCCAAGCCGCCACCTGCGAAGTACGGAAAGCCCTCCATGTCGAAGAACACATCGTGAGCCGATGCCGGAGGTAGCACGCCAATTTCTGGGTCGTTGACCAATTCATAACTGTGCTTGCCCGTGGTTTTGAACGAGGTTTGCAAACGAGCCTGCTTGCGCAATTTGTCGAAGCTGCCAGGCACAAAATCACTAGGGCGTTGTTCATCGGTTGCAGCACCGAGTGCGGCCATTGTGGTGATGCCGGCTTTTTGCAGCTTCTGAATCTGGCTCTTGTTGATGCCAGCTACCTGCACCAGGTGATCAATTTCAACGCGAGTATGTGCACACAAATCTGGGTATTCACAAATGTCGCAGGTTGAAGCAACCGGGCAATACAAACTCAGGTTCTCAAGTGCAAACTTCGAAACGTCAACGTTGCCCGCTAATTCATCAAACAAGTCACCCAGGTTTTGGCGAGCCTGCCGCATGGCAGGCACCACATCGCCTTCTTCAAAGGTTTCAACGCGACGGCTACCCAATACCAAACCGTGCTGCGCATCGACAGCCTTCAAACCGAGTGCATCCAGGGCGTCAATGTAAAGCGCAACCTGTAGCAGGTAATTTGGCTTGGCCGAACCGGCCAGCTTCGCATCCCAGGCGATGTAGCCGTGCTTGCCCGCCAACTCAGCTACCTGGCGGGCAATCAATTTGCCGTTTTCAAAATCAAGCTCGTAATCGGCGCGAACCAAAAAGTCTGGACGGCCGCTGAATTCGGCACGGCCCACGCGGTGGCGCATTGAGCCCTGGTAGATCACTGGCACGCCAGCATTCATCAACTCAATAGTCTTGGCAATCTGGTCGCCGCCATCCGAAGGTTTTTGAAAGCCTTCGTCACCCAAGCACTCACGCAACTCAGCCTCAAGCTGGGCCTCGTATCGATTGCCATAGGTGATTGGCAGGCCCTCAACCGGCTTGTCGTAAGGCTTGATTAGCTCGGCAACGCCTGGCATGTGCAGCTCGCGCGCGACAGCCAGTTTGATGCAGTGTTCACATGAAGCGGCACGCATTAGGTCGCGTGTGTTAAACGACCAAATGTCGTCTTGAATTTTGCGCATTTATAAACCCCGTGATGTTGTTCTAGCTGTTCGCACAGCTGTTGTCTTTATGAGTCAGATTGTGCCACGGGGGTGTGACATTTAGGCGTTTAGAACCGCATTCAGGTCAGCCAGAGTTGGCGGCTCGCAACCGGCACGCTCGCAGGTAATCGAGGCAGCAACGCCGGCAATGCGAACGAACTCGGCAAGTGCGTCATCGGTCAAGTTATCCAAGCGATCAAATGCATCGGTGCCCAACGCGTCAATGTCCGAAAGCTGACCCAAAAGATTGGCGCAGAAAGTATCCCCAGCGCCAACCGTGTCAACCACATTGATCTTTCGAGAGCCCACATCAATGCGACGGTCGCCGCGATAAATCGAAGTACCCGATGCGCCACGAGTTACCAAAACCACGCGGCCAGTGTCGCCAATCCACCCGCGAACAATTGCGTCGAGATCGGCACCGGCATCGAGCCCATATAGCCATTCGATATCTTCATCGGATGCCTTGATGAGGTGGCTAAACGAATTCACGCGCTCGACACGAAGGCGCTCGGTGGTTGGGTCGAAACCCAGAGCAGGGCGCATGTTGATGTCGTGACTAATGGTCACCGAGTTTTGTTCGAAGTGTGATTTGCCCCAGGCTTCAATCACTTTGTTGCCAGGCTCCATCGCCATGGTCAAGCAGCCAAATTGAATTGCGGTGGCGTGAAGGTTTTCAAGCTGCACGTCGGTTGGCAATTCATCTGGGGTCCATGCCCAGTCAGCAGTGCCGTTCACATAAAACGCGTAAGCCGGAATGCCGTGCGAATCAATCGAAACAACCGCCAAAGTGGTTAGCTCAGGTGCACTAATAGTGAGGTCTAGGTTCACGCCGTTTGTTTCAAGGCGCTCACGGATGATTTTGCCGAAGCGGTCGTTGCTGATGCGACCCAAGAAACGGTGCGGCACATCGCGTCGAGCAAGCGCCAAAGCAACGTTGGCGTTTGCGCCACCAACAATCGCGTTGAACGAACCAGGCTGGTAGCGGTTCTCAATTAGGTCAATCAGGGCTTCGCCAATTACAAGGATCATGCCAAAAGTTTAGGGGGGTCTAGGCTGAAGACATGAAGAAATTTCCGCTTGAGAACCGAGCCGTTGCACTTCCGTTAGCTGGAGTGGTTGTGACCTGGTGGGCCTTCATGCTTGCCCAAATCATTGATATCTTCACCCCGCCGCAGCAGTACTCAACCAATGGCATGCCTATCGCCGACGCCACGCTGCACCCTTCTATCTATGTTTTCTTCGCTGGCATTCTTGCCACCGCAATTTGTTCGCTTATTGGTCAGTCTTGGGCAATCAAGGCTCGTGCCACCTCGGATGCCAACGCGGCACTTGCTCGCTCTGCTCACCGCTTTGCCAACCTGATGGTGATTTTGAGTTTGGCAGCCGGTGTGATTTTTGTCATCGGCACTTTCATGGGCGCATTCAACTCTTATAGCGGTCGTTCAGAAAATCTTGTCGTGCGTTTGGTCGATGTTTACATTCCAATTTTGCTTGGCACCGCAATGGTGGTTTGGGTTTTGCTTCGCGCATTCGTAACCCGCGAGCACGAGCGCAACGAAGATGGCACCAAGGCTCGAATGAGCGAAACTCAAAAAGCCTTGACCCTCGGATACGTTGTGCCAATTTTGGCAACCGCCTTCGCCATCATCTTTGGTCTTGTGGTTTACGACATCACTCGCACCACTCTTCAGGTTTGGGTTTGGGTGATCATCGTTTTGATTGTTGCTTTTGGTGTTGTTGCCGGCACTCGCTTTGCGGCCAAGGCAAAGTCGGCAAAGGCCGAGGCGCCAAAGCCGCGCACCGCACTTGCTGCGGGAGCTACAGTTTTGAACTTTGTGCTTTCGATTGTTTTTGGTGGCGTAGTTGGCATCATGGCATTTGCCTATGGAAGCAGCGCTGTTCAGAAATTACAAACTTGGTCTGCACCGCCGGTGGATTGCAAAGACATGGATTGTCAATCAATTCCGGTTTTGAAACCAATCACCTGGCAGTGGCTAATTGAAGATGCAGCCCCGGCTAAGGTTTTGATTTTGCTCGCCGTTGTTGGCGTTTATTTCACCATCACCGAGCGCAACCGACAGGCAAAGTAGTTGAAGTTTTCTGCAAGTGGGCTGCTGTTCGATAACGACGGTGTGCTGGTAGACAGCCACGAAGCTGCCAAAGATGCTTGGGCAATTTGGTGCAGCGAATATGCACCGCACATTAACTGGGATAGCGCCGAAAATGCTGGCGTGCGCGCCGAAGACAAAGTGCGTCTTTGGGTGGCACCCGAGTTATTTGAAGAAGCCAACAACCGCATCAATCAACTTGAGCAAGACACCGCGCACGAAACCGTGCCACTAGGCGGAGCAGTGGAGTTGCTGCACTCACTAAAGCCAGGCACCTGGACAGTTTGTACCTCGGCGAATCCAAACCTTGGTCGAGCGCGACTCGAGGCCGCTGGCTTGCCGGTGCCTGCCGAACTGGTCACCGCCGCAGATGTGCAGAACGGCAAGCCAAACCCAGACCCTTATCTGTTGGGTGCCAAGCGCCTAGGTTTTGAGCCAGCCGACTGTGTGGTTTTTGAAGATGCTGAAGCGGGCGTAATCGCCGCTATTGAGGCTGGAGTGGGCTTAGTGATTGGGGTTTCCAAGCGAGCCATGAAAACCCAAGCCGACATCGTGGTCAAAGATCTATCAGGCATCACCTTTGACGGCGATACTCTGGTTATTCCAGATAAAAACCGACTTCGCTAAAGATATCCGGGGATAAAAATGTATGCACGCCAAGTGCTTGTTGTAGAAGACGAGTCATTGCTGCGCGACTTGATTGCAAAGATGCTCGAGTCAGCCGGCTTTCAAGTGACCACCGCAGCAAACGCAGCAGATGCGAAGCGAGCCTTTGAAGCGGTTGACCCAGACGCGGCCGTGATCGATGTTGAACTCGGCGCTGGCCCAAATGGTTTTGACTTCGCAGCCGCAGTGCACGAAGTGGCCCCGGATGTTGGCCTCGTGTTCCTCACCAATTTGCCGGACCCTCGTTTTGTTGGCCGACACTCAGACGACCTGCCAAAGCACGTTGCTTATTTGCGCAAGTCGAAGTTGGTTGACGCCAAAGATTTGGTGAACGCAATCGAGGCAGTGCTGCGCGATTCTGTCACCAAAGAATTCCGCCACGATCAAGACCCAAACCGCCCACTTGCCGAATTGTCGCGCAAACAAATCGCGGTGTTGCAACTATTGGCGGCCGGTTATTCAAACTCGCAGATTGCCGAGAAGCGTTCAACCACCGTGCGTGCGGTTGAGGGCATTGTGAGCCGCACTTTTGCCGCGTTGGATGTTGACCCGCAGGCAGCCGGCAATGCACGCGTTGAAGCGGCATCAAAGTTCTTGCAGGCTTCGGGCAAGGCCATGCAGCTCGCTGATGACTAAACGGGCGATTACTCCGCGCACCAGTCTCTCAGCGGCAATCGATAATGCCGCCGGGCCGATTGCGGTTAGCAATCGCGTTCTAATTCAGTTTGCTTTTCCTTCGATCACCGGTTTGATTGCGCTCAATCTGAATCGCTTCATTCAAAACCCAACCGCCTGGTTTGCAATTTCGCTTTCGGCCTACATAGCCACGGTGATTCCACTTCTGATTTTTAGATCAACAATCGCACCAACCCAAAATCGCACAAGAATGCGCTTGCGCACATCAATTGCGTTTCTTATCGCGGGTCTAATTCGCGGCTTTGTTGTTTTCGTGGTTGGAACCCAACTTGGTGTGATTCCCGCAGAGGAGCTTCTGCTTCGACTTCTAAATGCACCCCTGTTTGTTTATGGGGCCGTGGCCACCTTTGCTATCTTCAACGCATCGCGATTGCGACACCTTGACACGCTTCAAAAGCTTGAAATTGAGAAAGCTACTTTGGATGAGTTGCGTGGCGGAATTCGCGAGCGCATCAAAATGCAAAAGCTTGAGCTGCTTCAGCGAATTCAAACCGTATTGAAGCCAGCCATTGAAGATGTGTCGAAGCAAATCAGCAAGAAGTCGAAGGGCGTGGATGTTTCTTCGAAGTTGCAAAATATTGTTGAAACCGTGGTGCGCCCACTCAGCCACGATGTTGGTTTGACTGATGAATTTGAAGCTGAAGTAAAGGTCGCGGCAAAGCGCGCGGTTGGTGCCGGCTTCAAGCAGAACTGGCCTGGCAGCCTCTCGGTTGGTCAAATGATTGTGGCGCCCTACATCACCTTTGCAACCGCATCGGTAGCGCTTGGCTTTCTCGCGGTGATGGCGCCTAACCACATTGCATTAGCTGGCTTTATTTCTCTTGCAGTGGTCTACCTAGGATTTGAGGCGATCAGCCGATTGCTGGTTCGCGTGTGGCTGCCCGCCTTTTTCGCATTCATCACTGCCACCATTGCTGCAACGATTCCGCCCGTTATTGCGGTGAACCTGATGTCGTTTGCGCTCACCCCGGTGCCATTTGGCGGGTCCATCCAATTTGTAATGTTTAGTTGGATCATTACCTGGATTTCTTTTTACATGCAGTTCTTGCGCACGCAACGTGCAGCCGCCGAAGCCGAGATGACTTCGGCTATTGCTGAGTTGGCAATTCTCAACTCTCAGTTGCGACAAGCTGCTTGGATGAATCGACGCAAGTTGGCGGCTATTTTGCACGGTTCTGTTCAGTCGGCGCTTTATGCCGCCGCCATTAAGTTGGCCAAGGCCGACAAGCCAACTAAGAAAGAAATCAAGGCCATTCAAGAAGATATCTCGGCTTCAGTTAGAAAGCTAGAACAGGCCGATGGTGGCGAATCGCTATCCGAGGTAATTGAACAAATTCAACAGGTGTGGGCAGGTGCCGTAAACATCACTGTGTCGCCAATTAGCAACGAATTGAAAATTACCTTTGAAAAGCACCCAATTGCGGCGTCTTGTGTAGCCGAAGTAATTCGCGAAGCGGTGAGTAATTCCGCCAAGCACGGCAAGGCCAACAACATTCAGATCTCGGTGCGCGAGAACGAAGCAGGGCTAATTGCAGTTGAAGTTTCGAACGATGGCAAGCCGGTAGCCGTGGACTGCAAGCCTGGCTACGGTAGCTCGATTTTTGATGAGGTTGCGTTTAGCTGGTCGTTGAAAACTCAAGGGCCACTGACTGTGTTGGTCGCTTCAATCGCAATCTAAAAAATTGTCTAGCCAAAACGGCGAACTTCGGATAACCTTAGAAAGTTACGAAATCGTGACAGTAGTCGTTTGCGGATTTTCCTCCAAATAAGTGGGTCTAGCGCTGTTCGACTAGCCAGCGCTCATCAGCTACTCCCTGCTGAGCCCCACTCATAACTGAATTAAAGGAAAATCATCATGCCAAATTTTGGTCAATCAAACGCGCGCTCGTCAAAGGGCGCTCCTAAATCAGCAGGTAAGGGCCGTGCTCCAGCAGCCGGCAAAGGTCGCCCAGCGACCGGCAAAGCTGCAGGCTCAAACTTCAAAACTCGTGAAGATGGGAAAAGTCGCGACAGCGATTTTTCTAGAGGCGGCGCAGCTCGATCTTCCGGCCGCGCGCCTCAGCGCAGCTTCAGCGATGCACCTAGCCGTGCTCCACGCGAGCGTGGCGCATTCTTCGAAGATCGCCCAAAGCGCACCTACGGTGCAACCGAATCTTCAAGTCGCGACGCTAACCTAGGCCGACCAAACCGCGAAGGTGGTCGTGACTGGTATCCAAAGACTGGCGATGCACGTTCAACCGAGCGCAAGCCTCGCTACAACTCAGACGACCGCGCTGCTCGCGATTCACGCCCTTCATATGGTGACCGTGATTCACGTCCGGCACGCGACTCACGCCCGTCTTATGGTGACCGTGATTCACGTCCAGCTCGTGACTCACGTCCAAGCTACGGCGACCGCGATGCACGCCCAGCTTATGGTCGTGGCGACTCACGCCCAGCACGAGATGACCGTCCGTCATACGGCGATCGCCCAGCACGTGACGACCGCCCACGTCGTGACTCAGACCGCGCACCTCGCACATTCGGCGGTGGCTTCGGCGACCGCAACCGTGCGGAGCGCCCAAGCTATGGTCGCGATGACAAGACTCGTTTCGAAGAGCGCACTGCAAAGCGTGGTTGGTCTGAAGACCGTGGCCGCGAAGAGCGCAACCCAAACCGTCCAGACCGCGCAGCACGCGATGACTCACGCGAGTCAACCTTTCGTGGTGCACGTGACTCGAACCCAAACAAGAAGGCTTTCTTCGAAGACAAGGTTCTTGAGCGTCTAGACGTTGAGCAGTCAGAGGTAATCACCGAAGACTCATTCGAGACCATGGGTCTGCACCCGAAGGTTCTTATTGCACTTACCGGAATGGGCGCAGAGACTCCGTTCCCAATTCAGGCAAGCACAATTCCTGCAGCTATCTCTGGCCGCGATGTTCTTGGCCGTGGCAAGACCGGTTCGGGCAAGACCATTGCCTTCACCGTTCCTCTTGTTACCAAGTTGATCGCTGCTGGTTCAGTGCCTCGCAAGCCGGGCAAGCCACGCGCGCTGATTCTTGCGCCAACCCGTGAACTTGCAGACCAGATTGACCGCACTGTAAACGGCATTGCCCGTGCGGTTGGTTTCTACACAACTTGTATCTACGGTGGTGTTCCTCAGCGCAAGCAAGAAAACGCAATGAGCCGTGGCGTAGACATCGTGGTGGCAACACCTGGTCGTCTAGAAGACCTAATGTCTCAGCGCATCATCGACCTAAGCGAAGTTGAAACTTTGGTTGTTGACGAAGCTGACCACATGTGTGACCTTGGCTTCATCGAAGGCGTGCGCCGCATCATGCGCGCAGCCGGCGACAGCCAGAAGCTTTTGTTCTCGGCAACACTTGACCGCGAGGTTGACGCGTTGGTTAAGGAATTCCTTCCGGACCCTTACGTATACGAAGTGCCAAACGAAGAGAACGACACCGCAAACATCACTCACCGAGTTTTGACGGTGGACCAAGAAGACCGTTCGGCTGTATTGCTTCGCCTGGTTCAGGGTGAAGGCAAGTCGATCATCTTTACTCGCACCAAGATGACCGCTGAGCGTCTAAGCGAGAGCTTGACGCAGGCTGGCGTGCCAGCGGCTCGTTTGCACGGTGACCTAAACCAGAACCAGCGCAACCGAAACCTAGAGCGTTTCACTAAGGGTGCCTGCCGCGTTTTGGTGGCTACGGATGTTGCCGCCCGCGGTATTCACGTTGATGATGTTGCCTTGGTTATCCAGGTAGATCCACCAGAGGAATACAAGACTTACTTGCACCGCTCAGGCCGCACCGGCCGTGCTGGCAAGGAGGGAACAGTGATTACTCTGATTCCTCGCAACCGTCGTCGTCGCATGGAAGACCTATTGGGTCGTGCCGAGCGCGATGGCTTGTTTAGCGAAGTTCGCCCAAGCTCTGAATTGCTAGTTGACCTAGCCGGCCCTATTGCTGCTGCACCAGCGCCAGAAGTTCTTGACTTCGGTGACTCACGCGGTGGCTCAGGTGGCGGTGGCCGTGGTCGTGGTGACCGTGATGGTCGTGGCGGCGGTGGCCGTGGTGGTTCACGCGGTGGCAACTACGGTGGCTCAGGCAAGGGGCGTTGGTCAGACAAGCCGTCTGGCGACAAGCGCCCACGCGCGCGCAAATTCGAAGGCTAATTTCGTAAAATCGAAAGTCGTTCACCCCTCGTCAATCTCTGCAAGTTAGAGTTTGGCGAGGGGTGATTTCGTTTGGCTGTCATAAATGACGTGCGTGCGCGCACGACCCTAGCCAAGCTCACCTATGGCTATAACCCAACCGATGTTGCCACTATTAAGGCGATCGGTTTGGAGGAATGGCTCAAAGATCAACTGACCCCGACCAAGGTTGAAACCAGCGAATACTTGCAAGACATTTCAATGTTTCGTTCGCAAACAATGTCACTTCCGCAGATCTATCAAGATCGACTTTTCAAGGGCAAGCCAAGCCTGCTTTCAAATGAACTTGCGCACCTAACTCTGATTCGTCGCATCTATTCTTCGCGTCAAGTTTTTGAAATGTTGGTCGAGCTTTTCAGCGACTACGTGCCTGTTCCGCTTTTGGCAAAGAAATCGCTGGTTCGAGTTGATTACGACAACACCGTAATTCGTGCAAACGTGCTCGGATATTTTCCTAACCTTTTGGCCGCGGCCACTTACCACCCGGCCATGCTTGATTACCTAAACGGCGACACCAACACCGCGCAGCATCCGAATGAAAATTATGGTCGTGAATTTCTAGAGCTATTCACGCTAACCCCGGGTGCGGGCTACACCGAAGATGATGTCAAGGGTGCTTCAAAAATGTTCTCGGGTATCTTTTGGGATGTTGCAACTGACACTCACCACGTGCGACTAAGCCAGCACTACTTTGGTCAGATTAAAGTTTTTGGCTACACCGATAAAAACAAGGCAACCACGAGCGAAAATGCGGTGAAGTTGCGCATCAAGCGATTCATCAAAAACATTGCACTGCGCCCCGAAACTGCAAATGCATTCAGCATTCGCATGGCCCGCAGATTTGTTGCCGATGTGCCACCAAACTCGCTAATCAAAAAGATGAGCGCCGAATACTTGCGCACCAAAGGGCACATCCCGAGTGTTTTCAAAGTGATGGCACTGAGCACAGAGTTTGCGGCAGCCAAGCCAACCAAGGTGAAGCGCCCGATGGAACACCTGGCCTCGACCGTGCGTGCTCTAAACGTTTCACTAGCGAACCCGGTGCCACAGCCGAATATAGAAGTGGTCAAGGATTACGCCAAGGGTTCACCTATGCCGCCGGTGCTGACTGCACTAACCACTCAGGGGCACGCGCCTTTTGACTGGCCTTTTCCTAATGGCTACCCAGACATCGGTGAGCCTTGGACCACGCTTTCTAGCCAGGTGCAGCGTTGGAATTTCTCGACCAAGATTGCTCAGGGCAGAATGGCGAATGCTTTTGCCGACCCAAATTATGCAACCCTGTTAAGCCCAACCAGCACAACGCCAAATGAAATTGTCACCGACTTGGCAGTGCATCTTTATGGTGCAGATTTACCAACTGCCGAAAAGACCAAGGTGTTGGCAATCGTAAATCAAAGCGTTCGCAATAACGGCGACCAAGCTAAATACATTTCAAATGTTGCGGCAACCGCAGCGGCACTTTTGCTTTCAAAACCAGATTGGAATTTGCGATGAGTCACGACGAAGCAAATTGCGGTTGCGAAGAATTTCAGGAACTCACTCGCGGGGTTAGTCGTCGTGGATTTCTTGGGGGAGTGCTTGCACTTGGCGGTGGCTTGGCGATTGCTGTTGAACCAGGCTTCGATTACGCACTTGCAGCGCCCGGTCAAAACGCAGCCGATGTAATCATCATGGTTTCAATGCGCGGCGGAATGGATGGCCTGATGGCTGTTCCGGTTTTGGGCGACCCGCTGTTGCAGCAAAGCCGACCGATCACAGCAGTTGCCGACAGCGAAAATCTAAATCTTGATAACCACTTCGGTTTGCACAAAAATCTTTCGGGTTTCAAAACCATGTTTGACAATCAAGAACTTGCCATCGTTCACGCGGTTGGCACACCAACTGGCACACGCAGTCACTTTGACGATCAACTTGCCATCGAGCTTGCCGCCTACAACAATCCAGACACCACCACCGGATGGCAGACTCGCTATCTGAGCGCCATTGGCAGCACTGAAGTGCTTACCGGTTTCTCGGCATCGCAAAATAAGCCGGCTGCCTTCCGCGGCGCAAACCAGGCTGCATCATTTGAAGACCTAAGCCAAGTGACCATCACCAGCGTGGGCAACGACCGGGCAAGTTATCTTGAGCTGCTAAAGCAGATGCACAAAAACAGCGATCACCAATGGGCCAAGGCTGGGCTTTCTTCAATTGACGCGTCTGAAAAACTGCGTTCGGTTTCACAAACCTCGAGCGTCACTTATCCAGACACCGCACTCGGTCGTCGATTCAAACTTTTGGCAACCCTGCTGCACTCGGGCACACCAATCAAAACCGCAAATATTGATTTTGGTGGTGACCTTGATGTGCACAGCGAGGCTGGCATCGCTTCGGGCACCATGGCCAACAACTTCAAGAACCTGAATGACTCGGTAATGGCTCTGAAGCAAGACCTTGGCTCGCTGTGGAACTCGGTGACCATCGTGACCGTGACCGAGTTTGGCCGTCGCCTGCAAGAAAACGCATCCGCGGGCCTCGACCATGGCTGGGGCTCGGCCATGTTCGTAATGGGTGGCGGAGTAAAGGGTGGAAAGATCGTGGCCAACTGGCCGGGTCTATCCCCAGAGAATTTGCACAACGGAGACCTGGCCGTGACCCTGGACTACCGCCACGTGATGGCCGATGTGCTGCGCTATCGAGGCAACCTATCTTCAACCGAGATCAATTCAATTTTCCCTGGGTTCCAATTTCAAGATCTCGGATTGGCCCGCCAGGTCAGTTAGTCGGCCGGCAAGCGAAGCTGCCACATTTCGCAACCGAATTCGACCCAAGCCCTGCCATTGTCTAGGCTTTAACGCATGTCTGAATTTGAAACCCGCGCAATCCACTTTAAGCAAGAGCCTGACCGCAACAACGGTGCTGTAATTCCACCGATTTACCTTGCGTCAACTCACCGCCAGTCAAACATCGGTGAGCACATGGAGGGCATGGAATACAGCCGCGTGGGCAACCCAAACCGCAACGCGCTTGAAGAGGCGCTTGCCAACCTTGAAGGCTCAAAGCACGGTTTCAGCTTTGCCTCGGGCATGGCCGCCGAAGACGCCATCATGCGTGTGCTTACCAGCGCTGGCGACCACGTTGTGATGACCAAGCAGATTTATGGCGGCACCTACCGCTTGATCGACAAAGTTTATGGTGGCACCGGCGTTGAGAGCGACGTTGTTGACCTAACCGACGAAGCCGCTTTGCGCGCCGCAATTAAGCCTGGCAAGACCAAGCTGATCTGGATCGAATCACCTTCGAACCCAACTTTGGCAATTGTTGACATCGCCCGCGTTTCTGAAATCGCCCACGAGTATGGCGTTTTGACTGTGGTGGACAACACTTTTGCCAGCCCATACCTTCAGCGCCCGATCGAGCTCGGTGCCGACATCGTGGTGCACTCAACCACCAAGTACCTTGGCGGCCACAGTGACCTTCTTGGAGGCGCAGTTATTTTCAACTCGGATGAGCTTGCTGAGCAGTTCCACTTCTTGCAGTATGCAACCGGCCCGGTTTCATCACCGTTTGACGCCTGGTTGACCCACCGCTCAATCAAGACTCTGGCAGTTCGCATGGAGCGCCACAGCTCAAACGCTCAGGCAATCGCTGAGTACCTGTTGGCACATCCGAAGGTTGAAGAGGTTTACTACCCAGGCCTGCCTTCACACCCTGGCCACGAGATTGCCAAGCGCCAGATGGAACACGGTTTTGGTGGCGTGGTTTCATTCCGCCTGAAGGATGAAGCGGCTGCCCGCAAGTTCTGTGTTTCAACCGAATTGTTCATCTTGGCCGAGAGCCTTGGCGGCATTGAGTCATTGGTCAACTACCCGGCCGGCATGACCCACCTTTCATTGATGGAGTCGCCGATTGCGGTTAGCAAGGCCTTGGTTCGCCTGGCTGTTGGCCTAGAGAACGTTAAAGACCAGATCGCCGATCTAGCCCAAGCACTGGGCTAGATCTGGGGTTGCGGGCCGGGCGCTGTCTGGCCTAAACTATAGAAAGCCAAAGACCGTCGGTTTTGCCTTTTGCGAGGCAACGAAGGATACGAAAGTGTCAACCCACGCAGGTGTATTTAGAAGTTTTTATTCTTCGGTGTTTTCATCGACATGAATTTTCAAACTGCTTCATGCGTCTGCATGGAGCATTTTTTATTTCCCGGGGCTACCGACATAAACAATCAAGGAGCGCCATGGCGAACAAGGTCGAGAAGGTAGCTGAGCTAACTGGTCTATTCCAGAACTCAAACGCCGTCTTTCTAACCGAGTACCGCGGACTCACTGTGAGCCAGCTTAAAGAGCTGCGCCGTTCAATCAGTGCCGACGCAACCTACGCCGTAGCAAAGAACACTCTTATTGAGATCGCTGCAAAGAACGCTGGAGTAGCCGCTTTTGACGGCCAGCTGTTCGGACCAACCGCTCTCGCTTTCGCAACCGGTGACGCAGTTACCGTTGCAAAGGCTTTGCGTGACTTTGCCAAGGCAAATCCTCTTCTAGTTGTAAAGACCGGTGTGCTTGACGGCATCGCTCTTACCGCCGAAGAGGTTAAGAAGCTTGCTGACCTCGAATCTCGCGAAGTTCTATTGGCCAAGGCCGCTGGACTTTTCAAGGCTCCGATGTTCAAAGCTGCTTACACAACTCAGGCACCGCTATCTCAGGCAGTTCGCGTTATCGACGCGCTTCGCGCCAAGCTAGCCGCCTAAACCAAAGCTTTACCAACCCAAAACGATTTATAAAAAACAAGGAGAAACATCATGGCTAAGTTGACTACTGAGCAATTGATCGATGCATTCAAGGAACTGTCACTAATCGAGCTTTCAGAGTTCGTTAAGGCATTCGAAGAAGTATTCGAAGTTACCGCTGCTGCTCCAGTTGCTGTTGCAGCTGCTGCACCTGCTGCTGCTGGCGAAGCTGCTGCTGAGAAGGACTCATTCGACGTAGTTCTAGAAGCTGCTGGCGACCAGAAGATTCAGGTTATTAAGGAAGTTCGCGCACTGACCAACCTAGGTCTAGGCGAGGCTAAGGCTCTTGTTGACGGTGCACCTGCAACCGTTCTAGAGGGCGCTAACAAGGACGCTGCTGAGAAGGCAAAGGCTGCTCTAGAAGCTGCTGGCGCAAAGGTAACCCTTAAGTAATAACGCTTCATAAAACCCCGCTCGGCTTCGGCTGGGCGGGGTTTTTGTTTAGGCTAAATAAATGGTCAAAGTTTTGATGTTGCACGGTTGGACAAACCGTCGTTTGCCCGATGTTTGGCACCACCAAATGACAACCGCACTTCGTCGTGCTGGCCACCAGGTTTTGTATCCGCAGTTTCCAAACCCAGACGAGCCGAGCCTGCAAGAGTGGCAAGACCTATTAGTTGCCGAGTTGCAAATGCTGCACGATGCGGGCGAGGGCGAGACCGTGGTGATTGGCCACTCACTCGGTTGCCTCAACTGGATTCAAGCTGCCGCTACCGGCAAGATCACTCAGCCTGTTGACCGCGTGCTATTTGTGGCACCGGCAGACCCAGAACTGCTGCAAGACATTGATGGCATCGCTGTAGATCTGAGCAAGCCCAGCGTGAACGCAGCCGTGCACGCCTCAACTAGTTCGCTTACCATCTTGGGCAGCGATGCAGATCCGTGGTCGCCACGTGGCATGCAGGCAACCTTTGGCGAGCCACTAAATGTCGAGGCCGTGATTATCACCGGGGCAAGGCATTTCACTGCTGCGGATGGCTGGGGCCAGTGGGCTGGCGTTGTTGACTGGGTTATTGACCCGTCGGCAGACATCACCAAGCGCTGAGCAAACCCAAGCCCTCGGTAGGCTTGTGGGATGCGAATTCTTCTAGTTGGTGCCGGCGGTGTTGGCGACGCAATTGCAAAAGTGGCAGCCACTCGCAGTTTCTATGACATCTTTATCGTTTCTGACAACGACTTTGGTCGCGCCGAAAAAACTGTTGAATGGATTCGCAATCGCCACGGTGAAGAAGTGGCTTCAAAATTCTTGGCAGCAAAACTTGATGCCAGCCACGCAGCAAATGTTGTTGAACTTGCACGCAATCACAATGTGACTCACCTAATCAACGCGGTTGAGCCGCGCTATTTGCCAACTATTTTCTCTGGCGCCTACACAGCCGGCATCAATTACATCGACCTAGCGATGAGTGTTTCTGAACCACACGAAGCCGACCCATATCACTTGCCAGGAATCAAAATTGGTGATGCCCAGTATGCACTGAGTGAGCAATGGGAGCGCGCCGGAAAACTTGCTTTGGTTGGCATGGGTGCGCAGCCAGGTTTGGCAAACGTGTTCGCACGCTACGCACAGGACTACTTGTTTAGCGAAATCAATGAGATTAGCGTTAAAGACGGCGACAACCTAGAGATCGTCGATGAGCAAGGCAACCGCATGTTTGCGCCAGCGTTTTCAATTTGGAAAACCATCGAAGAGTGTTTGAACCCACCGTTGGTTTACGAGCGAAACCGCGGATGGTTCACCACTGAACCGTTTAGCGAACCAGAAATCTTTGAGTTTCCAGAGGGCATCGGTTCGGTTGAGTGTGTAAACGTTGAGCACGAAGAAGTTGCCATGTTGCCGCGACACATCGCAGCAAATCGAGTGTCTTATAAATATGGTTTGGGTGCCGAATTCATTTCAATCTTGAAGGTGCTGCACAAACTTGGGCTTGATCAAACCCGCCCGGTGCGAGTGCGTTCGGCTCAGGGCCCGGTAGAAGTTTCACCGCGCGACATGGTTGCCGCGGTGTTGCCAGACCCAGCTAGCCTTGGCCCTCAGATGACGGGCAAGACTTGCGCCGGTGTGCTGGTGACGGGCAAAGACAAAGATGGCCGCGACCGAGCTACCTATCTATATCACGTGGCCGATAACTCGCAGACTATGGCCGAATTCGAAGCTCAGTGCGTGGTTGCCCGCACCGCCTACAACCCGGTGATTGCTCTAGAGCTGATGGCCGAAGGTGTTTGGCGGGGTGCCGGTGTGCTTGGCCCAGAGGCTTTTGATGCCAAGCCATTCTTAGATTTGATGTCTTCTAGCGTTGGCTATAACCAGCAGTGGATTGCGCAAGAGCGTTTGCCAGCGAGCCCACTGCGTCACCCCTAGCTCTCGTTTGCTAAGCACAAAAAATCCCCCGCCTCGAAACCGAGACGGGGGATTTTTTATGAACTCTAGTGAGTGCTTGGGTCTTGCTCAACCTCGGTGCGGTCACCAGACCACAAGGTGTGGAAGGTTCCTGGTAGGTCTACGCGCTTGTAGGTGTGAGCACCAAAGAAGTCGCGCTGACCCTGAACCAAAGCCGCTGACAATCGAGGTGAACGCAAACCGTCGTAGTAAGAAAGTGAAGACGCAAACGCAGGAACAGGAATACCAGCAAGTGATGCGTTAGCAACAACCTGGCGCCATGATGACACCGAGGTGGCCACTGCCTGCTTGAAGTAAGGGTCAAAGATTAGTGACTCAAGGTCAGCCTTTGCGCCGTATGCATCAGCTATGCGGTTAAGGAACTGTGCACGAATGATGCAACCACCGCGCCAGATCTTTGAAACTGCACCAAGGTTGATGTTCCAGCCATATTCCTTTGCGCCGGCTCGAATTGCATCGAAGCCCTGTGCGTAAGCAACAAGCTTTGAAGCGTAAAGTGCGCGGCGAACGGCCTCAACGAACTCGCCCTTGTTGGCAATAATCCAAGCAGTTGCATCCGCAGGCAAACCATCAACCGCAGCACGCTGTGCAGCCTGAGATGAAAGTGAACGTGCGAATACGGCTTCGGCAATTCCAGAAACTGGAGTACCAAGGTTTAGTGCTGTCTGCACTGTCCAAACTCCGGTGCCCTTTGAACCAGCCTGGTCAAGAATTACATCAACCAATGGCTTGCCGGTCTTTGCATCAACCTGCTTCAAAACTTCAGCGGTAATTTCAATCAAGAATGATTCAAGTTCGCCCTTGTTCCACTCTTCAAAGATGCCGGCAATCTCGGCAGGGGTGTAGCCGCCAGCGTGACGAAGAATGTCGTAAGCCTCGGCAATCAACTGCATGTCGGCATATTCAATGCCGTTGTGAATCATCTTCACAAAGTGGCCAGCGCCGTCGGTGCCAATGTGAGTCACGCATGGCTCACCCTCGGCAACCGCTGCAATCGAAGCAAGAATTGGGCCAAGAGTTTTATAAGCCTCAGCAGAACCACCAGGCATGATCGAAGGGCCCTTTAGCGCGCCTTCTTCACCGCCAGAGATTCCAGCGCCAACAAAGTTGATGCCCTTTGCTGAAACATCTTTTTCGCGACGGATTGTGTCGGTGAACAACGCGTTGCCGCCGTCAACAATGATGTCGCCTGGCTCGAAGCGCTCGGCTAGCTGAGAGATAACCGCATCGGTGCCCTTGCCAGCCTGCACCATGATGATGGCAGTGCGTGGCTTGGCCAGTGAGGCAACGAAGTCGTCGATAGTTTCTGAAGCAATGAAGCCGGCTTCTGGGTGCTCGTTGATTAGCAACGCGGTGCGCTCGTATGAGCGGTTATAAACAGCAACGGTGTTGCCCTCGCGGCTAGCCAAGTTTCGAGCCAAGTTTGAGCCCATAACGGCGAGTCCAACGACTCCAATGTTTGCCTGTGCGGTCATTTTTATCCTTTATTTATAAGACTTTAGAATTTTACGCTTGAATCCATGCGGTGGCGTTTTGAGGCAACTTGCCTTGAACCAGCGCTTTGGATGTAGCCAAAACCTTGCCCTTAGGCAGCTTGATTGACTTGGTGCCAAAGTTGGTGATGCTCTGCCAGCCGTTAGGTCGCTTGAAGTGCAAAGTGGTTGGGCTGAGGATGTGGTTTACCCAGCTGAACTCTTCGGTGGTCTCAAGCGAACGGCGCAGCGCCATAAGCTCGCGGTAAAGCTCAAGGGTCGAGCCGTGCACGCCATCCTGAGCTTCAACCGAAACGTTGCCGTACCACTCAGGCTGAGGCAGGTGTGAACCGTTGGTGCCAAAGCCGAATGATGAACCGGTGCGGTTCCAAGGCAATGGCACACGGCAGCCGTCGCGGCTAAGGCCGAGCTCTGGGTTTCTAAAGAACTGAGGGTCTTGCATAAGTTCTGCAGGAATCTCGAGTGCTTCTTGCAAACCAAGTTCTTCACCTTGATATAGGTAGGTGCTGCCCGGCAGTGCAAGCAACAACATTGTCATGGCGCGAGCACGATCTAATCCGAGTTTCTCGTCAACCTTTGGGTTGAAACGGTTCTTGGCATACCACTGACCAAAGTCGGTGCCGTTTGGCAACCCAAAGCGGGTTGCGTGACGAATGATGTCGTGGTTGCTGAGCACCCAAGTGGTGCTGCTGCCCGAAGCCTTGGCGGCCTTCAGGTTGTAGTCGGCAATCTTGCGAACCTTCTTGGCATCCCAGCCAGCGCCGAGCATGTCAAAGTTGAAGCTTTGACCCAGGCCTTCGGTGCTTGCATAAGCAGGGCGACGGTTTGCATGAACCCAAGCTTCGGCAACCGCAACGCGTGGCGGGTTGTATTCGTTGAACACCTTGCGCCACTCGGCATAAATTTCGTGAACTTCGTCGCGGTCGAACAAGTCGTCCTCGCCGTTGTTCTTCATCACCGAAAGATCGAATGATTGACGCTCTGGTAAGTGACCGTTCTTGAGGTCTTTCACAAGTGCGTGAGCAACGTCGATACGGTAGCCGTCAACTCCACGGTCGCTCCAGAAGCGAAGGGTCTTGACGAAGTCTTCGCGAACCTCTGGGTTATCCCAGTTGAAGTCAGGCTGCTCGCTGGCAAACAAGTGCATGTACCACTGGCCAGGCTTGCCATCAGGCTCGGTTACGCGAGTCCATGCGGTTGGGCCAAAGTGGCTGGCCAACTCTGATGGACGAATCTCGCCGTTGGCGCCCTTGCCATCTCTAAAGATGTAACGGTCGCGCTCAGGAGATCCTGGGCCGGCCTTTAGTGCAGCCTGGAACCATTCGTGGTTGCTGCCCGAGTGATTAGGCACGATGTCAACGATCACGCGGATGCCCACTTTGTGAAGTTCTTGAACCATCACGTCGAACTCTTCGAGGGTGCCGATGCGAGGGTCTACGTTGCGGTAATCGTCAACGTCATAGCCACCGTCGGCCAAAGCCGATGGGTAGAAGGGGCTTAGCCAAATGGCATCAAGGCCCAAGCTCTTTAGGTAAGGAACCTTGCTGATGATGCCTTTGAGATCGCCAATGCCATCGCCGTTGCCGTCGGCAAAACTGCGAGGGTAGATCTGGTAAATAACGGCTTGACGCCACCAGTCTTTGTCTCCAGCGAGCATAGTAAATTCAGCCATTTTGGCTCCTTTGCGTTGGGGGGTACTGCCACAACGATATCGCACATTTGGGGATGAATTAGCGGCAGGGGATGGTTGTTTCTGGGGTGCCCGCAGGCACAGGCCCAATTGATAGGGTCAGTAAGGCTGACAAAGCCGTTCCGTTCGACCAAAAGGACTCAATCTTGGCCAGCTTGCTCTACAAACTTGGCATTTTCTCAGCTCGTAGAGCATGGCTAGTTCTTGGCGCCTGGCTTCTGATTCTGGCCACATCCGTAGCTTTGATGCTCACCGCCGGTGGCAAGCTTTCTTCGAGCATCTCAATCGACGGTGTGCCTTCGCAGAATGTCATTGATCAACTGCAAAAAACTTTCCCAGAAGCGTCTCGCGCATCTGGCCAGGTTGTTTTTCACAAGACTGATGGCGCTGAATTCACTGCGGCGGATGAAGTTGCGATTGCTAAAGCACTCGCAGATGTGAAGTTGCTCACCGGCGTCTCGGATGCGCGTGACCCGTTCAACATCGAAACTGAAATTCAAGATCGTCGTGCGGAGGTTGCCAAGGGTTGGCAAGACATCACCGACGGTGAGAAGAAGATTGCCGATGGCAAGGTTTCGATCGCAACCAATAAGGCAAAGCTTGCCGATGGCCTAGTTAAACTCGATGCTGCCCAGACTAAGCTCGAAGCTCAATCGGCTCAACTTGAAGCTGGCATTAAGCAGGCGCAGGCTGCGGGTGCTCCTAAGCAGCAGATCGACGCAATGATTGCCAACCGTGCACCGATCGCTGGAGGCTTGGCGCAAATTGCTGCGCAGCGTCAAAAGATTCTTGATGGCCAGGCTCAATTGGTAACCGCAGCTGCCAAGTTGGTAACTGCTCAGGCTGATCTTGATGCAGCAAAACTGAAGCTTCAAGACGCAGACAAATTATTAGCTGCAACAAAAGAATTCTCAACAGTTTCAAAAGACAAAACTGTTGCTTTGGCCACCGTGCAATTCACCGTGCCTAACAACCAACTTGAAGAGCCAATTCGCCAGGGTGTTGTTGATTCGCTGACAAACGCGAGTCTGCTCGGCATTCAGGTTGATTTTTCTCAGGAGCTAACTCGATCACTGAGTTCGATTCTTGGCGTTGGCGAAGTTGTTGGTTTGGCAATCGCCGCGGTTGTGTTGTTTGTGATGCTGGGTACTTTGATCGGAGCCGGCATGCCGGTCATCCTGGCGATTATCGGCGTTGGAATTTCAGCGTCAATCACCATGGTTCTTGCATCGGTGATTGATATGACCTCAACCACTCCGGTTCTCGGAGTAATGCTTGGTCTGGCAGTTGGTATTGACTATGCACTATTTATTCTGAACCGCCACCGCCGACAGCTAAAGGCTGGCGTTGAACTGCGTGAGTCGATTGGTTTAGCTACCGGCACCTCGGGCAATGCTGTGTTCTTCGCTGGTATCACCGTGATCATTGCGCTTGCCGCCTTGAACCTAACGGGCATTGGCTTTGTTGGTCTGATGGGTTCAATGGGCTCAATCTCCATCGCCATTGCAGTTTTGATCGCCATCACGGCAACTCCAGCAGTTCTTCGTTTGATTGGCATGAAGGTGCTTTCTAAAAAAGAGCGTGCATTGGTTTCGCACGATGGTCACCTTGAAGAGCACATGCAACCTAAGAATGCCAACAAGCCGGTATTCGTAAACAAGCACCCGTGGATTTCAGCTTTCGCTGCGATTGCTGTTTTGGTGATTGCTGCCTTGCCGTTCTCGAGCATGCGTCTTGGTTTGCCAGATGGCGGTGCAGAACCAAAAGACTCATCTCCAAACCGAGCTTACGTTTTGATTAGCGACAAGTTTGGCGAAGGCTTCAACGGTCAAATCTCAACCGTTGTTACCATGCCTTCGGCAGTTGCCTTGGATGACCAGACTGCACTGCAGACCCGCATTGCAACCGACCTGTTCTCTTTGCCAAACGTGGTTGCAGTTGTGCCAGCTGCGGTTTCAGATGACAACAAGACTTTCTTGTTTCAGGTAGTGCCTGCAGTAAAGCCTTCGAGTGTTGAAACCGAGAAGTTAGTTTTTGATGTTCGTGATTTGGATGCAAAGTATGCGAGCGAGATGGATGCTTCGGTTGGCGTTACCGGTTTGACCGCAGCCAACATTGACATCTCGCAAAAAATCAGCAGCGTGCTACCGCTTTATCTAGGTGTAGTTCTTGCACTGTCACTGTTGTTGTTGATTCTGGTGTTCCGCTCGATTTTGGTGCCATTGCTTGCTGCCGGAGGCTTCTTGCTCACCGTGTTTGCAACTATGGGAACCGTGGTTGCGGTCTACCAATGGGGTTGGCTAGCCGATATCTTTGGCGTTCCAAACCCTGGCCCAATCCTTAGTTTCTTGCCAATCTTCTTGATTGGAATTCTGTTTGGCTTGGCCATGGACTACCAGCTGTTCTTGGTTTCGGGCATGCGTGAGGCATTCACTCACGGCAAGTCTGCGAAGGATTCCATCAACTACGGCATGCACCTGAGCCGCGCTGTAGTTATCGCAGCAGCGTTGATCATGATCACCGTTTTTGGTGGCTTCGCGTTCTCGCACCTAACCATGATTCGCCCGGTTGGTTTTGGTCTCGCCGTTGGTGTGATCTTCGATGCGTTTGTAGTTCGTTTGGTTCTAGTGCCGGCAGCCATGACAATCTTTGGCAATGCAGCCTGGTGGCTGCCTAAGTGGCTAGATCGCATCTTGCCTGATGTTGATGTTGAAGGCGCCAAGCTCGAGCGAGAGCACCTGCACTAATACGATTAAGGCATCATGACCGACCTGCAGATCAACTACCCGGCTGACCTGCCGGTTAGTCAGCGTCGAGAAGAGATTCTCGAGGCAATTCGCAATCACCAGGTGGTTGTAATCGCCGGCGCTACCGGCTCGGGTAAAACCACTCAGATTCCCAAGATGTGTCTCGAGTTGGGGCGCACCAGCATTGCCCACACCCAGCCACGCCGAATTGCGGCTCGCGCCGTTGCCGAGCGCATCGCCGAAGAACTAAAGGTTGAGCTGGGCACGCTGGTTGGTTATCAGGTGCGCTTCACCGATAAGGCGAGTTCCGAAACCAAGGTCAAAGTTATGACCGATGGAATCTTACTCAACGCAATGCAGCGTCACCGCAACCTTGAGCAATACGACACCATCATCATCGACGAAGCGCACGAGCGCAGTCTGAACATCGACTTTTTGTTGGGCTACCTCAAGCAGTTGTTGCCAAAGCGCCCCGACCTAAAAGTCATCGTCACATCGGCAACCATCGACCCTGAATCTTTTAGCAAGCACTTCAACGATGCACCGATTATCGAAGTTTCGGGCCGCACCTATCCAATCGAAGTGCGCTATCGAACCACCGCTCGCGAAGCAGGTGACGATGTTGACCCTGATGAAGAAACCACTGCCTCTGATTACATCGACGGCATTGTCAAAGCTTTGGATGAGTTGCAGAGTGAACCCGAGGGTGACACATTGGTGTTTTTGTCTGGCGAGTCAGAGATTCGCGATGCCCAAGAAGCAATCGAAGGGCGAATTGCATCGGGCGCACTCGGTCGTGGTGTTGAAGTGTTGCCGCTTTATGGTCGCCTGAGCGCTGCCGAACAACACCGAGTTTTCGAAACCAGCAAACTTGTGGGCCTCAAGCGCCGTGTGATTTTGGCCACCAACGTTGCCGAAACAAGTCTGACGATTCCCAACATCAAATATGTAATCGATGCCGGCACCGCACGCATCTCTCGCTATAGCCCCCGAGCAAAAGTTCAACGATTGCCAATCGAAGCAATTTCTAAGGCCAGCGCTAATCAGCGTGCGGGTCGTGCCGGTCGAACTAGCGCGGGCGTGGTCATCCGTTTGTATTCAGAAGAAGAATATGAAGCGCGATCGGAGTTCACCGACCCAGAAATTCTGCGCACCAACCTGGCCTCAGTGATCTTGCAGGCCGCGCAGTTGGGGCTTGGCGACATCGCCGCATTCCCGTTCTTGCAGGCACCAGATTCACGCGGTGTGAAAGATGGCCTTGGGTTGCTCGCCGAACTTGGCGCGCTAAAAGACCCAAAGGGTAAGACCGTAGAGCTCACCAAGGTGGGGCGCAGCCTGGCCCGCCTGCCAATTGAACCGCGCTTTGGCCGCATGCTGCTTGAGTCTGCCCAACACAATCTAGTGCGCGAGGTGATGGTCATCGTTGCGGGACTAACCATTCAAGACCCGCGCGAACGCCCGCTGGCCAAGCGACCACAGGCAGACCTAGCGCACGCCCGATTTGCCGACCCAACCAGCGACTTCTTGAGCCTGTTGAATCTTTGGAACTACATCGAAGAGCAGCAAAAGAAGTTGTCATCTTCTGCCTTTAGGCGACTTTGCAAAAGTGAGTACCTCAACTATTTGCGTGTGCGCGAATGGCAAGACCTCATCAAGCAGCTCAAGCAAATCGCGAAGCCTCTCGACCTGGTGCCTGGTAACCCAAGAGTTGACCCAGATGGCATTCACAAGAGCTTGCTTTCTGGGCTGCTAAGCCAAATTGGTTTGAAGCAACTGAGCGATAAAAAAGCTGCCGATTTGGTGAAGAAACCAAACAACGAGAAACCCGCCAAGGGTTCAAATGAATACCTCGGATCAAACGGCAAGAAGTTTGTGATTTTTCCAGGATCGACTCTGGCCAAGAAACCACCCGCTGCAGTCATGAGTGCCGAGCTGGTTGAAACCAGCCGCCTGTTTGCGCGAATGAATGCAGCTATTGATCCGGCATGGGCCGAATCGCTTGCCGGTGATTTGTGCAAGCGAACATTTAGCGAACCTCACTGGGAAAAATCCCAAGGCTCGGTTGTTGCCTATGAACGCGTGATGTTGTTTGGTGTGCCGATTGTTGTCTCTCGTCGCATGCAATATGCACGCATTGATGCCGAACTTTGCCGTGACCTTTTTATTCGTCATGCGCTTGTGCAAGGGGAGTGGGATTCCAAGCAACAGTTCGATCGCGCCAACCGCGCACTTTTGAAGCAGCTTGAAGCACTCGCCGATCGCGCTCGTAAACCTCAGTTCGCCCCGGATGAAGAAGACGTCTATCGCTTTTATGCAGCGCGAGTGCCATCCGAAGTTTTGTCGACCCGCACCTTTGAGGGTTGGTGGCGCAAGGCTAAGAACGAAACCCCTGATCTATTGACCATGACTCGCGATGACTTGCTGCCGCCAGAGGTTAAAGAGCCGAGTGCGCAAGATAACCCGAGTGAGTGGTCTCTAAGTGATGGCACAAAACTCAAGTTGCGTTATCGCTATGAGCCTGGGGCAACCGACGACGGCGTCACGGTGGATGTGCCGGTGGCCCTGTTGCCAAAGGTAATGGCCGACGAGTTCGATTGGCTGGTTCCGGGCCTTCGCACCGAGTTAGTTGCCGAGCTGATTCGTAGTCTGCCTAAAAACCTTCGGCGCAACGTTGTGCCCGCTAACGACTGGGCGGCAAAGGCTTTGGCTACTTTGCCGGAGTATCCGGAGGACCCGCTAATTTCGACCCTAGCTAAGACACTTAGGGCGCTAAGTGGCACGCACATGACGGCTTCTGATATTGATGCGGCTGCGCTACCAACGGCACTACGCATGACCTATCGCGTGATTGATGAAAAGGGTCGCACGCTTGGTTTGAGCGTTGATTTGGCAAGCCTGCAGCAGAAGTTTGCTTTGGCTGAGCCAGGCCAACCTGCAAAGAAGGTTGTCGACACAGCCAAGCAAGAAGCCGAGTTGGTTTCGGCTGCAATGAGCAAAATTGCTTCGCCCGCGGATTACATCGCCGAGCATCTAAGCAAAGATGAGAAGCTGGCCATCGCGGCTGTTGGCTACAAGGGCACAGCGGCATTCGTTGACGATGCCATTCGCGCTTTAGTTGAAAGTGAAATTTCGAACCTTGGATTGCAGTCAGTTGCAGAAGACGTTGCAAAGGCAGTAACCGAGCGAATTATTGAAGAGTGTTTCAACTTGGCAAAGTTGCTACTCAAAATATCAACAGCAGCTCGAGAAGCAAGCAAAGCAATTTCTGAAGTTCAAGACTTCTCGTTGTTGTTTGTGCTCACCAACGAAAAGAATCACGTCGCATCGTTGATGCAGCCAAACATTGTTAGCGCCACCAGGCTTGCCCGAATTACAAGAATTCCTGTTTATCTGCAGGCTAGCAAAATGCGAATCGAAAAACTCGTCGAAAATTCTGAGCGCGATCGCATAGCCGAACTTGAACTCAACGAGGCCTTGGCTCTTTTAGAAAAAGCAGACCCTGCTAAGCGCGATCCAATCCGCTGGATGATCGAAGAATTGCGAATCAGCCTTTTTGCACAATCGCTTGGAACTGCGGAATCGGTTTCGGTTCAGCGCATCAAAAAAGCGCTTACTTTATAGCCTGTTTGATTAGCGCCACAACCTTCTTCTCTACTGCGTCATCCCAGGCAATCAATGCGAAGGATGTTGGCCACATCGCATCTTTATCTAGATTCGCTGCGTCTTGAAAGCCCAGGGTTGAATAGCGGGCCTTGAATTTGCCGGCATCTTGAAAGAACAAAATGGTTTTGCTTTCGGCGTTGCAATAGGCCTGCATGCCGTACCAAGTTTTTGCCTGAAGCTGTGGTGCGTTCTTCTTCACCAATTCGTGAATCTTTTTAGCAAGTGCCTTATCCGCAGGTGCCATCTTGTCGATCTTCTCGACCACTTCGGCTTCAAGCTGCTCGGGGCTCATCTTTTTTCTCGCCTTGGCGCGCTCAGCCATAGTTTCTTTCATGGCCTGCTTTTCGGCGTCACTCATTGCCATCAGTATTCGCCTTTCACCACAAAGAAACTGCCCCGGATTTCTCCGGCGAGCTTCGACTTCATTCGAGCAAATTTGAACTTGGTGGCCAACTCGTCGGGCACCGGCATGCCTAAAGAAAGTTTGAAACCAACGGCGCGCTTACCGCGGGGTTCAAGTGTGTAAAGCACGTTGATAGATAAACCGCTCTCATAGAAAACATAAGTCCAACGAACGCCCTCAACTTCGAACTCGGTGGCCTCGAGGGGTTTTGATGCAATCACGATGTCACGCTCTTGCAGAACCTTGGCAACATACTTCACTAGCTTCGCGGCCTTATCTGCAGGCTTTGTCACAAAATCGAGGTCATATTTATTTTTGAAGTAGCGCGCCTCATTTGCGCGAAGGCCGGCCAAGGCGTCGGCATAAGGCGAGCGTTCTAATCCTGCGGTGCTCACATTTACAAAATCGATCTTGGCCATGGCAACTAGCGTAATCTGCCTTTATGAGTGATTTAAATGAAGTAGGCGACCGTGATAATTGGCGATGCTGGTTGTGTGACGCGGCCGTAGACCCTGATGCTTCAGTTAATTCAGACCTTGGCCCAAGCACCGATAGCTTTGCTGCTGCGAAGTTAAAAAAGGGCGCCGTGGTCACCGAGCGTTTGGCGCACCGCATGTGCAACACCATGCGCGGCAAGATCGCACCGGTTGTGCCTTGGTCTAAGGATTTGTTCGTGGTTGACCCGGCACCAATTTTTGAGACAGTTGAACGCCTAAAGGCAAAGGGCGGCCGCGAAATTGTTGCTCGCTGCCCAGATGAGAATGACGCCAATCAGGCATCCGAGTGGTTATTAGACCGCCTCACCCGGCTAGCGCCTGATTCAAAATTCACCACCCAGATAACTTCTGGTGGCGGTCAGTTCATGCTGGCGTTAAAAATCGGCGCATAATCAGAATGGAATAGAACCTATTTTTATAGGGTTTGTAAATGGGGAGCCCGTCTGGGCCTTTGGATTTAACGGGAGTAATCATGGATTCAGCAGCTAAATGCCCAGTGCCGCATGGCGCCAACACCACCGCCGGAGAGGTTGCCACCAAGTGGTGGCCAAAGGCCCTAAACCTAGACATCTTGCACCAGCACGACACAAAGACGAATCCGCTGGGCGCTCACTTTGATTACCGAGAAGAAGTCAAAAAGCTCGACGTCGATGCACTCAAAAAAGACCTGCACGCCCTAATGAACGACAGCCAAACCTGGTGGCCGGCCGACTGGGGTCACTACGGCGGCCTGATGATTCGAATGGCATGGCACTCAGCTGGCACCTACCGAACTTCGGATGGTCGCGGCGGAGCTGGCAACGGAACCCAGCGCTTCGCTCCATTGAATTCATGGCCAGACAACGTAAACCTAGACAAAGCTCGTCGACTTCTTTGGCCAATCAAAAAGAAATATGGCAACAAGATCAGCTGGGCAGACCTGATGATTCTTGCCGGCAACATCGCCTATGAATCAATGGGTCTAAAAACCTTCGGATTTGGTTTTGGTCGTGCCGACGTTTGGCACCCGGAGAAAGACATTTACTGGGGTTCTGAGAACGAGTGGTTGGCACCAAGCGATCACCGGTACGAAAACGTAGAAAAACCAGAAACCATGGAAAACCCTCTAGCCGCAGTGCAAATGGGTTTGATCTATGTGAACCCTGAAGGCGTCAACGGAATATCTGATCCGCTAAAAACCGCTGGTCAAATTCGTGAAACTTTTGCTCGCATGGCCATGAACGACGAAGAAACCGTTGCCCTTACTGCTGGCGGTCACACCGTTGGTAAAGCGCACGGCAACGGCTCGGTAGCTAACGTTGGCCCAGAACCAGAGGGTGCCGACATCGCTGAAGCTGGTCTTGGTTGGATGAACCACACCACACGCGGTGTTGGTCGTGACACAGTTTCGAGCGGCATCGAAGGCGCTTGGACAACCAACCCAACCAAGTGGGACAACGGATACTTCTACTTGTTGTTCAACTACGAGTGGGAACTGACCAAGTCACCTGCCGGCGCATCACAGTGGCAGCCAATCGGCATTAAAAAAGAAGATATGCCGGTTGATGTTGAAGACCCATCAATCCGCAAGATGCCGATGATGACAGATGCCGACATGGCAATGATTAAAGACCCTGCCTACCGCAAAATCTCTGAGCGATTCCGCGATGATCAAGATTACTTCTCTGAAGTATTTGCTCGCGCGTGGTTCAAATTGACTCACCGCGATATGGGTCCAAAGGTTCGCTACCTTGGCCCAGATGTTCCGGCTGAAGATCTAATTTGGCAAGACCCAATTGCACCAGGCAACGCAAAGTTCGACGTTGCCGCTGCAAAAGCCAAGATTGCGGCTTCAGGTTTGAGCGTCGCTGAGATGGTTGCAACTGCTTGGGATAGCGCCCGCACATTCCGCAGTTCAGACCTGCGAGGTGGCGCAAACGGCTCTCGCATCCGTCTCGAGCCGCAGGCTAGCTGGCCAGGAAACGAGCCAGAGCGTTTGGCAAAAGTTCTTTCTGTGCTTGAGCCAATTGCATCCGAAGTTTCAGCCAGCCTGGCCGACATCATTGTGCTTGCCGGTGCAGTTGCCATTGAAACCGCTGCAAAAGCCGGTGGAGTTTCGGTTGAGGTTCCATTTGCACCAGGCCGAGGTGACGCGACTCAAGAGCAAACTGACGTTGAGTCATTTGCTCCACTTGAGCCGATTCACGATGCATTCCGCAACTGGTTGAAGCAGGATTACGTTGTTACTCCAGAAGAGCTCATGCTTGACCGCATTCAGTTGATGGGGCTTACTGCCCCAGAGGCAACTGTTCTGCTAGGTGGCTTGCGCGTTATTGGAGCGAACCATGGCGGCAGCAAGCTGGGCCTTTTGACCGAACGCGAGGGAGCGCTAACCAACGACTTCTTTGTGAACCTGACCGACATGAACCTGGTTTGGGAGCCGGCTGGCGAAAACCTATACAAGATGCGCGATCGCAACAATGGCCAAGTTAAGTTCAGTGCTACTCGCGTTGATTTGGTTTTTGGCTCAAATTCAATTTTGCGTTCGTATGCCGAGGTTTATGCCCAGGATGACAACAAAGAGAAGTTCGTGCATGACTTTGTTGCCGCCTGGACAAAGGTGATGAACTCAGATCGCTTCGACCTGAGTTAACAACCGGCAAACGGCACGATTACAGATCTCAAATAGGGTAAGACTGTAAAGGTGAACTCTAATTTGAAATCTGTAATCGCCGAATTTTTTGGCACCGCCGCACTTGTGTGTGTTGTGGTTGGCTCAGGCATCATGGGCACCAATTTGTCGCAAGATGCTGGTGTTGCCTTGCTGATTAACACAGTTTCTACGATCTTTGCCTTGGCATTGCTGATTTTTGTTCTCGGCCCAATTTCGGGCGCGCACTTCAACCCAGCGGTAAGCCTTGCAGGATTGATTCGTAAAGAGATGTCAGTCTCAAAATTTGTTTGGTACACATTCGCGCAGGTCACGGGTGCCATTGCCGGTGCGGTGCTTGCAAACCTGATGTTTGATTCTGCTGCAATCTCAATTTCGACTCATCAGCGAGTTACCGCCGGAACATTGATTGGCGAGGTGGTGGCAACCGCAGGGCTCATCATCGTGATTTACACCTTCATCGCTCGCGAGAAGCAAACACTGATTCCAATCGCAGTGGCCGCTTGGATTGGCTCGGCTTACTTCTTCACTTCGTCAACATCGTTTGCGAACCCGGCAGTAACCCTCGGTCGTATTTTCAGCGACTCATTTGCCGGCATTGCCCCAGAATCGGTGCTGCCATTTATTACGGCACAAATTGCGGGAATGGCCCTTGGTTTAGTTGGAGCCTCTGCACTGAAGCGCTAGCTTCGCCTAGGCTTGTTGAGAAGCCTTTTTGTGTTAATTATTTAGCTTCACTCAAATCAGAAAATCGAAGAAAGTGAAGAAACATGAACGAGGAAAAAAAGAACGACAAGGTTCAGGAGATGACCGATTGGGTCGAGCTTCGGGATTCTTGGACCAGAAAGCGTTTTGATTATCAAGAACGCTGGCACGGTTGGCGATCGCCGTTCGGTCTTGGCCTGGGATTTGTCTTGCTAAGTGCAGGGCTATTTCTGCTGAGTCTGGCGTGGAACAACCTGTTTGGTTAGTCCTACAAAAAAGGCCCCGTATAATTCGGGGCCTTTTTTCTTTCGGTTTCTCTAAGAATTACTGAACGTGCTCTGGGTTCATGTAGAACAAATCCCAAAGGTGACCATCTAGGTCTTCGAATCCCCAGCTGAACATAAAGCCCATGTCTTGTGGCTCGTTCACCTTGCGGGCTCCGAGGGCGAACGCCTTCTCAGAAAGTTCGCGCACTTCATCCGCAGATTCGCAGGCAAAGGCCAAGATTGCCTCGGTGCTGGTTGAAGGGGCAATCGGCTTGTCAATGAAGCTTGAAAACTTTTCGTGCTCAATCAGCATCAAATAAACGGCGTCGTTCACAATCATGCAGGTTGAGGTCTCGTCGGTGAACTGCGCGTTGAACTTGAAACCGAGACCGGTGAAGAAATCAACTGACTTCTTGAGGCTAGCAACTGGCAGATTTACGAAGATTGAAGAGATCATTCCCAAATTGTAAGTCTTTGAAATGCCAAGCGGTAGGCAGCTATTTTGTGAAGCGCCCCGCGCCGAGCGCGTAGAGCAAAGGCAACACCGAAACACCAAGTGCACTGAATCCCAAGAACTCGTTGCTTGGCACTAGCAGCACTCCGGCTATGAACAGCCCTGCGAATATGAATGCTGAACTGGCACGGCGAACGCTTGAGTCCAAAATTCTCATCCGTCGTTCCAGCTCTGGGTTGCGAATAACCAGGTCGCCTCGTTCAATTCGGCTGAGGATGCTGTCGACGCGGCCGGGCAGTCGACTGAGTGTTGCCAAATTCGCAAGTAGGTCTTTGCCAACTCGGTTTAGCGCGCCAGAGCCCGAGCCATTCAGCAAAGAGCGTGCAAATGGATCAATGGCGTCCCAAATGTTGAACTCTCGGTTGAGTGAGCTTGTCACTCCAGATAGCAGCGAGAGAGCCCTGATCAAAAAGAGAAAATCTTTTGGAAGTTGAAAAGGTAGGGTGCGAATAAGCTCGCTGAATTCAAGGGCAAATTCGCGCAGTTCTTTAGGGTCAGTTTTGATTAGCTCGCCAACGCGAACCCCGCCAAATCGGTTGAAGAGCTTAAACACCGCATCCTCGAGCAGCAAAGTGTCAGCTGTTGGCAGCAGCACACCAAGATCCTCGCAAGCGGCAACCCAGGCACGTGCATCTCGCGAGGCAACCGCAAACAGAAATTTCTGAAGCCCAGCGCGCACCTCAGGGCTAACCTCGCCCATCATGCCAAAGTCGATATAGGTGAGTGTGAAGTCAGCGGGGGAGCCATCTGGCATCTTGGTGACAAAGATGTTGCCCGGGTGTGGGTCGGCATGAAAGAAGCCAGTCACGAAGAACTGTTCAAAAGTTGCTCGGGCAAGTTCGGCGGCCACCGCGTTCGGGTTTATCCCGGCTTCAACTAATGAATCAACATCGGATATTTTTATCGCCGTCACGTCGGTGAGGGTAAGCACCCGACTTGCACTTCGCTCCCAAATCACATTTGGAGTTTGAATGCGTGCATCATTCTCAAAATCCGAAGCAAAACGTTCTAGGTTCTCAGCCTCATGCAGATAGTTGATTTCTTGCAGAGTGATCTCGGCAAATTCTTCAACCAGTGCAGGAGCATCAGTTCGTTTAGAAACCAGCTTGACTCGAGATAACCAAACACCAACTTTGGTCAAGGCCTTCAGGTCGACCTCGACAATTTCTTCAATGCCTGGTCTGAGTACCTTGATCACAACATCGCTTATGCCAAGATCGGCGGCTAGCCCTGCAGAGAGTTTTGCTTTGTAGGCCTGACCCAGCGATGCGGCTGCGATCGGCTCAGGTGTTATTTCAGCAAATGCCGTCAATGGCCCCATGGCAAGTTCATGTTCAATTACCTGCAGAATGCTCTCGAAAGATTCGGGGGCAACTTCATCCTGAAGGCCCGAAAGTTCCTTGGTGATTTCTTCAGGCAAAACATCGAGCCTCGCCGACAAAAACTGGCCCACCTTCACCATCAAACCGCCGAGGTCAGCAGCTAAATCGTGAAAAGCCCTTGCTTGAATCTGCAATCTTTTGGTGCGGCCGCGGGCGCTAAATTTTTTCAAGCCAAAGCGTGGCAACACAATTTCGAACCACCAGGCATTTGCTAAAGCCAGGGCGGCAAACCGCAGAATGCGCCGGTATCTGGCTTTGAGTGCTTTGCCTTTCGGCTGGCTTTTATTTTTCTGCAAGAACAGTGTGAAGGTCGTGCCGAGCCTGATCAAGAATTGCCGCTGCCTTGGCTTGCTGCTCGCGAGTTGCTGTTTGTGCAATGTCAGCAAGTACCGGTGGCAATTTAGATGCAGCCTTCAAAAATGTTGGCTCACAAGAAAGCCAGTTAAAGTCCATCGACTTTTTGGCTGCGGGAGCTGCCTTAGCTTCGCCCATTTTTTCTTGAGCGGCTGCAAGAGCCTCTTCGCCCAATTTGGTAAGTGTGTAGGTTTTGCGATCGCCCTTAGTTTTCACCAAGACCTTTTCGGCTTCTGCGAGTTTGGTGAGTGACTTGCTCACCTGGCCATCTGAGGGTGCCCAAGTGCCACCCGCTGCCAAGCTGATTGCCTTAACAATCTGAGTGGCTGTTTTTGAGCCGGCTTCTAGAGCTGCCAGAACGGCTGCCTCGACGCGCTCTTCGTCTGGTTGTGCCTTGAATCCGCGGTTCACGGTAGAAGTAGCCATGTCTTTCACGTAGCCCAATAGGCCCTCGATGGCTTGGCGCGGCTCAAAGCTGTTGGTTGCTGTGCTCACTGCTATCCCTCCGTGGCAACGATTTATTACCCCTTGCTTATAAGGCTACGGATGCGGTTTTCATTCCGCTTAGCTTGGGGAAAATTCGTATGTGAGATGGCCAAGACAAAAGCCCCAGATTTCTCTGGGGCTTTCTCACTGTCTCATTAGTGAACGTCTTCTTTCGAAGAGCGCGGAGAATATGGGATTCGAACCCATGAGGGCTTGCACCCAACCAACTTTCCAAGCTGGCGCCATAGGCCACTAGGCGAATTCTCCATGGAACCCTACGAGTTTAGCCGCCGAAGGCCTATCCGAGGCGTTCGATTACGCCGCTAAGGGCAGTGCCCGCTTTCACGGTGTTGTAGATCGTGCCGAATTTCTGCAAGTTTTTGTGCAGCAGTTCTAGGCGAGCATCTGGCTCATCGGTCGCCACGCGCAAAACATAAGTGATGTCAGTGATTCGAGCTTCTTGTTCGGGGCGATGAGCGGTAAGTGAAACTTCGGCACCGGCATATGCAAATGGCAGCGTGGGGCTGATGCGTTCAATGCCCTTGAGCATGCATGCCGCTAAAGCTGCAAGCAAAAGCTCAACGGGATTCAAAGCGTCGACCCTGCCAGCCATGCTTGTGTCAATCACAAGTTCAACATCTTTGGCATGCACTACCGACCCCTCGCCATCAATGCGCTTGGCGTCGAGTTTGAAAGTCATCACCAGTTGCTCAGGCATCGTAGGCAATTTATTTCTTGATAACTAAGGGTTTGGTGGCACCACTGAAGATAGCCGTGATCACCATCATCACCAACGGAATACCAAAGGCAACGTATATGCTGGTGGCCTGACCCAAGGCACCAAGAGCTGGGCCAACCGTAATGCTCGAGATGTAAACCACGGTGATGATCATGTTCACACGCGGTGATGCCATGGCCACATCGTCACCCATTGACGAAACCACCAGCGGGAACCCGAGAGAAATTCCTAGACCCCAGATGCAAATGCCAAGCATCTGCAGGCCTGTCATTTCGCTTGTCATGAAAATCAAGATTCCGGCAACGGTGAAAATTGCAGAAAACAAAACAGTGCGAAAGCGACCGATGAGATCAACAATGAACCCACCAATCAAACGAGCGATGGTAATCACAATCCAGAAGACACCAAAAGCAGATGCAGCTTCAGCACCGCTGTAGCCGCCGTTGGTTAGAGCAATCGGCATCCAAGTGCCAGCGGTCATCTCGGCCATGATGAATGAGAAACCGAGCACTGCCAAAATCAAGCTGCGCTTCTCGCCCCAAACCGCAAGCGCCTGGCGCTTGTTCTTGGCTTTGGTTGCGTCGCTGACATCTGGGGCTTTGTGCTCTGGAAAAGCGAAACCTGCCGCGACCGCGAGCACGCCGATCAAGATTGCCGCCATGAAGAATGAGGTAGTAATCGAAACTTTTTGCGCGATCAAGTAGCTCGCAATCGATGCGGCCAACAACATGCCCACACCAAAAGAACCGTGAATTGCTGGGAACAGTGAACGCTTCGACGCTTTATCGACAGCCGAGCCTTCCATGTTGCCAATGAAATCGTTTAGAGCCATCGGCAGTCCCATGAAGAAGAGGCAAATGCTGGCGGTCAAAAAGTTGCCAGAGTCAACTGCAAAACCTAAAAGCCCTAGGGATGTTGCCGCCACGATGGCTATGGTCGTGTTGACGTTGCGCGAACCGAAGCGGTGCACCAAAGCGCCGGCAAAAAGAATGCCCGCTAGACCACCGGCGGGGTAGAGCATCGATAGCAAGCCCATCTGGGCGGTGTTGATGTGAAGTGCTTGCTGCACCTCGGGGCCACGGCTTACCCAGCTAGAAAAAAGAAATGCGCGAGTGAAGAAAATTACAGAAGCTCCGGCAAACCAGAGTCCAATTCGTGGCGTCTTTGTCATTACATCAGGCTAACAAGGCGATAGGCCCGTTGCTAACGCACATATAAACTTGTCCATGGCTCCCCGCGTGGCGTCACCTCGGCTAACTCCCCCAGGATCGAAAGATAGCAAGGGTAACTGGGCTCTGATGGGTGCGCGGGGAGTCTTTCATTTATCCGGGGCAGTCAGCCCCAAAGGGTAGGCTCTATTCGTGGTCACCGCTCTATATCGTCGCTATCGCCCTGAAACTTTTGCCGAACTAATCGGCCAGTCTCAGGTAACCGCGCCTCTGATGACCGCCCTGCGCACCGACCGCGTAAACCACGCCTATTTGTTCTCGGGCCCGCGCGGCTGCGGCAAAACTACCTCGGCTCGCATCTTGGCTCGTTGCCTAAACTGCGCCGAAGGCCCAACCGACACTCCTTGTGGCAAGTGCCCAAGTTGCATTGAGCTTTCTAGGGATGGCGGCGGCTCACTTGATGTTGTTGAAATTGACGCGGCTTCGCACAACGGTGTTGATGATGCGCGTGACTTGCGAGAGCGTGCGATCTTTGCACCTGCTCGTGATCGTTTCAAGATTTTCATCTTGGATGAGGCCCACATGGTTACCCCACAGGGTTTCAATGCGTTGCTAAAAATTGTTGAAGAGCCACCTGCCCACGTGAAATTCATCTTTGCTACCACAGAGCCAGACAAAGTTATTGGCACCATTCGTTCGCGCACTCACCACTACCCATTCCGTTTGGTGCCACCGGCTCAGATGCTCGAATACCTTGAGCAGCTCTGCAAATCCGAAGGTGTTGAAATTGAACCAGGTGTGTTGTCGCTGGTGGTGCGCTCGGGTGGCGGTTCGGTTCGTGACTCTTTGTCTTTGCTTGATCAACTAATTGCCGGCAGCGAAGGCGGCAAAGTTGTTTATGAGCGCGCGGCTGCACTGCTTGGTTTCACTCACGCAAACTTGCTTGACGAAGTTGTTGATGCACTTGCTGCCAAGAGTGCGGCTGAGGTTTTTGCCAGCGTTGACAAAGTAATTCAGAGTGGCCAGGACCCGCGTCGCTTTGTTGAAGATCTGCTTGAGCGCTTGCGTGACTTGATTGTGATTGCCTCGGTTGGCGATGGCGCAAAGAATGTTTTGCGCGGAGTTGCCGCCGACGAACTAGACAAAATGGCAACCCAGGCTGCTCGCTATGGAATTGCCGAACTAACTCACGCAGCCGAAACCGTAAACGATGCGCTAACCGAAATGACTGGCGCAACTAACCCTCGCCTGCACCTAGAGCTCATGGTTGCCAAAGTGTTGGTTCCATCGAGCGATCAAACCGAAGTTGGTTCATTGGCTCGAATTGAAAGACTTGAACGCCGCATTGGTGTTGCTGGCACCCCGGATGCTTCGGCTCCTGTGGCCGCGGCTGCACCGGCAGCGGCGCCCGTTGCAGCGGTGCCAGCTAGTGCGCCGGTTGCCAGTGCTCCTGTGGCAGCGGCACCAGTTGTTGCAACACCAGTTGCAACTTCGATTGGCTCAGTCACCACTGCGCAACTTCGCGATGCCTGGCCAAACATTTTGACCGCGGTAAACAAAGCGTCGAAGCCCGTTTGGATGATTGCATTCTCACTAACCGTGATTGATTTCACCGGTGATGTTTTGACGCTCAAGTTTTTGAACCAAAAAGATCTAGACAGCTTCAAGAACTCAGCAGGCTCGAGTGAAGTTTTGCGCAAGGCGATCTTCGATGCACTCGGCGTGCAGGTTAAGTTCAAGGCGCAGGTTGATGCTCCAGCTGAACCTGCGGCCGTGACCACGCCAATTGCGGTGGTTGCACCTGCAGCTCCGGTTGCACCTGTCGTTCCAGTTGCAGAACCTGAGCCGCAGGCATCCGAAGCAGAAGAAGCACCTGCACCAGAAGCACCGGCCGAACCAGAAACCAAGTCACGCAATTCGAGCATGGTCGACGAATCGGCTCGCTATGGCGAATCGCTATTGCGTGAGATGTTGGGCGCCGAGCCTATTGCCGACAAGAACGGCAAGTGATGTACGAAGGCGTAGTTCAAGAGCTCATCGACGAGTTGGGTCGCTTGCCGGGCATTGGCCCAAAGTCGGCGCAGCGCATTGCTTTTTATTTGCTGCAAACCGATGACGACCAGGCCACCAAGTTGGCCCAGGTGCTAGCCGAGGTTAAAGAGCGCGTGCGCTTTTGCGAAATCTGCGGCAATGTCACCGAAGAAAACCAGTGCAATATCTGTCGCGATACTCGCCGCAACCGCACCCTTATATGTGTGGTCGAAGAGTCGAAAGATGTGCAGGCTATCGAACGCACTCGTGAGTTCCGCGGTTTGTACCACGTGCTTGGCGGAGCAATCAGCCCAATCGAAGGCATCGGCCCAGACCAGTTGCGCATCAAAGAATTGATGACCCGTTTGGCCGACCCAGACATTCAAGAAGTGATTATTGCCACCGACCCGAACCTCGAGGGTGAAGCAACGGCCACATATTTGTCTCGCATGCTCAGCCCGCTTGGCATCAACGTGAGTCGTTTGGCATCGGGCTTGCCAGTTGGTGGCGACTTGGAATATGCCGACGAAGTTACCCTCGGCCGAGCCTTTGCCGGCCGAACTCAAGTGAAGTAGACTTTAGACTTCGCGTGGCAATTTGCCCGCAATATCGGCGAAATTTCAAGGAGATACGGTCTTGGCTCTGATTGTGCAAAAGTTTGGCGGTTCGTCTGTTGGAGACGCCGACAAGATCAAGCACGTAGCACGCCGAGTAATCGAAACTCAAAAAGCCGGCAACCAGGTTGTGGTTGTGGTTTCAGCAATGGGCGACACCACAGATGAGCTGCTAGACCTAGCCAACTCAGTGGCCGAGGACCCAGCCAGAAGCCCTCGCGAGCTAGACATGTTGCTCACCTCGGGCGAGCGCATCTCAATGTCGCTTCTGGCTCTGGCAATCAACGCACAGGGTGGCCAATCTCAATCTTTCACCGGTTCACAGGCCGGCATCGCAACCGACAACGTGCACGGCAATGCCCGCATCGCCGAGGTTAGCCCAGCCCGCATTCGCGAATCAGTTGACGCCGGCAACATTGCCATCGTTGCCGGTTTTCAGGGCTTCAACCGAGACTCAAAAGACGTGACCACACTAGGTCGCGGTGGCTCAGACACCACAGCGGTGGCGCTAGCCGCTGGCCTAAACGCAGACCTTTGCGAAATCTATTCAGACGTCGATGGCGTTTACACCTCAGACCCACGCGTAATCAAGGCAGCCAAGAAGCTTGATGCTATCGACATCGAATCAATGCTTGAACTTGCTGCTGCTGGCGCCAAGATCTTGCACATTCGTGCGGTTGAGTTTGCTCGCCGTCACAACGTTGACCTTCGCGTTCGTTCAACTTTTAGCACCGACCCAGGCACAATCGTTTACTCGAAAAAAACAGGAGCAGGAATGGAAGAGTCAGTCGTTTCAGGCGTAGCTATCGACAAGGGCCAGACCAAGATTATGGTTATCGGCATTCCAGATGTTCCTGGTAAGGCAGCCGAGCTATTCACCATCGTTGCCGACGCAGGTGCCAACATCGACATGATCGTTCAAAACACACCAACCGGCTCGGATGTCACTGACGCGGTTAGCGACATCGGTTTCACGCTGCCTAAGAGCGACACCAAGAAGGTTGCCGCTGCACTTGAGGCAGCAAAAGACCGCATGGGATACCGCGTAGTTGAAATCGATGAAGAGATTGGCAAGCTTTCAGTAGTTGGCGCAGGCATGCGCACTCACTCTGGTGTTTCGGCAACCATGTTCCGCGCACTTGCCGAAGCTGGCATCAACATCGAAATGATTTCAACCTCTGAAATTCGCATCTCGGTAATCACCAGCGATGATCAGGTTGACGCTGCAGCTCGTGCAGTGCACACCGCATTCGGTCTAGACACCGACATCGAAGCCGTCGTCTACGCCGGCACCGGTCGCTAAAAACTTTTACCAATCTTTACCTCGAGTCAGGAGAACCAAATGGCTAAGCCAAACCTCGCCCTTGTTGGAGCAACCGGAGCCGTTGGCACCGTGATGATTGGCATCATCAACTCACGCCCAAACATCTGGGGCGAAATTCGTTTGATTGCTAGCCCTCGTTCGGCTGGAAAGAAGATTTTGGTTCACGGCGAAGAGCGCACCGTGGTTGCACTCTCACCAGAGGCATTCGACGGCATCGACATTGCAATGTTCGACGTACCAGACGAGGTTTCAGAAGTTTGGGCACCAATCGCTGCAGAGCGTGGCGCAGTTGCCGTTGACAACTCAGGCGCGTTCCGCATGAACGACCAGGTGCCACTAGTGGTGCCAGAGGTAAACCCAGAGCAGGCAAAGAACCGTCCGCTAGGCATCATCTCAAACCCAAACTGCACCACCTTGACCATGATGGCTGCCATGGGCGCGCTGCACTCAAAGTGGAACCTAAAGGAACTTGTTGTTTCTAGCTACCAGGCTGTTTCAGGTGCAGGTGCTGCCGGCATCGACGAGCTATCTCGCGAGATCGAAGCTCTTGGCAAGACTGCTCCAAACTCAGGCCTAGCCACCGACGACGTGCGCACCGCATTGGGTGCAGCCGGCAACGACCTTTCAGAGTCACCTTGGGCTCACCCAATTGCACTCAACGTAATTCCATTCGCCGGTTCACTAAAGGCTGGCGGTCACACTTCTGAAGAACTAAAGGTTCGCGACGAGTCTCGCAAGATTCTTGGCATTGCCGACCTAAAGGTTGCTGCCAGCTGTGTTCGCGTTCCAGTTCAAGTTGCGCACTCACTTACCGTGCACGCAACCTTTGCAAACCCATTGACCCCGGATGAAGTGCGCGCGGTGCTTGAGGCTCAGCCAACCATCAAGGTTGTCGATGACCCAGCAAACCACAAGTACCCAACTCCAAACATGGTGGTTGGTCAGGACCCAACATTTGTTGGCCGCATTCGTCAGTCGCTCGACTTCACAAACAGCATCGAGTTGTTTGTGGTTGGTGACAACCTTCGCAAGGGTGCAGCGCTAAACACTTATGAAATTGCCGAGCTTGTTGCTCGCGAGTTTTAGAAGCTTTCAAGATAACCTTTGACTATGTCTCGACTACTAGCCGCAATTGTTGGCTTGGGTCTAGTCATCAGCCTCGGGGGATGCGCTGTTCCGGCTGCTGATGGCGGCTCGCCAACAGCTTTGCCAACCCCAACACCAGATCAGTCGCTCGTGCCTACTCAGGCACCTGCAACTATTGCTGATGTTGACCCAGAGACCTATAGCGACGGCTTCGGATGGTATTCATTCAAGGTTGGCGATGGCCCAGCTTGGTGCACTATCGCAACCGACATGAATCAAATCATCTGTGAGCAAAACGAAGCGACTGCGGTTTATGCGCCAATTCCTGCGCCAGCTGATTGCAGCGGCAGCTATGGCTACCAGCTTCGACTTTGGTCAACAACCCCAGCCTCGGGCGCAACCGCTGAATTCGTATGTGCCACCGGTCAATTCCAAGACCCAAGCCAATCGCAAGTGTTGCCTTCTGGCAGCCGCATCAATGTGCCACCGTTTTCTTGCTACGTGCAAGACATCACAGCGCGCTGCGACAACGAATCAGGTCAGTGGATGGCCCTTGGCCGGCAGACCTGGTCTTTGCACCCATAAGGCATCCGAAGTTTTTTAGTCGCGCGCTTCTAGTGTGATGAGTCGCACTTCTGGGCGGCAGAAGAAACGCACTGGCGCGTAAATCGAGTGGCCCAGACCGGCAACAACATTTAGCAACATGTCTTTGCCACCAAAATTCCATCCGCTAAGACCCTTGGCATTTTTATTTGGCAAATCGCAATTCGTGGTTAGCGCGCCAATCAGAGGCAAACAAACTTGACCACCGTGAGTGTGGCCGGCAAAGACCATTGCTGCACCGGCCTTGCTCATAGCCTCGAGCACGCGCATGTAGGGCGCATGGCTAACCCCAATAACTACTTGTGCGTCGGCAACTCGGTTTGCCTGCGCGGGCAAGGTTTGCAAATCATCAAGGCCATCGTGTGCATCATCCACGCCAATAAAACCAAACTTCACACCGTTGATGGTGATTTGCCCCTCGCGGTTATTTAGGTTCAACCAACCGGCTGCACGAAATGAACTCACTAATCTCGCTGTGTCGAGGGCGGGGCCTTCACTGCGTTCAGATGGTTTGGCTAAGTAGCCGAGTGGGTTGCGCAACACCGGTGCAAAGTAATCGTTAGAGCCGTTTACAAAAACACCAGCATTTTGCATCAGCGGGCCAAGCGCAGAAAGCACTGGTGCAATTGCTTCACCATGCCCAAGGTTGTCTCCGGTGTTTATCACTAGGTCGGGGCGCAGCTCACCAAGTTTTTTGATGAAGCGCTGTTTGCGTTTTTGCCATGGGGCCATGTGAATGTCGCCAATGTGCAAAACGGTAATTGAAGGTGAACCCTTTGGCAGTAGTTTCACCGTGGCACGACGAATTACATAAAGGTGTCGCTCAACGCCAATGCCCCAAACGGCCGCGGCCGCTGCAAGTGCAACAACAACCCACAGCCACTGCATGATTATGGGCCGGTGCTGATGATCAACAGAATTGCACCAGCAGATGCGGCTGGAGTGCCGGCTGCTGGGTCAGTGCCCACAACCTTGCCCTTTGGCACGGTTGGTGACTTCACAAAGAACTGTGTTTGCGATGGCTGAGGTTCACTCACTGCCGAGAAGCCGGCTGCCAACAATGTTGACTTCGCAGCTTCAACAGTCATGCCTGCAACATCTGGCACCCCAACCTTGCCACCCTTAGAAATCAGAATGCGAATCTGTGAACCGCGAGGCACAACGGTTCCCACAGCAGGTGAGGTGCGAGCAACGCTGCCGGCTGGCATCGATGAAGCAACGCGTGAAGTGATTACTTTGGCGTTTAGGTCTGAAGATTTGATCAGCTCAACCGCAGCATCTGGAGCTTGACCAGCTGCGTTTGGAATGGTGATCATGGTGGCGTCAATCATGCTCTGAGGTGGCTGAGTGAACGCGGTGCCTGGGTAAAGTTTGTTGGCGGTCTTCATGATGGTTCGCCAAATATCGTGACGCACGGTGTTGGCAGCCTTGTTGTTCAACAGCAAGCCAGATAGCGACTTATTGCCAACTACGTTGCCAACCCAGGTTGCGGTTGCAACCGAGCTTGAGAAACCAGTCATCCAGGTGTGAACACCAGAGTCTGTGGTTCCGGTTTTACCGGCCAGGGGAGTGCCATCGCCAGTGTTAGATGCGCCACCGGTTCCGCCAGAAATTACGCGTTGCATTGCATAGGTCATGCCGGCGGCAACCTCAGGAGTAACCGCTGGAGAGCAAAGGCTCTTAGGTGCGATCAATTCTTTTTGGGTGCTGCGAACAATTACCTTGTCGATGGCAATTGGTGAACAGTAAACGCCGTGGTTTGATATGCCGGCCATTGCAGCGGCCATGGTGATCGGCGCAAGTTCGTTGGTGCCAATGATCGAAGCTGGCACATACTGCAGCTCGGTTCCGTCGGCACGGTGAATGCCAAAACGCATCGCGGTGTCGCGAATATCGCAAAGGTCTAGTTGGCTTGCCATCGCAGCGAATGCGGTGTTCACCGACATCGAAGTTGCCTGAACCACGTTTAGGTCTTCGGGTTCTTTCACAATGTTGTTTGGCTTCCAAGTGCCAACGATTCCACCACAACGAGATGAGAACTGTGATGCATCCCACTCCTGCACGCGGCCGTCAACGTGATCCATCAGGTGGAATCCGTTGGTTAACCACTGTGCCAAGGTGAAGACCTTATAAGTCGAACCAGTTTGGAAGCCAGAAGAACCACCGTAGTCACGGTCGGTTGCATAGTTCACCGAAGTGTGGCCCAGTTCTTTGCTTGAGGTCTGGTCAAAGATTCGGTTCTGGGCCATTGCCAATACGCGGCCGGTGCCAACCTGAACCGAAACGCTTGCGCTACCGATTTGACTTGGTGCATCTGCCGGCGCCCAGGTCATTTCAGCCTTGTGCGCTGCTGCCTGCACCTTCATGTCCATGGTGCTGTAAATCTCAAGACCACCACGGCGAAGCAAGTTTTCGCGGTCTTCAGGGGTGGCACCGAATTCGCTGTTGTTGCGCACTGTCCAAACCACATAGTCACAAAAGAAGGCTGTGGTCTGATTTGCTTCACAACCGCTTGGAGTGTGGGTTAGGTGCACAGTGATTGGCGTTGCCTTTGCGGCCGATGCCTGTTCGCCAGTGATGTAGCCGGCGTCTTGCATGTTGTTAATCACGTAGTCGCGGCGGCCCTTGGCGCGGTCAAGGTTGGCAGGGTCATCTGGCTTGTAGTCATTTGGTGACTTCAACATTCCAGCAAGCAACGCTGCCTCAGGAATGTCTAGCTCGCTGGCCTTCTTGCCGAAGTAGTAGTTCGAGGCAGCTTCGATGCCGTTGATCTGGTTTCCAAAGAACGAAAGGTTCAGGTAACCAGCCAAAATCTCCTGCTTTGTTGCAACGCCCTCTAGAGCCATCGCCAAACGAATTTCGCGAAGCTTGCGGTCAATGCTCACCGCGGTTGCATCGGCCATGGCCTGCTTGTCGCCACTGAGGTTTGCAGCCTCAACCAATGAGTTCTTCACATATTGCATGGTGATGGTAGAACCACCAGGGCCATTTCCCAAAGATGCCGCGCTGGTAATACCGGCACGAATCAATGAAACCCAGTCCACACCGCCGTGCTCAAAGAATCGAGGGTCTTCGGTGGCCACCACTGCATTGCGAATATTTGGTGACATTTGGTTGTAATCAATCGAGATTCGGTTCTCGTGATAGAAAGATGCAACCTCAACTGGCTTGCCGTCTGCGTTGCCATAAAGTGTTGAAGCTTGGGATGCGTTTACCGGGCGAATGTAATCTGGCAGGTTCTCAAAAATTGTGATTCCAGCGGATGCGGCAAAGCCACCCACAAGGGCAATCGGAGCCAAAAGCGCGAGGCCAACTACGCCTGCTAGTGCTGATAATCCGGTGTATTTAAGGATGCCGCCCGTAAGGGTTTCGGGCTTGCGGGGCGAACGAGACATAAACTCTAGGTTACCTGACAACCCCTGAGAGGATTCTGTAAATGATTAAGTGGGAGTACATCACAACCCCTTTGCTATTGCACCGCGAGACCGCAATTTTGAATAACTGGGGGTCAGAAGGTTGGGAATTAGTGCAAATCGTGACCGGCCCCGAGGGCGGTCTTGTAGCCTTCTTTAAGCGCCAAATCGCCGCTTAAGGAGACCTAAATGTCAAGAATTGAAACCCTGATGGCTGAACTTGGCCACCCGCTGCCAGAAGTTGCCAAGCCAGTTGCTGCCTATGTGCCAGCTGTGTCTAGCGGCAGCCTTTGCTTCACCTCTGGTCAGTTGCCATTTGTTGATGGCAAGTTGCCGGCAGCCGGCAAGGTGGGCGAGGGCGTTGGCCTGGTGGACCCTATTCGCGCTAAAGAGTTGGCTCAGATTTGCGCTTTGAACGCGCTTGCTGCTTTGAAGGGCGAAATTGGCAACCTAGACCGAGTGACCCGCATTGTTAAGGTTGTTGGCTTCGTGGCTTCGGCTCCAGAATTTACCGGCCAGCCTGCGGTTATAAACGGCGCTAGCGAGTTCTTGAGTAAGGTTTTTGGAGACTTGGGCATTCACGCTCGTTCGGCCGTTGGAGTGGCTTCATTGCCACTTGACTCAGCCGTTGAGGTCGAAATCATCGCGGAGTTCAACTAACAAAACTTCAGCTTTAAAAGGAAACCCCCGAGTCTAGAGAGAGAAGACTCGGGGGTTTCCAGCATTAATGTTAGTCGCTCGCGCCACCGGCAATTTTGCCGCTAATGATATCCATCACCGAGGTATCAGCCAAGGTGGTCACGTCGCCAACCGGGCGATCTTCGGCAACATCGCGCAACAAGCGGCGCATGATTTTGCCCGATCGAGTCTTTGGCAATTCACCAACCACCATGATGGTGCGCGGTCTTGCGATTGGGCCAATTTCCTTGGTCACGTGATCACGCAAGATCTTGCTAACGTCTGCATCAGAACCAACTGATTCCAGCTGACTCTGACGCAAAATCACAAATGCCACAACGGCCTGGCCGGTGGTTTCATCCTTAGCGCCAACTACGGCTGCCTCGGCAACAAACGGGTGTGACACCAAAGCCGATTCGATTTCGGCGGTCGATAGGCGGTGCCCCGAGACGTTCATCACATCGTCAACGCGGCCGAGCAACCAAAGGTCGCCGTCCTCGTCGAACTTGGCGCCGTCACCGGCAAAGTAAATGCCGTCGAACTTCGACCAGTAGGTGTCTTGGAATCGCTCCGGGTCGCCCCAGATTCCGCGAAGCATTGACGGCCAAGGTTCGGTGATGGTCAGCAATCCAGCGTGACCATTGCCAAGCACGTTGCCGTCGTCATCCAAGATTTTCAATTCGATACCCGGCAGCGGCAACTGTGCCGAACCAGGCTTCAAAGTTGTGATGCCCGGCAGTGGTGAGATCATGATTGCGCCGGTTTCGGTCTGCCACCAGGTGTCAACAATCGGAGCATGCCCGCCTCCAATAACCTTGCGGTACCACATCCACGCTTCTGGGTTAATTGGTTCACCAACCGAACCAAGAACGCGAATGGTGCTGAGGTTGTATTGGTTCGGAAACTGGCTGCCCATCTTCATAAACGAACGAATTGCAGTTGGTGCGGTGTACAAAATTGAGACGCCGTACTTTTGCACGATGCTCCACCAGCGACCCCAGTCAGGTGTTTCTGGTGTGCCTTCATAAATTACTTGGGATGCCCCGTTGGCTAGCGGGCCGTAGGCAACATAGCTGTGGCCGGTGATCCAACCGATGTCGGCGGTGCACCAGTAAACGTCTTGTTCGGCGTGAAGGTCGAAAACATTTTTGTGTGTGTAAGCGGCTTGGGTTAGGTAACCACCGGTGGTGTGCAAAATGCCTTTTGGCTTGCCGGTGGTGCCAGAGGTGTAAAGAATGAAAAGCGGGTGCTCTGCGTGAAATGGCTGAGCAACGTGTTCGTCGCTTGCTTCGCCTAGTGCGAGTGACCAATCGATGTCACGACCTTCAACCCAGGCAACATCTTGGTTGGTTCGCTTCACAACCAAAACATTTTTTACCGAGGCGCACTTGCCGCCGCTGAGTGCTTCGTCAACAGCTGGCTTAAGTGCACTTGCCTTGCCCTTGCGGTAGCCGCCATCCGCGGTGATAACAAGTTTTGCCTGGGCGTCTTCGATGCGTGTGCTTAGTGATTCGGCAGAGAAGCCACCAAAGATAACTGAGTGCACGGCACCGATGCGAGCAACGGCTTGCATGGCCACAATGGCCTCGGGAATCATCGGCATATAAATTGCCACACGGTCGCCGGCTTTGACGCCCAACTCGGTGAGCACGTTGGCTGCCTTTTTTACCTGACGGGTGAGCTCGGCATAGGTGACTTCGCGGCTGTCGCCAGGCTCGCCTTCAAAGTAAAGCGCTACGCGGTCGCCATTGCCGGCCTCAACGTGGCGGTCGAGGCAGTTATAAGAGATGTTGATTTCGCCGTCGTGAAACCAACGGGCGAATGGGGGATTGGTCCAGTCGAGAACCTGAGTGAAGGGTTTGTGCCAGTGCAGCTCTTTGGCCTGGTTGGCCCAGAAAGATAGGCGGTCTGCTTGAGCCTGCTGATAGAGCGCCGGCTGGGCTATGGCCTGGCGGGCAAACTCCGAATCTGGGGCAAAATGGCGGTCTTCGTGAAGCAGGTTTTCAATTTCGTGATCCGCAGACATCATCGTCCTCCAAAATAGGCAGTCTGCTAAATCTTGCCATAAAGAAAACATTTCTATTTATTTTTTTTCGCGAAAAGGAAGGATTTTGCCAAATTGTTGTTTATTCTTAATGCGTCGGTTTTTTACCGACCTGCGATACCAGTTTCCCCCAAATTTGGTATCGCCTGGCCCCAATCCCTCCCCCAGGGCTTGGGGCCCCCTAATTTAACTGGGCATCTAGTCGGCTGGTTTTCCACAGATTGCCTGGGTTTTCAATAATCCTCGGATGACTGCCGCACGCTGGTGGGGTGATTCCTGAAGAATTGGGCCCAAAGCTGGCTGGTCTGCTGAGCCAGCCAGGCGTGACCGATGTCTTGGTCAACGGCTGCACTGAGGTGTGGCTGCAGCGTGGTGGGGCCGGCATGGTTCGCATCCAAAGCCCGTTTGAATCAGAACAAGAGCTGGCCCAGTTGGCCCAGGCAACCATTGCGGCCGGTGGCCGACACCTCGACCAAGCCAATCCCTTTGCCGACGTTGCCATTGGGGCCGTTCGGTTTCATGCCAGCCTCGCTTCAGATTGCAACCCGGCAACCCACATTTCAATTCGTAGTCACATCGAGCGCCAATTTGGGCTTCGGCAGTTATGCGATTTTGGCATGTTCGATTCTCAACAATTGCAGTTGCTGCAATCCATCGTTGCAGCCAAGCAAAACTTTTTGATTGCTGGCCCAACCGGCAGTGGCAAAACCACTTTGCTGCGCGCAATGTTGGGCGAATGTGCAAACGACCGAATCATCGCTCTCGAAGACGTTGCCGAATTGCAACTGGCGGCGGGTCATTTTGTTGCCATGCAAACCAGGCAGCCAAATGTTGAAGGCAAGGGCGAAATAACTCTCGAGCGATTGGTGCGCGAAGCGTTGCGAATGCGGCCAGATCGAATTGCGGTTGGTGAAGTGCGCGGTGTTGAGTTAGTCACCATGCTTCAGGCTCTGAACACCGGTCACTCGGGTGCAGGTGCAACAATTCACGCCAACAGTCTGCCGCATGTGGTTTCGCGGTTGAACCTGATAGCGCACCAAGCCGGTTTAGGGCGAGCCGAACTAGCTGAGTTGGTTTCGAGCGCACTCGACTGGGTTTTGTTTGTTGACTCGCGCTGTCTAATTTCGATTGCCAAATTTCAGAGAGCGCGCAACGGGTTGCTCGAGGTGGTCGTTCATGAGTGATGTAGTGCGACAACTTTCGGCGTTGGTTGGTGCTGGGTTGCCGGCAATCAAAGCAAGGCAACTTGTGCAAGAGCAACTAGATCAAGTTTCAGCGGCCGAGTTAAAACACATCGACCTAATCTTTGACATCTGCGTAAAAACCGGTGGGCCAATTGCGGCTTCATTAGATCGACTGGCCAACGTTATGACTCATAGGTTCAAGCAGCACCAGCAAGCGCAGGTTGCCTTTGCCGCACCAAAAGCTACAGCAAAGCTGGTGATGGCCTTGCCGGTGTTGGCCTTGCTGGCCGCGCAGTTGCTGGGCATGAATCCGGTCAGAGCAATTTTCACAACACCTGTAGCGTTTGCCTCGGTGTTGATTGGTGGCGCATTGCTTTATGGCGGGCGAGTGTGGAGCAACTCAATGTTGGCCAAAGCTGTGCCCGAGCAATCAGATGCCGGTGCTTTTTTAGACGCAGTGGCGGTGGCGCTCAACGCGGGCCTCAATGTGCAGCAGGCTGTGTTGATTGCCAAGCAAAGTTTTGCTCAGCACTTTGACCAAGTTGATCAAGAATCAATCGACGAATTACAAAAGGCCATTGACCTAAGTTCGCAAAGTGGTGCAGCAATCGCACCTTTGTTGATCGCCAATGCCGATCGACTCAGAGAAGCGCAAAACAACCACACCGCCAATCGGTTGGCAAAACTTTCGGTGAGTCTGATGATTCCTCTTGGGCTGGCTGTTTTGCCCGCCTTTGTTTTGCTTTCAATTGTGCCCATTGCCATCAGTTTGCTAACCAATAAATAGAAGGAGAAGAAATGCTACAAAAATTGCGCGACGAAACCGGTGCCGCAACAGCCGAGTATGCAATTGCCACTATGGCTGCCGTTGGGTTTGCCGGCTTGCTCGTAGTGATCATGCGCAGCGACGAAGTCAGAACAATCCTGTTTGATCTGGTGAAGAGCGCTTTGAGTTTTACCAACCCAAATGGCGAGGCAGCGGCAGTTGACCCTGCGGCAGGTTTGTGAAGTTCAAGCTTTCTAGCGATCAAGGTTCGGTCACTGCTGAGTTAGCAGTTGCACTCCCCGCGGTGGCCATGGTGCTAACCATCACAATCGCGGCTTTTGGCCTTCAGATCGAACGCCTCAAGTTGGTTTCAAACGCGGCAACCATTGCGCGAGCAATTGCCCGAACCGAGTCGGCAGAATCAGTGAACCAACTTGCCGCGGCCTTGGCTGGGTCTGCAAGTTTGATGCTAGAAACCAAAGCCGACTTAATTTGCGCCAGATTGACCCGCGGTTTTAGCCTCCCGAGTTTGCCGGGTAAGACACTTGAGTTGAGTGAGGTGCAATGCGCCAGAAAATTAGGACTCTAGCGGCGCGTCTGCTGGGTGACCAGAGGGGCGCCGGCACCGTGCTGGTGTTTGGGCTTATGGCGGCTTCGGTGGGAGCCTTCAGCTTGGCCAACCTGTTTGCTTTCAACCTTTTGCAGCAGGCCAGACTTCAGGCTCAGACCGAATCCATCGCTTTGGCGGCCACCGACGCCCTGAGGGGCCTAAATACCGGGTTTCCATGTGCCGAAGCCCAGAGGTTAGCCTCCTTATATAGGCTTCAACTTGACAGGTGTCGTATTGTCAAATTCGAAGTATTCATTTCGACCCGTTTAAATGGGCTCGGTATAGTTCTAACCGCAACAGCCCACGCGGGGCCAAGCTAGGCGCTTGACCCCCGATATAAAGGAGTGCCATTGGCTGCAAGCCACAAACTGGTCATCGTTGAGTCACCTGCAAAGGCCAAGACGATCTCTAAGTTCCTCGGCAACGACTACACGGTTTTGGCATCGATTGGCCACATCCGTGATCTGGTCGACCCTAAAGACTTGCCAGCCGATAAGAAAAAGGGCTCGCTGGCTAAATTCTCGATTGATATCGAAAACGATTTTGAACCGTATTACGCAATCTCGGCCGGAAAGAACAAAACCGTCACCGATTTGAAGAAAGCCTTGGTTGGCGCCGAGGAGCTCTATCTCGCAACCGATGAAGACCGCGAGGGTGAGGCCATCGCATGGCACCTACTTCAGGTCTTGAAGCCAAAAGTTCCAGTGAAGCGCATGGTGTTTCACGAGATTACTAAAGAGGCAATTCAATCGGCGCTTGAGCACACTCGTGCGGTTGACGACAACCTAGTTCAGGCTCAAGAGACCCGTCGCGTTGTTGACCGCCTGTATGGCTACGAGATTTCTCCGGTGCTTTGGCGCAAGATCAACCGTGGCCTTAGCGCCGGTCGCGTGCAGTCACCGGCAATGCGCTTGGTGGTAGAGCGTGAGCGCGAGCGCATGGCTTTTGTTTCGGCTAGCTATCACGACGTTGAAGCAACCTTTGACCCACAGGCTGCTGGTGAACCACAGTTTGTTGCCAAGCTGCAGAGCATCGGTGGTAAGCGCATTGCTACCGGTCAAAACTTTGACGACACCGGCATGCTAACCAGCGACGTAATCTTGCTGAGTGCCGCCGAGGCCGAAAAACTTGCCGAGGCAGTTCGCTCGGGTAGTGCAAAAATCGAAGTTTCTTCGGTTGAAGCTAAGCCGAGCACACGTCGCCCGGCTGCACCTTTCACTACTTCAACACTGCAGCAAGAGGCTTCACGCAAATTGCGCATGTCGGCAAAGCAGACCATGGATACCGCGCAGTCGCTGTATCAAGAAGGTCACATTACTTATATGCGAACCGACTCACCAACTCTTTCGACTCAGGCGATTAATGCT
>NZ_JAHEIM010000007.1 GCF_024639375.1 Rhodoluna sp.
AGCTTTTTAGAAGCTCCTTTGAAGAGCGGATGCGTGAAAGGTTTAGACCTGCACCTGAACCGCCCTTGAAGATCATTCCTTCTTCGCGATACCAGTTAAGAATTGAATCCATTGAGTCGTCAACTGACAGGATGAAACATGCCGACACTTGCTGAGGACTCTTGGTTCCAACGTTGAACCAAACTGGAGAGTTGAAGCTGAAGATCTGGTTCATCAGCATGTAGGTCAACTCGTGCTCAAAGATGGTTGCGTCTTCTTCGGTTGCAAAGTAACCGTGGTCGCGACCGGCCTGTGTGTAAGTAAGCACAACACGGTTGATTAGCTGACGAAGGCTGTACTCACGCTCAGGAGTGCCAACGGCACCGCGGAAGTACTTGGTGGTAACGATTGTGCTGGCGTTTAGGCTCCAGAATTCTGGGAACTCTACGCCGCGCTGCTCGAAGATTGTTTCGCCGGTCTGCCAGTTGGTCTGGACTACATCGCGATACTCCCAGTTGACCTGGTCGTATGGGTGCACACCTTCGGTGGTGTAGATGCGGTTGATGGTGAGCCCTTTGCCCATGCCGGTGTTGTGGATGAAAGCTGTGGTGTCGGTCACTGCTTTGCCTTTCTTAGTTGTGGTTGTTTAAATTGCAAAAGTTGTTGGGCAATTGCTTGCCGCCCCCATTTGTTACTGCGGTTGTTGCATTTGTGCTTCGTGATTTGCACGCAGCACATTAATTGCCGCTTCGAAGTCCTCGAGTGTTTCCCACCCTTGGTAAACACTTGCGAAGCGCATAAATGCAACTTCATCGAGTTTTCGTAGCGGTTCGAGAATGGCCAGGCCAATCTCATTTGCGTCGATTTGAGCAGCGCCCGTTGCGCGTACTGTCTCTTCGACTGTTTGGGCCAGCAGAGCTAGATCCGATTCTGAAACCGGACGACCCTGGCAAGCCTTGCGGACACCGTTGACTATCTTTTGGCGACTAAACGGTTCAACCACTCCACTGCGCTTGACCACAGTTAGCGATGCGGTTTCGGTGGTGCTGAAACGCATGCCGCATTCTGGGCACTGGCGACGACGGCGAATCGAGGATCCATCGTCTGAAGTTCTTGAATCGGTGACTCTTGAGTCGGGAAAGCGACAAAACGGGCAATGCATGCCATTTCCCCTCTCAAATCCAAAAGTTATCCACAGATTTTGAGCGATTGCCTACTATATGTGGATAGTTTTCTGTTCGTAGCCCCTATATCTTGTGGTTAACCTACCATTCACTCGCGCAATTGCTCAAATCGGCGTGTCGCCAATTAAAGCCCTATTTTTGGCTAGATTTTGTGTGAAATTGCGCCCTTTTGAGCATTAAGACACCAGAAATTAATAAATGAAACCTTCGCCACTGCCCCAAATTTTGGCAGGCGCTGCCGACAATTATTGGTCGAAGCGGGCGGTGATTGCCTCGCCGTGGGCTGGCAGCCCTTCGGCTTCAGCAAAATTAGCTACTAAGTCGGCGATTTCAGCCAATCCAGCTCGGTTGTAGTCGATTACTTGCTGGGCTCGCATAAAGCTGTGCACACCCAGACCAGAACTAAATTTGGTCGCCTGGCCGGTTGGCAGCACGTGACTGGAACCCGCCATGTAATCGCCAAGGCTCACCGGCGAGTAATCACCCATAAAGATGGCACCGGCATTGGTGATCTGCCCTAGTGTCGCTTCGTTACTCTCGGTGTGCAATTCAAGGTGCTCGGTGGCATAAAAGTTCGCAAACTGCGTGGCTGCGGATAGGTCATCCACCAGAACCACTGCCGATTGCTGGCCTTCGAGCGCGGCCTGCACGCGAGTGGCGTGCAAGGTCTTGCCGGCGATTTCGCCCAAGTCGTTGATCACTGCATTGGCCAGCTCAACCGAATTGGTGACCAACACCGAAGCAGCCGCTTCATCGTGCTCAGCTTGGCTAACTAGGTCGAACGCAATGTAGCGAGCATTCGCACTCGCATCGGCCAAAATCAAAATTTCGGTGGTGCCAGCCTCAGAGTCGATGCCGATGGTGCCTCGCAAAGCGCGCTTGGCAGCAGCTACATAAATGTTGCCCGGGCCGGTCACCAGCGACACCGGCGCAAAGTCGATCTGCGGCAATCCATAGGCAAAGGCGGCAATCGCAGCGGGGCCACCCATGCAATAAACATCTTCAACTCCAAGCAGCGCCGCGGTGGCAAGCACGGTTGGGTGCGGGCGACCATTGAAATCTTTTTGGGCTGGTGAGGCAACCGCTAGGCGCGGCACGCCGGCAACCTGCGCTGGAACCACATTCATAATTACGCTCGACGGGTAAACCGCTTTGCCTCCTGGCACATAAAGCCCAACCGAATCAACCGGCTGCCAGCGTTGACGCACCACTGCCCCATTGCCCAGAGTAACCGAAGTGCCCTGCGGCAGGTTTTCGCGCGAAACTCTAAACACTCGCTCAATTGATTCTTCGATTGCTTTGCGCAACTCAGGCTTCAGTTCGGCCAATGCTCGCTTGAGCTCTTCTTGGCTTACTCGAATGGGGGTTGGGTCTACACCGTCACGCAATTTGGTGACATCAACTACGGCTTGGTCACCGCGGATGCGCACATCCTCGAGCAGTTCTGAAATTTGGGTGATCGCCTGGTTTACATCGACGGTGGCACGAGGCACCAAACGATTAACCGTGGCCGAATCAAATTTTTGACCGCGCAGGTCAACGGTGCGCAAGTTGATTGCTTTGCTTTCGCCCATGATGCCCTCCATACGGTTTATCCAATTCTAAACGGCAGGGTAACCTTGAACTGAGAGCAAGAGGCAAAGACATGTCCGAGTACCAACCAGAAATCGACCCAACCGAAGCTTTGCGTGCAGCATTTCGTCGCCACGCATCCGGAGTTTCAGTAATCACCCTCACTTCAGCTGAGGGCAAGCCAGTGGGCTTTACAGCCACCTCAATGACTTCGCTTGGCGCTAACCCGCCACTTGCAAGTTTCAACGTGGCATCGGGTTCAAGCACCTGGCCATCACTATGCCAGGCAACTCACGTGGCCATTCACACCCTCGGTCAGCGCAACTTGGCTTTGGCCCAGCGCATGGCTGCAGATCACACGCAGCGATTCACTCCAAGCGACTGGTCTTTTGGTGCCCACGGATTACCAATTTTGCAGGATGCCACCGCAGTAATGATTTGCAGCATTCGTGAGATTCACAATGTTGATTCAAACGCTGTTGTGATTGTGAATATTCTTGAGGGTCTTACAGGCCAAGAAGACGACGCGTTGCTTTATTACAACCGCCGCTACATGTCACCGGGTCGCGCGCTTAACTAATTTTTAGTTTTTAGCTCAGGCACTTGGCGCCAAGCAAAACTTTTAGTTCACCAATTAGATCAACTGTTACTCGCACGGTTGGCTGAAGCTTAAACATTCTTTCGCCGTCAACGCCCACCAATTTCACTTGAACTTCTGAGTCGCCTTGGTGCACCTTAAGAATTCGATCAAGCTCTTCGAGTGTTTCGCGCGTGGCATCTGCATCATTGACTCTGAGCACCAATGGGCCCACGTGTGTGTCTCCGGAACCTTCGATGGTCTCAATTGAATAAGCATTCAAACTCTTGCCATCATCTCGGTTGCTGATTCGTCCGCGCACCACAACCATCTGATCGGCCTGCAAGTTGCGACCAAACTCTTGATAGGTCTTGCCCATAAACATCACGGTCATTTCACCTTCGAAATCTTCGATGGTTACCGCGCCGTAAGGATTACCCGAAGTGCGAGCAACTTTGTGTTGCACCTGAGTTACCAAACCTGCGATGGTGATTGTTTCACCATCTTTGAGGGTTTCACTCGCGGTGATTTCACCGATGGTCATTTGTGCGTATCTGGCCAACTGCGCTTCTCGCCCTGCGAGCGGGTGATCACTTACATAAAGACCGAGCATGTCTCGCTCATAGGCAAGCTTTTCTTTCTTTGGCCACTCTGGTCGATCTGGCACTGTCTGGTTGAAGGACTCACCAAGATCAACATCGTCAAAGAAAGATGCAAAGAGATCAACCTGGCCGGCAGCTTCGTTCTTTTTGAGTGAAGACTGTGAATCAACTGCCTCTTCGTGAATTTCAACAAGAGCGCGACGAGTGTGGCCCATCGAATCGAATGCTCCTGCTTTGGCAAGCGATTCAATCACACGCTTGCTGCAAACCACGGCTGGAACTTTTTTCAAGAAGTCATAGAACGAAGTGAAGCGACCCTTTTCTTCACGGGCATTGCGAATGCCTTCGACCACGTTTAGGCCAACGTTTCGAACCGCTCCCAAACCGAAACGAATGTCTTTGCCCACCGCGCTAAATTCTGCGATTGACTCATTCACATCAGGAGCTAAAACGTTGATTCCCATGCGTCGACATTCGCTCAGGTAAAGCCCAAGCTTGTCTTTCGAATCGCCCACCGAAGTCAACAGTGCTGCCATGTATTCGGCTGGATAGTTTGCCTTCAGATAGGCGGTCCAATAAGAAAGCACGCCATAGGCGGCGCTGTGCGCGCGGTTGAAGGCGTAGTCGGCGAATGGCAGCAGCGTGTCCCAGAGGGCCTTTACCGCGGCATCTGAGTAGCCATTAGCCTTCATGCCTGCAGAAAAACCTTCGTACTGCTTGTCTAGTTCTTCTTTGTTTTTCTTACCCATTGCTCGACGCAGCAAGTCTGCTTTACCCAAGGTGAAGCCCGCTGCTTTTTGCGCGGCAGCCATCACCTGCTCCTGATAAACAATCAAACCGTAGGTCGGGTCAAGCACCTCCGATAATGATTCAGATAGCTCAGGGTGTACCGAGTCAACTTCTTGCAAACCGTTTTTACGCAGCGCATAGTTGGTGTGCGAGTTCATGCCCATCGGGCCAGGGCGGTACAAGGCAATAACCGCAGAGATGTGTTCAAACAGCGACGGCTTTAGCAAGCGAAGCAAAGAGCGCATCGCATTGCCATCAAGTTGGAATACACCCAAGGTGTCGCCGCGTGAAAGCAACTCGAAAGTTGCAGGGTCGCTGTCTAGGTCAAGATCTTCAAGCACCACGGTTTCACCACGGTTTGATTTGATGTTGGCCAGTGTGTCATCAAGAACGGTTAGGTTTCGAAGACCCAAGAAGTCCATCTTCAAAAGACCCAACTTTTCACAAGGTGGCTGATCAAACTGAGTGATGATTGCGCCGTCATCTTCGCGCTTCATGATTGGAATCACATCGATGAGCGGTTCTGCCGACATGATCACGCCAGCCGCGTGCACACCCCACTGGCGCTTAAGACTCTCGAGACCCTGTGCAAGCTCGAACACCTTGGCAGAGTCGGCATCGTTTTCAATAATTTCTCGGAAGTCAGCTGCTTCTTTATAGCGTTCAGATTTTTTGTCGATCAAATCGTTTAGAGCGACATCGCGACCAAGCACCATCGGAGGCATCGCCTTGGTTAGTTTTTCACCAACCGAATATGGCATTGCCAAAACACGACCTGCGTCTTTCAACGCCTGTTTTGCCTTAATGGTTCCAAAGGTGACAATCTGCGCCACGCGGTCATCGCCATATTTATCTGACACATAGCGAATTACCTCACCGCGGCGGCGATCGTCAAAGTCAACATCGATGTCGGGCATCGAGATGCGCTCTGGGTTCAAGAAACGCTCGAAGATTAGACCGTGCTTCACCGGGTCTAGCTCGGTGATGCCAAGCGCATAGGCAACGATTGAACCAGCTGCAGAGCCACGACCCGGGCCAACTCGAATGCCTTGAGCACGCGCCCAAGCAATGAAGTCAGCAACTACCAAGAAGTAGCCAGGAAAACCCATTTGCTTAATAACTTCGACTTCATAAGAAACCTGCTTGGCCTGCGCTTCTGGAATCTCACCGCGGTAGCGACGCTGCATGCCAGCGGCAACTTCTTGATCAAACCAACTTGCTTCGGTGAATCCCTCCGGCACCGGGAATCGAGGCATTAGTTCACGCTCGACGAATTCAACCTCGCAACGCTCAGCAATCAAAAGAGTGTTGTCACATGCCTCTGGATAGTCGGCAAACAGGGCACGCATCTGCGCCGGCGATTTCAAGTAGAACTCTTGGGAATCAAATTTGAATCGGTTTGGATCAATCAGTGTTGAGCCCGATTGCACGCACAGCAAAGCTTCATGCGCCGAAGCATCACCGGCGTGGGTGTAGTGCAAGTCGTTGGTGGCCAGCAGCGGCAGATCGAGATCTTTTGCAAGCTTCAATAGATCAGCCATCGTGCGGCGTTCGATATCTAAACCGTGATCCATGATTTCGGCATAGAAATTGCCCTTGCCAAAAATATCTTGATAGTCAGCGGCAGCTTGGCGCGCTTCGGCATATTGGCCCAAACGCAAACGAGTTTGAATTTCGCCAGAAACACATCCGGTGGTTGCAATCACACCCTTGCCATATTGCTGCAACAGTTCGCGGTCCATGCGCGGTTTGAAATAGAAACCTTCAAGCCAGGCTTTTGATGACATGCGAAACAGGTTGTACATGCCTTCGGTGTTCTGCGCGAACATGGTCATGTGGGTGTAGGCGCCACCGCCCGAAACATCATCTTCGCCACCACTGCCCCAGCGCACGCGAGTGCGATCTTGGCGTGCTGTGCCAGGCGAAAGGTATGCTTCGATGCCGATGATTGGTTTTACGCCGGCAGCTTTTGCAGTTTTATAAAAATCGAAGGCACCGTGATTATTGCCGTGGTCGGTAATGCCAATCGCAGGCATGCCCATTTCGGCAGCCGCTTCGGTGAGCGGCTTAATTCGGGCCGCACCATCGAGCATTGAGAATTCAGAGTGCACATGAAGGTGAACGAATGAGTCTTTATTGGTAGACATCGAAACTCCTTCTCTGCTCTGGCGGCTTCTACTCTGGCGGCAATTGCTGTTGCGCGAAAACCCAGCCTAACCGTGCCACCCATCGCGTTTGGTAGCCACGGCCGAGAAACCTAGTTGCTGCGCAAAATATCCAAAGCCTTGGTGAGCTCTGCCGGATATTTGCTTTCAAATTCAACCTGATTACCGGTGATTGGGTGCTCGAAACTCAATTTGACGGCGTGCAACCACTGACGATTTAGGTGCACTTTGGCAGCCAACACTGGGTCGGCGCCATACATCGTGTCTCCCACCAGTGGGTGCCTAAATGCCGAGAAGTGAACGCGAATCTGGTGTGTGCGACCAGTCTCCAAAATAATTTCAACCAGCGACGCCGCGCGAAAAGCTTCGAGAGTTTCATAGTGGGTCACCGAGTGCTTGCCGTCGTTCATAACGGCGAACTTGAATTCATGCTTCGGATGTCTGCCAATTGGTGCATCGAAGGTTCCGTCCAGCGGATCAGCCAGGCCCTGAATTACCGCGTGATAAACCTTGTGAACTGCGCGGTCGCGAAAGGCCTGCTTCAAACGCGAATAGGCCAACTCGCTCTTAGCCAAAGTCATTAGTCCGCTGGTGCCAACATCCAAACGCTGCACAATGCCTTGACGTTCTTGCGCACCCGATGTCGCAATTTGAATCCCAAGCGCCAACAATGCCCCCGGCACGGTTGGTCCATCCCAACCCACCGAAGGGTGCGAGGCAACGCCTGCGGGTTTGTCGATCACGATGATGTCGTCATCCTGGTAAATGATCTTGAAGTCATCTACCTGCACCGGCACGATTTCAAGCGGATTGCTTGGGTCGGGCATTTGAATTTCTAGAAATCCATCGGCAATAAGTTTGTCGGCCTTGCCGATAACTTTGCCATTTAGTGAAACCAAATCGGCTTCTAGCAGGTCGGCCGCAGCCGAACGCGAAACGCCAAGCAATTTAGCTAGACCTGCATCAGCGCGTTGCCCCACGATTCCATCTGGAACCGGCAACTGCTTTAGTTCAGCCATCTGCCTTGGCGCGACCAAGTTTTTCGCCGCGCGCGATGCGAATTACCGCGATCGAAACTGAAATAACAATTGCCATGTCGGCAAGGTTGAAAACCGCGAAGTTAAACGGAATTTGGATGTAGTCAACAACATGACCCACTCCAAAGCCCGGTGCACGAGTTAGTCGGTCAATCAGATTTCCAACTACTCCCCCAAGCAATACACCGGCAAGAATTGCCCATCCGGTGGTTTGAATTTTGCGGCTCAAATAAAGCAGCGCCAGAGCTGCCAAGGTTGAAATGATTGTGAAGATCCAGGTAGCACCGCCACCAATTGAAAATGCCGCTGAGTCATTGAACAACAGGTTTAGTTTCACCAAGTCACCGATGAGCGGCTGTGTTACACCTGGCGTAACCGAGGCAATCACAATGTTCTTAATGGCTTGGTCGGCACCGATAATTGCCCAAGCAATAATCAGCATCCAAAGTTGACGCTTTACCCGTTGGTTCGATTTAGCCACTTATTAGTTGTTGTCTTGAGGTGCGTATGGGTTCTGCACAAAGTTGAACGAACCAAGCGCCGGAGCAGCAGGTGCTGAACGCTCGGTAGGCGCTGCATCTGACTCTTCTAGATCGGCAAGCTGGTTCTCGATGTACGCCTTCAGCTTGATGCGGTATTCACGCTCAAAGCTGCGCAATTCTTGAATGCGGTGCTCGATCAAAGCCTTCTCTTGCTCAAGGCGGCTCATGTCGGCGCGCTGCTGAGCTTCTGCTTCACGAACTACACGAGCTGCAGTTGCGTGGCCCTCGGCGATAAGCGCATCGCGCTTTGCCAAACCTTCGCGAACGTGCTCTTCGTGCAATTTGCGAGCCAACTGCAAAAGGTTGTTGGTGTTGTTGGTGTCAAGAGTGCTTGGATCCTGGGTGGCTTCTGGGAAGGCACTCTGAGTGGTTGCAACCGCTGGGCTCAATGCGCTCTCAGCGGTTGGAGTGTTGATCTCGGCTACCAATCCAGCGCCACTGCGCTGCAATTCGGCAATGCGAGACTCAGATGCCAACAGTCGCTGACGAAGGTCTTCGTTCTCTTGGTTCAGTCGGCGAAGTTCTACAACGATTTCATCGAGAAAGTCATCAACTTCGTCTTGGTCGTAGCCTTCACGAAATTTGGTTGGCTGAAATCTTTTGTTGACTACATCTTCGGGAGTCAATGGCATAGCTAATACCTCGTTTTGTATGGTGACCGCCCGGGGATGCGGCACCAGAAAAGGTTACCTCAGGATGTCCGGTCAACAAAGCGGCTGCAGCAAATGTGCGCCTAGGCGATGAATCGAACCATCGATTGAAGGAAAAAGATGGCAAAAACCAGCAGAGTCCAACCAAAATCTAGCTGGATTGCCCCCATGCGTAATGGCGGGATGATTCGACGCACCAGTTTTAGCGGTGGATCAGTAAGGGTGAGAATCACTTCAAATAGCACCAGGATGATGCCCTTGGGCCTGAATGACGGGTTTATCGAGGTCACCATATCAACCAGCAAGCGGCCTATCAGAAGATAAAAATAGACCTCTAGCGCCCACCACAGGATTAGCGCTAAGAGGCCCATTTATATGAAGTTTCTGAAATTACGGACGAACTAGCAGGTCGTCGCCTGCAGTTTCGTCTTCGTCATCTTCGTTGTTAACTGCAACGTGAGTTGGGGTTAGCAAGAAAACCTTTGGAGTTACGCGCTTGATGTGGCCTTCTAGACCCTCTTTTAGACCACACAAGAAGTCGAGCAAACGACGTGAGTCAACTTCTGACATCTCGCCCATGTTGACGATTACCGGAATTCCTAGACGGTAGTTCTCAGCGACCTCTTTTGAGTCTGCGTAGCTCTTTGGAACGATGGTGTAAATCTCGTTGACATCGCTCACGCCACGACGCGGGCGCATCTGAGTGATGCGGGCAGCTGGGCGCTCCTGACCAACAGGCGCGGCAACTGGGCGAGGCGGCAAAGCTTCTGCCTCATCGGCTAGACCAAGCCAGCCTGAAACCTGTGAAATTAGACCTGCCATTTTTTATCCTCCTGCGGATTACTTATTAGCCAGAATATGGCTAATACACCCGATTTCCCATGATTTCGCTGCCAATGCGCAAGTGTGTCGCGCCAAATGCAATTGCCGTTTCAAAATCACCTGACATGCCCATCGAAATGAACTTTGCGCCGGGCTCAAGTTGTTGCAATTTTTCGCTGGCACCGCGGATAGTTTCGAAATCGACCTCTGGGGCTCGGTCGAGTGCTGCTACCCCCATCACACCCATCAAGCGAAGGTTGCTGTGAGACAAAACGTTATTGGCAAAAGCTTCAAGGTTTTTAGGTTCAATGCCGCCACGGCCTGGGTCATCGGTCAAATTCAATTGCACGAACACATCCAAAGGCTCTGATTTTTCTAAGCAATTCTTGGCGAGCGAATCTAACAGCGATTGGCGATCTAGCGAGTGAATCGTACTGGCGTAGCTCAAGGCCGATTTGACCTTATTGGTTTGCAATTGACCAACGAAGTGCCAATTGATCGGCGTGCTGGTCGCTTGCGCAATTTCAGCAGCCTTGGGCTCAGCTTCTTGGTCGCGGTTCTCGCCAAAATCACGTGCGCCTAGTTCGATTAGTTCAAGCACCATCGAGGCCGGGTGATTCTTGGTGATTACCACCAGTGTTAGGTCGGCTGCATCTCGATTTGCCGATTGAGCACTTTGTGAAATGCGATCGAGCACGCCTTGATAGCGAGCTGCTAGCGAAGCCATTTGATTTTCTTTAGCGCGGCCAAAAAATTAGCGAAGAAAGTCTGGAATGTCGAGGTCGTCGCCCCAGGTGCCATCGGCTGATTGCGCAACACTGCTGCTGGGAATCAGAGCGTCGTCATCTTCTTCTTGGTTGAAGAACTGACCTTCATCCGCTGAAGAGCGTGCGGCAAAAGCAGAAGGAACCTGAGTGTCGATTGCTTCGGTGGCAGGGTGAGCTGCAGTCGCTGCCCAACCAGTAGTTGCTGCGGCTGCCGGAGCTGCGGCTGGCGTGCTGAATGGCTTGCGCTCAACCTTGCGAACCTGAGGCTGACCACCATCGAAACCTGCAGCAATCACGGTGATGCGAACTTCGTCACCAAGAGTGTCGTCGATTGTGGTTCCGTAAATGATGTTGGCTTCTGGGCTAACCGCTTCTTGCACCAAGCGGGCGGCTTCATCAATTTCGTGCAGACCCAAATCTGAAGCACCCTGTACCAAAAGCAAGACGCCGTGAGCGCCATCGATGCTGGCTTCTAGCAACGGGCTTGAAACTGCAAGCTCGGCTGCGCGAACCGCACGGTCCTCACCCTTTGCGGTTCCGATGCCCATGAGTGCCGAACCGGCACCCTTCATTACCGACTTCACATCGGCGAAGTCGAGGTTGATCAAACCAGGAGTGGTGATTAGGTCGGTGATGCCCTGCACACCGGCGCGCAAAACGTCATCCGCGGTGGCGAATGCCTCGATAACTGAAACTGACTTGTTGACCAGTTCGAGCAAACGCTGGTTTGGCACAACGATTAAAGTGTCAACTTCGCCGCGAAGCACATCGATGCCTTGCTCGGCTTGCTGCGCACGGCGCTTGCCTTCAAAACCGAATGGGCGGGTAACCACACCAACGGTCAAGGCTTCAAGATTCTTTGCGATGCGGGCAACAACCGGCGCTGCACCGGTGCCGGTGCCACCACCCTCACCAGCGGTAACGAATACCATGTCGGCACCGCGAAGGGCTGCCTCAATTTCATCTGCGTGGTCTTCGGCTGCGCGGCGACCAATTTCGGGGTCAGCACCTGCTCCAAGACCGCGGGTTAGGTCGCGACCAATGTCGAGCTTCACGTGAGCTTCGCTCATTAGCAATGCCTGAGCATCGGTGTTGATGGCAACAAATTCAACGCCACGAAGGCCAGCATCAATCATGCGGTTCAGTGCATTCACACCGCCGCCGCCAACGCCAACAACCTTGATAACCGCTAGGTAGTTCTGGTTCAGACCCACGCTAATCCTCCGCTTTCGCTCCTGTTGCTTTCGCAACCTTTGCAAAGCCCAAAAAGGTTAAACCTCACCCTGAGGCTTAAACATCTCTTCAATTAATGCTTTGCGCGAAGAAAGTACGCCTTGCCCCCACTCTTCTGTCGTAGGCAAGTGGGCGTGTCTAAAAGTTTCCGTAGCTCACGGTTGGCGCGTCTGGCGACGACACATCGAAGGTGACGTTGTCGGTGGTTTTTTGATTCTTAATCAGTGCAGCCAAAGCTTTTGATTTGAGCACCGATTGCGAACCATCACCCCAGATGATGCGTTGCCCGGCATAACCGCGAAGACTGAGCGTCACGTCATCCTTAGTTTTTGCATCAATCTCTGAAACTCGAGGCAGCAAACTTGCCGGCAGCGCTAACAACACATCGATTGCGGCTTTGAACTGGGCGTTGTTTTTAGGGTCACCCGAGATACGAATGGTTGGCAAAGTGTCGCTGCTGGTTGCCCTGCCAACCCGCACGCCGGCCGGGTCATAAAGGTAGGCGGTGCCGGCAACGTAAATGATGCTGATTGGTTGGCGTTCAACAATTTGCACGCGCAACGTGTGCGGCGGAAGACTCACCAGCGAGAAACTCTCAACAAGTTCAAACGTTTTGAGCTTCTCTTGAATCTCACCAGAATTTATTAGCGGTAGTGGTTTGCCCATTTGGCTGATCAGAGCATTGACGATGGATTTTGAATTCAACCGCTTTGTGCCGGTGACCTCTAGTTTTTCAACAGCCAATAGCGGCGTGAACATGGTTGCCAACACCAAAAGAATTAGCGTGCCTACCGAGGCAACAACTGAAATCGTAATTATTCGTCGTTGACGGGTGTGTGCGGTGAATCTTCGCGCCTCTGCCGAAAGTCGATTGGTAATTGCAGACTTGCCTCGATATTTTTTGATCGAAGTTAGGCGCTTTGACTCACGCTTTACAACTTTTCGATTAATTGGCGTGATTTTTTGCGGAGCTTTCGGCGTCGCTGCCGCCATCCGTGGAGTTTGCGCTCTGGTTGCCGGTTTTGCACCAGCCTTAGAATTTGGTCGCTTCAAACTCAACTACCTTTTGAGCGCGTCAAGAAGGTTCGGAACCATTCGATAAACGTCGCCACAACCCATGGTCATGATGAAGTCACCAGGTTTAGCCAGCTTGGCAGCAACGTCGGCAACGTCATCCCATTCAGGCACGTAGTGCACCTGCTGCGCGTTTTTGAAAGCATTCGAAATAAGGGCACCGGTAACGCCAGGCTCCGGATCTTCACGCGCTGCATAAATATCTAGAACCACGACTTCGTCGCTGGCTGCCAGCGCTTCGGCAAACTCTTTGGCCATCAGGCGTGTGCGACTGTAAAGGTGTGGCTGAAAAACGGTAATCAAGCGACCTTCGCCAACAACCGCCTTCGCAGCTTTGATTGCAGCCGAAACCTCGGTTGGGTGGTGGGCAAAATCGTCATAGACACTTACACCGCGTTGTTCGCCGTGCAGTTGAAAGCGTCGCTCGGTTCCACCGAATGTGGCTATTGCAGCGAGAGATTTTTGCGGGTCGAATCCAAGGCCAACCAAAACAGCAAAGGCCCCTGCGGCATTGATGGCATTGTGTTCACCAGGAATCTGAAGCTTTGCATGCAATTTTTCGCCAAGATAATCCAAGCCAAATGAAACTTGCGCACCCGAGGCATCCACATTGAATAGACGCACTTCTGCATCATCCGAGCGCCCAAAACGAATAACTCGTTTGTCTTTGATCAAACGTGTCACTCGCACCGCGCCAGCATCGTCGGCGCTGATCGCAACAAAATTCTTAGCACCCTGAGCAAATCTGGCGAACTCCGCCTCAAAAGCTTCCTCGCTGCCGTAGTGATCAAGGTGATCGGCATCTACGTTTGTAATCAGCGCAACCGCTGTGTCGTAGTGCAGGAAACTGCCATCTGATTCATCAGCTTCGATGACGAAAAGTTCACCGGTGCCACTAGCCGACGAAGCGTTCAACGCCGCGATGACTCCACCGTTAACAAAACTTGGGTCTTCTCCCAGAGCCAACAAAGCAGTGATGATCATGCCTGTGCTGGTGGTTTTGCCGTGGGCACCAGCCACTGCAATGACTTCTCGTTTAGAGGTGAGATAAGCCAGCGCCTGCGACCGGTGAATCACCGGAATGCCGCGCTCTCTAGCCAAAAGATATTCAGGGTTTGTTGGCCAAAGCGCTGAGGTGACCACAACAGTGTCTGGGTTACCTAGATGGCTGGCATCGTGCCCAATGAAAATCTCCGCACCCAACTCGCGAAGTGCTGCCACGTTTGAGGTGTCGCGCAGATCACTGCCAGTTACCTTGTGCCCCATGCCAAGAAGAATTCGGGCAATGCCGCTCATGCCAGAGCCACCGATGCCAACAAAGTGAACCACGCCTAAATCGGCGGGCACTGGTTGGCTAAAATCTGGCTTGATCATTGGTTTCCTTACATTCCCTATGAAGACTAGAACTGCTTATCGAGGTTTAGGATTCCAACACGCCTTTGACCAGCTTTAGCAGTCGCTTGGCGCCGTCAGAAATTCCGTGGGACTTGGCTGCCTGAGACATTTCTTTGAGAAGCTTTGGGCTAGAAATCAATGGAACGATTTCCTGAGCTACGAACTCAGGCGTGAATTCAGCATCTTCAACCAAGATTCCCCCGCCGGCCTTAACCAATTCGGCAACATTAAAGCGCTGCTCGCCATTACCAACCGGATACGGAATATAGGCCGCCGGTAAACCGACGGCAGCAAACTCACTAACCGTTGATGCGCCCGCTCGAGAAATCGCAAAACTACTTGCAGCAATTGCAGTTGCCATTTCGTCGCAATAGCCGATTCGCACATAGTCGCGAGTTTGAACCGGGTCTAGATCTGATTTGCCGCCAACGATGTGAAGCACCTGAATACCTGCGGCAGCAAGAACTTTTCGTGAAGCCTCTATGGTTTCGTTGATGCGTTTGGCGCCAAGTGAACCGCCAGTCACAAGCAGAGTGATGGTGTCAGGGTCTAGACCAAAATTTTCGCGTGCCGCGCTCACGTCTTTCTCTTTATTTAGAAACTCAATCTCGGCGCGCAATGGCATGCCAACATGCTGAGCTTTTGGCAGCGGAGTGTTTGCAAAAGCAACTCCCACTGCGGCGGCATCCTTGGCGCCAAATTTGTTAGCCCAACCAGGCAAGGCATTGGCTTCGTGCACCACAAATGGAATGCCACTTCGCTTTGCCGCAACATATGCTGGCGCACTCGCATAACCACCGAATCCAACCACTACGTCAATCTGATGTGCCTTGATGAAGCGTTGCACTCTAGAAACGGCGCGCAAAAACTTCATCGGAAATCTGACCGCGTAGAAATTTGGTCGACGCGGAAATGGCAGGCGCTCAATGGTGAGCAAGTCATAACCCTCGGCTGGAATCAATCGCGATTCCAAACCTTCAACCGTGCCCAAAGCCCAAACCTGATCTTTGTAATTGGCTGCCATGATCTGGTCGGCCAAAGCAATCAAAGGATTCACATGGCCCGCTGTGCCACCACCGGCAAGCAAGAAATTGGTCATCGGCGAGACCTAACTGGCCTTGCCGCTGCAATTGGGTTGGCGTGATTCTCTCGTTCAATAGCAAGCACCACGCCGATAGCGCCAAGTGTTGCCACCAACGAAGAACCACCGGCAGAAATAAGTGGCAGCGGAACACCCAACACTGGCAAGAGGCGCAACACTACTGCGATGTTAATTAATCCTTGAAAAACGATCCAAAGCATTACGCCGCCAACTACAAATTTGCCGAAGTAATCCTGGGTGCGTTGCAAAATGCGCACGAACGAGAAAGCCAGCGAAACAAATAGCGCTATCACCAAGAGTGCACCAAGCAAACCGAGTTCTTCGCTGATGATGGCAAAGATGAAGTCGTTCTCAACCTCGGGAATCCAACTCCACTTCATCTTTGATTCGCCCAGCCCTGAGCCAAAAAATCGACCGGCCGAGATAGCCCACATTCCATGCTCTGATTGCCAGTTGTAGTCATTTGGGTCTGGAGCATTTGGGTTTAGCCAAGCCATGATTCGACCCAGACGAGAACTTCCGATGCTCAGCGCTATTGGAACCAGCACAATCAGCAGCACACCAACGAGATTTAGCAGCTTTGAAGGCATTCCAGCGAGCGCCAGCAATCCGACGAATGCAATCAACATGATGATTACAGTTCCAAGGTCCTTGCCTAAAAACACCACTACCATTGCAGCGCCAGAGATTACGAGTGCGCGAACCCAAACCGATCGATCATCAAAATATTCGACCTTGGTTGCCAGGTATGCAGACACATGCAGAATCACGGCGATCTTCAAGAACTCGGATGGCTGCAGCGTGAAACCAAAAATCTCAATCCAGTTTCGGTTTCCGTTGATTTCTTTACCAAAGAACAGCACACCAATTTGCAGCGCCATCGAAGCCATGAATACAAATTTGGCGCGTGACTTAATAAACGAAAGCGGCAACAGTGACACTGCCGACATGGCTAGCAGGCCAAGTACCGCAAAAAATAATTGCTTACCGGCAACCGCAAATGAATTGTTATTGGCCTTGAGTGAATCAACCGAAGAAGCTGACAACACCATGATCACGCCAAAAATAACCAAGAAAAGAGTGACGCCAAGCAGTTGATAAAAATGAATTGACTGGGCCTTGAAAATTTTGTCGAACCAGTGCTGAACTCGCACCGCACCCTGGCCGCTTAGTTTGGCAGCGCCGCTGCGAACCGAAGTAGCCGCCGGCGCCTTTTTCTTAGCCTTAGTGCGAATGTCAGTTGGTTTCGACGCTAATCGAGCGCGTTCAGCAGGAGATAACCTTTGGCTCATATTTCATCACCAACTTCAATGCGCACTGCATCCGAAAATTGTTGGCCGCGATCCTCGTAATCCTTGAATTGATCCATTGATGCTGCAGCCGGGGCCAGCAACACGGTGTCACCAGCGGCAGCAAGTTCTTTTGCTGCGATTACAACCTTGGTCATGACCTGCGATTTGTCGGACTCACTAATTTCAACGACTGCAACGCTTGGCGCATTGGCAGCAAGCGCCTCGAGAACAGGCGCACGGTCAACACCGATAACGATTGCTGCCTTTAATCGGCCGCCAAAATTCTTGACAAGCTCACCCAGGTCGACGCCCTTGAGTAATCCCCCAACAATCCAAATAACGTTTTCAAATGAGTTGAGCGATGCTGCTGCAGCGTGAGGGTTCGTAGCTTTAGAGTCATCTATCCAACGCACACCATCTTTTTCAAGCAATAACTCAATGCGGTGCGAATCCAACTTGAAAGTTCGAATCGCTTCAAGAATTGCAGCTGGCGCAACATCAATTGAACGCGCCAATGCAGTTGCAGCGGCAACGTTAGCCATCAAGTGTGGTGTGAGAACACCGATTTCTGCGAGGTCTTCGAGAGTTGCAATTTCAAGTGCCGAATTTGCACGATCGTCCAAAAAAGCCCGATCGGCCAAAATGTCTTCGACAAAGCCCACCTGGCTGCGGCTTGGAATGCCGGTGGTGAAGCCAATCGCCCTTGCACCCTCGTGCACATCGGCATTTTCAACCATTTTTTCGGTGGCGAGGTCATTCACGTTATAAACGCAAGCAACTCGGGTGTTCTCATAAATTTTGGCTTTAGTGTCTGAATACGCTTCGAAATCACCGTGCCAGTCCAAGTGATCGTCGGCAATGTTCAACACTGCGCTCGAATAAGGCTCAATGTTGCCCATGTAGTGCAATTGAAAACTCGAAAGCTCAACCACTAAAACATCGAAGCCCTCTGGGTCTCGAATTGCATCCAAAACTGGAGTGCCGATGTTGCCACAAGCCAAGGCGCGCCTGCCGCTGGTGACCAGCATGTGCTCCACCAACTGCACGGTCGTGGTTTTGCCATTTGTGCCGGTCACGCAAATCCAGTCGGCAACCTTGGCATTTTTATCGCGCACTCGCCAAGCCAATTCAATGTCTACCCATACCGCTACATCGTTTTCGGCAGCCCAAGCCAGCAGTTCGTTTTCAGGTCGAATTCCAGGCGAGGTCACCAATAATTCAGGAGCAAAATCAATCACTTGCTGAGACACACCAACTGCGGCTTCTCCGGTGATGTGAGAAACACCGATTACATCAAGGATGTCGAGCAAATCGGCTTCAGCTTTTTGGGCCACCACGAGCACTTCGCAACCCAACTCGGCCAATGTGTCAGCAACCGAAAAGCCGCTTACGCCTAAACCAAATACAACAACGCGAAGCCCTCGCCAATTCGAGTGCCAGCTTTGCAGTTGATCGAGTTGTGCCATTTGCTAACCGTAAATCCATTCGATGTAGAAAATTCCAATACCGGTAAGAACGCTTAGTCCGGCAATAATCCAAAAACGAACCACAACGGTGATTTGAGCCCAACCCTTTAGCTCAAAGTGGTGGTGCAACGGGCTCATCAGGAAAATGCGTCGACCTGTTCCGGTGCGCCACTTGGTGAGTTTGAAGAACAAGCGCTGAATCACTACTGAGCCAGTAACGATCACGAAGATTCCGCCGATCGGCACTAGCAACAGTTCGGTGCGAGAAAGAATTGCCAGGGCTGCAAGTGCACCACCCAAACCTAGTGAACCGGTGTCTCCCATAAAAATTTGAGCTGGAGATGTGTTCCACCAGAGGAATCCAATCAAAGCGCCAACAATTGCAGATGCAACCACTGCCAAATCGAGCGGGTCGCGAACCGAATAGCAACTAGAGATATTTTCAACCACTGTGGTGCAAGACTGGTTGAACTCCCAGAAACCGATAACTGTGTATGCGCCAATTGCCATCAGGCTTGAGCCCGTCGCCAAGCCATCTAATCCGTCGGCAATGTTCACACCGTTCGAAGCGGATGCAACTAAGAAGTAAATCCAAAGAATAAAAAGAATCACGCCGGCGATGGTGCCAAACATCATCAAGTCGATGCCGGTGTCTCGAACAATCGAAATCTTGGTAGAGGCCGGGGTTAGCCCAGTCTCGTTTGGAAACTGCAAAGCCAAAATGGCAAAGACCGTAGCCACAACACCCTGGCCGGCAATTTTTGCCCAACCATTTAACCCAAGGCTGCGTTGCTTATGAGTCTTGATGAAGTCATCAATAAAGCCAACCAATCCGAGGCCAACCAACATAAAAAGCACGAGCAAGGCCGAAGCCGTTGGGGTTTCAAAGTTTGCAAGTTTGCCAACAAAATAGCCGAGCACCGCAGCAAAGATGATTACAACGCCACCCATGGTTGGCGTGCCACGCTTGGTGTGGTGCGATTCTGGCCCATCATCGCGAATGAACTGGCCCCACTTAAGCTGGCGAAACAGCCAGATAAAACCAGGTGTGGCCAAAAGGGTGAACGCCATGGCAATGCCACCAGCAAGCAATATCGCTCTCAAGCGCTAACCTCCATCAAGTCATCCCCAAGGTGTCTCAGGTTGGCGCTCTTCGATGACTTAACCAACACAATGTCGCCAGCCACAAGCATTCCACGAAGGTAGGCCAAAGCCTCGTCAATTGACTCAAAGAATTTTGATTCGCCGCCCCAAGAGCCTTCTTGCTCAGCGCCCATGTGAATCAACTTGGCACTCTGCCCCACCACGATTAGTTGATTGATGTCGAGACGAACAACGATGCGACCGATGGCATCGTGCTGCTCTCGAGATGATTCACCTAGCTCGGCCATTTCGCCAAGCACCGCAATTGTGCGTCGGCCACTCTTGCCAAGTTGCGCCAAGGTTTGCAAGGCAGCTTTGGTGGAATCAGGACTCGCGTTATAGGCGTCATTGATTACAGCCACACCATCTGCACGCTGCATCAATTGCATGCGCCAGCGCTCAGCCAATGGCATGTTCTGCAGTGCGGCAATAATTTGGGCTCGCTGCACACCGAGCGAATCTGCTACTGCGGCTGCGGCAAGCGCATTCATCACATGGTGTTCGCCAAGAATCTGCAATTTAACCTCGGATACCTGCGAATCCGGCCAGTGCAGTTCAAAGCTTGTTCCCGTGATGTCAAGTTTCTGGCCGGTAGCTCGGTAATTTGCATCGGCGCTAGTGCCAAACCAGATCTTTTTTGCCGTGGTTAGGTCTTGCATATCACGCACGTAACCGTCATCGGCGTTCAGGATTAGCAGATCTTCAGCGCCAAGTTCTTCAGCAAGTTCAGCCTTGATTTTGGCAGTGGTTTCGATGCCACCAAACTCACCAACGTGTGCCAGGCCAACCTTAAGTTCAACGCCAATATTTGGTTTAGCAATTTGAGCCAGGTAGCGAATGCTGCCCTCGCCACCGGCTCCAAGTTCAACAACCAAGAATTTGGTCTGGTCGGTAACTTTCAAAATCGAAATGGGAGCGCCAACTTCGTTATTGAAGGATTCAATTGGAGCAATGGTTTCACCAGCACTGCTCAAGATTTCACGCAACATATTTTTTGTGGTGGTTTTGCCATTTGAACCCGTGATGCCAACCACTTTCAATTCGCTGCGGCTGCGCACCACCTGCAGAACATGTTTTGCCAACAAACCCAGCGCTGCGACCGAATCAGAAACCTTGATCTGCGGCAAATTAGCTTCTGGCACTTCGCGCTCAACAATTGCAGCAACAGCCCCTGCTTGCGCGGCATCGGAAACAAATAAATGACCATCGGTCACTTCACCCGGTTTTGCAACAAAGAGACTTCCCAAAGCCACAAGTCGCGAGTCGGTTTCGACCGATCCGGTTACTAATGCGTCACCAGCACTTGCTTGCAGCACGGTTCCGCCAACAGCTTCAGCAATTTCGTTCAAACTAATCGAGATCATGACCAACCATTTTCTCGCAGGGCCGCACGCGCTTCTTCGCGAGCCGAATATCGCGTTCTGACACCTTTGATGTCGCGGTAATCCTGGTGACCAGGGCCTGCCCAAAGAATTGCATCTCCCGGCTTTGCTAACGAGACAGCTTTGCGAATGGCCGCTTCGGGAGGGCTCATTTCATAAATTTCAAGGTCTGGGCGCGCCGCCTTGGCAGCATCCATAAGAGTTTTTCGAATCGATGCAGGGTCTTCAAAGCGCGGGTGATGGTCGGTGATGATCAATACGTCGCTTCCTTCGGCAGCCACCTGAGCCATTGCAGGTCGCTTGCTGGCATCGCGATCTCCATCGGCACCAAAAACCATAAACACGCGTCCGTCGGTAACTTTGCGCACGGCTGACAAAGTGTTCAAGAAGGCATCTGGGCTGTGGCCAAAGTCAACATAAACGTTTGGTCCGGTGTCACCCGAAACACGTTCGGTGCGACCTGGCAGGTAAGCATCAATTCCACCGGCAATTGCTTTGGCAATCCGATTGGCGTCAAAACCAGCTTCAATCAGCATCACAATTGCGAGACCCGCATTTGCCGCCATGTGTGCGCCTAGAAGAGGCACCCGGGAACGGATGTTGACACCATCTGGCCCTGCAAGAACAAAAGAGGTGTACTTCGAAGTTTCTGCTGTGATCGCAACATGCCAGTCGGCATTGACCCCGAGTTCACTCGTGATGGTCACAACTGGAATTTCACTCTGCTTTTTAACTTCGATTCCATATTTCGAATCTAGGCAAACTACTCCGCGACTTGCTCGAGCCTTGGTAAACAAAGGCAACTTCGCTTCAAGATACTCCTGCATGTCTTTGTAGTCATCCAGGTGATCGTGACTCAGATTGGTGAACCCGGCTACATCGAAGTGCAATCCATCTACGCGCAATTGGCTTAGAGCCTGTGCCGAAACTTCAATCGCAATCGCAGTCACACCTTTTTCGCGCATGCGTGCAATCAGTGCCTGCATTTCAGGTGACTCAGGTGTAGTCAATCGGCTCACAATTACTTCACCGGCAATGTGACGCTCTGCAGTGGATGTCAAACCAGTGATCTCACCAAGCTGTTTCAAAATCGCTTCAAGCAAATAACTGGTTGATGTTTTGCCATTCGTACCCGTGGTGGCAAAAAGTTTTGGCATCTGGCCAGCCACGTTGCCATAAACAAAGGCGGCAAGTTCTCCGAGTTTTTTGCGAGGCTCTTCGAGCAACAAAACTGGAACACGAACTTCTCCGATTAAGTCTCGACCGGCTTGATCTGTGACGATAGCCACACAACCGAGTTCAAGCGCCTTTGTCACAAATGTTGCTCCATGAGTTTTTTTGCCAGGCATTGCCACAAAGAGATCGCCAGGTCGCAGATCGCCCGTGTTCATGCTGATTCCAGTGATCTGCAAAGAAGATGCGTCTCCAAAAACTTGAAGATCAAAATGCTTTGCAAATGCTTCGACCGAAACGGGTTTTACCCGATCAGGCCTAAGGATTGGTGGAATCTGCTCGATAGTCATGGTTACCAGGTGGTCGCAATCATGGTCGGTTTGGTGGTCGAAGGTGGCACGCGGCGATCGCGCAGCACCTGCTGAAACAATTTTTTGAAAACTGGTGTTGCACCAAGTGCGTTGCTAACTGTTCTTGACTTAAAGAATGTCACGGCAACCACATATTGCGGGTCTTCAATTGGCGCCATCCCGATAAATGAGATTGCGTGCAGAGGGCCATAACGGCCAGTATTTGGATCGGTAATTTGCGCCGTGCCACTCTTACCGCCAACGCGGTATCCAGGAACGCCACCGGTGCGACCAACACCACCTTCGATTACGTTCATCTCGAGCATGCTTGCGGTTTCTGATGCAGTTTTTTCTGAGATTGCACGAACACCTGGCTTGACGACATTCTTGGTCTCATTGCCATTGGCATCAATACATCCATCAACCAATTGAGGTTGCAAACGCACACCCTTGTTGGCAATGGTCTGATACAAAAATGCCGACTGAATAGGCGTCACACTGATGCCTTGGCCAAACATCGAAACATACTTCTTGATGCCGTCCCATTTATCAACTGGGTTTAGCAATCCAGATTCTTCACCCGGATACCCAACGCCGGTCTTTGCTCCAAGTCCGAATTTCTGCAAGTACTGATAACGAACCGTGTAAGGCACGCTTTGACCAATCTTCATGATTCCAGTGTTAGAAGAATCGCGAAGCACACCGGTGAGGGTTAGCTTGTCATAGCCGTGAGCGTGTGAATCGGTAACCGTGTAGCCAACCCCCGGAATTGACCAAGAGTAAGGTGCCACGGTGCGCGTCAATGGAGTTCCGGCGCCGGTGTCAACAACTGTGGCAGCGGTCACTGTCTTCAATGTCGAACCGGGTTCAAACGAAGCTCTAAAAATTCTTGAGCCGCGGTTTTGATCGGCCGATTTGCCGGGCACGTTTGGATCAACGGTTGGAACTTCGGCGGCCACCAAAATCTTTCCGGTCTTGGCTTCGATAACAATTGCCGAACCCCAGTCGGCCTGCAGGTAAGCCAACTGGCTAGAAAGCGCCTGCTGCGCAAAGTACTGCAGGTCAGAATCGATGGTCAGCTGTATATCTTTGCCCGGCACGGCTCGTTGGGTAGTCACAACACTCGAAGGAATCTTGATGCCGTCTTCGCCCTTTTCAAAGGTCTCTTTGCCGTCAACGCCAGCGAGGCATTTGTCGTACTGCATCTCGAGACCCTCTAGAGCATTTCCATCGGTACCCAAGAATCCCAGGATGTTTCCGGCAACAGCACCGTTTGGATAAATGCGAGTTGGGATTGGGTCGTAATAAAGCCATGGAATTTCAAGCGCACGTACTTTGCGGTACTGCTCGGCATCCACACGCTTTTTGATTTGCGAGTACTCACCGGTGCCAGTGATTTTCGTCATCACATCTTGCGGAGTCATCTCAATAATGGCTGCAATCTCGGTTGCAAGTTGTTCAACCGAAACGGTTACGGTCTGCCCGTTAACCTCGCGCGTGATTGGCAGAACTTTGCTTGGTGCAGCGTTGATGTCGTAGCGGTAAACCGACTTAGCTAGCACTTTTCCCTGCGAATCTATGATTTCGCCTCGCAAGGCTGGCAAAACTCGACTCACGGCACGATTGGCAAATGACTTTGCATTGATTGCGTCGGCCTCAATAATTTGTAAATCAACTAGGCGAATGCCAAAAATAACCGCTAGAACAACCACAATCGCAACTAGAAGGCGAATGCGTTTTTTAGGTTCTCCAGGCGTCAGATATGTCATCTGCCGACCTGCCTATCTAGTGAGTTGGTGAAGCTGGGATAGCGCCACCATTTGAAGTTACCTGCACCACAGCAGGTTTCTGGTTAGCGACATCAGCGGCAGCAATGGTCTTGGTCTTGGTTGAAACATTTGCCGAAGTTGCAGTTAGGGCCGAGTTAGGCACCAAGTTGCGAGCAACACGGCCATCGGTGTTTAGTGCGGCCTGTGGCTTGCCAAAAACCTTCTGGTCAGCAAGTCGCAAGAAAACCGGATTGGCGTTGGTGATCATGCCAAGTTTCTCGGCAGCATTTGAAAGATTCTGCTGAGAAGCAAGTGAATCAACCTGTTCGCTCAAAATCTGAGTGGTAGTGATTAGTTCCTTCTTTTGCTGCTGCAAGTTTGCAAGCTCATAAACCGCAGATGAAGTCATGATGGTCAACAGCAAGTTCAAAAGCGCAACGCCAATTGCACCAACCATTACGGTGCCAATGATGGCAAGCGCCGGGCGAGATGAACGAAGGCGGTTGGTTGAAGTCACCAACGAAAGCTGTGGGCGTTGCGGCGCTCGCAAACCTGCTGCTTGACGGTTGTTCAATCGCATTACGCTCATGCTGCTCTCCGGATCTTCTCTGCGGCACGGAGTCTCACCGATGCAGCACGTGGGTTCTTTGAAATTTCAAGGTCTGTAGCAGGCTCTGCGCCCTTAACCAAAAGGCGAAGCACTGGTGCGTGCTCTGGCAACTCGATAGGCAATTCGATTGGCGCTGAAGAATTTGCAGCCGCAACGAGTGCCTGCTTCACAATTCGGTCTTCAAGTGAGTGGTACGAAAGCACCACAATTCGGCCGCCTACCGCCAGGCAATCAATTGCCGCTGGCATTGTGCGGGCAAGAACTTCAAGTTCACCGTTAACTTCAATGCGCAGTGCCTGAAATACACGCTTTGCAGGATGACCAGAGCTTTTACCTGGGATGAACGGAATGACCTTGGTAATCAGAGCTGCCAACTCGGTGCTGTTTACAAACGGAGTGGCCTTGCGGGCGGCCACGATCTCACGAGCCACAGCCTTCGCGTATCGCTCTTCGCCAAACTCTTTGAAAATGCGGGCAAGTTCTGCCTCGCTATAGGTGTTTACAACATCGGCAGCAGTGCTGCCAGTGGTTGAGTCCATGCGCATGTCAAGTGGCGCCGCGTAGGAATAGGCAAAGCCACGGTCACGCTCATCCAACTGCATTGATGAAACACCGAGGTCAAGCAAGATGCCCTGCACTTCATCGATGTCTAGCTCTTCAAGCACTTCAGCGATTTCGTCGTAAACCGCGTGCACTAGGTTCACCCGTGAGCCAAAGCGAGCCAACCGCGCTCCGGCAAGTTCAAGTGCCTTTGGGTCACGGTCAATGCCAACCAGAGTGAGGTTTGGAAAGCGGTCTAGAAATGCTTCGCTGTGGCCACCAAGACCAAGGGTGCAGTCCACGAGGATAGGGTTTTCGCCAGTAAAAGCCTCAGCCAAAATTTCGATTGAGCGCTCAAGAAGAACTGGTTCGTGAAGTTCAGAGATGTTCTTTGTCATTTTTAGTTCCGGTGGTCCCTGCTTCTAGGGCCCCATCCATTCGCCTCGGCTTGGTTGTCTTTGGCTGAATCTGGCATCGGGGAAGATAGCCAGAGTCGTGAACGGCTGGAGTTCTAGCAGCAGGGCTAGAAGAGTCCCGGAATCACCTCCTGCGCAACATTCGCGAAGGCATCTTCTTGCTTGGCTAGGTACTCGTTCCAAGACTTGGCATCCCAAATCTCAGCGCGTGAACCAACACCAATGACGATCAATTCTTTGTCTAGGCCGGCATATTGACGAAGTGCCGCAGGGATAGTCACGCGGCCTTGCTTGTCTGGAAGCTCATCCGAGGCGCCTGAAAGAAAAACGCGCAAGTAGTTGCGAGCTTCAATGCTGGTGACTGGCGCCTGGCGAATCTTGTCGTGAACGGCAGCAAACTCAGCGGCGCTAAATACGTAAAGGCAGTTCTCTTGGCCACGGGTGATTACCAAGCCACTTTGAAGTTCATCGCGGAATTTGGCCGGCAGAAAAACACGGCCCTTTTCGTCGAGCTTGGGTGCATGAGTGCCTAGCAACATCTGCGTCCCCCTTCCTTCGACATCGATTTTACGCTTACCTCCACAATACACCACTTTCATCCACAAATGGTCTATTTCTGGCTTAAATTTAGCCCCGGTGTGTCATATATGTCAATAAATACTTGGATTTTGCTAGGTGGAGCAAAAACCATCAGTTAAAGCAAAAAACCCACCCGAATGGGTGGGTTTTGCGAAAAAACTAGCCTTTATAGGCCCTGGCGGCGGTCCCAGCGTTCTTCAAAGAAGTTCTTTTTAGGGGCCTTTGGTGAAGAAGGCCTAGAAGTGGGGTTTTGTGGAGCCTTGCCGCCAACATTCGAGCTTGCCAACACCAGACCCGCCAGCATCACAACGAAGCCAATGACGCCAAAAATAACCAGCTGAATGGTCACGGCAACGATCAGTAGTGAAAGACCCACGATGGCAACCGCTGCACCGGCAACAATTTTGCGAGGAGAAAAACCACTTTGGCGATTTAGTTTGTTGGCCAGGTTGGCATCCGAGGCATAAAGTCCGCGCTCAAGTTCATCCAGCATTCGCTGTTCGTGCTCTGATAGCGCCATCATTACCCTCCGCTTGCGAAGTATCGTCTCAACAGTCTAAACACCGAGCCACGGTTAGGCTATTCCCGTGAGTGAAACCAAAGTGCTGCTGTCTCTTATCCAAGAGCACCTTGATTCTTTTCTTGCCCAGCGCCGGGATGACTTCGTAGCCATCTCCCCCGATCTTTCAACGGTGGTCAGCTATAGCCACGACCTGCTGCAAGGTGGCAAGCGTTTTCGAGCCCTGTTCTGCTACTGGGCTTGGGCCGGAGCCCTTGGCAATGCCGACATAAAACAAAATGAAGCGCAGCGCGCTCAATCGGCCGAAGCCATTGTGGGCATCACCGCCGCACTCGAAATGTTCCACGGTGCCGCATTGGTGCACGATGACCTGCTCGACCAATCAGATACCCGCCGCGGTGCGCCAGCAGTGCATAAGCGCTTTGAGCGCCTGCACCAGGAATCAAACTGGAGCGGTAGCCACGAACGCTTTGGTGTTGCCGGTTCCGTTTTGGTCGGCGATCTAATGCTCGGTTGGAGCAGCGAGATTTTCGGCAACGCACTCCTGAAATCACCAGACACTTCAATCGAGACCGCTTGCCGTGAAGAATTCAGCAAAATGCGAGTTGAAGTAATGGCTGGTCAATATCTTGATGTGGTCGAAGAAAACGCCGCCATGACAAGACCGGCCGACGAAGCCGTTGGTCGCGCCAACCGCGTAATTCTTTATAAGACAGCTAAGTACACGCTTGAAGCCCCGATGCTTATCGGTGCAGCTTTCGCCGGAGCATCGCCATCATTGCTTCGCGGTCTTTCGGCATTTGCAATTCCACTTGGCATGGCTTTTCAGTTGCGCGACGACATCCTGGGTGTATTTGGCGACCCGCAGGTTACCGGCAAGCCTGCTGGCGATGACCTGCGCGAAGGAAAGCGAACCGTATTGGTGGCGCTCACTCGCGAATCGCTGAGCACTTCGGTTGGTCGAATTTTTGATGAGATGTTATGCCAGCGCAACCTAGATCAAGAGCAAATTACTTTCTTACAGCAAACCATTGTTGGTTCGGGTGCCTTGGCCAAGACTGAAAGAATGATTGAAGAACTTGGCGATGAAAGTTTGAACGCACTTGAATCGCTTGAGATAGATCAACGCGCTAAGGATGAACTGCGCGCATTGGCGCTAAAGGTTATTGACCGCGAAAGCTAAATCGCCAGTGACATGGCAAGGCGACGTACCGCAGACTTGTGGCCCTTTAGCAAAAATTCAATTGGCGTGCCCGGCAATGAGTCGTCAAAGGTATAAAGCCATTCGATGGCGGCATCCAGAGTAAAGCCAGAATCGAGCAACACCACGATGGTGCCCGGCAAGCTCGGCAGAGTCTCGCCATCTTCGATTAACTCGGCTGGAACCTTGAGCACACCGTCACGCTTAACGGCAACCAGGGCATGTTCTTCAATGAGTCGGCGAACCTTGCCAAGAGGAATGCCGAGGATGTCGGCTACTTCTGGAACGGTTAGCCATTGGGACACACTGGCAAAAGGATCAATCACAAGACAAGATTGCCACACCAAGCGGGTTCAGGGGTAACCCAGTTTCAAGTGCGATGATATTGCTTGGTCTTGAGACACCCACACTTTGAGCGAAAGGCTGGTCTATGTCTGAACTAGCCGGTCGGCTGATTGCCTCTAGATACCAAATCGAATCAGTGGTTGCTCGCGGTGGCATGGCAACGGTTTATCTTGCCGAAGACCAGCGACTCGATCGCAAAGTTGCCCTAAAAGTCATTCACCCGCACCTTGCCAGCGATGCGTCGTTCCGTGAAAAATTTATTCGCGAAGCAAAAATGGCAGCCAAACTTTCGCACCCAAACCTGGTCAACGTTTTTGATCAAGGTGAAGATGGCGAAGTTGCTTACCTAGCAATGGAATATGTTCCTGGCATCACAATGCGCGATGCTCTAAAAGACTTTGGCGCTCTAGACGCAAAGCGCGCGCTTGATCTTTTTGAACCAATGCTCAGCGGCTTAGCTGCAGCACACCGAGCTGGCGTTTTGCACCGTGACCTGAAACCAGAAAATATTCTGTTGGCCAACGACGGCCGCATCAAGCTTGGCGACTTTGGCTTGGCGCGCGACATTGCCAACAACACATCCACCGGTTCGCTGGTTGGCACAGTCGCCTATCTCTCCCCTGAGTTGGTGACCCGTGGCGTTGCCGATGCGCGCAGCGATGTTTACGCCGCCGGCATCATCCTCTTTGAATTGCTTACCGGGCGTCAGCCATACCAAGGTGAGCAAGCAGTGCAAATTGCATATCAGCACGCTAACGAAAACGTTCCTGCGCCGTCGAGTTTTAAGTCAGACATTCCACCAATCATGGATGAACTAGTGCTTTGGGCAACGGCGCGCGATGCAGCGCACCGCCCACACGATGCGGCCGAATTGCTCGAAGTTGTGCAACTCGCTCGCAAAGAGCTCGGCAACAAGAATGCAACGTTGTCGCTAACCGTAATTGATCAGAGCAAAACTACCGTGATGCCAAATGCAGATTTCGGTGACCAAACGGCTGTGTTGGAATCATTCCAACTTGATGACAATGCCACTCAGGTGCTGGGTGCTCTATCAACTACACAGCACCACGCCACCGAAGTAATCGGTTCAAATGATAGCTTTGAAGTTGAACCCACCGCTTTAGAAAAACTTGGTTCGCGTCGCCGTGGCCTAAACCTTTTGATCACCACTCTGCTGGTTGTGCTTCTAGGTGCTGGTGCAGGTTGGTGGTTTAGCAGCGGCCCTGGCGGTTTCGCGGCAGTGCCAGACCTAACCAGCCGCACTGTTGACGATGCGCAAACTGCACTTGCCGAAATCAATGCGGGCGTTGTGATTGTTGAAGAAACCAGCGCCACGGTAACCAAGGGTCTGGTCATTCGAACCGAACCGGCAAAGGGATCGCTGTTTTTTGGCGGCGATATCAAACTGGTTGTTTCGAGCGGGCCAAAGTTAGTTGCTGTGCCTAAGCTCACCGGCAAGAACCTTGCCGAGGCAACCACCGCGTTGCTATCCGCGGGTTTTCAACTTGGCAAAGTTGATTCTTGGTTCAATGCCGCACCACTCGGCCAGGTCTTTGATTACCTAGGTGCCGATGGCGCTGCAATTCCGCAGGGTTCAACAGTTGACCTTCAGCTTTCACTCGGATCAATTCCTGTGGTTGCCGGCATCGATCAGGCAGTTGCCATCGCGGCACTCGAGGCGGCCGGGCTAAAGGTTGCAAATGTCTCGCAGGAATTTAGCGACACAATTGCGGGCGGCCAAGTGATTAGTGTGATGCCACTTACCGAACCAATCGGCAAAGACGGCGAAGTAACGCTTGTGGTTTCGAAGGGACCGAACATCGTGATTATGCCTCGCGTTGTTGGCGAGACAATCCTTGCGGCAAAATCAATTCTTGAAACCATGGGTTTGCGAGTTACGGTTGACACCAATCAGGTGCAGAGCCGTTGGGGCATCGCCAAGGTGAAATCAACCACTGCCGCCGAAGGCACTCAGTTGCGATTTGGTGACAACGTCACCATCATCTCTCGTTAGCGCTTAGCGAGTTCTTCAGCAACCAGGAACGCAAGCTCCAAAGACTGCATGTGGTTCAAGCGTGGGTCGCAAACAGATTCGTAGCGTTCTTCAAGGGCAGCTTCGTCAATCAGGTCTGATCCACCAAGACACTCAGCAACATCATCACCAGTAAGTTCCACGTGAACTCCACCAGGGAATGTTCCAGCAGCCTTGTGCACCTCGAAGAAGCCAGCAACTTCGTCCATTACGTCATCGAAACGACGTGACTTGTAACCGTTCTTGGTGGTGATTCCGTTTCCGTGCATTGGGTCGGTAATCCAAAGTGGGTTTGCATCTGAATCACGAACTGCTTCAACAAGCTTTGGCAACTCTTCGCGAATCTTGCCGGCGCCCATGCGAGTGATGAAAGTCAAACGACCTGGCTCGCGGTTTGGGTCAAGCTTTTCGATTAGTTCAATTACATCTTCAACTTGAGTGGTTGGGCCAAGCTTTACACCGATTGGGTTGCGAACACGAGATAGGTAATCAACGTGTGCGTGATCCATCTGACGAGTGCGCTCACCAATCCAAATGAAGTGACCAGAAGTCATGTATGGGTTGCCGGTACGTGAATCGATACGAGTAAGTGGGCGCTCGTAATCCATCAATAGACCCTCGTGGCTTACATAGAACTCAGTGGTGCGAAGTTCGTTGAAGTCTGCGCCGCACGCATCCATAAAGCGAACCGCACGGTCAATTTCTTGCGCCAAAGATAAGTAGCGAGAGTTGGCAGGGTTGTCGGCGAAGCCCTTGTTCCATTCGTGTACCGAACGCAGGTCGGCAAAGCCACCTTGGGTGAAAGCGCGAATCAAGTTCAGAGTTGAAGCCGAAGTGTTGTATGCCTTAAGCATGCGCTTTGGGTCTGGTGTGCGAGCTTCAGCCGTGAAGTCATAACCGTTTACAATGTCGCCGCGGTACGCCGGCAAAGTTACATCGCCACGAGTTTCGCTGTCGCTTGAACGAGGCTTGGCAAACTGACCGGCCATGCGACCCATCTTGATTACCGGCATCGATGCGCCGTAAGTCAAGACCACTGCCATCTGCAGCAAAGTCTTTACGCGGTTGCGAATTCGGTCTGCAGTTGCATCGGCAAAAGTCTCCGCGCAGTCACCGCCCTGCAACAAGAACGCTTTGCCCGAAGCAGCTGCGGCCAAACGGCTGCGCAAAATGTCTACTTCACCGGCAAAAACCAAAGGTGGGTAAGTTGCTAGCTCGGCGCGAACATTGGCAACCTCGCCAGCGTCAGGCCAAGTTGGCTGCTGCTTTGCAGGAAGATTTAAATAGTTCTCAAGTCCGGCTAGAACCGCTGGACTTGCCGCAACTACTGGATCATTCATTTGCTACTTCCCTATTACCTAGCGAGCCTGGCTCGTTTTTCTTTTACCGATGACGCGTAGGCATCAACGTATTCTTGACCGCTGAGCTTTAGCAACTCGTACATGATTTCGTCGGTGACTGCGCGCAACACAATGCGGTCACCTTCCATGCCGTCAAATCTTGAGAAATCTAGCGGTTTGCCAACCACAATGCCAATTCGGCGAATGCGTGGCAGGCGCTTGCCAATCGGCTGAACCTTTTCGGTGTCAATCATTGCCACCGGCACAACCGGCACTTTTGCCTCCAGCACCATGCGAGCAATTCCAGTGCGTCCGCGGTAGAGGCGGCCATCCGGGCTGCGAGTGCCTTCTGGGTAGATGCCCAACACCTGCCCCTGAGCCAATACACCCAAACCGGTATTCAAAGATGCCTCGGATGCCTTACCGCCCGAGCGGTCGATTGGCAGCTGACCGGTTGACTTGAAGAACCAACGAGTTAGGGCGCCTTTGATGCCCTTGCCGGTGAAGTACTCACTCTTGGCCAAAAACACCACCGGGCGCTTGGTCTGCAACGGCAAAAAGATTGAATCAGAGAAAGAAAGGTGGTTGCTGGCCAGAATTACTGCGCCAGTGCTAGGGATGTTTTCCATGCCGCGCACCCAAGGGCGAAACAACACGCGCAAAAGAGGGCCGAGAAGAAAGGTCTTCAAAATGAAATACGCCATGAAGTGCCTCCCTCCGTTGAAAAACCTTGAAGGTTCAGTTTATCTTGACCCAAGAGAGGTTCGTGCGAGATCGGCGGCACCCACCACTCCGGCATCGTTTACGAATTCAGCAGCCACAATCTTCAATTCCGGGCGGAATCCTCTTGCCGGCAGGTGGTCAAGGTAGGCCTTGCGCATTGGTTCAAGCAACAAATCGCCGGCTGCGCTCACACCACCACCAATCACTACGATTTCTGGGTCAAGCACCGCAGAAAGCGAGGCAATCGCGGTGCCCACGTATTCACCCAGTTCAGCCAAGATGCGCAATGCACCGGCATCGCGTTCAAGAATTGCTTGATAAACCTCTTGGCCCGAAAGCTCACCGCCCGCGGCAGTCTGCAGTTCTAACAACCGCTGACCAGCCGGCCCACCAGAACCCGCCAACTTTCGAGCAGCCTTCAGCAAAGCACTGCCAGAGCCGTACTGCTCGATGCAGCCGCGTTGACCGCAGCCACAGAGGCGGCCATCCGGAACAATTCGAAGGTGACCCAATTCACCGGCAACTCCAAAACCGCCTCGCAACATGCGGCCGTCTACGATGATTGCTCCACCGACGCCAGTTCCCAGGGTGAGCATCACCATGTGCTGGTAGTTCTTTCCCGCTCCATAGCGGTATTCGGCCCAGCCCGCCGCGTTGGCATCGTTTTCGATAATCACCGGAATTGAGACAAGTTCTTCTAAACGTGCTTTGAAAGGCTCATTTCGCCAATTAATGTTTGGCGCATAAATGATATTGGCCTGTTTGGCATCAATAAACCCGGCGGCCGCAACTCCGGCACCTAATACGTCTTCGCCTTCGGCCAGCTCGTTAATTAGGCCGGCTACGGCAGCAACCATGGCCTTGGCATCTTGTGCCGGCGATGGCACTCGCGACTCTTTCAGAATCTTGCCGTCTTGATCAACCAGTGCGCCAGCAATTTTGGTGCCACCGATGTCGATGCCGATCGCTTTCACGATTCCCCAAACTTTTGTTGATGTCAGCCGCCAAATAGCGTTTCGTAAAGTTTACTCTGCCCCAAAACAGAGCCAAAAGCCCAACCTGAATCGAATGCAAACAGTAGAGTTGTCCAAAAGTATTCAGCGTTGAAGGGGGCTCCATGCGTAGTTATGACGCACCGGCACTTGTGGTTTCCGATCCTTCTGAAAACACCACGGATTTGCTAGAGCAGCGCTACGCAAAAAGCCCAAGCCACCCACTCTTCTCGCTTGAAAAAACCGAAGGCGTTTGGACAGACGTCACAACCGCCGACTTCTACAATGAAGTAATTTTGCTGGCCAAGGGCCTGATTGCGTTTGGCATTCAGCCGGGTCAAGCCATCGCCATCATGAGTCGCACCCGCTACGAATGGGTGCTGCTGGACTTTGCCATTTGGTATGCCGGTGCGGTGTCGGTTCCAATTTATGAATCATCGGCGCCAAGTCAAATGGAATGGATTCTGAGCGACTCGGACTCGGTTGCATTATTTGTTGAAAATAAAGAACACCTTTCACGCTTTGAAGAAATCAAGGTTGGTGTTCCACTTTGTCGCCAGGTTTGGAACATCAGCGGCAGCGCGCTTGAAGGTCTCAAGAAACTCGGCAAAGATATTTCTGATGAGGTTTTGCAACAACGTCGCAAGTCAGCAAAACTTGCCGACCTTGCCACAATCATTTACACCTCTGGCACCACTGGTCGACCAAAAGGTTGTGAGCTCACTCACCGCGGCTTTGTTGAACTAAGCCGCAACGCAACCTTGGAGTTGCCTACAGTGGTCAACGACACAGCCAGCACATTGATGTTCTTGCCATTGGCTCACGTGTTCGCACGTTTCATCTCGGTCATTTGCATTCACGGTGGAGTCAAAGTTGGCCACCAACCTGACACCAAAAATGTTGCTCCGGCAATGCAAAGTTTTAAACCAACATTCTTATTGGCCGTGCCGCGAGTATTCGAAAAGGTTTACAACTCTGCCGAACAAAAAGCTACAGCCGGTGGCAAAGAAAAGATCTTCCACAAAGCGGCTTATACGGCAATTGCATATTCAAAGGCTTTGGATACCGCCGGTGGCCCTTCGATTGGTCTAAAACTGCAACACAAACTATTTGATGTTTTGGTTTACAAAAAATTGCGCGCTGCAATGGGTGGCCGAGTGAAGTTTGCCGTTTCTGGTGGTGCACCGCTAGGCCCTCGCTTGGGTCACTTCTATCGCGCAATTGGCTTGATCGTGCTTGAAGGCTATGGGCTGACCGAGACCACTGCCCCGGCAACAATCGGTCGACCTGACAATCTAAAGATTGGCAAGGTTGGTCGCGCGTTGCCTGGCACTGGAATCAAGATTGCCGACGACGGTGAAATTTGGTTGCGCGGATTCAACATTCTGCGTTCTTATTGGCGAAACCCTGAGGCTACCAAAGCGGCATTCGATGGTGACTGGTTCAAAACTGGTGACATCGGCAACCTAGACGAGGATGGCTTCCTTTCAATTACAGGTCGCAAGAAAGAACTCATTGTCACCGCTGGCGGAAAGAACGTTGTTCCAGCCGCTCTCGAAGATCCACTTCGCGCTAACCCTCTTATTGGACAAGCGATTGTGATTGGAGACCAAATGCCTTTTGTGTCGGCCCTGATTTCGTTGGACTCTGAGATGTTGCCACTTTGGCTATCAAATAACGGCCAAAAGAATGCAATCTCAATCGCCGAGGCTGCCAAGCTTCCGGAGGTCTTGACTGAAGTTCAAAAAGCCATCGATCGCGTGAATAAAAACTTCTCAAAGGCTGAGTCGATTAGAAAATTCGTAATTCTGCCCCAGGAACTTACCGAAGAGTCTGGCCACCTAACACCGTCTCTCAAGTTGAAGCGTGAAATTGTGATGCGAGATTTTGCACCGGCCATTGATGAGATTTATCAGACTGTGCCAAAGACTGGCGAAAACGGAACCGTTTAGTTTTACTTCATAAACCAGTCGGTGGCGCGCAAGTTTTTCATTGCTGCTTTGCGTTCATCATCTTCCAGTCGATCTAAATAGACCAAACCATCCAGATGGTCACACTCGTGCTGCAACGCCTGTGCCATGAGGCCTTCGCCCGAAACCTTAATCGGGTTGCCCTCTAGATCAATTCCTTCAACTGTGGCACGTTCAAAACGCGGTGTTTTGTGCCAAAGCCCGGGCACTGAAAGACAACCCTCATCAACAAGAATCTTTTCACCGGCTAGTTCGGTGAGCTTTGGATTAATTACGTAGCCCACGTTTCCGTTGATGTTGTAACTGAAGGCACGAAGATTGACACCGATTTGTGGAGCTGCGACACCGGCCCGACCAGGCAATTTTGTGGTGTCAATTAGGTCGCCGATCAAAGCATGCACTTTGTCGTCAATAGTTTTTACTTCATCAGAAACAGTTTTTAGAACTGGGTCGCCAAAAAGACGAATTTCACGAACCGACAATTGAGATTAAACCGGGTTGTTTAGGCCATCAACAACTAGTGCAGCAAGTTCACGAGCAGCCTCGCGAGTTGCCTTCTTCAAGTCCTTGAATTTAATAACCGAACCAGCAGCCAAGGCTGGGTCATAAGGAATTCGAACCACGTGACGAACGCGAGTCTTGAAGTGCTGTTCAATTTCATCCAGCTTCACCAACTGTGTTGCCTGAGTTGCAGTGTTCAAAGCAACTACTGAGTTGCGCACTAGATCGCCGTAGCCGTTGGCTTCAAGCCAGGTAAGGGTTTCAGAAGCCAAACGAGCTTCGTCAACCGAACCTCCAGAAACAATTACCAAACCATTTGCACGCTGCAGGGTAGGTCGCATAACCGAGTGCACAATGCCGGTACCGCAGTCGGTCAAGACGATTGAGTAATAACGGGCAGCCATGTCTGCAACCACGTTGTAGTCGCCCTCGTCAAATGCTTCCGAAAGCATTGGGTCTGAGTCAGATGCAAGAACATCCAAGCGAGTCACGTCTCGTGAAACCATGGTTGAGAAGTCAGTGAAACCATCAATTGCAGCAGCGCGGTTTACAACATCGCGAACCGTGAAGCGAGTTGATTTGCTCACACGCTCAGCCAATGTTCCGCGGTCTGGGTTTGCGTCGATTGCAATCACTCGGTCTTCGCGAGACAAAGCCAAGGCCATACCCAAAAGGGTGCTGACGGTGGTCTTGCCCACGCCACCCTTTCGAGTTAGAACCGGAACAAATTTTGCGCCGCCCTCGAGAGCCGCACCAATGCGTGCATCGATTGCCTTGCGCTCGCGCACAGCAAGAGAGTCACCAAGGTTGATGGTCTTCAGAGTCAAGAAATAGATGAAGCGACGAATGCCAGATTCTGGGGCTGGGCGGTTGCGAGCACTAACGTCTAGCAAGCGATCTGCGGTAAGCATTGCCGCCGGTTCAGGTTGGTTGAAAACTTCGCCACGAAGGCTGTCACGGCGCGAATAGTTAGTGCGGCGAATCGGGCCGGTGTCAGCTTTATCCAAATCGCGGTTCACGATTGGCTCTTCGGTGACAATTTCAATCGAAGAGGTGCTCGGGGTTACATCGATGAAACCAGCGTCTACAGCAACTTCGGCAAGCGAGTGAGACTTCTCCTCGGCAACCGCAGGGCGAGGAGCCAAGAAATCGCCGTCTTCTGGTTTTTTACCCCAAATAGCCATTTACCGCTCCTCAAAAATCAAGCGCCCGGTTTGGGCACGAGACCCAAGTTTAGCCCAATAGGCGGTTTTATTCGCCTTCGACTACAAGGATGAGGTCTCCCGCATCCACAGCCTGGGTCTTTGCAATGGCTAGACGGCGCACCACGCCTGCAATGCTGGCAGTAATAGTGGCTTCCATCTTCATTGCTTCGATGGTTGCCACTGGCTGCCCAACCTCTACGTGGGTGCCTTCAACAATCGCCAAAGTGACCACACCGGCAAATGGTGCCGCCACGTGACCTAGGTTCTTGCTGTCAGCCTTTTCAGCCTGAACGGTGTCAACGGCAATCTTGCGATCACGCACGTTGATTGGACGCAGCTGGCCATTCAAAGTTGCCATAACGGTTCTGAATCCCTTGGCATCAGGTGTACCAATTGCCTCTAGCCCAACGTAAAGCTGAACACCCTTGGCAATTTCAACAACGTGCTCTTTGCCTTGCTCTAGGCCATAGAGGTAATCAACGGTGTCAACCTGATCAAGGTTGCCAAATTCTTCGCGAGCTTTTTCAAACTCGGCGGTAGGCGCCGGAAATAGCAATCGGTTCAGAGTTGCGCGACGAACTGAGCTGTCTTTACCCGAAAGCGCAGCAAGGTCTTCTTCGCTAACCGGAGTGATTCCAAACTTCAGGTTCTTGCCCTGCAGCACGTTGGTGCGGAATGGCTCTGGCCAACCACCAGGAAGATCGCCAAGTTCACCAGCCATAAAACCAACTACAGAATCTGGCACGTCATAGTTTTGTGGGTTAGCCGCAAAGTCAGCAGGGTCAGCATTTACCGCAACTAGGTGCAATGCCAAGTCGCCAACAACTTTGGATGACGGTGTCACCTTGGTTGGGCGACCCAAAATTTCGTTGGCAGCGGCATACATGTTTTCAACTTTTTCAAAGTGGTCGCCAAGGCCAAGCGCAATTGCCTGCTGACGAAGGTTTGAAAGTTGACCACCAGGAATTTCGTGAGTGTAAACGCGACCGGTTGGGCCAGGCAAGCCCGACTCGAATGGGGCGTAAACATTGCGCACGGCTTCCCAGTAAGGCTCAAGTTCAGTCACCGATGAAAGCGCAATTCCGCTGTCTTTATCGGTGTGTGCCAAAGCTGCAACCAATGCTGACGCAGATGGCTGGCTAGTGGTGCCGGCCATTGGTGCACTGGCAACATCCACGGCGTCTACGCCCGCGTTAATCGCAGACATCAAAGTTGCCAACTGACCACCCGCGGTGTCGTGAGTGTGCAGGTGCACAGGCAAATCAAAACGTGCGCGCAAAGCAGTCACCAGTTTTTCGGCTGCTGCTGGGCGTAGCAATCCGGCCATGTCTTTAATCGCAATGATGTGCGCACCGGCAGCAACAATTTGATCGGCTAGACCTAGGTAGTAATCCAAGGTGTAAAGCTTCTCATTTGGGTCAAGCAAGTCAGCGGTGTAGCAAAGGGCTACTTCGGCAACCGCAGTGCCAGTCTTTAGCACGGCATCAATTGCTGGCTTCATCTGGTCAATGTCGTTTAGCGCATCAAAAATTCTGAAGATGTCAACGCCGGTTGCAGCTGCTTCGGCAACGAATGCCTCGGTCACTTCAACTGGGTACGGGGTGTAGCCCACGGTGTTGCGGCCACGTAGCAACATTTGAATGCAGAGGTTTGGCATGGTGGCACGAAGTGCAGCCAAGCGAGCCCATGGGTCTTCACCCAAGAAACGCAATGCAACGTCATAGGTTGCGCCACCCCAGGCCTCAACCGAAAGCAACTGAGGAGTCAGGCGTGAAACATATGGTGCAACCTGAACCAGGTCACGGCCACGAACGCGAGTTGCCAACAATGACTGGTGTGCGTCACGGAAGGTGGTGTCGGTAATTGCCACGTTCTTCTGTTCGCGCAGAGCCTTAGCAAAACCAGCTGGGCCAAGTTCTTGCAAACGCTGGCGTGAACCGGCAGGTGCTGGCTTAGTCAAATCAACCTTTGGCAACTTTGTAGTTGGCGAGAAGTGACCGGCGCGTGGACCATTTGGCTGGTTCACGGTTACATCGGCCAACCAAGACAAAATCTTGGTACCGCGGTCTTGCGAAGCCTTAGCCAAGAAAAGCTCTGGGTGCTCATCGATGAATGACGTGCTTAGGTCGCCAGTTTCAAAAATTGGGTCGGCAAGCACAGCCTGCAAAAACGCAATGTTGGTAGAAACACCGCGGATGCGGAACTCTGCCAAAGCGCGCTTAGCGCGAGTTACTGCTGCTGGAAAATCGCGACCGGTTGCAATCAACTTTACCAGCATCGAGTCAAAGTGCGGGCTTACTTCTGCACCGGTTGAAACGGTTCCGCCATCGAGGCGAATGCCGGCACCACCTGGTGAACGGTAAGTAGTGATCTTTCCTGTGTCAGGTCTAAAGTTCGCTGCAGGGTCTTCGGTGGTGATGCGGCACTGCACAGCAAAACCGTGCATCTGAATCTTGTCTTGAGTCAGGCCTAGGTCAACGAGCGACTCCCCTGATGCAATTCGCATCTGTGACTGCACAAGGTCAACATCGGTGATCTCTTCAGAAACGGTGTGCTCAACCTGAATGCGCGGGTTCATTTCAATAAACACGTGCTTGCCGGCATTGGCACCAACGGTGTCAATCAAGAACTCAACGGTTCCAGCATTTTGGTAACCAATTTGCTTGGCGAATGAAACTGCGTCGCGATAAAGAGTCTGGCGAAGTTCTTCATCGATCAAAGGTGCCGGAGCAATTTCGACAACCTTCTGGTTGCGTCGCTGAATCGAACAGTCGCGCTCAAACAGGTGAACTACGTTGCCCTGAGTGTCAGCCAAGATTTGAACTTCGATGTGGCGCGGGCGAATAACTGCCTGCTCAAGAAATACGCGAGCGTCGCCAAAGGCGCTTTCGGCTTCGCGCGAGGCTTCAATCAGCGCAGCGCGAAGGTCTTCCTGCTTGGCAACACGACGCATGCCGCGACCGCCACCACCGGCAACAGCCTTTACGAAGATTGGAAAACCGATTTCTTCTGCCTGAGACAAAAGCTCGTCAACGTTTGCCGATGAAGGCGAAGATTTCAACACTGGAACACCGGCGCGAATCGCAGCCTCTTTGGCAACCACTTTGTTGCCGGCCATCTCGAGCACATCCGAAGCTGGGCCAATAAAGGTAATGCCGTTGGCCTTGGCAGCCTCGGCTAGTTCTGGGTTTTCAGACAAGAAACCATAGCCAGGGTAAATGGCGTCGGCGCCTGATTCTTTAGCCACTCGGATGATTTCGGCCACATCTAAGTAGGCGCGAACCGGGTGACCGATGGTGCCAATCTGATAAGCCTCATCAGCCTTTAGCCGGTGAGTCGAGTTGCGGTCCTCATAAGGAAAAACAGCGACAGTCTTGGCGCCTAGCTCATAAGCTGCGCGAAATGCGCGTACGGCAATCTCGCCTCGGTTGGCGACAAGAATCTTCTTGAACATTGGCTCCTCAAGCGGCGTTTAGCGAACATGGTTTCATGGCGCACTGAATAAAAAGGTAGCCTATTTCTGTGCATGTTCTGAGCGTCAGCTCCCTAAAGGGAGGCGTAGGCAAAACCACGGTAGCCCTTGGTCTTGCTTCTGCTGCCTTTGCGCGTGGGCTCAGAACCCTAGTCGTCGACCTGGATCCGCAGTGTGATGCTTCAACCGGTCTCGGCGCCATCGGAGAATTCAAAGAAACCGTTGCCGATGTTCTTCTAAATCCCCGGCACAACATTGTGCATAGAGCAATCGTAGCCAGCAGTTGGGGCAAAGTTCAGTCTGGACACATAGATGTAATGTTGGGCAGCCCAAAGGCGCTCAATTTTGACACCCCAAACCCAACCCTTCGCGATGTTTGGAAGCTAGAAGAGGCCCTAAGCCGCGTCGAAAAAGACTATGACCTAGTCATTATTGACACCCCGCCATCGATAAATGGCCTCACCCGCACCGCTTGGGTTGCCAGCGACCGCGTGCTAATCGTTTCAGAACCGGCCATCTTCTCGGTGGTTGCTGCCGAGCGAGCCATGCGCGCCATCGAAGAACTGCGCCGTGCCCTCACTCCAAGACTTCAGGCCCTTGGAGTAGTGATCAACCGCTACCGTCCCCAATCTAAAGAGCACGAATTCCGCGCCAATGAATTGCACGAGATGTTTGGCGAGCAGGTTCTGCACGTTCGCCTCGAAGAACGCGCAACCATGCAGCAGGCGCAAGGTGCCGCCCGCCCAATTCACACCTGGCCCGGCGACAGCGCCGCCGAGATTGCCGGCATTTTCGATGAAATTTTGGCAGCAGCCTTAGCTTCTTTTGTTGAGCACGTGGGCAAGCGAGCCGCTAAGAGTGAAAAACGATTTGCTCGCCTGAGCCGCATCATGCGCGGTCAGAACCTAGACACAGTGCTTGAAATCGAAGCGCTTGAGCAAAAACTTGAAGAGCCGGCCGATATTTTTGAAGCTTTGGATGTTAGCGAAGACTCTCAGCCAACGGAGATTGCTGAATCAGCGACCGAATCTGAGCCAATTGAGGCAGAAGAAAAAACTAACGAAGCCTAAACAGCTTTTTTGTTGTGACGGCGAGCTGCAAGCTCATCCAAGTCATCAATGTGGTTTTCTTTCATGTTCACCAGGCTGGCTTCAACTTCTCGAAGCACACGGCCAACTGCGATGCCAAAGACACCCTGACCGCGACCCAGCAAGTCCATGACTTCATCCTGAGTCGTGCACAGGTAAACGCGAGCGCCATCTGACATCAAAGTGATCGCTGCAAGGTCGTTGATTCCAGCGGCACGCAACTGCTCAACGGCGATGCGAATTTGCTGAAGTGAAACTCCGGTGTCAAGCAAACGCTTGACCAGTTTTAGAACCAAAATGTCGCGAAATGCGTAAAGTCGCTGAGAACCTGAACCTGCTGCACCACGAACACTTGGCTGAACCAAGCCGGTGCGGTCCCAGTAATCAAGCTGGCGGTAGCTAATGCCACAGGCTGCAGCTGCAGAAGTGCCTCGATAGCCAACTTTTGGGTCGCTCGAAGGCAGCCCGTCGGTGAACAACATGTTCTGTGAGTAGTCCACTGGATTGCCAGTAATTAGCTCGTCCACTGCGACTCCTCTCCAGTCTTGTAACGTTCAACCTCAGGTTTAATTGTTGCCCCGAGTTGGCACTATGCCCAGTTAATTTTGCCTAACGGCGTGTCGCCAGTGTTGGCGCCAAATTTAGCCGTCGATTTTAGAAATAACCGAGCGAATTAATTCAGTGCGAATTGCAGAGAATTGATTCTCGATTTCTGCCGCGTAATGGGCAGCACGTGAACGACTTGCAGTGTCATTTTTGCCAAGCACCGGCGCCACTACGCCCTCAATAATGCCAATTTCACGCTCGGCCGAAGCCTTGATTCCACGCAGGTGACGAGGCTGAATGCCAAATCGCTGAAGGTGCACAATAGCTCGAGCAATCTCTAGGGCCGAAGCATCGAAAGGCTCTTCGGTTAGCAGCGACACATCCTGAGCCTCAGCAATTAGCTGATCGGTAATTGCGGTCTCAGCAATCAATTCAATTCGAGTCAGCTTTTTGCCTCGAGCCTGGCGCAGGTGCTGAGTATTAACAGTTCCGCCTGGCAGGCTCGGCTGCTTGCCTTCATCTAGGTCAGCCAAATAACTACGGATGACTTTTAGTGGCAAATACTGATCGCGCTGCAATTCCAAAATAATTTGAATTCGCTCGATGTCTAGCTCGGTAAATTTGCGATAGCCCGATGCGGTGCGCTGCGGTGTGACTAAACCCTGCTCTTCAAGAAAGCGAAGTTTTGATGGACTCAGGTCAGGAAATTTTTGACTCAGCACATCGAGAACCTGCCCGATGGTAAATAGTTTTACTTGCCTCGCTGCGAACAGTTTGGCTGGTGCTGCTTGTGCCATTACTCGCCCTTAGCCAAATCATGTTTTGAGGCATAGAAAGTCATTCGAAACTTTCCTACCTGAACTTCAGAACCATTTTCAAGGGTTGCACCGTCGATGCGAGACCCGTTGAAGTAGGTGCCGTTGAGTGAAGCCAAATCTTTTACTTCAAAACTTTTGCCGGCACGCAAAAACTCTGCGTGGCGACGAGAAACAGTTACGTCGTCGAGAAAAATATCTGCATTTGGGTGACGACCAACTGTGGTCACGTCTTGGTCAAGCAAAAAACGAGAACCTTGGTTTGGTCCGCGTTGAACAATTAGCAGAGCTGAACCCGATGGCAACGCGTCGATTGCCGCTTGCTCGTCATTGTCTAAATGCGGGCCAGATTCAGCCAGCAAATCTTGGTTAAAGCGCAGCGTCGATTCAACCTCATCGGCTGATCCCCCGAAACCTAACTCTGCGTTATTCATCATCCCCATGACTCCTTTGGCACTAGCCTAGCGGGATTTAATTGGGTCATTTTTCACGACGTCGCGCACTTGGCGTAGGTAAATAAAACCCGACAACCAATAGAGTCCGGTGCCCCAAAGTGCAAACGCCCAAGCCAACGGCAAAATAATAAATTCAGCGCCGGTCCAAATTTTTGCCATCAACAAAAGCGGGAACGCGTATAACAACGCAAAGGTTCCGGTCTTACCCAAGAAGTGAACTGGCAGCGGCCCGTATCCATGAGTTGCCAAGATTGGGTAGCTAACCATCAAAATCAAATCGCGCGAAATGATGATGAGCGCAAGCCAAAGTGGAATGTGCCCGGCCAAGGTGAGGCCAATCAAAGTGGCAAAAATGTAAAGGCGATCTGCTGCTGGGTCGAGCAATTGCCCAAGGCGCGTGAACTGATTTAAGCGTCGTGCAAAAAACCCATCTAAGTAATCAGTGATGCTCGCAAAAGCCAAAACCAAAATTGCCAGCAAGTCTTGGTGCACCAAAAGTAAAATCAAAAACACTGGCACTAGAGCTAAGCGAATCATGCTCAAAATATTTGGCAGCGTTAAGAACTGCTCTTTCAAGCTCAGTACCGGTTGATCCGCCATGTTAGCTGCGCTTACGTTTCTCGCGAACTCGCATGCCAACTTCGATTGGTGTGCCTTCGAATCCATAGGTTTCACGCAGGCGACGCTGAATAAAGCGGCGGTAACCCGGGTCAAGGAAGCCAGTGGTAAACAAAACAAACTTTGGCGGGCGGCTGCCAGCTTGGGTCGCAAACAAAATCCGAGGCTGCTTGCCGCCGCGAACTGGGTGCGGGGTTTCCATAGTCAGCTCTTGAATAAAAGCGTTTAGCTTGCCAGTTGGAATGCGCTGATCCCAAGAGTCGAGTGCAATTTCAAGGGCCGGAACAAGCTTCTCGAGGTGTCGACCAGTCTTTGCAGAAATGTTAACGCGAGGAGCCCAATCAACGTGCGCCAAGTCTTGTTCGATTTCTCGCTCAAGGTAACGGCGACGTTCGTCGTCAAGTTCGTCCCACTTGTTGAAAGCAAGCACGAGTGCACGTCCTGACTCGAGCGCCATGTCAACGATGCGAATATCCGCTTCACTGATTGGTTGCGTCACATCAAAAAGCACAACTGCAACTTCGGCGCGTTCTAGCGCAGCAGCAGTGCGAAGCGATGCGTAGAAATCTGCGCCCTGGGCCAAGTGAAGTCGACGGCGAATACCAGCGGTGTCAACAAATCGCCAAGCTTTGCCGCCCAACTCAACTTGCTCATCGATTGGGTCACGAGTTGTGCCGGCAAGGTCATTTACAACTGCACGTTCGCTGCCAACCGCTTTGTTTAGAAGCGATGACTTGCCAACGTTTGGTCGACCAATAAGAGCTACTCGACGTGGGCCGCCGATTTCTTCTTTGGCTACTGCTGAAATTTTTGGCAATACCTTCATTGCTGCATCAAGCAGGTCTGCGACACCACGACCGTGAACTGCAGAAACCGGGTATGGCTCGCCTAAACCAAGCGACCAAAGATTTGCCGCTTCTGGCTCTTGACGAACGTCATCAATTTTGTTGGCCACCAAAATAACTGGCTTGCCAGAACCGCGAAGCATCTTTACTACGCGCTCGTCGGTGCTGGTAGCCCCAACCATTGCGTCAACCACAAACAAAACAGCATCAGCAAGTTCAACCGCAATCTCAGCTTGAAGCGCCACTGACTTGTCAATGCCTCGTGCATCCGGTTCCCAACCGCCAGTATCAACCAAAGTGAATTTACGTTCGTTCCACTCGGCTTTATAAGAAACACGGTCGCGAGTGACTCCAGGCTTATCTTCAACCACAGCTTCGCGGCGACCAAGAATTCGGTTAACCAATGCCGATTTGCCAACGTTTGGTCGACCAACAATTGCCAATACCGGAAGCGCTGGAAGGAATACTGGGCCATCGTGGAATTCTTCGGCGCCATCGATGACATCGAAGTCTTCTGGGTCTAGGTCATAGTCTTCTAGGCCCGAACGCAAAACGCGAGCACGGTTGTCTTCTTCGTCAGTGCTCATCGAGCGCAAACGTTCTACGAATTCCGGATCCACCGGCTCTTCGTTGAAGTCTTCTTCATTAATCATTTGAGTCCTTAGAACTCCCCTGCTCAATCAAACCAATAACGGTCTGAACCGTTTGTTCGAAGTTGAGATCAGAAGAATCCACGAGTTGGACACCAGGAGCTGGTGTCATAAAGTCAACGACTTTTGAGTCGCTGGCGTCACGTTCTAATACTTGACGCGCGACGGTTGCAGAATTAGCTCCAAGGAGTTCGGCGGACCGTCGTTCAAGTCTAACGGCTTCGCGCGCAGTTAGCAGTATGCGAATTTTTGCATCCGGGGCTACAACGGTTGTGATGTCACGGCCTTCAACCACCACCGCTTCAAATGGGGCTTCGTCGACAATTTGACGAGTTTTAGCCTTCATAAATGCACGCACAGCCGGAATGCTGGCCACTTTGCTCACCGATTCGGCGATTTTGCCCTCACGAATTGCGTCAGTGACGTCGGTTTCACCCACCGAAACCCAGTAGTCGGCAGGGTTAGTTGAAATTGAATAATCGAAATTCTGGGCAAAACCTGGGTCGGCAAGGTTATCCGCGGATAATTTTGGGTCATTCATGCTTGCCCAAGCCAGCGCACGATAGGCAGCGCCAGTGTCTAAATAGCCGAACCCCAACCTGCGGGCCACTTCTTTGCTAACACTTGATTTGCCTGAACCTGCCGGGCCATCAATGGCAACGATGAATGGGATCATCCAGCGATTCGCCATCCTCGGGCAACCAGGTCATCAATCAACTTTTGCTCGGCCTCTGGCACAACATAAAGTTCAACAAGGCCAATCTGCGCGCTTGGCGAGTGCTCGAGCTTGAGCTCTTCAAGGTTCACGCCAATTTGCCCAACCTCGGTGAGCAAACGAGCCAATTCACCCGGCTTGTCATCGATCATCACAACAATTTGCGAGTACTCGGTGTGCTTGGTGCCGTGTTTGCCCGGGATGCGCTCGACGCCGAGGTTGCCAGTTTCAAGCACCTTCACAATTTGAGCCGATGCCGTTTGGGCCGAACCAGATTCGATTGCCGCAACCAAAGAATGTAAATCGACTTCAAAAGCCTTGAGTACAGCCAACACCTCGGATGAGTTGGCTTCAAGAATTTGCAACCAAAGGTTTGGGTCGCTGGCGGCAATTCTGGTGGTGTCGCGAAGGCCTTGGCCGGCGAGAGCGATATCCGAAGGTCGGGCAGCAACCAAGCGAGCAGCCAAAAGGCTTGAAACCAATTGCGGGACATGCGACACCAACGCAACTGCTCGGTCGTGTTCGCTCGCCTCAACCGCTACGGTTGCGGCACCTACTGCCTGAGCCAGCGATTCGACAAGTTTTGTTGCCTCGGGTGTTGTTTTCGATGTTGAGCAAATCACCCAAGGGCGACCCACAAAAAGATCGGCACGGCCTGCAATAGCTCCGCCGCGTTCGCGGCCAGCCATTGGGTGCGAACCAACATAACGAGAAAGGTCGGCGCCGAGTTCTGCAAGATCTTCTAGCACACTGTTTTTTACACTTGCCACATCGGTCACCACGGCGCTTGGAAAGGCCACTAATTCTGCAGCAACAATTTGTGCGGTCTTTGCCGGCGGAACGCAAACCACAACCAGATTCGGGTTGTCGCTTTCTGCTGCCGCGCGACCGGCACCATATTCAATAGCCAGGTCAATGCTCTTCTGCGAGTGCGAAGTCAGCACAACATCGACACCCAATTTAGACAGAGCAAGACCCAGGCTGGTGCCCAATAGGCCCGCCCCCACGATCCTTACTGTGCCTAGGTTGGTTGTCACTGCGCGATGTCCAACCTAAGTGCAGTCGCTCCGCGAAGGTAAACGTGCTTGATTTCAGCACGACTCTTTTCAAGGTCAGCATTGATCATGATTCGAATAGTTCGCGGCAGCGCGTGCTTTACATTCATTTCGACGAAACACATCAGCGGAACATCGCCCAGGCCAAGCTCACGCGCGGCAATTGCTGGGAACTCACTGGTGATATCCGGAGTGGCGGTAAAAAGAATTGAAATCAGTTGACCATTTTCAATGTCGTTGGCGTGCAACGTTTTGGTCAACAGTTCTGCGGTTGACTTCAAAAGGTGCTCACGCTCGTCAACATCAAGTTGAATGGCTCCACGAATTGCGCGAATAGCCATGGTTACCGCCTCTTCTGGTTGGCTGCCGCCTGCTTGTCACGTGGACGCGGGGCTCGCTCAACCTTTCCTTCGGCGGCCTTTAGCAGCGCACCGACCTCTATTTTACTTAGTTCGCGAATGCGACCCTCTTTGAGCGGGCCGAGTTGAATTGGGCCAAATGAGCGGCGAACCAAACCGACCACTGGGTGCCCCACGAATTCAAACATTCTTCGAACAATGCGGTTGCGGCCTGAGTGCAGTTGCACTTCAACCAAACTCTCCCCCGGTTGAAAGTCAATGATGTGGGCTTTGTCGGCCTTGATCATTCCGTCTTCAAGTTCGAAACCAGAGAGCAATTTGTGGATGATGGCCGGAGTCACGATGCCCTCAACTCGGGCAACGTAAGTCTTAGGCACACCAAACTTTGGGTGAGCCAGTTTGTGCGCAAGTTCGCCATCGTTGGTCATGATGATGAGCCCGGTGGTTTCAGAGTCGAGGCGACCCACGTTGAAAACGCGGTCATAGCCAACTACAAATTGACTCAAGTCTGGACGACCGTTTTCGTCTGCCATCGAACTAACCACGCCGGCTGGCTTGTTCAACGCTAGGTACACGCGTGAGTTATCCAACTGAATCGGGGTGCCACCAACAGTGACTTTGTCGACCTCAGGATTAATTCGCGTGCCGAGTTCGGTGACAACCTTGCCGTTAACTTTGACACGGCCGTTGGTGATGTAGTCCTCGCACACGCGGCGCGATGCTACGCCAGCTGCTGCCATAACTTTCTGGAGTCTTACGCCCTCCGGCGCCTCGCTAGAGTTCGGCATCGAAGTTGCTAGTAGCGTCAGGCAAGAACGGGCTAATCAATGGAAGCTCATCAAGGGAATTGATTCCCAAAACTTCGAGCAGCAGTTCGGTAGTTCCATAGTTGATTGCACCAGTTTCTGAATCGGTATAAAGCTCTGAGATAAGTCCGCGGCTAAGCAGAGTGCGAACTACTGAGTCAACGTTTACCGCACGAATCGAAGCAATTTGTCCGCGTGAAATTGGTTGCTTATAAGCAATCACGGCCAAAGTTTCGAGCGCGGCTTGACTCAATTTGGTTGGGTTTTCGTTGGCAATAAACATGCGCACAGCCCAGTCAAAATCTTGGCGAACATAAATTCTCCAACCGCCGCCCACTTCGCGAAGTTCAAATCCGCGGATGGGCTGCTCGCCCTCGCCGTCGTAATCTGATTTTAGAGAAAGCACCGCATCGCGCACCTCGTTCACCGGGTTATCCAGTGCAGTTGCAATGGCAACCAAAGAAAGCGGCACATCGGTGACCATCAAGATGGCCTCGATTGCGCTTCGCAGATTGTCAGCGTTGATGTGGGCAATTTCTTGCTCAACTTCAACTGGTGATTGATCAAGAGTCATAGTCAGCTCCAAGCGTTGCTAGTTTTTCATCGTCAAAATTTTCGGCTCGCCAAGCAAGTTTCAAATCACCAAGCGGTGATTCCTGCTCGAAACTAATTGCCGACAAGCGGTAAAGCTCAAGCACAGCCAAGAAGCGCGCAACCACAACGGCACGGTCTTTTACCGAACCAATTAGATCTCTAAAACTCAGGCTGACTGCCTTGCGCAGCATGCTGACTACCTCTGCGGCCTGTTCTCGAATGCTTATGCGTGGTGCGTGCAAGTGAGTGAGGCCAACCGAAGGAATCTCGCGAGGAGTCATGGTCTCTTGAGCCAGACGGCCAAATTCCTCGAGCGACATCGACCAAACCAGTTCAGGCTTTTGTTTTCTGAATCGCTCTTCGATGCGCACTTCACGCGATACTCGCATCGCTTCGAGTGTGATTGCAGTGCTGAACCAGCTAGAAATTTCCTTGAAGGCTCGATATTGCAACAAGCGAGCAAACAAAAGGTCGCGCGCTTCAAGTAGAGCGACGTCTTCGGCGTCGACCACTTCGCCCTTTGGCAGCAAGCCAGCAATCTTTAGGTCTAGCAGGGTTGCTGCAATTACTAGAAATTCACTTGCCTGGTCAAGCTCTTCGGCTTCATCCAAAGTTTTTAGATATGAAATGAACTCGTCGGTGACTTTGCTCAATGAGATTTCAGTGATATTCATCTCGTGCTTCGAGATGAGTGAGAGCAAAAGGTCAAACGGGCCATCAAAATTGCCAAGGCTAACTGCGAAGCCTGAGCCCTTCTCGGTGCCGTCAAACAACTCGTCTTTAAGGGGCGCAGCCACGAGAAACCAATTCTCTTGCTACGGTGCGGTAAGCCTCTGCAGCTTCTGAATCTGGGGCAAACGCAGTGATTGGTGATTGAGCCACGGTTGCGTCTGGAAATTTAACGGTTCGGTTGATCACGCTGCGGAAAACTTTCTGACCGAATGCTTCGTGCAAACGGCCAAGAACTTCTCGCGAGTGAAGAGTGCGGGCATCCACCATGGTTGCCAAAATTCCATCGAGCTGAAGAGCCGGGTTGAGCCCCTCTTTAACCTTCGAAATGATGTCTTCCAAAATTGCCACACCGCGCAAAGCAAAGAACTCTGTTGCCAGCGGAATGATGACGCCGTGTGCAGCAGTAAGTGCATTCACAGTTAGCAAACCAAGTGAAGGTTGGCAGTCAATCACGATCAGGTCGTAGTCATCAACCACTTGCTTCAAAATCTTGGCAAGAATTTGCTCACGAGCAATTTCGTTCACCAATTTCATTTCGGCTGCCGAAAGCTCAATGTTGGCTGGAATCACATCTAGGTTCGCAACCGAAGTTTTTTGAATAGCGTCTTTAGGGTTGATCTTGCGATCAAGCATTAGGTCATAAATTGTCAACGCATCGTGTGCGTTGACACCTAGACCGGCCGAAAGTGCTCCCTGCGGGTCAAAGTCAATAAGCAAAACCTTGCGGCCATATTCAGCCAAAGCGGCCGACATGTTGATTGAGGTTGTGGTCTTGCCAACGCCACCTTTTTGGTTGCACATCGCAATAATGCGGGCTGGGCCATGTGTGGCAAGTGGTTTTGGCTTGGCGAAACGGTTATCCGGCGCCTTTGCTTCCTTGGCCATGATTCCTCCCGAAATTCCGCACTGGTTATGGGCTCTAGCCTACCGCCGACTGGCCCCTGCCAAATTCGCTATCGACGGGCCCGCGGATGCGCTGTGGCGTAGATTTCACGCAATCGATCCACGGTAACCAGGGTATAAATCTGAGTGGTAGCCACCGACGAGTGACCCAGAAGCTCTTGAACCACACGCACATCTGCCCCACCCTCTAGCAGGTGGGTGGCAAATGAGTGGCGCAGGGTGTGCGGACTAACTTCAACTCCGAGCTCGGCAACCTTGGCGGCATCGTGAATAATTTGCCAAGCGCTTTGGCGACTCAATCGGGTGCCTCTTTGATTCAAAAACAGGGCCGGCGTTCCTCGGCCATTGGCGACTAATCCGGGTCTGGTGCGAACCAGGTAGGCCTGAAGTGCACGCTGGGCAAAACCGCCAACTGGCACAACTCGCTCTTTCGAGCCTTTTCCAAAAAGGCGAACCAAGGTTGGATCGATTAGGTCATCGAGATCAAGAGCAGTGATTTCACTGATTCGAGCGCCGGTTGCATAAAGCAGTTCCAAAATTGCTCGGTCGCGAACCCTCACCGGGTCGGCGGCCATATCTTGCTCATTGTTTGGGTCAGGGCCAGCTGCGGCTAGCAGGCGTTCAACCTGGTCGATTGTGATGGCTTTAGGTAAATTTCGCGGAGTCTTTGGTGGCTTCACTGCAGCCGCCGGGTCATTGATGGTTAGTCCCTCTAGCAACCAGAACTTATGCAATCCACGAACCGCGGCCAATACCCGGGCAACCGAACTGGCCACCAAGCCCGATTTCAAATTTAGCGATTCGGCAAAATCCACGATATCTAAGTCGCTGATCGCATCCGCAGATTGGATGCCTTTTTGCTCGAGGAAAGTTTGATAACGCGCGAGGTCGGCTCGATAAGCCTTCAGCGTGTTTTCGGCAACGCCGCGTTCAATTGCAAGATGTCGGATGTAGCGCTCGACCATCGACTGCAAATCAGACACTTGGAGTCACACCAAGTTTCAAAGCCACAGCCATAATTCCAACGGCAGCGCTTGGGCTGCGCATTTCAGACTTGAGAATGCTGTTCACGGCTTCGGCTAGTGGCACCCACAAAACTTGCATGTCAACTTCTTCGCCTTCAAGCACTAAGTCGTGGCCCTGATGGCGTAGTTCTTGCGCCAGAAAAGTAGTAATCGTTTCACTGTTACCACCCGGAGTGGTGTGAAACGAAATTAGCTCTTGCCAGTTTTCGGCGATGAAGCCGGTCTCCTCTAGCAGCTCACGCTTCGCGCCCTCAACGCGAGATTCGCCTTCGACATCCAACAAACCTGCTGGAATTTCCCAAAGGTATTCACGCACGGGATGGCGATACTGCTGAATGAGCAACACCTCTTGGCGCTCATTCACAGCAACCACCGCAACGGCTCCGGGGTGCTTTACAAATTCGCGAACCAAAGGTTCACCGTTGTAGCTAAAAGTTTCGCTCAGCACATCCCAGATGCGTCCAGCAAAGACAACTTCGCTCTTTAGGACTTCAAGAGCAGCAGGTTGGTCTTTAGGCACCGTTAACCTCGAACAATTTGTTCGAAGCCTGGCGCTCAATTGCCGCCGCAACCAATCCGCGGAATAGCGGGTGGGCATTGGTAGGACGTGACTTGAATTCAGGGTGCGCCTGAGTTGCAACGTAATAAGGGTGAACCTCACGAGGCAATTCCACAAACTCAACCAGGTGGTCGTCTGGTGATGTGCCCGAGAAAACCAAACCAGCAGTCGCAATCTGATCGCGGAAGCTGTTGTTAACTTCGTAGCGGTGACGGTGGCGCTCTTCTGCCGAATCTGCACCATAAACCTCAGCCACGATTGAACCTGGCTTTAGCTTGGCGGTGTATAGACCCAAACGCATGGTTCCGCCCATGTCGCCGGCAGCCAAAATGTCTACCTGCTCAGCCATTGTGGCAATCACCGGATACTTGGCTTCTGGGTCAAACTCGGTTGATGAAGCTCCATGCAGGCCAACCACGTTGCGTGCATACTCAATCACCATGCACTGCAAGCCAAGGCAAAGACCCAAGGCTGGAATTCCGTTTTCACGAGCAAACTTCAGGGCGCCAAGTTTTCCTTCGATGCCTCGAACACCAAAACCGCCAGGAACACAAATAGCGTCAACGTCGCTAAGTTCGGCGCGAGCGCCCTCTTCGGACTCACAGCCATCCGAAGGAATCCACTTGATGTTGACCTTGGCGATGTTTGCAAAACCACCGGCGCGAAGAGCTTCGGTAACCGAAAGGTAGGCGTCTGGCAAATCAATGTACTTGCCAACTAAACCAATTTTTACCTGGTGCTTCGGATGGTGAACTGCGTCAAGGACGCTCTGCCAACGGCTCCAGTCAACTTCGCCAGCTTTTTCTTGCAAGCCAAGACGCTCGATGATGTAGCTGTCGAAACCCTGGTCGTTCAAAACTGTTGGCACGTCATAGATGCTCGCTGCGTCGGCTGCGGTGATAACCGCCTTCGAGTCGATGTCGCACATCAGAGCAATCTTGTTCTTGATTGAATCCGGCAGCGGGCGGTCGGTGCGGCAAACCACTGCGTCTGGCTGAATACCGATTGAGCGCAAGGTTGCCACCGAGTGCTGAGTTGGCTTGGTCTTCAATTCACCAGATGCACTTAGGTAAGGCACCAATGAAACGTGAACATAGAACACGTTATCGCGGCCAACCTCGTGACGAATCTGACGAGCTGCTTCAAGAAAAGGCTGTGACTCGATGTCACCAACGGTGCCACCAATTTCGGTGATGATCACATCTGGAGCTGGCACGTCGTGAGACTGCAAACGCATGCGGCGCTTGATTTCATCGGTGATGTGAGGGATGACCTGAACGGTGTCGCCAAGGTACTCACCGCGGCGCTCACGCGCAATCACAGTCGAGTAAATCTGACCGGTGGTTACGTTGGCAGACTGGCCAAGGTTGATGTCTAGAAAACGCTCGTAGTGACCAATGTCTAGGTCGGTCTCGGCGCCGTCATCGGTAACAAACACTTCGCCGTGCTGAAACGGGTTCATTGTTCCCGGGTCAACGTTTAGATAAGGGTCTAGTTTCTGCATCACGACCTTTAGGCCGCGGGCACGCAGTAGGTTGCCAAGACTCGAGGCGGTTAGGCCCTTACCGAGTGATGATGCAACACCTCCGGTGACGAAAATGTGACGTGTTCTACCGGGATCCAAAGCTTCTGCCATGGAACTTCAGCCTACCATTCACTCGCGCCCTTTAAGACCGCGCGACATGCTGGCCCAAAAATTTTAAGCGAATTCCGCTCGGGCTCGGTCGAGCAATTCTGCCGCGTGAACGCGACCAGATTCTGATTCCGGCAAGCCAGAAAGCATGCGCGCAAGTTCGTCAATGCGAGCATCCAGGGATAGCTGAACAACGTCGGTAGCCGTGAAAGATTCGGTGGTGTTTTTTAGCACTCGCAAATGCTGGTTTGCATAGGCGGCAACCTGAGCCAGGTGAGTCACCACGATTACCTGAGCTTGTTGGGCCAAAGCTGCCAATCGACGACCTACTTCGATTGCTGCAGCGCCTCCCACACCGGCGTCGACCTCATCAAAAATAAAAGTTGGCGCTTGCTCGGTTTTGGCTAGCACCACTTCGATGGCCAACATGATTCGAGAAAGTTCTCCTCCGCTGGCGCCCTTGCCAAGTGGGCGCGGTTCGGCACCTGGGTAAGAAGAAAGTTGAATCGAAATGGCATCGTGACCGAAGGCGTTGAAGTCAGAAGCCTCGGCAACATCTACCACCAATGTGGCGCCTGGCATAGCCAATGCTGCCAGCTCAACATTTACTTGTTCAGCCAGTTCGGCTGCCGCCTTTTGGCGAAGCGAGGAGAGCTCCCTTGCAGAGGTCTGCAGCAATTCAAACTCTCGGGCAACCTCACCAGTAAGTTTTTCAATTTGATCGCCAGATGAGTCAAGGTCAAGCAAGCGATCAGAAGCGGTGCGACGGAATTCAATCACTTCGTCTAGAGTTGGCCCGTACTTTCGAATCAACTGACTAATCAGTGCACGTCGCTCTTGAATTTGCTGCAGCGACGCGGTGGTGTCTTCTTCTAGGCCTGCTACGTAGCCAGAAATCTTGGCAGCCACCTCGTTGAGTTGAGCCCCAACTTCACGCAATTCGTCTGCAACTGCCTCAAGTTCGCTGTCATGGCTGGCCGCCTGCTCAAGTGCTCGGCGTGCAACTGCGACTAACCCCAAGGCATCGCTGGCCTCACCAAAAGACTCGCTCGAGAGCGCTTCGTGTGCCGTGTTCGCAGCAACTCTTAGGTCTTCAATGTGGGTTAGGCGTTCGGCTTGTTCCACAAGTGCGGCATCTTCGCCTGGCTGTGGGGCAGCTTCTTCTAGTTCAATTACTGCGGCACGAATTCCCTCGGCCTCGATGCTTCGGGTGCTGGCCTCGGCTTCAAGCTGGGCAAGTCGGGTCGATGCGGTCTTCCAAGCGCCAAAGTGAGCCTGGTATTTCTGCAGTGCCGATGCACAAGCTTCGCCGGCAAACTGATCTAACGCCTCACGTTGGGCAGCAGCCGAGCGAAGGCGAATCTGATCGGACTGGCCATGAACAACAACCAACTGCTCACCAATCTCGGTGAGAACGTTGATTGGTGCTGCGCGACCGCCAATCGAAGCACGTGAACGTCCCTCACTTGAGACCGATCGGTTCAAAATTAGTTCACCGTCAACAACCTCGGCGCCTGCCTCAGCAGCTCGTTCAACGGCGGGTGCATCCCCTGGCAACATCCATCGGCCTTCAACGAAAGCTTGTGGCTGGCCGCGACGAATAGCGGCAGAGTCGGCACGCTCCCCCAGCAACAAACCCAGCGCGGTTAGCACCATGGTTTTACCGGCACCGGTTTCACCGGTCAACACAGTTAAACCTCGACCAAATGGCAAACGCGCCTCAGCAATTACGCCAAGGTCGCGAATGTAAATCTCTTCAATCACGTTGAATTATTTTCTGTGGTCGGTTCCGCGCCAACCGGTAACCGGCAATTGAAACTTCTTCACCAAACGATCTGTGAACTTGCCCTCGTGCATACGCGCGATGCGCACCGGTTGAGCAGATTTGCGAACTTCCACACGCGCACCCGGCGGAAGTTCAACACTGCGTCGACCATCGCACCAAAGAATTCCGTGACCGGCGCTGCGCTGCAAAACTTCTACCGCCAAAACAGCATCTGGGCGAATCACTAATGGTCGAGCAAACAAAGCGTGTGCGCTTAATGGCACCAACATCAGAGCATCAACGGTTGGCCAAACAATTGGACCACCGGCAGAAAACGCATAGGCAGTTGAACCGGTTGGTGTCGAAATGACAATTCCATCGCAACCAAAACTAGAAAGTGGGTGGCCCTCAACTTCAACAACCACCTCGAGCATGCGCTCGCGCTCGCTCTTTTCAACGGTTGCTTCGTTAAGCGCCCAACTCTTATAAACCTCTTTGCCATCTACAAAAACGGTCACATCCAAAGTCACGCGTTCGCGAATTTTGTATTGCTTAGCGGCTACTCGAGAAACCACCTCGGCAAGGTCTTCGCTTTCGCTTTCGGCCAAGAAACCAACGTGGCCAAGATTGATGCCCACCAGCGGAACCGAAGATTCGCGAACGACTTCGGCAGCTTTCAAAATTGTGCCGTCGCCACCAAGCACCATCACCAATTCAAGCTGCGATTGTGTGCAATCTTTGTCGAGTTGCTTAACCTGCGCTTCTAGACCAGCGGCGTGAGTGGCAAAATCAGTCAACTCAACTTCGGTCATCACCGGAGTGATGCCAGCAGCGACCAACTTTTCAACCGCAACTCGAGTTGCGGCCATCGCTTCTTCGCGGCGAGTGTGTGAAACGAGCAATACAAAACGAGCTGAACTCATTTTGACTCCTTCGCAATCGCTTCAATCCGGTCCGTCCATTTTGACTGATTTACAGGTTCGTTTGCAGATATCCACAAAACATATTCAATGTTTCCATGAGTGCCCGGCAGTTCAGAGCGTTCCAAACCGCGGATGCCCATGCCCAGCGCGGCAGCCTCGTCTGCCACCTGCTTGATTGCTCCAGCGCGAAGTCGGTGATCGGTCACCAATCCGTGGGCGCTGAGTGACTGTTTGCCAACCTCGAACTGCGGTTTTACCAAAAGCACAAACTCGGCGTTTGGAGCAACTTCAAGCATTTGTTTCATCACCAGGGTCAACGAGATAAATGAAAGGTCGCCAACCACGACCTCAATCTTGATGTCTTTTTCGGGCACTCGACTCAGCTGCGAAAGAGTCTCGAGAGTTAGATCGCGAGCATTGAAACCTTCGATGCTGATGACCCGCGGGTTGTCAACCAATTCTTGAACCATCTGGTCATGGCCAACATCAATCGCAAAAACGCGATCAACACCGCGGCGAAGCAACACGTCGGTGAATCCACCGGTTGAGGCACCAACGTCCAAAGCGGTCCTGCCAACTAGGTCGATTTCGGCAAATTTATCGAGCGCCTTTGCCAACTTGTGGCCAGCGCGACTCACGTAGTCAATAGCTTCGAGAGCAACAATTTGAGCATCGTCTTCAACCGGTTGTGATGCCTTGCGTGCTGCTTTTCCGTTGATCAAAATTCGATCGGCGTCGATAAGCGACGCAGCGTGATTTCGCGAACGTGCGAGACCGCGCTCTACTAATGCAAGATCGAGGCGCAACTATGCCTCAGCGCCATTGTCATCAGAATTAAGCGCCTGCTCAAGCTGGTCGCGAAGTGCGGCGAATGCTGGCGGCTGCGCTTCAAGCGGCAAAGCCGTGATGCGGGAAACCTCGTCGGTAACTTGGGTCTCTAGTTCTTGTGACATGCCTTAAGCCTATTCGTAAAGGGCTGGCTCAACATCCAAGCCATAGATCGGAACTTCCGAGGCATAAATGACAGCACAGGCGGCGCGCAAAGCACCGAGGCTCTTCGGGTCACCGTGAGTTACAACTACTTTGTTGCCAAGCATTTCGACTTCGGCGTCTTTGCAAGCAAAGCCACGCTTGGTCTTCTTAGGTTGGTCGTAATCGCTCAAAAGCTCGGCCATAGTTGCCACGATGTAGGTTGGTCGGTCCTCGGGTTTAACCCCAAGCACCTCCTTGCGTGTGCTGATGCCAGTCATAACCAATACCGAATCCATGGCAGCTCGGTTTGCCCCGCGGATGTCGGTGTCGATTCGGTCACCAATAAAAATTGCATTTTGTGCTCCAAAGTGGGCAACTGCAGTTTGATAAATTGCAGGTTCCGGTTTGCCGGCAACGATTGGCAATTGACCAACGGCAGTGTGCACGGCCGAAACCAAAGTACCGTTTCCTGGCGCGATTCCTTTTTCACGAGGAATCGTCCAGTCTTGATTGGTAGCAACCCACTTTGCGCCGTTGGCAATTGAATATGAAGCCTCGGCCAGGTCGGTCCACGCTACCGATGGATCAAATCCCTGAATCACAGCGGCCGGCTGGTCATCCGAATACTTAACCAGCTCAAAGCCAGCTTCAACTACACGTGAACGCAAGCCCTCGCCACCAACAACCAAAACCTTGGCGCCAGGAGCAATCATGGTTGCCAAAATATCGACACCGGTTTTCGCCGAACCAATTACGTTTGCAGCCTCTGTGTGAATACCAAACTCGGCCAACTGCGAAGCAATGGTTTCGGGTTTACGAGAAGAATTATTTGTGACATAACCCACCGGGATGCCCAGAGAGATAAAGGTATTGATGGTCTCAGGCGCTGCTTCGATGGCATCGGCGCCCTCGTAGATAACGCCATCAAGATCGCAAAGCACAGTGTCATACTTGCCCCAAACTTTTGCGGAACTTGCCGCAGTCGAACTAGCGACCACGCGCGCTTCCGCCAGGACGTGACAAGCCGCCACCTTTGCCGCGGCTGTTGCCGCCGCCAATTTTACCGCCGCCGAATGAACCAGCGCCGCCAAAGGTGTTGCGCGACTTTCGAATTTCCTCTAGTGACGGGCGTTGCTTCTTATCAGGCTCAGACTTGCCTGAGTCTTTTGACTCGTTAGCGTCTTTAGGTTGGTCAGTCATTTTTGAATTCACGATTCCTTGGTTTTTCGGCTGGTACTGGTATTTCAATTTCTTCAAGCACTTCGAAAACTTCATCTTCGGGGCCTTTATAGCCGCCGAGTGCCGCATCGGCACGGTCGGCCAGATCAAACCACTTCTTTGCCTCAGCATTTCGGCCAAGCACTTCGAGCGTATCGGCGTAGGCGCGGAACAAGGGCGGTGAGTAGTCAAAAACTTTGGTTGGGTTAAGCTCAGGAATTTCAAGTTCAGCAAGGGCCAAGTCGTTTTCACTACGATCCAAGCGCGCACCAGACAAGGCAATTGCCAGGTTGGCCCGAACATCCGCGGATAATTTGCTGCGATCAGCTTCGCGACCGAGCTCAAGTGCGCGATCAGGGCGGCCAAGGCCACGTTCGCAGTCAACCATGATGGGCAACTGGTCGTTTGAGCCGCTGATGCGACGGTGAGTTAGCAACTCTCGAAGTGCAAGAGCATATTCACCAACGCGATAGGCAGTGATGCCAACGGTTTCACGAATAATTCCAATTCGACCCGCACGCTCAGCAGCTGCCAAAGCGTGTTTGTGGGCAAGTTCTGGGTCCTGATCGATTAGCAGCTGCACCATCACCAGGTGACGGGCTACCTTTTCGGCATTTTCTTCGGTCAGGGTCTTCAATTGAACGCGCAAGCCAAGCTCAAGATCATTCGCTGTAATTTCATCAGGAATCATCGGGCTTTTTGGCTTGTCGTAGTCAATTGGGCGGGCAACGCGTGACTGCCAGTCTGGGCGATCAGTCTTTGATCGCTCCGCACGGCCAGCCGGTGCGTCTTGTCTCTTATCACGACCGCCACGACCATGGCCGGTTCCGGCATCATGGCGGGCAGAATCACGACCGCGTTCAGGCTTACCCGAACGGTTTCCGAAATCGCGATCACTCATCTTTATCTCCTGTAAGCATTATAAAAATGCTAGTTAAACCAAAATGGCCACCTCGAAAGGTGGCCATTTTGTTAAATTAAGTCCGGCGGTGTCCTACTCTCCCACAAGGTCACCCTTGCAGTACCATCGGCGCAGGAGGTCTTAGCTTCTG
>NZ_JAHEIM010000008.1 GCF_024639375.1 Rhodoluna sp.
AGCCCTCGGCCACCGCAGTGACACCGGAGTTGCGCACCAAGAAACGTTCCCCGACGATGCCGCGAAGCAACATGGTTCCGCTGGTAGCACCGTAGCCAATAACGTTTCCGGCGATGATGTTTTGCTCGGCTGCAAACACGCTTGCACGGTCTGGACGAACCACGATGGTTCCACCTGAAAGACCCTTGCCGACGTAGTCGTTCGAGTCACCCTCAAGCGAAAGTTTGATTCCCTTAGGCACAAATGCGCCGAATGACTGACCGGCTGAACCCTTTAGCGTGATGTCGATGGTTGCCTCAGGCAATCCATCCGCAGCAAAGCGCTTGGTTAGCTCGTTGCCCAGCATGGTGCCCACTGCTTGGTCAACGTTGGTTATGTCGAGTGAAATCTTTACCGGCTGTGCATCTTCAAGGGCTGCGGTTGCCAAAGCGATCAACTTGTGGTCGAAGTGCTTCTCAAGCTCGTGGTCTTGCACAGTGATGCGGCGACGAGAAGCGCCTGCAGGCAAGGCTGGTGAACTAAGGATTGGAGTCAGGTCCAAACCGTCGGCCTTCCAGTGCGAGATTGCTCGGTTGACATCGATGAGTTCGCTGTGACCAATCGCTTCGTCTAGTGTGCGGAAACCAAGAGCAGCCAGGTACTCGCGAACTTCTTGAGCCAAGAATTCAAAGAAGTTAACTACGAACTCCGGCTTACCAGTGAAACGCGCACGCAAGGTTGGGTTTTGAGTAGCTACACCAACTGGGCAAGTGTCAAGGTGGCAAACCCGCATTAAGATGCAGCCCTCAACCACCAACGGCGCAGTTGCGAAGCCGAATTCTTCAGCACCTAGCAGCGCTGCGATAACAACGTCGCGACCGGTCTTCATCTGACCGTCAACCTGAACCGAAACACGATCGCGCAAACCGTTTAGCAACAACGTTTGCTGAGCTTCGGCAAGACCAAGTTCCCAAGGGGTGCCGGCGTGCTTCAAAGAGTTCAATGGGCTTGCGCCGGTTCCGCCGTCGTGGCCGGAAACCAAGATCACATCGGCCTTTGCTTTGGCAACACCCGCAGCAACGGTTCCGATACCAACCTGCGAAACAAGCTTCACGTGCACACGTGCGGCACGGTTAGCGCGCTTCACATCGAAGATCAATTGCTTGAGGTCTTCGATTGAGTAGATGTCGTGGTGAGGTGGTGGCGAAATCAGACCAACACCCGCGGTTGAGTGACGAGTCTTAGCGATCCACGGGTAAACCTTATTAGGTGGCAATTGGCCACCCTCGCCTGGCTTGGCACCCTGGGCCATCTTGATTTGAATGTCATCTGCGTGAGTCAAATACATGCTGGTTACACCGAAGCGACCAGATGCAACCTGCTTAATTGCAGAGCGGCGAGTTGGGTCGAGAAGACGTTCAACATCTTCACCGCCTTCACCGGTGTTTGATTTTGCACCAAGTTGGTTCATAGCGATTGCTAGAGTTTCGTGCGCCTCAGCCGAAATCGAACCATAAGACATGGCTCCCGTTGAGAAGCGCTTAACGATCGATGAAACCGGTTCGACTTCGTCAATCGAAACAGCAGGGCGAACACCCTCGCGCAATGAGAACAAACCACGCAGAGTCATTAGGTTCTCTGCTTGGTCGTCAATTGCCTTGGTGTATTCGCGGAAGATGTCGTATCGCCTGTTGCGAGTTGAGTGCTGCAACTTGAAGACGGTTTCAGGGTTGAAAAGGTGTGGTGGGCCTTCGCGACGCCACTGGTATTCGCCACCGGTCTCGAGAGACTCGTGAACATTGGTTGAAAGCTCAATTGGGTAGCCAAATGCGTGACGTGAAGCGATTTCGTCGGCGATAACTTCGATACCGATTCCACCGAGTTGGCTGGTGGTTCCGGTGAAGTAGGTGTCAACGAACTCTTGGCTCAAACCGATAGCTTCAAAACACTGAGCGCCTGAGTAAGACGACACTGTTGAGATGCCCATCTTCGACATGATCTTCAGAACACCCTTGCCGAGCGCCTTCACCAAATTGGCGTGAGCCTTCTCGGTGGTTAGACCAACAATTGCGCCTGACTTAACCATTTGCTCAACAGATTCAAGAGCTAGATATGGGTTGATTGCTGCAGCTCCGTAACCAATCAAAGCTGCAACGTGGTGAACTTCACGCACGTCTCCGGCCTCAACAACAAGACCAACATTGTTGCGCAGCCCTTCACGAATTAGGAAGTGGTGCACTGCGGAAGTTAGTAGCAACGAAGGAATCGGTGCCATTTCACGGTTGCTGTCTCGGTCAGAAATAATCAGGTAGGTAGCGCCAGACTTAATTGCGTCGTGCACCTGACCGAAAATCTCGCGAATGCGTTCGGCCAGAGCTTCTGCACCACCATCAACACGGTAGGTTCCCTTGACGGTGTAAGCCTGACCAACACCTGGGCGCTCGTCGATGTGCTGAATCTTTGCCAACTCGTCGTTGGTGATTACCGGGAAATTCAAAATTACCTGCTGAGCGTGTTCAGGAGTGGCAGTTAGCAAGTTGCGAACTGGTCCAATTCCGGTGCTCAGTGAAGTGACAACTTCTTCGCGAATCGAGTCAAGTGGCGGGTTGGTGACCTGTGCAAATTGCTGAACGAAGTAGTCGAACACCAAACGTGGGCGGTCTGAGATTGCCGCAATTGGAGTGTCTGAACCCATTGCACCAAGAGGCTCTGCGCCGGTGCGCGCCATTGGCGCCAAAAGAATGCGCAGTTCTTCTTCGGTGTAGCCGAAAGTGCGCTGACGGCGGTTTACCGAAGTAGCGGTGTGGGCAATGTGCTCACGCTCAGGTAGGTCTTTCAAATTGATGCGGTTGCCTTCAAGCCACTCGCCCCAAGGTTCGAAAGAAGCAATCTCTGCCTTGATTTCGTCGTCATCAATTAGTCGACCATTAACGGTGTCGGCCAGGAACATGCGACCAGGCTGCAAGCGACCCTTGCGAACAATCTTGCTCGGGTCAATGTCGACCACACCAATTTCTGATGCAAGCACAACAAGGCCGTTGTCGGTGATGATGTAGCGACCTGGGCGCAGACCATTGCGGTCAAGGGTTGCACCAACCAATGAGCCGTCGGTGAAGATAACCGCCGCTGGGCCATCCCAAGGTTCCATCAACATCGAGTGGTACTCATAGAAGTTCTTGCGACTCTCGTCGATGTCGCTCTGCTTTTCCCACGCTTCAGGAATCATCATCATCATTGCGTGAGGTAGCGAACGACCACCCATGTAGAGCAACTCAACAACTTCGTCGAACGACGCCGAGTCACTAGCACCAGGAGTAATGATTGGGGTCAACTGCTTGATGTCGCCAAGTACATCGGCGCCAAGTTGAGCTTCACGTGCGCGCATCCAGTTGCGGTTACCCTTGACGGTATTGATTTCACCGTTGTGCGCAATCATGCGGAATGGGTGTGCCAATGGCCAAGAAGGGAAAGTGTTGGTTGAGAAGCGAGAGTGCACCAACGCCAGAGTTGATTCAAAACGCTCGTCGCTTAGGTCAGGGTAGAACGGCTCAAGCTGAAGCGTTGTAACCATGCCCTTATAAACAATCGTGCGTGACGACAGTGACGGGTGGTAAGCGCCGGTTGAGCGCTCTGATCGGTTGCGCAAACGGAAAGCGCGCCGTTCAAGTTCAATGCCAGTTGCAGCATCTGGGGCTGAAACAAACACTTGACGAATCACAGGCATCGCAGCGCGAGCCAAGTCACCCAAAACGCTTGGGTTAGTTGGCACTTCACGCCAGCCCAAAACCTGAAGTTTTTCTTCGGTGGCTAGGTTTGCAAAAGCTGCTTCGACCTGCTGCTCTTGGCCAGGTTCAATGAAAACTAGACCAGCGGCGTATGTGCCCTTGGCTGGCAATTCAAACCCGGCAACTGCTCGCAAGAAAGTGTCTGGTAGCTGCGAAAGGATTCCCGCACCATCACCGGTGCCGGCGTCTGAACCAACCGCGCCACGGTGCTCAAGGTTGCGCAGGGCGTTGAGCGCGGTGTCAATAATGTCGTGACCAGCCTTGCCGCGAAGAGTCGCAACCATGGCAAGGCCACAGGCGTCTTTCTCGTTAGCTGGGTTGTAGAGTCCGGTTGCTGCAGGCGCAGTACCAAATCTCTCAAACGGCGACATTACGGGCATGCCACGCTCCAATCTTTAATCAGAGGGACAACACTGGCCCAGAAAAAGGCGTCGAAATGACGCAGGAAACAAGGGGTTATTTAGGTTCCGAGTCTAATGCATCGGGGGCAACATCAAGGGCTTTTGGCCCCTTACCAGGCAAGTAAACCGTGGTCTCCAGGCCCGGGTGGCGCATTCGCTGCACAAAGAAGATGGCCAAACCAATGGCGATGCCAAACAAAGCCGACCAAATGTTAGTTCTAAGACCTAGGATGATGTCGCTCGGATCTATGCGCAAAGACTCGGTCCAAACGCGGCCAATTGAGTAGAAAACCAGGTACAGGCCAAACAACTTTCCCCAGCGAAGCTCATATTTGCGGTCTAGCCACAGCAAAAGGGCCACGCCAATCAGGCTCCAGATCGACTCGTAGATAAAAGTCGGGTGAAAAAGGGTCTCCGTTGGCAACCCCTGCGGAATCGCCTGGTTGCCTGGATCAATCTGAAGACCCCAAGGCAGATCGGTTGGCAGACCAAAAAGTTCTTGGTTGAAATAGTTTCCCCAGCGACCCAGGGCCTGCGCCAACAAAATGCCAGGTGCCACGGCATCGGCAAAAGACCAGAACTTGATTCCAGCGCTGCGAGCACCAAGCCAGGCGCCGAATGCACCGCCAATCAGTCCGCCATAAATTGCAATGCCGCCCTCCCACACGCGAAATACTGCGGTGAGGTCGGCGCCGTCATAGAAATAGTCATTGGTGTGGGTAAGCACGTGAAAAATTCGGGCGCCAATAATGCCGATCGGCACAGTCCAGAGCGCAACATCCAAAGCAAGGCCACCATCGGCCCCGCGCGCCTTTAGTCGACGATTAGCCAACCAAATTGCCAAGACGATGCCAGCCAAAATAAAGAGAGCGTAAAAGTGAACGCGCACTGGCCCCAGATCGACATAACTAATCGAAGGGCTAGGGATGCTTTGCAAGATGTTCAATTTGGAAACGACTACTTTCTAAGGGGTTTGGAAAGTTCTTGAACTTTGGCTTTGAGAGCTTCTAGCCCGCCGTCTTGATATGCGCGCACGAAGGCTGAACCCACGATGGCGCCATCGGCATATTGATTTACTTCAAGCACCTGATCGGCGGTTGAAATTCCGATTCCAACGGCAGTGTTTTGCTCGGTCGAAGCGTGACGAACCGAAGAAACAACTTGCTTGGCGAGTTGATCTACTTCTTTGCGAGCACCGGTGATGCCCATCGTTGAGACGGCATAAACAAATCCGCGGCTCAGATCCACTGCGGTTTGCACTCGCTCGGATGAAGAAGACGGTGCCGCCAAAAATACTCGGTCTAGTTCAAATTCGTCAGAGGCTTGCAGCCATTCTTTTGCTTCGTCTGGAATCAAGTCAGGAGTAATCAGGCCTGCTCCCCCGGCTGCAGCAAGGTCACTGGCAAATTTCTCGACGCCGTAGCTGAGCACCGGGTTCCAATAGGTCATCACCAAAACCGGTGTGTCAACTTGCTGGGTAATGCGCTTGACTGCCTCAAATACTTGCTTAAGTTTGAAACCGTTTTCTAGCGCAACCAATGTTGCAGCCTGAATCACGGGGCCGTCCATCACCGGGTCGCTGTATGGCACGCCCAATTCAAGAACGTCAACACCGTTTTGACACATAGTGACTGCGGCTTCAACCGAGTCATCAAGGGTTGGATAACCGGCTGGGTAATAACCAATTAGCGAGCCAAGCCCTGCGGCTTTGTTGGCCTTTAGTTTTTGTGAGGTTTTACTTGCCATCTTTTGCACCATCCAAGATGCCGAAGTACTTGGCGGCAGTTTCCATGTCTTTATCGCCACGACCACTGTTGTTCACCAAGATGTTCGAACCGGCTGGCAGGTGCCTGCCAAGCTTTAGTGCGCCGGCAAGACCGTGTGCGGTTTCAATCGCCGGGATAATTCCTTCGGTGCGGCTAAGCAGTCGAAGAGCATCCATAGCTTCGGCATCTGAAATGCCCCAGTACTGGGCACGGCCGAGGTCTTTCAACCATGCATGCTCTGGGCCAACACCTGGGTAGTCGAGGCCAGCTGAAATTGAGTGGCTATCCATGGTCTGACCGTCTTCGTCTTGAAGCATGTAGCTCTTTGCTCCGTGCAACACACCTGGGCGCCCATAGTTCAAAGTAGCTGCGTGCATTGGGGTGTCCATGCCCGCGCCGGCCGCTTCAAAACCAAACAGTTGTACATCGGCATCATCTAAGAATGCATGGAAGAGACCAATGGCGTTTGAACCGCCACCAACACAAGCCGCAAGTGCGGTTGGCAAGAAGCCGAATTCGTCGAGCATCTGCTGGCGAGCCTCAATGCCGATTACCGAGTGGAAGTCGCGAACCATCTGCGGAAACGGGTGCGGGCCCGCAACGGTGCCAAGCAGATAGTGAGTGTTGTCAACATTGGCAACCCAGTCTCGAAGAGCTTCATTGATGGCATCTTTTAGAGTGCGGCTGCCGGTCTTCACCGGAATAACCTCGGCCCCGAGCAAACGCATTCGTGCAACGTTGAGAGCCTGACGTTCGGTGTCGACCTCACCCATGTAAACCACACACTCGAGACCAAATAGTGCTGCCGCGGTTGCCGAGGCAACACCGTGCTGACCGGCACCGGTTTCGGCAATCACACGAGTTTTGCCCATGCGCTTGGTTAGCAGTGCTTGACCCAACACGTTATTGATCTTGTGCGAACCGGTGTGGTTCAAATCTTCACGCTTTAGAAAAATACGAACATCTCCAGCGTGCTCGGCGAAACGCTTTACCTCGGTAATGATCGAAGGGCGACCAGTGTAGGTGCGGTGCAACTCGGCAAGCTCGTGTTGAAACGAAGGATCTTTTTTTGCCACGTTGTAGGTGGCTTCAAGTTCGTCTAGTGCTGCAATCAGCGATTCAGGCACAAAGCGGCCACCGTATTCGCCGAAATATGGACCTTGTTGATCTCTGAGGTTAGACATGAGTTAAATTCTAAGACTTGCCGGCTTGCAAGAAGGACTGCAGCATGGCCGCTGGATCATTGGTGACTAGGGCCTCGCCTACCAACACCACGTCTGCCCCAGCTGCACGGTAGTGAGCCACGTCATCAGCATTGCGAACCGCTGACTCGGCAATCTTGATTACATCGCTTGGAATCAGGTGCACAAGTTTGCCGAATAGATTGCGGTCAGTTTCGAAGGTTGACAGGTCACGCGCATTGATTCCAATCAACTTCGAATCGATGTCGAGCGCGGCCTTGAGCTCATCTTCACTGTGAGTTTCGACAAATGGAGTCATGCCCAGCTCATGCGTAAAGGTTTTTAGGCGTTGAATTTGAGCAAGTGGAAGGCCTGCCACAATCAACAGGATGATGTCGGCACCAGCGGCTCGAGCCTCAAGAATTTGATATTCATTTGCGATGAAATCTTTGCGCAAAAGTGGCACAGACACCGCGGCACGCACGGCAACAAGATCTTCGAGTGAGCCCTTGAACTTGCGCTCCTCGGTTAACACACTGATTGCGCTGGCACCATTTTGGGCATAAGTTTTGGCTAGTTCGGCCGGCTCGGCAATTTCGGCTATGTCACCACGGGATGGCGATGCGCGCTTAACCTCGGCAAGAACCTTGATTTGATCAATCGGAGCCAAAGTCACCATGGCATCAAGTGCTTTAGGAGCAGCAAGCGCCAACGATTCAATTTTGCTTAGAGAAATTTGCTCTTGTCTGCGCTGAGCATCAGCGATGGAGCCAGCAAAAAGCTGATCGAGCACTAGTGGCTGTTCTTGGACTTCGAGCCGCCAACACCATAGCCCTGGCGCTTTAGCACGAATCCAACGCCAACACCTGCAACGGCAACCACTGCAGAAAGAATGACTAGAACCGGCTGGTCAAGCCAGAAGAACAAGGTGCCCGCCGCTGATGCCACCATGATGATGGTTACGGCAGCCCAAGAGGCTACTGAATCGCCGTGGCCTGGGTCGCCTGCTGGCAGGTTGTGGTTCTGAGACATGCTTGCCTTTCTGGTTCTTTACTAAATCTTAGCGTTGAGAATCCCACAGCGAGATGCTGTCGGTAGGAGCTTTTGCTACGGATTGTCGCCGCTCGATCTTTGCCACGCGGGCAGGCCAATGGCGCTCGGTTAGCAAAACGATCGCGGTGGCCAGCACAAGCAATACAAACCCAGCGATTCCAACTTGAGCCCAAAACGTGGTGACCACGTCGACATTCTTAATTCCGTGATTGGCCGCGATTCCCGTGGCTTTCTCAATCTGAACACTGAGACCGGATATATCCGAGGTAGACACACGGCTAATTAGCAGAGCCAAGCCGGCAACTGAAAGCAGCAACGCAAAACTCGCAATTATCTTGCGGGCAAGAGTGCCCACAAATGAAATCACGAACGCGGCGGCCAAGCTGGCCAGCAAAACTGCCGAGATGAATGAATAAGAAGTGAAGCCGTCGAATTCAGAAATGGTGACCGCATCGCCGTTGGGTGACATGCTCAATTGAAACCAGGTTTGACTTGCCGCAATTGTGGCGGCACCAAGGGCAATAAACCACAAGCCAAGCGCGCTGGTCTTCTTGATTTTCAATTAATTTCCTCGAAGTGAATTTGCTGCGACCACAGCACGCATCGGTGCCCCTGCTTTTGAAAGAGTCTCTTGATACTCGGTTTCGGGAACCGAATCGAGCACTAGGCCTGCGCCTGCCTGCACGTGTGCAACACCGTCGCGAATAAACGCGGTTCTAATGGCAATCGCAAGGTCTGCGTTTCCGGCGAAGTCAAAGTAGCCAATGACGCCACCATAAACACCACGGTTTGAGTCTTCGAGTTCATCGATGATTTCAAGCGCGCGTGGCTTGGGTGCTCCAGATAGCGTTCCCGCTGGGAACGTGGCGCGGAACACATCCACAGGTGATTGATTCTCGCGAAGCTCTCCCTCAACGGTTGAAACCAAGTGCATGATGTGGCTGTATCGGTGAATCTGCATGAACTCGGTGACAGTGACCGAGCTTGGCTCGCAAACTTTCAGTAGGTCGTTTCGGGCCAGGTCAACCAGCATAAGGTGCTCGGCTTTTTCTTTGTGATCTATCAATAACGATTCTGCGTGTTCGGCATCTTGCGCGTCGGTCTTGCCGCGCGGGCGTGAACCAGCAATCGGGTGTGTGATCGCCTTGCGATCGATAACTTTGACAAGAGCTTCGGGCGAAGAGCCAACCACTGCGTATGGCCCTGCTTCGTCTACGAAATTAAGCAGGTACATGTAGGGGCTTGGGTTCAATTCGCGCAATGCACGGTAAACCTCGAGTGGGCTGGCAACGCAATCAATGTCGAAGCGCTGCGACAACACCACCTGGAACACATCGCCGATGCGCACGTAATGCTTGGCTTTCTCGATTGATTCGAGGAAGTCTGATTTGAGCGAACGATTGCGTGGGCGCAGTTCACCATCGAGCTCAAAAGTACCCTCGTGCACAGCACTTGGCTTCTTGAGGTCTTGCAACATTTGATCGATGTGCAAGAGGCTTAGTGAATGTGCCGCTGAAAGGTCAATGTTGTCTTCGACAAAGACATTCGAAACCAAAAGCATGGTTTGCTCTAGATGGTCGACAACCACCAAATCACGGAACATAGCCAAGGCCATGATTGGTGCCGGGTAATCAGCCTTTGGCGCTGGGCCAAGTTTTTCAATTTCACGAATTAGATCCCAGCCAAAAAGACCCACCAAGCCAGAAGTAAGTGGCGGCAAATTTTCGTGCGCAGCTGAATGCCAAGCCGTCTGAATCTGAGCCACGGCATCCAAAGCGTGCTCTGAAAGTTCCTCGCCATTGGGCAATGGTTGTGAACCGGTTTCGGAAACCCAATTGACCAAACCAGAAGCGCTTTGAATCAAGGTGCCGCGGTTGCGCACACCGATAAAGCTGTAGCGCGACCAAATGCCCTGTTCTGCAGATTCAAGCAAAAAACTGCCAGCCACATCGGCCGCAAGCTTTTCAAAAACCGAAAGCGGAGTCTCAGCGTTTAGTGGAACAGTTTCGATGATCGGCACCACACGGTGCACAGTCGCCAACTTTTGCAAATCGGCAAGTGTGAAATTGACCATTAGTCCTGCACCTCAAAAAGGGTTGCGGTGTCAAAGCATGACTCGGTTCCATTGTGACAAGCCGGACCTGTTTCATGAACCTGAATCAGCAAGGCGTCTGAATCACAGTCAACTTCGATAGAAACAACTTTTTGCACGTTGCCCGAAGTTTCACCCTTGTGCCACAACGCATTACGAGATCGCGAATAAAAGACAGTCTCGCCAAGTTCGATCGTTTTCAGCAAAGATTCTTGGTTCATCCAAGCCATCATCAAGACGCGCTTTGATTCAGCACTCTGCACAATTGCAGGAATCAAGCCTGATTGGTTATAGGCAAAACCAAAAACTGCATCGCTGTTGAAATCCATTGTTATCTCGTCTCGTATCCTGCTGATTTTAACGCCTGTTTGGCTTGCGCAATCGAGACAGAACCCTCGTGAAAAATCGAAGCCGCAAGAATTGCGTCGGCACCCGCAGCCGCAGCAACCGGAAAGTCTTCTGCCTTGCCCGCTCCACCGGATGCAATCACTGGAATCGGCGAGATGGCGCGAATGGCGGTTAGCATCTCGGAGTCAAAGCCCTCGCGAGTGCCATCGGCGTCGATGCTGTTCACCAGCAACTCGCCAGCACCAAGCTCGATGGTTTGCTCAACCCAGGATAGAGCGTCAAGATCAGTTTCGTTGCGGCCACCGTGAGTGGTGACAATAAAGCCAGACTCCGTTTTTTCAGAGCGTTTCAGATCGAGAGAAATGACCAAGACTTGGTTTCCAAAGCGGTTCGCAATGTCACCAAGAAGCGCTGGATTGGAAATTCCCGCTGAGCCAACGCTCACCTTGTCAGCACCAGCACCCAGCAGTCTTGCTACGTCGTCAACCTCACGAATACCGCCGCCAACCGTGAGTGGAATGAAAACCTGCTCGGCGCAAGCAGTCACCAGGTCATACATAGTCGAGCGATTGTCAACAGTTGCGTGCACGTCAAGAAAAGTTAGTTCGTCGGCACCGTCGAGGTAATAGCGAGACGCAAGTTCAATTGGGTCACCGGCGTCGCGCAGGTTAAGAAAGTTGACACCCTTAACTACTCGCCCATCGGCAACGTCGAGACAAGGAATGACTCGAATTGATAGGGCCACTAGATTCTCGCTGCGTGAATTGCACTAACTAGAATCGCGCGTGCACCAAGTTGATAAAGTTCGTCCATCTTTGAGTTGATGTCTTGTGTGCGCACCAGGGCACGAACAGCAACCCAATCTGCGTCACGCAACGGCGAAATTGTTGGCGACTCAATGCCCGGAGTAATTGCCGAAGCCTGCTCTACCAAATCAGTTGGGCAGTCGTAATCAAAAATTACGTACTCGCGCGCAACCAAAACGCCCTGCATGCGACGCAAAAGTTGTGCGTGCTCATCTTTGATGTTCGGAGCAATGATCAAGTGAGCCGAGCTCTCGAGAATCACCGGGCCGAAAATCTCTAGCCCAGCTTGACGCAAGGTGTTGCCGGTTGAAACCACATCGGCTACGGCATCTGCAACGCCAAGACGAACGGCCACTTCAACGGCACCGTCGAGCTGAACCAATTGAACGTTCACGCCCTCTTTTTTTAAGAAGTCCTCAACTAGGTGTGGGTAGGCAGTGGCAACACGCTTGCCGGCAAGATCAGCAATCGACTTGAATGCACCCACCGGGCCCGCAAATCTAAAAGTCGAACCGCCGAACCCAAGGTCGGCAACCGAGTTTGCAGTTGATCGACTGTCAAGCAATAGGTCAAGGCCGGTGAAACCAACATCCAAAGAGCCTGAACCAACATAGGTTGCAATGTCGCGTGGACGAAGGTAAAAGAATTCAATTTCGTGTGCTTGGTCTACCACGTGCAGATCTTTTGGATCGCGACGAACGGTATAACCGGCTTCTTTCAACATCAGAATTGCTGAGTCAGAAAGGATGCCCTTGTTTGGAACAGCTACCTTTAGCATTTGTCTCTTTCGTAAAATTTTTAGAAGTTTTTCTCGAGGTCGTCAAGGGTGATTCCCTTGGCGGTCATCAGCACCTGCAGATGGTAGATCAACTGAGAGATCTCCTCTGCGGTGCGCTCCTTGCCTTCATATTCGGCGGCCATCCACACCTCGGCGGCTTCTTCGACAATCTTTTTGCCAATGGTGTGAACCCCGGCATCAAGCCATTTCACGGTTTCGGAGCCCGCAGGACGCGAGGCAGCCTTTTCGGTGATTTCGGCGAGTAGTTGTTCGAAGGACTTCATCCCTCTAGGTTACCCGTAAACCCCTGATTCATTCGGTTCTAGTGATGGTGTGCGAACCCGGCGGTCGCTAAATCGCGCAGATTATCGATTTGCTTGGCTCGATCATCGGCCTTAAACACCGCACTTCCGGCCACGAAAGTGTCGGCGCCTAGTTCGGCTACTCGAGCAATGTTTGATTCATCAATTCCGCCATCAACCTGAAGCCACACGTCAAGCTTCTCTTGATCGATTTTGCGACGTGCAGCCGAAACCTTTTCAAGTGTGCTCTCAATAAGCGATTGTCCGCCAAAGCCCGGCTCAACAGTCATCACCAGTAATTGGTCAAATTCAATCAGGGAGTCAAGAATGCTATCCACCGAGGTTCCTGGCTTGACTGCCACACCGGCACGGGCGCCAATGCTGCGCAACCTTCTGGCCAGCGCGATCGGGTCGGCAGCTGCTTCAAGGTGAAAGGTCACAGAGAACGCACCCGCCTCGGCGTATCCGGGGGCCCATTTATCGACTTCTGAAATCATCAAGTGCACGTCTAGCGGCTTAGGGGTAATTTGCTGCATTCGATGCACCATTGGCAGACCAAAAGTTAGGTTCGGCACAAAGTGGTTGTCCATGACATCCACATGAATAAGGTCGGCGTTAGCAATGGTGTTGAAGTCGCGCTCGAAATTGGCGAAATCTGCCGAAAGAATGCTTGGGTTGATGCGCGCTGACATGCATTTAGCCTAATGACTTGTGCAATAAAGCGATGAACATGGCATCGGTCTGATGCAGGTGTGGCCACAGTTGCACTGTCTTGCGCTTGGTGTTGAGCTGCAGGTTTGGGTTAATCTTTGCCAACACGGCGTTGCCGTCAAGCAATTCAACCCCGGATAACTTTCGCGTCGCCCATTCCACAACCGAATTAGTCTCGGCGATGTGAGGTGAACAGGTCACATAAGCGAGCACGCCACCGGGTTTGAGTGCGGCCCAAGCGCTGGTCAGCAACTCTTCTTGCAGTTTGCTCAGTTGCGCAACGTCGCTTTGCTGTTTGCGCCATCGGGCTTCTGGCCGTCTGCGCAACGCACCAAGACCTGTGCAAGGCGCGTCGAGCAAAATTCGATCGAACTTGTTTGGGCTGTCGGTGCCAATTTCGCGTCCATCTTCGATGGTCACCCTGATTGAGCTATCAACCGGCTTTAGAGCTTGTGCCACGAGTTTGGCTCGATGCTCCGAAACCTCGTTGCAAACCAACTTGGCTCCGGCGAGCTTGGCTTCAGCGGCAAGCAGCGCAGCCTTGCCACCTGGGCCAGCACACATGTCGAGCCAGAGCTCATCCTTGGCAACCGGTTTCACATCGACTAACGCGAGGGCTGCAAGTTGCGAGCCCTGATCTTGCACACGCACGCGGCCTTCTCTAAAGGCAAGCAGTTGATTCGGGTCGCCGCCATCGAGTTGTGCGCCGATTGGGCTGGCTGGGCCCACTTCGAGATCTTCGAAATCGTCTTGATTGGCCAAGCCCGGCAGGGCAACCAAACTAACTAACGGCGCAATGTTGTCGGCTAGCAAAAGGTCTTGCAGCTCCCCCTCATGGCCGTCTAGTTTTAGCGCAGTGCCAAGAGCGCGAACTACCCAGATTGGATGTGAAAACTCAACGGCCAATCGCTCATCAGGGTTCTCAAGACCTTCCAAAACAATCGCGAGCCATTCCTCGCGCGTGCGCTCAGAAACACGGCGCAGCACACCGTTGACAAATCCGACCGCACCTTGACTGAGTGCTGCCTTAGCAAGGTTTACGGTTTCGCTAAGCGCCGCGTGCGACGGAACTCGCATGCCCAGAATTTGGTGTGCACCGAGTCGCAGAACTACTAAAGCTTTGATGTCTATCTCGTCGCTGTAACGCTTGGCGCATTCTTCAATCACGCGGTCGTAGAACAACTGCCAGCGCAAAGTTCCAAAAGCTAGTTCCTGCGCGAAACCAGTGTCACGGGTGTCTAGACCAGAGCGATCGAGCAACTTGGGTAAGAGCAAGTTTGCATATGCATCTTCAAGTTCGACAGCCAGAAGCAATTCGAGCGCAACTGATCGCGAAGAAGTCTTGCCTTTAAATTTATTCAATTGAATGCCACCGATGTTTTAGAGATTTGACCGCGAGCCCAGTCGGTAGCCAGCATTGCTTTTTTTCCAGCCGGCTGCACTTCTTTGAGTTCGAGCAAAGTGCCGCCCCCGCAATTAACAATTACTTGTTCAGAAATAGAAACTGTGCCCACCTGGGAATCCTGTTGAGAAAGCGCCGACCAGTCCGTTGCTCCTAGCGCGCGAGCATCAAGAATTCGAAAAGTCTCTTCATTGAGATTGGTCCAAGCCATTGGTTCTGGATTCATCGCCAATACGCGGCGCTCAATGCGCACCGCAGTTTCATTCCAGTCAATCGCACCATCATTGCGGGAGAGTTTGGCGGCTAACGGCAACTCCTTGGCTAGTTCTTGGTCTTGCGGCTGGGCCGAGATCAAACCGGCCTCAATTTGTGGCAATACTTCAAGCAACGCACTGATACCAAGGGTAGTTAGTCGATCAAGCAAGCGGGCGGAATTCTCCCCCGGTTCGATTAGTGACGGCACCCGCAAATAAACCGGCCCGGTGTCCATTCCTTCATCAAGCCTGAAAACAGTGACGCCGGTTTCACGGTCACCAGCAAGAATGGCTCGCTGCACTGGGGCGGCACCTCGCCAATGCGGCAAAAGACTGTAGTGAACGTTGAGCCAACCCTTGTCTAATGCAGCTAGAGCTTTGGTTTTTAAGAATGCGCCATACGCAACAACGACTCCCAGCTCGGCGCCGCTGGCTGCGATTAGTTCTAGAGCAGTGTCGTCAATCACATTGGTCTTGAGCAATGGCAAACCGAGCGCATCAGCCATTTCGGAAACTGGCGATGGCGTAATTACCTTTTTGCGTCCAATTGCCGCATCCGGGCGAGTAATAACCAGAGCAATCTCTGTGCCGTTTAGGTGAAGTGCCTTGAGGGTAGCCGCAGCGTTATGTGGAGTACCCGCAAAAACTAACTTCAAACTGCACCAAGCCTTTCAGCCTCTAGATTACTTGCGAGTCATCCATCTTGATGCGAATTGGGCGCACTGCCCGACCCGATTTTGCACTCACACGACTCTGCCCCGCCGATAGTTGAAGACTCAACGCCTTGAGAAACTCAGCCAACTTAGCGCCTTGAGAGTATTCGTAGCGCAAAAGAATGCGCCAGGTTTGCACAGCGGGCTGTTGGTTTGAAGCAATTGGGCCGAGTACTTCGACTCCTTCGAAAGAAGACATGGCAGTTACTACTTGCTCAAGCAGTGGTCGCTCGGCTTCTACCGATGCCATTCTTACCGCAGGTGCGAATCGAAGTTCTTTGCGATGCTGCAACTCAATTTTTGCCAGTTCAACCTGTGACCAGAGCGCAAGCTGTTGCCCAAGTTTCTGAGATAAGCCAGTGATAACCGCGTGCCCACTTGGCGCCAATAATGCAATTGAATTGCTCCATGATCGCAGTGCATCCTCGGTTGCCCTGAGGCTGTCTTTCGAAAGTGTTTCTTTTGCATCAAGAATTACCACTGCCGCGTAACCACCCGGCACTCTTGGTTCGGCACCTGGGGTTGCCACCACGATCGTCTTACCTGGTTTGATCCACTGCAGTCGATGTTCAGCGTTGGCTTCGATTATTTGCGCCTGCGCGAAGGCTTTGCCGAACTCAGAAGTTGTGCGGGTAGAACCGGCGCGACCTTGCTTGAGTGCTCTGCCACCACAACTTTGACAGGTGAAATTCAGATTCGTGGCGTTGCACCAACGACAACGTGGATGTTTATCGGCGCCCAGCCAAATTGGACCAGCACAAATATTGCAACTTGCTCGGTCTGAGCAATCAGCACAGTAGGCAGAAACGGATTGACCCTTGTTTGCCACTTGAACCAGCACGGCCCCTGAATCAAGGCCAGTGCGAATCGCTTGCCAGGCCATCGCGTCTACCCGAGACTCAGCCGTTGATACTGCTAGTTTGGGAACCGCAAAACTGCGGGTGACGTCACTGAGATAACCAAGCTCGACCAACCGCTGTATTTCGGTTGAGCGCGAGTGAGCTGCAAAAAATATGTTGCAACCACTCTGCTGTTGACGAATCAGTGCAACATCACGCACATGAAAATACGGCGAGGTCGGCTCAACCAGCGCTTGGTCACCGTCATCCCAAATCAGTATTGATCCAAGATTGTTTACCGGTGCGAAAATTGCAGCCCTGGAACCTATAACTACGCTCGCGCTTTTTTGCAAGGCCGCGAGAAACGCAGAGTAGCGTTTCGACGGGGTTTGGTCGGTTGAGTAATCAACAACCTGATCTGCAAACTCGCTTTTAGCAAGTGCCGATAACAACAGCGCCTGGTCTCGATAGTCGGGCACGATCGCGATAGTCGAGCGACTCTGCGAAACCTCGGATTTTATTCGCGCTAGAAATTCGGCTACCCAAAGCGGCTCATCGGCAATTTGAACCGGCTGCTGCAAAGCGGTTTCGCGCAAACCCTGGGGTTTGTTTAGCGCAGCAATAATTTCGCCATTTTGGTCAATAGCTTTTTTCTCAACTGCAACAGAACGGGCCGGAATAGCTAATTTGAGAACATCCGAGGCAGTGGCAGCTTGGCGATCGGCTACTGCCCTAGCCAACTTATAAATATCGGCGGTAAGCACAGTTAGCGGCGAAATCACTTCAGCAACTTCGGATAATTGCCCATCGAAACTTGGCGTCTGGACAAGTTCAACTACGAACGCCGAATGTTTAGCTGTGCCCCTGCCAAAAGGAACCTGCACACGCACACCTGGTTTTACCGAGTCAACTAAATGCTGCGGAATTGCGTAATCAAATAGGCGATCGAGTTGCGGCAACGGCGAGTCAATAGCAACTCTCGCGAAGGTCAATTGCTACTCCTAGGCGTTTGCTGCTGCGCGCAAATCTGCTGCGCGATCAGTTGCTTCCCAAGTGAAGTCTGGTAGTTCACGACCAAAGTGACCGTAGCTTGCGGTCTTTGAATAAATCGGGCGAAGCAAATTCAGTGCATCGATAATCGCCTTTGGGCGCAGATCAAACACGTCGTTGATTGCGGCAACGATAGCTTCGTCGGCAACCTTGCCGGTACCAAAAGTTTCTACATAAAGACCAACTGGACGTGCGACACCGATTGCATAAGCAACCTGCACTTCAACGCGATCGGCCAAGCCCGCGGCAACAACATTTTTAGCAACCCAGCGCATCGCGTAAGCAGCCGAGCGGTCAACCTTTGAAGGGTCTTTGCCTGAGAATGCTCCACCACCGTGACGACTTGCGCCACCGTAGGTGTCGACAATAATTTTGCGACCGGTTAAACCGGCGTCACCCATTGGGCCACCGATTTCAAATTTGCCGGTTGGGTTGATAAACAACTTAACGTTTGAGAAATCCAGACCCGATTGAGACAAGATCGGATCGATAACACTTGACTTCATTGCCTCAACAATTTGATCGTGAGTAACACCTGGATTGTGCTGGGTTGACAAAACAACCGCTTCAATTGTGCGCGGCGTGGTGCCTTCGTAGCCGATGGTCACCTGAGTCTTGCCATCAGGGCGCAAGAAATCTACAGTCTTGTTTTTGCGCACCGCGGCCAATTGCTCACTCAAGCGGTGAGCCAAGTTGATTGCTGTCGGAATCAGCGTTGGCGTTTCGTTTGTGGCATAGCCAAACATGATGCCTTGGTCACCGGCGCCCTGCGAGTCATACTCATCCGCAGATTTGCCAACTCGGGATTCAAGACCCACGTCAACACCCTGTGCGATGTCAGGAGACTGTTGACCAATCGAAATTGAAACACCACAGCTGTCGCCGTCAAAACCGATATCAGAAGAGGTGTAGCCAATCTCACGAATCTTCTCGCGAACCAACTTTGGAATCTCAACGTAACCAGATGTGGTTACTTCGCCGGCCACATGAACTAGGCCGGTGGTCACCATGGTCTCAACTGCAACACGTGATGTTGGGTCTTGCTCGAGCATGGCGTCGAGAATCGTGTCACTGATTTGGTCACAGATTTTGTCTGGGTGACCTTCGGTGACTGATTCTGAGGTGAATAGGCGAAGGGAAGTCATAATTGCTCAAGTATATCGTCGCGATGCGACGAAGCGGCTAGGCCAACTCAGATTCGATCACGTCAAGCAACTCAGCGGCCACCAGAGCCTTTGATCCCTTGGCGCTAACTGCCCGACCCGACTTGGTGAGGATGAGCGTGTCATTGGTTTCGGCCCCGAAAACTGCTCCATTCGAGACATCATTGGCAACCAAAATGTGGCAACCCTTGCTTGCCAATTTGTGCTGAGCAAATTTTTCAAGTGCCTCGCCACCCGCAGTTTCAGCTGCAAAGCCAACAGTGATGCACTTGCTATTGTCAGCAGCAAGTTGGGCAACGGCGTCAGCCAAGATGTCTGGGTTCTGCTCCAAGGTAATTTGAATGCTGCTTTGCTCTGCAAACAATTCAGCACGCTTGAGTTTTTGCTCGGCACCATTGGCGACTTTGAAATCAGAGACCGCAGCAGTCATAACCAAAACGGTTGCCTCGGATAGCGTTGCCGCTACCGCAGCCTGCAGTTCTGCAGCGGTGTGCACATTCAGTTGAGCGTCGAATTCATTGCTGTCTTCTAGATTTGCTGCAATCAGGGTAACTCGCGCGCCACGCGCCTTCGCCTCACGAGCAATAGCGATGCCCTGCTTGCCACTCGAGTGATTGCCAATGAATCGCACCGGGTCAATTGGTTCTTGGGTGCCACCCGCGGTGACCACAAAGTGCTTGCCGGCTAGCGAACTCACCGGATAATTTGCCAAAGCAAATTTCACAATTTCTTCTGGTTCCGGCAATCGCCCGATTCCATAATCTGCACCGGTTAGGCGGCCTTCGGCAGGAACCATCACGCGAACACCGCGCTCTTCAAGTGTTGCCACATTCTCTTGAGTTGAAGGGTGATTCCACATTTCGGTGTGCATTGCCGGGGCAACCACCACAGGTGCCTTGGTGACCAAGAGAGTGTTGAGCAATAAGTCATCGGCGATGCCGGCCGCATAACGACCCAAGAAAGCGGCAGTGGCAGGTGCAACTAAGACAAGGTCTGCTTCTTGACCCAAGGCAACATGTTTTACCGAATCAACATCGGTGTAGAGATCTGGGTCAACGGTGTTGTGCGACAGTGCCTCAAGCGTGGTTGCGCCAATAAAACGCAATGCGTTAGCGGTTGGAATTACTTTGACCGAGTGGCCAGCCTCGGTGAGCTGGCGAATAATCGAAGTTGCCTTATATGCAGCGATACCGCCGGTGACACCAACGATTATGCGCATGATCTAATTCGCTAAAGCGATTATTCGGTGGCGTGCTTCTGAAGCTTGTTCTGGTCGATCTCGTGCATTGCAATGGTCAACGGCTTCTCGTCAACGGTTGCCTCAACCAATGGACCTACGTTGTTGAAAAGGCTGCCTTCGTGCAACGCAGAGTAGTAGTCGTTAATCTGGCGCGCGCGCTTTGACGCAAAAATAACCAATTCGTACTTTGAGTTCACCTTGGTTAGCAAGTTGTCGATTGCTGGTGAAACGATTCCTTCAAGCTTGTCAGACATGATTCAACTTTCTGTTGTCTTTAGCGAGGCTTAAAAATGTGGGCGATTTGAATAATCGCTAGGCCTGCATCAATTCTACGACTTCGGTGGCACATCTGGCCACCTGATCGTTGATAACCACGTGATCAAACTCAGACTGGGCAGCCAATTCAGCTTTGGCAGTTTCAAGGCGACGCGCCTGTTCTTCGGGGCTCTCTGTGCCTCGAGACTCGAGGCGACGCACCAATTCATCCCAAGATGGTGGCGCAATGAAGATGAGCCTGGCCTCTGGTAGGGCCTGCTTTACTAGCCGGGCGCCCTGAATGTCGATTTCGAGAAGCATCAATTGGCCAGTTGCCAATGCTTCTAGAACGCGTTTTTTGGGAGTGCCGTACTTGTTTTCACCGTGAACCACGGCGTATTCAAGCATCTCTCCCCTGGCAATCAGGTCATTAAACTCAGCCATGCTTAAGAAGAAGTAGTCCTTGCCGTCGACTTCGCCTGGTCGCGGTGACCTTGTGGTGGCCGAAATTGAAAGCTTTACCTGCGGATAGTGATCGAGGATGTACTTGACCACAGTGCCCTTGCCCACCGCGGTGGGGCCGGCAATTACGGTCAACTTATTAGTCATGCGCTTAGCCTAAACCGACAACTAATTCGGCCTTTGCGGCATCGATTGCCTTGGCCATGCCGTTGGCACCGGCTGACAGAACACTTCGTGAAACCGAGTGCAGAGTTTGTGCCGATGCAGCGCCGAACAGAATTTTGCTGGCCGAAAGTTCGGCACCCTGGGCACCGAATCCCGGAGCCAAAATTAGTGTGCCGGCTGAGGCTTGACCCTCGAGCACCGATGACAAACCGAAACTATTTAGGTTCAGAGTGGCACCGAGCACAGCGCCGAAAGAACCAAACTTTTCATTTGGTCCGGCGGTTACCCTGTTGATTTCGCCGAGACCGTGCCAAATCTGTGCAGCGATGGTTTCATTGCCAGTGGTGGCTCGTTGCAAAGCGGCGCCTTCGGGGTTTGAAGTTGCCGAAAGCACAAATAGGCCCTTGCCTCGCTCTAGACATTCTTTCATCAATGGCTTCAAAGAGTCGAAGCCAAGGTATGGCGAAACGGTAAGTGCATCGCAAACAAATGGAGCGTTGGCACCGAGCCAGGCGTCGAAGTAGGCGTCCATTGTTGTGCCAATGTCCCCGCGCTTTGCATCCATGATGACAACAACATCGGTGGCTGCAGCTCTCTCGGCAAGCTTCTCAAGCACAGCAAAACCAGCTGAACCGTGACGCTCAAAGAAAGAAACCTGTGGCTTGATGATTCCAACTCGACCTACCGCTGCATCGAGTGCACGGTTGGCGAACTCTTCGAGACCAGTCACGTTATCGTCAAGACCCCAGTCCGACAACAAAGCTGCGTGCGGGTCAATGCCAACGCAAAGCTGACCGTATTTCTCGAATGCGGTTTCTACCTTTTTTGCGAAACTAGTTGGCAAGTGCAACCGCCCTGTCGTGTGCGTGCTCCTGAAGTGACTTCACTGAGAATGGTCCAGCGATAACAGCCTCGAATGAGCCAATCGCTGCACTCAACTGTGCAATCGTCGTGAAGATTGCCTTATCGGCTGCCGTAGTAGCGGCACGAATCTCGTAGCCATCCTTGCGTGCACTTGAACCCGATGGAGTGTTCACCACAACATCCACCTTGCCTGCACCAATCAAATCAACAATCGAGGGTGTGCCATCTGTTGAAGTTTCAGAGTGCTTGCTCACTACTTCAACTTCAATTCCGTGGCGCGCCAGGATTGCAGCTGTGCCACTGGTTGCCAAGACGCGGTAACCAAGTTGCTGCAAACGACGCACTGGCAAAACAACCTGTGGCTTATCGCGGTCGGCAACCGAGATGAAGATGCTTCCCGAGGTAGGTAACGCACTTCCTGCGCCAGCCTGACTCTTGGCAAACGCCTTTGGAAAGTCAACGTCGATGCCCATAACTTCACCGGTTGAACGCATTTCTGGACCAAGCAGCGAATCAACGAAGCGACCATCCTTGGTAGCAAAACGCTTGAACGGAAGCACCGCTTCTTTCACGGCAATTGGCGCGCCAGCTGGAATGTAGGTGCCATCCTTTTCTGGCAAGTGACCCTCACTGATCAGTTGCTTGATAGTTTTGCCAACCATCACGAGTGAAGCGGCCTTTGCCAATGTGATGCCGAGCGCCTTTGAAACAAAAGGCACGGTGCGAGATGCACGTGGGTTTGCCTCTAGCACGTAAAGCACATCCGCAGCTAATGCGAACTGCACGTTTAGCAAACCGCGAACGCCAATGCCCTGAGCAATCTTTAGAGTTGCTTCACGCACGCGTGCAATCTGTGAATCGCTCATCGTGATTGGCGGCAAGGTACAGCTTGAGTCACCAGAGTGAATTCCGGCCTCTTCAATGTGCTCCATCACGCCACCTACGAAAAGATCGGTGCCGTCAAACAACGCGTCAATGTCAATCTCGATTGCGTCATCCAAGAAACGGTCAACCAATAGTGGGTGGCTCGGGCCAACAATTCCTTGGTCTTCGATGCGATCGAAGTAATCACGAATTCCATTTTGGTCATAGACGATCTCCATGCCGCGACCACCAAGAACGAATGATGGACGAACCAAAACTGGGTAGCCAATGCGGTTAGCAATGATTTCTGCGTCGGCAAGGGTCGTTGCGGTTCCGTTGGCCGGTGATAGCAATCCACCGTCATCAAGAATCTTGGAGAACAGGCCTCGCTCTTCGGCAAGGTCAATTGCACTCGGGCTGGTGCCAAGAATTGGAATACCTTCGGCCTCAAGACCCTTTGCCAAACCAAGTGCGGTTTGACCGCCCAGCTGAACCACAACGCCAACCAATTGACCACTCTGCTGCTCGGCGTGAATTACCTCAAGCACGTCTTCAAGAGTCAGTGGTTCGAAGTACAAGCGGTCTGAAGTGTCGTAGTCGGTTGAAACCGTTTCAGGGTTGCAGTTGATCATGATGGTTTCGTAGCCGGCATCAGAGAGCGCGAAAGATGCGTGCACACAGCTGTAGTCGAACTCGACGCCCTGACCAATTCGATTAGGGCCTGAACCCAAAATTACAACTTTCTTGCGGTCAGAAGGAACGACTTCGGTTTCTTCTTCGTAGGTGCTGTAGTGATACGGAGTCAATGCTGGGAACTCACCGGCACAGGTATCCACGGTCTTGAAAACTGGGCGCAACATGAGGTCATGGCGCATCAAACGAACTTCGGTTTCAGACAAACCACGCAAGTCAGCGATTTGAATGTCGCTAAAGCCGTGATCCTTCGCGTTGCGAATAACCTCAGCATCAAGTGAAGGCGCAGCAGCAATATCATCAGCAACCTCGTTGATCAAAACAATCTGATCAATGAACCAAGGGTCCATCTTGGTTGACTCGAATACTTCGGCAGCGGTTGCACCGGCGCGAAGAGCTTGCTGCAACAGCACGATGCGGCCATCGGTTGGCGTCTTAATTGCTTCCAACAGTTCGGCCTTATTTCCTGGCACCCCATTCCAGTGGAATGAAGAGCCGCGACGTTCAAGGCTTCGCAGCGCCTTTTGCAACGCCTGTGAATAGTTGCGGCCGATTGCCATGGCCTCACCAACTGATTTCATGGTGGTGGTTAGTTCTGGGTTTGCTGCCGGGAACTTCTCGAAAGCAAAGCGTGGAACCTTCACCACGATGTAATCAAGCGTCGGTTCGAAGCTGGCAGGAGTCACGCGAGTGATGTCGTTTGGAATCTCATCGAGCGTGTAACCAATTGCAAGTTTTGCGGCAATCTTGGCGATTGGAAAACCAGTTGCCTTCGAAGCAAGTGCTGATGAACGGCTAACGCGCGGGTTCATCTCGATAACTACCACTCGCCCATTCTCTGGGTTCACTGCAAACTGAATGTTGCAACCTCCTGTGTCGACACCTACGGCACGAATGATGTCAATGCTGATGTCGCGCAGGTTCTGGTATTCGCGGTCGGTAAGCGTAAGTGCCGGTGCAACGGTGATTGAGTCACCGGTGTGCACACCGACTGGGTCAACGTTTTCGATTGAACACACCACAACACAGTTGTCATTGGTGTCGCGCATCAATTCGAGCTCGTATTCTTTCCAACCCAAAATTGATTCAGAAAGCAGAACCTGTGAAACCGGGCTCGCCTGAAGACCTGAACCACAAATGCGACGTAGCTCTTCTTCGTCGTAAGCAAAGCCTGAACCCAAACCACCCATGGTGAACGAAGGCTGAACCATTAGCGGGTAGCCAAGTTCACCGGCAGCGTCGATACATTCATCCAAAGTGCCACAAATAACCGACTTTGCAACATCGGCACCAGCATCAAGCACCAACTGCTTGAAGATTTGGCGGTCTTCACCCTTTTTAATTGCATCAACCTTGGCGCCAATTAGCTCAACGTTGTACTTCTCTAGAATGCCCAGCTCATGCAACGCCATTGCAGCGTTCAATGCGGTTTGGCCACCAAGGGTAGGCAGAATTGCGTCTGGCTTCTCTTTGGCAATGATTGCCTCAATTACTTCTGGAGTAATTGGCTCGATGTAAGTTGCATCGGCGAAGTCTGGGTCGGTCATGATTGTGGCCGGGTTTGAGTTAACCAAGATCACACGGATGCCCTCGGCGCGAAGTACGCGGCAAGCCTGTGTTCCTGAATAGTCAAACTCGCAAGCCTGGCCAATAACGATTGGGCCTGAGCCGATAACTAGAACGCTTTGAATGTCTGAACGTTTTGGCATTACTTGGCCACCTTGTTGGTCTTGACGAGTTCAACCAAACGGTCGAAAAGATAATTTGAATCGTGTGGGCCGGCTGCGGCCTCTGGGTGATATTGAACAGAGAAGGCAGGAATGTCTAGGCACTCCAAACCTTCAACGCAGTCGTCATTTAGCGAGACGTGGCTAACCTGAACGCGACCGAAGCCAGCTGGGCTTTGCACTTCTGGGCCGCCATCAATCTTTACTGCGAAACCGTGGTTGTGAGCAGTCACTTCAACGCGACCAGTGCGGCGATCGAGCACCGGCTGGTTGATGCCGCGGTGTCCGAAAGGCAACTTGTAGGTGTCAAAGCCAAGTGCGCGACCTAGCAATTGGTTGCCAAAGCAAATGCCGAAGAACGGAATCTTCGCTTTGAGAATTTCTTGAAGAACAGTTACCTGACCAGCTGCGGCCTCAGGGTCACCTGGACCATTCGAATAAAACACCGCGTCTGGGTTTTGCTCGAGAATAGTTGCCGCATCTGATTTTGCTGGCAGCACCACAACGTCGAGACCACGTGCGGTCATGTGTTCGATTGTCGACTTCTTGATGCCAAGATCAAGAATGGCAACCTTGCCAACTTTCTCACCTTCGGCTGCAACCGAATAGGTTTCGGCTGTTGTCACAACATCGCTCAGCGAAAGACCCTTCATCTTTGCCGCGCCATTCACCTGGGCTAGAAGCTCGGCAATCGGCTGGGTAGCCGCATTGCCAGAAAATACTCCGGCACGCATGGAGCCTGCAGAACGCAGGTGACGAGTTAGCGCACGGGTGTCAATGTTTGAAATGCCCACGATGTTGTATTTAGTAAGTTCCTCATCGAGGCTCGCCTCGGCGCGAAAGTTTGAAACGATGCGAGACGGGTCACGCACAACATAGCCAGCAACCCAAACTTTGGCTGACTCCTCGTCGCGAGCGTTTACTCCGGTGTTGCCAATGTGAGGCGCGGTCTGCACCACAATTTGACCTGCATAAGAAGGGTCAGTGAGCGTCTCTTGGTATCCGGTCATGCCGGTTGCAAAAACGATCTCGCCGAGAGAAGAACCAATTGCGCCATATGGCTTGCCGTGAAATACACGACCGTCTTCTAGAACTAGTAAGGCTTGGGTCATTTGGTTACCTCTCGAGTGATGCTCATTAGTGAATTCAAGATTGCGCGTCGCTGTTTTTCGTCAACGATGCGAAGGTGGGTTGCCAGCTGAGATTGCTCGTGCTGCCATTCGATAGAAATCAAGCCGCCTGGCTCAACGGCGCGATCAATAACAGCCTGGTTGGTGCCCACACGCAAGATTGAAGCCTTGTCGATGGCCAGCGGCACTTCGCCGGTGCGAACGATTAGCACACCCTCGGTGAATACGACCACCTTTGCAACCCCACGACCACCAAGGCCATAGGCGGCGATGCGCTCTAGAGGATTCTGGGCATAAGTTGTCGCAACATAAAAACCAGTTGCTTCAGCGAGTTGCTCACCAAAGAATTCGAGGGCCTCAAGTGGGCGAGAAAAATTTGCCGACTGCTGCGTTTTTCGTCGAATCCAAGATCGAACTGCAAGGCCTGCGAAACCAACCACCAGAACGATGGCAATCAAAGCCATTGTGTTTTTAGTCATTAAGCACGCCCCTTTGCCGACAACTTGCCGTCGCGAACAGTGAAGTATCCGCGGTAAATTGTGTGCTTCACTCGCCCAGGCAACTGCATGCCGATGTAAGGCGAGTTCTTTGACTTCGATGCGCTGTCGGCAATGATAGTTCGCTTAGCGGTTGGGTCAACCAGTGCGATGTTCGCCACCGAACCAACTTCGATCGCCTGACCGGCTTCTTCGTCACGTGCAATTTGAGCTGGGTTATGTGACATCACCTGAGCCAAACGAGCCCAATCAGACTTGCCACTGTCGATGAGAACCTCTTGCGCAATTGACGCCGCAGTCTCGAGGCCTAACATTCCGAACGCCGCAGCAGACCATTCGCAATCTTTTGCTTCGATTGGGTGCGGAGCATGATCGGTAGCGATGATGTCGATGGTGCCGTCAATCAGAGCTTCACGAAGAGCAAAAACATCTTGCTGAGTGCGAAGCGGCGGGTTCACTTTGTAGACAGCGTCATACGAACGCACAAGCTCATCGGTTAGCAATAAGTGGTGTGGGGTGACCTCTGCAGTCACATTGATGCCGCGCGCTTTTGCCCAACGGATAATCTCAACCGAGCCAGCGGTAGACAGGTGACAAATGTGAACTCTTGAACCAACGTGCTCGGCTAACAAAACATCTCGAGCGATGATCGACTCTTCTGCAACAGCCGGCCAGCCAACTAGTCCAAGCTCGGCAGAAACCGCTCCCTCGTTCATCTGAGCACCTTCGGTGAGGCGAGGCTCTTGCGCGTGCTGTGCAATCACACCGTCGAACGCTTTTACATATTCCAAGGCGCGACGCATGATCACTGGATCGTGAACACACTTGCCGTCATCCGAGAAAACTCGAACCTTGGCCTTTGAGTTTGCCATTGCCCCTAGCTCAGCCATCTGCTTGCCGTCGAGGCCAACGGTGACCGCACCAATCGGGTGCACGTCGGCATAGCCGGCCTCGCGACCCAAAGTGGCAACCTGCTCGACTACGCCGGCGGTGTCAGCAACTGGCGAGGTGTTAGCCATGGCATGCACAGCCGTGAAGCCACCAACTGCAGCAGCCTGAGTGCCGGTCAAAACCGTTTCGCTTTGCTCAAAACCTGGCTCACGTAAGTGCGTGTGCAAATCAACAAAACCTGGCAGAGCAACCAAGCCGGTGCAGTCGATTTCTTCGATGCCAGAAAGACTCGTGCCGATTGCCGTGATTTGTTCACCCGTGATGGCGATGTCAGCAATGGTGCCATCGACCAGAGTGGCGTTCTTCAAAATGTAATTAGCTGACATCAGTGGCCCTTTCGCCCGAAAGAAGTGTGAACAAAACTGCCATGCGCACTGAAACACCATTGGCCACTTGTTCAAGCACCGTCGACTTTGGTGAATCTGCAGAAACCGCGTCAATCTCAAGACCGCGGTTCATAGGCCCTGGGTGCATCACGATTGCAGTGTCCTTTAGGCGCAACAAGCGTTCGCCGTTTAGACCCCAGATGCGCGAGTACTCACGCTCGCTCGGAAAGAAAGATGCGTTCATGCGTTCAGTTTGCACTCGAAGCATCATCAGCACGTCGGGCTTTTCTAAATCAATCACGTCATCCAGGCTGTAGTGCAGCTTGGCATTCCAATTGCTTGGGTTAGCCGGTAGCAAAGTAGGTGGCGCAACAAAGTGCACCTCAGCTCCAAGTGTGTTCAGCAACAGCAGGTTCGAGCGAGCAACGCGCGAGTGCAACACATCCCCAGTAATTGCTACCTTCACACCGTCAAGGCCCTTGCCTGCAGAAGCGGTGCCGTGAATTCGCTTGCGCATGGTGAATGCATCAAGCAGCGCCTGAGTCGGGTGTTCGTGAGTGCCGTCTCCAGCGTTCACGATCGCGCCGTTGATCCAACCGCTGTGTGCGAGAACATTTGCTGCCCCGGATGCGTGATGGCGAATGACCACAGCATCGGCACCCATGGCTTCAAGAGTTTGTGCGGTGTCCTTTAGGCTCTCGCCTTTTGAAACGCTCGAACCCTTGGCGGAAAAATTGATTACATCTGCCGACAAACGCTTGGCAGCCAATTCAAATGAAATGCGAGTGCGTGTTGAATCCTCGAAGAATAGATTCACCACGGTCTTGCCCCGCAGAGTTGGCAACTTCTTGATCTCCCGGTCATTCACATCGGCCATGCCTTCGGCAACGTCAAGCAAGTGAATTGCAAAGTCGCGGTCTAGATCACCGGCTGACAACAAATTCTTCAAATTGCTCATGATTCGATCACCACACCGTTCTGACCATCGGCTTCGGTTAGCTGCACGCGAATGCGCTCTTCACGAGCAGTCGGCAGGTTTTTGCCAACAAAATCGGCTCGAATTGGCAACTCACGGTGACCGCGATCAACCAACACCGCGAGTCGCACCGCGCGCGGGCGTCCGTAGTCGTTTAGCGCATCCAAAGCCGCTCGAATTGTGCGACCACTAAACAAAACGTCGTCAACAAGAACCACAACTTTGTCGTCGATGCCCTGACTTGGAATGTGAGTTTCGGTGACGCTGCGAGTTGGGTTTGAAGCCAAATCATCGCGGTACATGGTGATGTCAAGACGACCAAGCAACTGCTCGCGGTCTACTCCAGGTTCGGCTTTTTCAATAACTTTGGCAATGCGCTCAGCCAAAATGACGCCACGGGTTGGAATGCCCAGAATTACTAGGTTTGCGGTGCCGCTCTTCTGCAAAGCAGTGTTGGCTTCAAGAATCTCGTGAGCTATTCGAGTAACTGCGCGATCTATGTCGTCGCTGCTCAAGACGGTGCGTGAAGACACGCCCACCTCCTTCTCCGCCTCTCTGGACGGTCTTTAAAGGATGTTGTGGATACTCTAACAGGCTACTGCCCTACTGCGCAGCCTTTGTAGCCGAGATTCTGGTCAGCAATCCGTTGATAAATGCCCCGGATTCATCCGTAGACAACTCTTTGGCCATCTCAACGGCTTCATTTATGGCTACCGCGTCGGGTACCTCATCGTTGAACATGATTTCCCAAACTGCCACACGCAAAATGGCGCGGTCAACGTTTGGCATGCGGTCGATGGCCCAACCCTGCGAATAGGTGTCAAGCAGGTCATCGATTTCGTTGTGGTTGTCGACAATGCCTTGAACGATCTGCTTGGCGTAGCCAAAGATTGCGTCTTGGTTTTGGCGGTCGGCCGTGAGCTCAGCTACCTCGTTGATCAGAGTAAGCGGAGAAATCTTGCGCAGGTCTGCGGCGAATACCGCATCAACTGCGCGCTTACGTGCTTTTGTGCGAGCGCTCAAAGGATTATTCGGTTACTCGACCGAGGTAGTCACCGGTGCGAGTGTCAACGCGAACCTTGGTGCCGTTCTCAAGGAACAACGGAACCTGAATCTGAAGACCGGTCTCAACGGTTGCTGGCTTGGTGCCACCGCTTGAGCGGTCACCCTGCAAACCAGGCTCGGTGTAGGTAACTTCTAGAACTACTGAGGCTGGAAGTTCAACGTAGATTGGGTTGCCCTCGTGCATCGCAACAACGGCTTCCTGGTTCTCAAGCAGGTAGTTCTTTGCATCGCCAACAGTGGCGTCGTTAAGGCTCACCTGGTCGAAAGTCTCGCCATCCATAAAGATGTAGCCTTCACCGTCGTTGTATAGGTAGGTCATGTTGCGCTTGTCAACGTTGGCGGTTTCAACCTTCACACCAGCGTTAAAAGTCTTGTCAACAACCTTGCCAGTCATCACGTTCTTTAGCTTTGAACGCACAAATGCGGCGCCTTTGCCAGGCTTTACGTGCTGGAATTCGATGACAGCCCATAGCTGACCTTCGATGTTTAGAACCATGCCGTTCTTCAAGTCGTTTGAAGTTGCCATGACAATCACTCACTCATTTCGGTGTTTAAGGTTTTATACATAAAAAAAGGCGGACTCAGCCGCATTCACTGGATTAAGTGTAGTCGACGCGGGTTATTTAGATGCCAGCTGAGTCAAGGCCAAAAGGTAAGAATTGACGCCAAAACCGGCGATGTAGCCGGTAGCAACCGCTGAAATCACGCTGGTGTGGCGAAATTCTTCACGCGAGTGTGGGTTGCTCAGGTGAACCTCAATCAAGCGCTTGCCAGACTTGGTGATCTGAACGGCGGCATCTCGAACTGCATATGAGTAGTGCGTGAAAGCTGCTGGGTTTAGCACAACGTCGATTTGGCGATCTACTGCCTCATGCAGCCAAGAAATAAGTTCTGCCTCGCTGTCGGTTTGGCGTACCTCAACGGCAATTCCCTCGGATGCCCCGTGGGCCTCAAGCGCTGTGACCAGCCCAGCGTAGTCGGTTGCCCCATAGATCTCGGGTTCGCGAGCACCTAGGCGACCAAGATTTGGGCCATTCAAAACCAACACAGTTTGCATAAGCAAAGGTTACCGCTAGCCTTCAACAATCTCTTGGAAGGCGGCGTGCAAAAGTTCAATCGCAGGCGCAGTCATGATGGTTGGCTTGGCAATGTCATCGAGAACCACAAAACGCAAGGTGCCGGCGCGAGTCTTTTTATCGCGCTGCATGGTCTCCTGCAGTTGGCCCCATTTTGCAGCCGGGTAAGTAGTCGGCAAGCCAAGCAAGTTGAGCACACTGCGATGACGGTCAACTGCAGCATCGTTTAGGCGCCCGGCAAGGCGAGCGAGCTCTGCAACGAACACCATGCCAATCGAAATCGCGGCACCGTGACGCCACTTATAGCGTTCGGCGTGCTCAATGGCGTGACCAAGCGTGTGGCCGTAGTTCAAAATTTCGCGCAGACCAGATTCCTTGAAATCTTCACCCACTACTCGCGCTTTGATGGCGACCGATCGCTCAATAATTTCTTGAAACACTTCGGATGTTGGATCAGTTGCAACAGCTACATCGGCCTCAATCAATTCAAGGATGCGCTCGTCGGCGATGAAGCCATATTTCACAACTTCACCAAAGCCGGCCAAGATTTCGTTGCGAGCCAAACTTTGCAAGGTGTCGAGGTCAATGATCACAGCGCTCGGTGCGTGAAAAACACCAACGAGGTTTTTACCTTCGGCAGTGTTGATTCCGGTTTTTCCGCCAATTGCGGCATCCACCATGCCAAGCAAAGTGGTTGGCACTTGAATCAGTTTTACGCCGCGCAACCAAGTTGCTGCAACAAAGCCCGCTAGGTCGGTAGTTGAACCGCCACCAAAACCAATCACCGCATCGGTGCGAGTGAAATCGGCTTGACCCATGACTCCCCAGCAAAAAGCTGCAACCTCCACGCGCTTGGCATCTTCGCTGTCTGGCACGCCAGCAAGAATTGCTTCATAGCCGGCCTCAACAAGGGTTTCGCGCAAAAGTTCGGCACTTGGTGAGAGCCCCACCGGGTGCACAATCAATACCTTGCTAACCGACTTGGCAAGAGCTGCTGGCACTTCACCCAGCAACGCGCGACCAATGACAACCGAGTACGGGTTATCTCCAGAGACTTCAATCACAGTTTTGTCTGACATTAGATACCTAGTTTCTCGCGGATTTCTGAAATCGTGGTGTTGAGGGTTTGACCCGAGGTGTTGACTTCGATGTCAGCTAACTTTTCATAGATTGGTTTGCGTTCGTTGTAGATGCGCTTCCAATCTTCAACGCCCGATTTGATCAAAGGGCGGTTTCCATTTTTCAATCGTGACCCAATGTGCTTGCCATCGGTTGAAAGGTAAATCACCGTTGCCTCACCGAGAAGCTCTTGATTCTTCGGCAATAGCACTGCTCCGCCGCCGGTTGCAATTACAGCCGGTTGCGCCAGAGCTTTCAGCAATGCTTCGTGCTCTAATTCTCGAAACGCTGATTCACCGTGAGCCGCAAAGTATGCAGCAATTTCACCGTGTTCTTCAACAAACAACGCGTCGGTGTCGATAAACGGAACCTTGAGCGACTTGGCAAGTTTTCGACCAACGGTGGTTTTGCCGACCCCCATCGGGCCGACAAGAACTAGTAGCTCACTTTTATTAGGCACGCCAAGAAGTGGTGTCGGTTGATGCCAACACCGCAGGGATGTTTTCTAGGTAGCTGGTTAGATTGCGCTTGCTTTCAGCAACTGAATCGCCACCAAACTTTTCAAGCACTGAGTTAGCAATCACCAGAGCGACCATGGCTTCAGCAACAACACCGGCAGCAGGAACCGCACAAACATCTGAGCGCTGGTGGTGTGCCTTTGCAGCCTCACCGGTGGCAACATCGATTGTCGATAGCGCTTTAGGAATCGTTGAGATTGGTTTCATTGCTGCACGAACGCGCAAAATTTCACCATTGCTCATGCCACCTTCAATGCCACCGGCGCGGTGGGTCAAACGGTGAACAACACCAGAGGCGTCACGTTCAATTTCGTCATGCGCAACTGAACCGCGACGACGAGCGGTTTCGAAACCGTCGCCCACTTCGACACCCTTAATTGCCTGGATGCCCATCAGTGCGCCAGCAAGTTGAGAGTCAAGCCTGCGATCCCAATGAACAAAGCTGCCAAGGCCGGGTGGCAAGCCGTAAACCAAAGTTTCAACTACACCACCAAGGGTGTCGCCTTCTTTGTGACACTCGTCAACTTCAGCAACCATTGCGGCTGAGACATCTGCATTGAAACAACGCATTGGGTCTTCATCTAGCTTGGCCACATCACTTGGAGTAGGCACTGGTGCATCTGCTGGTGCCATAACCGGGCCAATGCCAACGGTGTGAGTCACCAAGAAGATGCCAAGTTCATTCAAGAATTTTGAAGCCACGGCGCCAAGTGCAACACGTGCTGCAGTCTCTCGAGCACTCGCACGCTCAAGCACCGGGCGGCTGTCAAGAAAACCGTACTTCTGCATGCCGGTGAAGTCAGCGTGGCCAGGACGAGGGCGCGTTAGCGCTTCAGCGCGAGCTCCAGAAAGTTTTGCTTCATCCACCGGGTCAGCCGACATTACGTCTTGCCACTTTGGCCACTCGGTGTTGGCCACGGTGATGGCAACCGGACCACCCATAGTTAGGCCGTGACGCACGCCACCAGATAGCGAAACCTCGTCTTGCTCGAACTTCATGCGAGCACCGCGACCATATCCCAAGCGACGGCGAGCAAGAGCATCTTGCACCTCGGCAGTGGTGATAGGGGTTCCGGCTGGCAGGCCTTCTAGAACAGCAACAAGCTCAGGGCCGTGCGATTCTCCTGCGGTGATCCAACGTAACATGCCTGCAATTCTCTCACAGACCAAGACAATGCTGGTTAGGCTGCCTGGCTACTTAGGCGTTAGATTCTGAAACCGAGATGCGCATAGCTTCAAGCACTGCGATTTCATTCGGCAATTCTTGGGATGGATTCGAGAACGTGAAGATGCGAATCTGCGCAATTGCCTGCCAAATCAGCATTTCTAAGCCACTGGCAACACCTGCTCCCCTTGCTGCAAAAACAGTGGCCAACTTGCTCGGCCAAGGGTTGTAAGCCACATCAAGCAGCATGCCGCCTGGCTTCCAGAGTTCGAGTCGCTCAAGGCGAACGGCAAGATCATCCATGGCTTGAGCCGGAACCGTGCTGACAGTCAACTGTGCACCAGCGATCGAGTTTGAAATACTCCAAGAGCGCTTGGCTTTGAGCCCAATCGATTTTGCGAACGCGATGGTTGATTTGCGCGTGCTTGAATTGCGGGCGGAAATTAGCACTTCGCATGATGGGTTGAGTTTTGAAATCGCAACCAGCGCTGACGTTGCGGTGGCCCCTGAACCAATCACTACGGCCTTTTTTGGCGGATTCGATTGAACTTGGCGAACTGCCTGCATGATTCCGAAGACGTCGGTGTTGTAACCGAACCAGGTGCCATCTTCGCGATGTTCCAATGTATTGACCGCTTTGGTTGCCGCCGCCAGCTCATCAACCTGATTGGCAAATCTGAAAGCTTCTTCTTTCAGCGGCATGGTCACGCTGAAACCGTTCCACTGTTGCTGCAGGGCGCCAATAAAAGTGCGCAATGCACCCTTCTTTACTTCAGCGCGGCCATACTCCCAGTCGGTTCCCAAAACTCGGTAAGCGGCAAGATGAATTGCCGGTGATTTTGAGTGCTCAATTGGGGAACCCAAAACCGCAAACTTTTTACTCATAACCAGGGTTCTCTTTCATCCAGGCTCTCCAAAGCGCTACCGCCTTTTCGTGCTCCGCATAAGTATTGCTGAAAACCGTTTCGCCGGTTTCAAGATTGATGGTGCAGAAGTACAGCCATTTTCCATTCGCCGGGTGAAGTGCTGCGTCGATTGCCAGTGCACCGGGTGCGCTGATTGGCGCAACGGGCAAACCATCTTGCAAATAGGTATTCCAAGGATTATCGTTGGCGCGATCGGCTGCACTGGTACTCACCGTTGAGCCATTTACTCCGTAGCTCACAGTTGCGTCAGATTGCAAACGCATACCCGCCTTGATGCGATTCAGGAATGTTGCTGAAACCTTAAAGAAGTCACTTTCGATGCGAGCCTCTTTTTGCACCACCGAAGCCAATGTCAAAACTCGATTTGCATCCTTTGCCGCAATTCCGAATTTGTCGAGCTCTTGCTGCATGCGGTCAACCATCACTTGCAAGATTTCTTTTGCAGAAGAACCCGGCACAAATGTGTAGGTTGCCGGGAACAAGTAGCCCTCGATGCTGGGCAGGTTAGCGCTCAAGCCAAATGCTGTTGGCTGTTTGAAATATTGCTGAAAATCAGAAACAGGCATTCCGGTTTTTTCACTTAACACCGCAAAAACGTTGCTGGCACGAAGGCCCTCTTTGATTACGGCCCTCTCGAGAGATGCCGAGTTTCGATCGGATAGCACGGCAATCGCGGCTGCCGAAGTCATGTGCGTCTTCATTGCAAAAGTGCCCGGATAAAAAGTTGGGTTCAAATCCAGAATTAATTGATAGGTCACACGGAAATTCTTGGTGATGCCTGCGTCAACAAGGTGTTGCGCAATGACTTCTCCGGTATCACCAGAGTTCACAGTGAATTTAACTTCCTCAACACCAGGGCCCGAGTAGTCGTTGCCAAGCAGTTGATCCAAACCTGCTCGAATCACGCCTCGGTTCACATATGCAACACCGGAACCCACTGCAAGCACTAGAACCAACGCGAGCAGGGCGGCAAGGCGACGACGAACAAAAACGCGCTTAGTCATCGATTTGCTCCAAACTCTTACCCGGTTTCCCGCCACTGGATTTTTCCAACTCCATGGCTTGTTCCAAGATAACGGTGGCAGCCACCTGATCAATAATCGGTCGTGATTGCTTAGAATTCTTGCCTGAGGATTGCAGTGCTGCCGTGGCAGCCACAGTGGTCAGTCGCTCATCGATCATGCGAACCTCAACCGGCGACAGCGCAGCCAACGCCTTAGCAATCGAGATCGCATCCGCAGTTGATGCCGTTTCGCCACCTGACATGTTCAATGGCAGGCCGACATAAATTTCGATCACTTCTTCACCAGCCAGAGCAGCAAGAATATCTTTTGCGGTTTGCTCGGCACTCTCGGCGCGGGCAACGGTTGCCAAACCACTTGCAAGAATTGCGTGGAAATCAGAGATAGCCAAACCAACGCGAACCTTGCCCACGTCGACGGCCAAACGGCGCCCAGAACGCACTATGCGTTCAACGCCCCTTCGATTGCAACCACGGCTGCATCAATTTTGCTAACGTCTTGACCGCCACCTTGGGCCATGTCATCCTTGCCGCCGCCACCGCCGCCAAGAATTGCACTGGCAACCTTCACCAATGCTCCAGCTTTGATGCCGTGCTGACGTGCAGTAATTGTGGTTGCTACAACCAGCATTGGCTTTTCTGCAATGACTGCAAACAGCGCTGCCGTGGCAGAGGTGTCGCCAAACTTGTCGCGCAACTGTGAAGCAAGTGTGCGAAGGTCATCCACAGAGTCAAGTTCACCAAGGTTTGTTGCAACAAATTTGCTGCCCTTGAACTCTTTGGCACTTGCAATAAGTTCTGGAATTCGGGTAGCCAGCTGGCTTGCCTGCACTGCAGCAAGTTTGCGCTGAGCAACCTTTAGTTCTTCGATGGTTTGGGCCAATCGCTCTTCAAGCTGCTCTTTAGGTGCCTTCATTGATTCAGAAAGACGTGCAACCAAAGCACGCTCGGCAGAGAGTGCACGGAATGCCTCGATGCCAACAAGTGCCTCAACACGACGTGAACCAGAGCCAACGCTTGATTCGCCGATCAACGAAACCAAACCAATTTGCGAACTGCGTGCAACGTGAGTTCCACCGCAGAGTTCGCGCGACCACGGGCCACCAACCTGAACAACGCGAACACTCTCGTCGTAGGTCTCACCAAACAGCGCAACCGCTCCCCATGTCTTTGCCTCAGGCAATGACATGTATTGCGCGCTTACTGCAAGATCACCGCGGATAGCCAAGTTAGTGACTTCTTCGATTTCGCTGCGTGTTTCAAGCGACAGCGCCTGTGTCCAAGCAAAGTCCAAGCGCATGTAGCCAGGCTTGTTGTATGAGCCGCTCTGCAATGCAGACGGGCCAAGTACCTGACGAAGAGCTGCGTGCACAACGTGGGTTGCCGAGTGAGCTTGGCAAGCACCGAGGCGCCAGTCGGCGTCAACCTGAGTGGTCACTTTTTGACCAACTGAAACCTCACCGCTGCGAACCAAAACCTTGTGGCTGATTAGACCCTTGACCGGCTTCTGCACATCTAGAACCTCTAGCTGCATTCCATCAGCAACGATGAAACCTGCGTCAGAGTCCTGACCACCAGATTCGGCATAGAACGATGTCTCGTTCAAAATTACTTCGGCAATTTGACCCTGCTTGGCGTGCTTGGCGTCGGCGCCATCAACAATCAGACCCAATACCTCGGCGCCCGTGGCCAGCTCTTCGTAGCCTGCGAACTTGGTAACACCCTTGGCGCGGAAAGCCGAGTAAACCGAAAGATCGGTTCCGCCGAGTTTCTTTTCGCGAGCATCGGCCTTGGCGCGATCACGTTGTTCAGCCATCAACGACTTGAAGCCATCGCGGTCAACAGTGAGCCCAGCTTCTTCGGCAATTTCAAGAGTTAAATCAATTGGAAAACCGTAGGTGTCGTGCAACAAGAACGCAGCGTCGCCAGCAAGTTGTTTCGAGCCCGAAGCTTTGACCGCATCAAGAGCCTCGTCGAGATAAACGGTGCCCGCGGTAAGAGTGCGCAAGAAGGTTTCCTCTTCGGCAATAGCGGTTTTCAAAATTCGCTCGAAGTCGGTTTCCAACTCCGGATACGCGGCCTTCATCGCGTCCTTAGATGCAGTGAAAAGAATCTTGAAAATCGGAGTGTCAACACCAAGCAAACGCATGGCTCGAACCGAACGACGAAGCAAACGACGCAATACGTATCCGCGGCCATCGTTAGCCGGAGTGACGCCGTCACCAATCAACATCAAAGCTGAACGCACGTGATCGGCAACCACACGCATGCGCACGTCGTCTTCTACAACAGCGCCATATGTTTTGCCCGAAAGCTGCGCAGCCAAATCAAGCACTGGGCGAACCTGGTCGATCTCATAAAGATTCTCAACACCCTGCATCAAGAACGCAACGCGCTCCAGACCCATTCCGGTGTCAATGTTTTTCTTCGGCAGTTCACCAAGAATTTCAAAGTTGTCTTTTCCGGTTCCTTGGCCACGCTCATATTGCATGAACACGAGGTTCCAGATTTCGATGTATCGATCTTCGTCGGCCTCTGGGCCACCCTCGCGACCATATGCCGGGCCACGGTCGTAATAAATCTCAGAACAAGGGCCAGCAGGCCCAGGCTGGCCAGTGGACCAGTAGTTGTCTTTCATGCCACGGCGCTGAATACGCTCCATCGGAATGTCGGCAACATCACGCCAAATCGAAATAGATTCGTCGTCGTCTTGAAAAACAGTCACCCAAAGCAGCTGTGGGTCTAGGCCCAGGCAACCTGATTCTTTTGAACCGGTTAGAAACTCCCACGCATAAGCGATTGCTTCTTTTTTGAAGTAATCGCCGAATGAGAAGTTGCCGTTCATCTGAAAGAAGGTGCCGTGACGAGTGGTCTTGCCTACTTCTTCAATGTCTAGGGTTCGCACACACTTTTGAACGCTGGTTGCGCGTGGGTATGGCGCAGGCACCAAGCCACTCATGTATGGAATAAAAGGAACCATGCCGGCCACTGTGAAAAGCAGTGACGGGTCTTCGCTAATTAGCGATGCAGATGGAACAACAGTGTGGCCTTTGCCCTCAAAAAAGTTGAGCCAGCGTTGGCGGATTTCTGCCGTCTGCATTTATTAGATGTCTGAAGCGGGCGCGCTAGCCGGCTTTGTTGCAGGAGCAGTCTTTGCAGCAGGCTTCTTGGCAGCCGCTGGCTTTTTGGCCGCAGGCTTCTTTGCTGCCGACTTCTTAGCTGCTGGCTTGCGAGGAGTTCCGCGAAGTTCTGAAGTGCGCTCCTTGAAACCCTCGGTTACCTGCTCGGCAATCTGCTCGCCAAATTCACGAGCACGCTTAGTAGCGTCATCAAGTTTTGCCTGAGCTTCAGGGTTCTTGTCGAGCTGCTTCTTAATCTCAACACCGGCAAAGATGCCAACAATAATCCAGAACAACTTCTTCATGGTCGTTACCTACTTCTTCTTAGTGAGATTTGAACGCAAACCTTGGGCAAGGCCTGCAAGTTTTACCAGTGGTGAACCAACGGTCGAAGAAAATACGGCAACCAGCGAACTGATGTTGGCACTAACTTCGGCAACGTTTTCAGTGATTACATCCACGCGAGCCAACTGCTTGTTGGCTTCGGTGACTGTGTCGGTAAGTTCAGTGAGCAGTGGAGCCACGCTGTTGTTGAGATCGCGAATTGATTCACGAGTCTCGTCTAGCACGCGGCCAAGCTTTAGCAATGGCACTGCAATAAACAGCACCAAGAGCGCGAACGCTCCGGCTGCAATCAAAGCTGCAATGTCTCCACCGCTCATCTGAACTCCTAAGTTGTTTTATCGAGCTGCGTAGTACTCAACAACAAGCTGAACTTCACAGGTAACTGGAACTTCAGCACGCTTTGGGCGTCGAGTCAAGGTCACGTGCAACTTGTCAAGAGCAACATCCAAGTAACCAGGAACTGGAGGCAATACGTCGACGTGACCGCCGGCTGCCGCAATCTGGAAAGGCTCGGTCTTCTCTGACTTCTCGTGCACGTGCACTAGCTGACCTGGCTTCACACGGAATGAAGGACGGTCAACTCGCTCGCCGTTTACCAGGATGTGACGGTGTACAACCATCTGACGTGCCTGAGCAATTGTGCGAGCGAAACCTGCGCGTAGCACGATTGCGTCAAGACGCATCTCTAGAAGCTCAACTAGGTTTTCACCAGTTAGGCCGTCGGTGCGCTTTGCCTCTTGGAAGGTCTTGCGAAGCTGTGCTTCACGAATACCGTACTGGGCGCGCAAACGCTGCTTCTCGCGAAGACGAACGGCGTAGTCGCTGTCGGCCTTCTTCTTGGTGCGACCGTGCTCACCTGGAGCATACGGGCGCTTTTCTAGGTACTTTGCTGCCTTCGGCGTTAGGGCTAGGCCCAACGCACGAGACAAACGCGTTTTACTGCGGGTACGTGTGGTTTTAGACACGTGTTCCTTTCATGCAACTGCAATTAAGCGGTCGCGGTTATAGCGGTCAATGTTCACAAAAGGGGATCTTGGATTGGATCCTCTGCCACGGACCCTCCGGCTATTAGAGGGTCGCACCGTGAATTGAGCACTCGCACAGCCGCGTTTGAGTGCTCCAGTCGGCAACCTGTCAATCCTAACAGCGAAAGGGCTATTTTTTGAAGCCTCGGATGATTGCGCGCAGCCTTGGCCAGCGATCGACGTATTCGCGCTCGGCCCCGATGTCTTTGGGTAGGTAATAAGTGCGACCGAGTGACTTATCGGCCAAATAGCGCTGTGGCACAACCGATTTGGGGTCATCGTGCGGGTAGGCATAGCCCACCCCTGCCCCGGTCTTCTTAGCTCCGGCATAGTTTGAACTGCGCAGCGGCTTTGGCACTTCGCCAAACACCCCGGCGCGAACGTCATCCAAAGCGCTATTAATTGCGTTGTAGGCGGTGTTGCTCTTTGGGGCCAGGGCCAAATAAATAGTCACCTCGGATAGCGGAATGCGCCCTTCGGGCATGCCGATCATGGCGACAGCTTCGGCGGCGGCTACCGCGATGCCAAGTGCCTGCGGGTCGGCCAGGCCAATGTCCTCCGCTGCCAAAATGATGAGCCGTCGAGCGATGAAGCGCGGGTCTTCTCCGGCTTCGATCATGCGGGCCAAATAGTGCACCGCGGCATCGGCATCTGAACCGCGAACCGACTTGATAAAGGCGCTAATGACGTCGTAATGCTGATCGCCATCTTTGTCATAGCGAACCAGGGCGCGATCCATGGCCTTGGCTACGTCGTCTACCGTGATTTTCACGGCCTTCTTGCCGGCGCGAGCGGTGGCAACGGCGGCAGAGGCCTCGAGAACGGTGAGAGCGCGGCGGGCATCGCCATCGGCCAGGCGCACAATGTGGGGAATCACTTCGGCTTCAAGCTCGACCTTGGCGGCCAGGCCACGTGGGTCTTCAACCGCACGCTTGAGCAGGGTTTCGATGTCATCGTCGCCCAGCGAGTTCAATGTGAGCATTAGCGATCTTGAAAGCAGCGGTGCAATTACTGAGAAACTCGGATTTTCGGTGGTTGCCGCAATCAGCACAATCCAGCCGTTTTCCACGCCAGGCAGCAAGGCGTCTTGTTGGGCCTTTGAGAAGCGGTGAATCTCGTCCAAGAACAAAATCGTGCTTACGCCATACGTGTCGCGATCGGCTCGGGCGCGTTCCATCACTTCACGAACATCTTTGACGCCTGCTGTGATGGCGCTTAGTTCAACGAAACGGCGACCGCTGAGTCGAGCCACCAGTTGAGCGATGGTGGTCTTACCGGTTCCCGGCGGGCCCCAAAGGATCACCGAAACAGTGCTGGCCTTCTCTCCTGGTTCGGCTTTTTGAGCCAAGGCTCGCAATGGAGAACCCGCGCCCAGCAGATGCTTTTGGCCTACCAACTCATCCATAGTCGAAGGGCGCATTCTGGCGGCCAATGGCATCACCGATGAATAGAACCCCGACTGATCAGACATAAGCAAAGGCTAATCGAAAGCCTGCAAGCCAGTCGCTAATAACTTGCGTAATATCGAGCGAGAGCATTTCTAGAGGGGCACTAATGGCATCGAAAAAGAAGCACCAGAACATTTATGCAAGCGCAGCCGCACGCTTGGCTGAGTATGAAGCTAAGCAGGGTCAAAACGAGGTTGCCAAAGCGCGCCGTAGTCGCGATAACCGCTTGGCACTAATTGTTTCTGCCGGCGCAGTGGTGTTGGCTGCCATTTTGCAACTCAGCTACTTTGGCTTCGGCCCGGGTCACGTGGCCAGCTCGCCAACCCCAAGCGCTAATGCTTCAGCTGCTCCAGCCCCTAGCGTTGCCGAATCTCGCACCTGGAACGGCACCATGAAAATCAACGGCGAGAGCCTTTCGGTCTCACTCGATGGCAAGAAGGCACCTCAGGCCGTTGCCAACTTCATCACCTTGGCCAAATCTGGCTTCTATAACGATGTCAGCTGTCACCGACTTACTACTGCAGGCATTTTTGTGTTGCAGTGTGGCGACCCTAAGGGGGATGGCACCGGTGGCCCGGGCTACTCATTCGGCCCAATCGAAAACGCACCGGCCGACAACGTCTACAAGACCGGCGTCTTGGCAATGGCTCGCCAGGGTGGCAACGCTGCCAGCATGGGCAGCCAGTTCTTCATCGTTTATAAAGACAGCCCGATTCCTGCGGATGCCGTTGGTGGCTACACCGTATTTGGTGAAATCACTAAGGGCTTGGACTCACTTCAGCCGATCATTAAGGCCGGCGTTGCCGATGGTGGCAGTGATGGCAAGCCAAAGGTCGAAACAAAGCTCGGCGCCATCAGCCTAAAATAAAACTAAGCGTATTCACGGACACCAAACTCAGGAGCCTCAAGTGTCAACAACCACTAATTCATTCGGTCGCGTCGATTCAGAAAACAACGTTTATGTGACCGAGTCTGGCTCCGAGCGCAAAGTTGGTCAGTACCCAAACGTGCCAGCCGCCGATGCACTCGCTTATTTTGAGCGCAAGTTTGCCGACATCGAAGCACAGGTTCGAATTCTCGAGCAGCGTGTGGCAAACAAGGTTGACGCTCACGGTTTGAAGAAGGCAGCGCAAAAGCTTGCCGAAGAATTAAAAGAACCAGCAGCAGTTGGCGACATTGCCGACCTTCGCCGTCGCGTTTCAAACCTTGACACAAAGATTGCAGCGTTAGTTGCTGAGAAGCACGAATCTTCAAAAGAAGCAACCGCCGAGGCAATTGCTAAGCGCACCGAGATTGTGACCAAGGCCGAAGCAATCGCTAACCAAGACACCACAAAAACCCAGTGGAAAAATTCAACTGTTGAACTGACTGCTCTTTTCGAAGAGTGGCAAGCCGTTCAGAAAAATGGCCCAAAGGTTTCTAAGTCTGAAGCAGATGCACTTTGGAAGCGCTTCTCGAGTGCACGCACTCGCTTTGAAGGAAACAAGCGCCAGTACTTCGCAGGCCTAGACGCTGTCACCAAGGCAGCAAAGTCAAAGAAGGCCGACATCGTTGCCCGCGCAGAAGCTTTGGTTTCTAAGGGTGCCGATGCAGTTGTTGAATATCGCAAACTGCTTGATGAGTGGAAGGCCAGCGGCCGCACTCCTGGCAAATCAGACGACGCCATGTGGGCTCAGTTCAAGGCAGCCGGAGATGCAATCTATTCTGCTAAGTCAGAGCAGGTTGCGGTTGAAAGCGTTGAATATGCTGCAAACCTAGAGACCAAACTTGCACTGCTTAAAGAAGCAGAGCAGATTGACCCAACCAAGAATCTTGCTGAAGCAAAGAAGCAACTTGCAGCGGTGCAGACCAAGTGGGAAAAAGCCGGCAAGGTTCCTAAAGAGAAGCTTCGCGAGACCGAAGACAAACTTCGTGCAATTGAAGCCAAGGTTCGCAAGGTTGAAGAAGACGAGTGGCGCAAGAGTGACCCTGAGGTTATTGAGCGTTCAAACGGCGTTCTTGCTCAACTTGAAGACTCGATCAAGAAGCTTGAGGCAGATCTAGCTAAAGCAACTGCAGCTAAAGACGCCAAGAAGACTGCCGCTGCAACCGAAGCCCTAGCCGCACGCAAGGCATGGCTTGAAGTTGTTAAAGCTTCAATGGCCTAAGCATTTATTTACGAACTAACTCGATACACGTCGTAGACGGCTTCGATTCGACGCACCGCATTTAGCAAGTGCTCAAGCACTGCCGGGTCGCCCATCTCAAATACAAATCTGCTGAGTGCGACTCGGTCGTTTCTGGTTGAAACCGAAGCCGACAAAATGTTCACGTGATGCTCGGAAAGCACACGGGTGACATCACTAAGCAAACCTGCGCGATCGAGCGCTTCAATTTGAATCTGAACCAAGAACAAGGTCTTTGAAGTTGGCGCCCAACTTACTTCCATCAAACGCTCTGGTTCGTGCTTTAGTTCTTCAACGTTCTTACAGTCTTCACGGTGAACCGAAACGCCACTGCCGCGAGTTACGAATCCGATAATTTTGTCACCTGGCACTGGCGTGCAGCAACGGGCCAATTTAACCAACACATCGGCGTCGCCCTTTACCAAGATACCTGAGTCGGTAGAGCGCTGACGGTTGATGCTTCGTGGAGAAGATGGAAGCGTGAATTCAGTTTCATCAACGTCTTCTGCGTTGATTGCTGCGGTTAGCTTCTCAACCACCGATTGCGCAGATGTGTGGTTGTCACCAATTGCGGCATACAGACCGGCAACGTCTGGAAACCGCAACTCCCCCGCTAGTTTCACAAGTTCATCGGCAGCCATCAGCTTTTGCAGCGGAAGGTTTTGCTTGCGCATTGCCTTGGCAAGCATTTCTTTACCTTGCTCAATGGCATCGTCACGTCGACCAACTGCAAACCATTGCTTGATTTTTGCTCGTGCACGTGGCGACTTAACAAAGTTCAACCAGTCTTTGCTCGGGCCAGCATCCTCAGACTTCGAAGTGAAAATTTCTACAACGTCACCAGACTGCAATGCTGTTTCGAGTGGCACCAGGCGGCCATTAACTTTGGCGCCCATGGTGCGGTGGCCAACCTCGGTGTGCACCGTGTAGGCAAAGTCAACCGGGGTCGCTCCGCTTGGCAAGCCGATGACCTTGCCCTTCGGTGTGAATACATAAACTTCTTTGGCACCAATTTCAAAACGAAGCGAGTCCAAGAACTCGGATGGGTCTTGAGTCTCAGCTTGCCAATCGGTGAGGTGCTTTAGCCAGGCTAGATCTTCATCCTTAGTGGCCTCGGTTTTGCCAACCTGCTCCTTGTATTTCCAGTGAGCCGCCACACCATATTCGGCACGCTGGTGCATTTCGAAGGTGCGAATTTGAATTTCCACTGGACGACCAGCGGGGCCAATAACTGTGGTGTGCAGCGATTGATAGAGGTTGAACTTTGGCATTGCGATGTAATCTTTGAAGCGCCCTGGCACTGGCGACCAGCGTGCGTGGATTGCACCAAGAACTGCGTAGCAATCTTTGACATCGGCTACCAAAACACGAATGCCAACGAGGTCATAGATGTCGTCAAATTCGCGACCACGCACCACCATCTTCTGGTAAATCGAGTAATACTGCTTTGGTCGGCCGGCTACCTTGCCCTTGATTCGAGCATCGCGCAGATCAGATTCGATAGCGCTAATCACGCTCTCGATGAACTCTTCGCGCTTAGGCGTGCGCTGCTTTACAAGGTTGACGATTTCTTCATAAACCTTCGGATACAACACTGAGAAGGAAATATCCTCAAGCTCCCACTTGATGGTGTTGATGCCAAGTCGGTGCGCGAGCGGTGCATAAATCTCAAGGGTCTCTTGAGCCTTGCGCTTGGCTGATTCTTCGGGAACAAAGCCCCAGGTGCGAGCATTGTGAAGACGGTCTGCCAGTTTGATTACCAGAACACGGATGTCTTTTGACATCGCGACAACCATTTTGCGAACAGTTTCAGCTTGGGCATGGTCGCCAAACTTTACTTTGTCGAGTTTGGTGACGCCATCAACCAACATGGCAACTTCTTCACCAAAGTCTTTGCGCAGTTGCTCTAGTGAATAGTCGGTGTCTTCTACGGTGTCATGCAGCAGTGCCGCGGCGAGTGTGATTGGCCCAATGCCCAATTCGGCCAAGATCAACGTGACGGCAAGTGGGTGCGTGATGTAAGGCTCACCAGATTTGCGCTTTTGTGGTCGGTGAGCTTCCTCAGCAACCGCAAACGCACGATCAATAATCGAGATGTCGGCTTTGGGGTGATTGGCGCGAACCAAACGAATGATCTCGTTTAGCTCTGCGGCGTAAGGCCCACTTCTGGCAAACAAACGCGGCAAGCGTGATCGCAGTGTTGCGATGCTGCCGGTTGGTGTTGCGTCACTCACTTCGGGCCAATCTCTCTGTGCAGAACAGCCTACAAGTCGCGCTTAGCAATGAGCGCTAGTTGGCTGCTGCAACCTTTTTTGCCGCCTTGCGGAACTTTGCTTCACCTTCACGAAGGTGACTGTAAAGCGGCGCAGCAATAAAGATTGTTGAGTAGGTGCCCACGATCATACCCACGAACAAAGCCAAAGCGATGTCGCGCAAGGTTCCGGCACCCAGAAGAGCAGAGCCCACGAACAAAATCGAAGCAACCGGAAGAATCGCAACCACTGAGGTGTTGATCGAACGGACCAAGGTCTGGTTAATTGCGTAGTTAACCTGCTGAGCAAAAGTTGTTGTCTCGCTGAATTCGACCTCGAAGGTGTTTTCGCGAATCTTGTCGAAGACCACCACTGTGTCGTAAAGCGAGTATCCGAGGATGGTCAAGAAACCAATAACAGCGGCCGGGGTTACTTCAAAGCCGGTGGCTCCGTAGATTCCAGCCGTGATTACCAAGTCGTGCACCAGTGCAATAACTGCAGCAAGTGACATCTTGATTGTGCGGAAGTAAAGCGCCATCAGCACTGCGGCTAGTGCGATGAAAACCAAAAGGCCGTTGATGGCCTTGCCAGTTACATCCGCACCCCAGTTTGCGCCGATGAATGAGCTAGCGACTGCGCCGCTCTTCACGTCATAGGCCTTGGCCAGCGCAACACGAACCTCTTCAGACTTCACGTCGGTAAGTTGTTCGGTCTGCACACGAATTGCATCGGTGCCTACGTTGGTTACCAGAGGGTCAATGTTTGCTTCAACCGAGTGCACTGCATCAATAGCAAGCTGCTGAGAGGTGTTGCTCGCGCCTGAAACGCGGAACTCTGAACCACCACGGAATTCAATTCCGAAGTTGAAGCCACCGCGTGCAATTGGCAGCACAACTGCCAAAATAACCATCACAACGGCAATCGAGTAGTAAACCTTGCGCTTGCCGATGAAATCGAATGAACGCTTTCCGGTGTATAGGTCGTTACCGAAATCACTGAACTTAGACATTAGTTGTTCTCCCCTGCCTTGTTGGCAGAATTTGCTTGAGCAGCTTTGCGCTCAGCGATGGTTTGACGCTTGTTTGCTTCTTTAGAGGCCTTAGCAACCTTGGCTGCCGACAAGCTTGCTGAGGTTCGGAACTGGCCGCGACCTACATAACCCGCTGCGCCAAGTGCTTTTGAATCAAAGCCAGACCAAGGGTGGCCCGAGCTAAAGAAACGAGTCTTTGCTAGCAACTGCAAGATCGGGTGGGTGAAGATCATTGCCACACCAAGGTCCACCAATGTGGTTAGACCAAGAGTGAAGGCGAATCCGCGAACGTTTCCTACGGTAAGCGCATAAAGCACAACCGCAGCAAGCAAGCTAACGCCACCAGAAACCAGAATGGTGCGAATAGCGCGCTTCCAACCCTGATCAACCGCCGCGCCTAGTGTGCGACCGTCACGAATTTCATCACGAACGCGCTCGAAGTAAACAATGAACGAGTCGGCGGTAATACCGATGGCCACAATCAAACCGGCAACACCGGCCAGCGATAGGCGGTAGCCCTGACGCCAAGCCAATAGCGAGATAAATAGGTAAACCAGGATCGCTGCAACTACCAGCGAACCAATGGTGACCACTGCAAGGCCGCGGTATTGGAACAGTGAGTAGATAACCACTAGCAAGAGGCCAATGGCTCCAGCAAGAAGGCCTGATGAAAGCTGCTCTGAACCCAAGGTTGCCGAGATGTTCTCTTGGCTCTGAACCTCAAAACCAATTGGCAACGAACCATACTTCAGCTGATCAGCCAAAGACTTTGAAGAGTCCTTGTCAAAGCTTCCGGTGATTTGTGCGCTTCCGTTGCTGATAACTGCGTTAGTGGTTGGCGCAACAATTACGTAGCCATCTAAAGTCACAGCAAAACGGTTCAACGGTTCTTTTTGCGGGTAAAGCCTTGAAGTTACATCTGCAAACTTCTTGGTGCCGGCGTCGTTGAAGTCTAGGTTTACTGCCCAGGTGTTTGTTGATGCACCGGTAGAAGAAGTAACTGTTCCGGCGTTTGCATCTGAAATGTCAGAGCCTTCAATTTCAACCGGGCCAAGCACGAACTTCTCGTAGCCGTTTACATCACAGGTGACTAGCTCCTTGGTTGGGTCATCAACTTGCCCCGGAGTGCGGAAAGCAGTTGAACAGTCTAGCTTGTCGAAGATCTGCTGGGTCGTGCCGGTAGGTGGAGCAACCGGAGCGGCAGAAGTCGAAGGTGACGGTGATGCACCCACGGTTGCTGAGGCGCTCTGCGATGACTGCAAAACCGGACGGAACTCAAGCTTCGCGCTTGAGCGAATTAGCTTCAATGTGTTTTCGTCTGGAACACCTGGAATCTCAACGATGATGTTGTTGTTTCCCTGAGTTTTAACTGAAGCTTCGCTTACACCGCTGGCGTCAACACGCTGACGAATGATTGCCACTGCCTGAGACAACTGTTGTTCGGTAACTGTCTTGCCGTCTTCTAGCAACGGAGCAAGAATAATTTGGGTACCGCCCTGAAGGTCAAGCGCAAGCTTTGGTGCAAATGATGCACCAGCGTTTGTGACAGAACCTAGGCCAATGATGCCGGCTAAGCCAACAATCAAAACGCCCAGCCAGGTAAGGCGCTTGCGAGCGCTCTTGGTTACAGATGAATCAGACACAGGAAATCCTTAGAGGGTATTAGTTGGCAGCTGGCTTGTTTGCAGCAGGCTTCTTAGCTGCTGGCTTAGCGGCCGGCTTCTTTGCTGCAGGCTTTGCAGCAGCAGGCTTAGCGGCCGGCTTCTTTGCTGCAGGCTTAACTGCAGCCTTAGCAGCGGCAGCTGGCTTCTCAGCAACAACTGGCTTTGCGTTTAGGTCAACAGTGCGCACGGCACCCTTTAGAACGGCGATCTTTACACCAGGAGTGGTCTCAACAACCAAACGGTCGTCTGACTGTGAAACTACGGTGCCAACGATTCCGCTGTAAAGAATTACTGAAGCGCCAACTTTAACGCTGTCTAGAAGTGCCTGAGCAGCCTTCTTGCGCTTGCGTGAGCTTAGGAACATGAAAACGATCATTACGGCAAGAGCTGCAAAGAGGAACAAATCTGTGGGCTGCATCAGGACCTAACTTTTTGGGTAAAAGACTATAAATACGACAAGAGACGCAACTGCGCCTCATCCGCTCAATTATAGGTCAATACCCTTGTCAGCCTCTTCAGCAGGCGCGTTTTGACCAAGGTGTCGAAAGCCCGCGGATGTCGCCTGGCGACCCCTAGAGGTGCGTGCAATTAGACCTTTTCGAAGCAAAAACGGTTCAACTACTGCCTCAATGGTGTCTTGCTCTTCTCCAACCGCCACAGCAAGGGTTGATAGGCCAACCGGCTTGCCGGCAAATCGATTCACCAAGACATCGAGAATTGCTTGGTCTAGGCGGTCAAGGCCTAAATCGTCTACTTCATAAAGCTTCAGCGCGCCCTGGGCATCGGCCAATGAGATTGACTCATGGCCCTTAACCAAGGCAAAGTCGCGCACGCGACGAAGCAATCGATTGGCGATTCTTGGTGTGCCGCGGCTTCGAATTGAGATCTCGGTAAGGGCTTGATTTTCAATCTGCAGGCCAAGCTTGTCGGCGGCACGCGCCAAAACCTGCGCCAATTCGCTGTCTTCATAAAACTCGAGGTGAGCCGTGAATCCGAATCGATCGCGAAGTGGGTTCGGCAGCATGCCCGAACGAGTGGTTGCGCCCACCAAAGTAAACGGAGCTAGGTCAAGAGGAATCGAGGTTGCCCCCGGCCCCTTGCCCACCATCACATCGATGCGGAAGTCTTCCATTGCCAAATAGAGCATTTCTTCGGCAGAGCGAGCCATGCGATGAATTTCGTCGATAAACAAAATTTCACCCGGTGCTAGTGATGACAAAACAGCTGCCAAGTCACCCGCGTGCTGGATAGTTGGCCCGCTGGTCAATCGGAGCGGTCGACCGCTTTCGTGAGCCACGATCATGGCCAAGGTGGTTTTGCCAAGTCCCGGAGGGCCCGCCAACAAAATGTGATCGGCCGTGCGGTTTTGAATTTTGGCAGCTTCGAGCAACAACGAAAGTTGGGCTCGAACTTTGTGCTGGCCGACAAATTCAGAAAGTGACTTGGGTCGCAGTGCCGATTCAAAAGCCAACTCGTTATCGGCTGCCAATGGAGAAGTCTCGTCACTCATCGGTTGCCCCAACCGATTTCGAAGCACCTAGTTGAGCAAGAGCTGCACGCAGCAACTCATCGGTTGACAAATCACCATCACGTGAGGCAACTGCTACCGCTTGCTCGGCAAGGCGCTCAGGCCATCCGAGGCCAGTGATTGCGGCAATCACGGTGGCCGAATTCGAGCTCTCTTCGGTGTAATTGATTGCCACACCGCTGATCTGCAATTTGCCAGCAAGTGTGAGCGTAATTAGTTTCGCGGTTTTTGGCCCAATGCCACTGACAGCTTTAAACACTGAGTCTTGGTCGTTAACTACGGCCGACTTGATGGCGTCAACCGAAAGCTGCGCAAGCACCGCAAGCGCCGATTTGGGGCCAACGCCGGTTACTGAACGTAGCAGGTCAAAAATTTGCTGCTCTTCAGATGTGACGAAGGCAAAGAGAGTGTGGGAATCTTCGCGAATAATCAGCGAAGTGAAAACTAGTGATTCAGAACCAAGCGAAAGCGAGCGGAGGGTTGCTGGTGTGGCATGAACTTGATAGCCCACCCCGCCTACTTCGAGCACAGCGGTGCTGGCCTCAATGGCCATAACAATTCCGCGCAATGATGCAATCACTGCATAAGACTAACTAACGGCGCTTCGAAGCACTGGCAGCGCGCTCGGCGGCGTGCCAAGCCTTTTGGGCTCCAGTCATTTCCCCGGATGGCGTTGCCGTTGATCCAGCCGCACGCCAAGCGTGACAAATTGCAATTGCCAAACTGTCGGCGGCATCGGCAGGCTTTGGCACTTCCGCTAGCCCAAGAATTTTTGCAACCATCGCACCAACCTGAGCTTTCGCGGCACGGCCTGAACCGGTGACGGCAAGTTTGACCTCGGTTGGAGTGTGCAGATAAACAGGAATTTCGGCCTGATGAGCAAGCATCAAAACTACGCCGCTAATTTGAGCGGTACCCATTACCGAGCGCACGTTTTGCTGTGAAAAAACTCGTTCTAATGCAATTGCTTGGGGCTTTGATTCGGCGATCAGTTGCTGAAGGCGAACTCCAATTGAACCCACGCGTTCACTTAACTCGAGATCTGCCGAACTTGTGAATGTGTCAACCGAAATAAGACTTACTTTGCGAGAGGCGCCAAGCTCGATAACTCCAACACCGCATCTGGTGAGACCTGGGTCAATACCAAGAATGCGCATTGGCTGTTAGTCGTTTTCTAGTTCTGCAAGAACCTCAGGAGTCATGTCGAAGTTTGAATACACGTTCTGAACTTCTTCACAGTCTTCAAGAGCGTCGATCAATTCAATAACCTTGCGAGCGGTGTCTGCATCAACCTGAATTGGCATGCCAGAGATGAACTCAACATCTGCAGACTCATAGTCGATGCCTGCAGCCTGCAAAGCGGTTCGCACGGCAACCATGTCGCTCGGGTCGGTGGTCAAAACAAACTGCTCGCCGCGGTCTTCGATGTCTTCAACGCCAACCTCCAGAACAGCTTCAAGAATGCTGTCTTCAGAAACGCCGTCAGCTTTGGCAACCACAATTACACCCTTGCGGCTGAACTGATATGAAACGCTGCCAGGGTCGGCCATGGTTCCGTGGTGACGAGAAACAGCGAGGCGCACTTCGGCAGCCGCACGGTTTTTGTTATCGGTCAAACATTCAATGAGAACAGCAACGCCGTTAGGGCCATAACCCTCATACATGATGTTCTGATATTCAACTGCGTCTGCGCCAACACCAGAGCCACGCTTGATGGCACGTTCGATGTTGTCGTTTGGCAATGAGCTTTTGCGGCCTTTTTGAACTGCGTCATAAAGGGTTGGGTTGCCGTCGATGTCTGGGCCACCTAGGCGTGCAGCAACTTCAATGTTCTTGATGAGCTTGGCAAAAAGTTTTGCACGACGACCATCGATTACTGCTTTTTTGTGTTTGGTCGTTGCCCATTTGGAGTGGCCAGACATGATGCTCCTAGATTGCGAAAAAGATTTCTCTAAGTTTAGAGCAAAGGCGATTAGGCATTTTTGATCTGGCGCACAAAGAGCTCGTGAATGCGGGTCTCCCCCGCAACCTCAGGGTGAAACGAGATGCCCAAGGCATTGTTTTGACGCACACCAACGATGCGGCCATCATCAAGCTTTGAAAGCACCTCAACACCAGCGCCTACCCGATCAACAATCGGGGCGCGAATAAAAGCCGCGTGTACCAAGCCGTCAACGCCTGCGAACTCGAGATCGGCTTCGAACGAATCTAATTGGTGACCAAAGGCGTTGCGACGAACTGAGACGTCGAGGCCACCAAAGCCTGCTTGGCCAGGAATGCCGTCAAGAATTTCTTCGGCCAACATGATCAAACCTGCGCAGGTTCCAAAGACCGGAAATCCGTTGTGAATTTTGTTTTTGATCGGCTCAAACAAATCGTAAGCAACGGCAAGTTTTTGCATCACCGTGGATTCGCCGCCGGGAATTATCAGCCCAGAAACTTTTTCAAGTTCAGAGATGCGGCGAACTTCAATCGACTCAACACCAATTGCATGCAAGGTTGCCGCGTGCTCGCGAAAGTCTCCTTGCAGCGCTAGAACGCCAACCGTTAGTGACAATTACCAGCCGCGATCAGCCAGACGGTGAGGTGCCGGCAAGTCAGAAACGTTAATGCCAACCATGGCCTCTCCCAAACCACGGCTGACCTGCGCCAATACATCTGGGTCATTGAAGAATGTTGTGGCCTTTACCACTGCCTTCGCGCGCGCTGCAGGGTCGCCAGACTTAAAGATTCCTGAACCAACAAATACGCCGTCGGCTCCCATCTGCATCATGAGAGCTGCATCGGCAGGAGTTGCAACACCGCCGGCAACAAACATCACGACAGGGAGTTTGCCTGAGGCGGCAACTTCGCGAACCAATTCATACGGTGCCTGAAGCTCTTTAGCCGCAACATAAAGCTCGTCTTCTGACTTTGCAGCCAGCGCACGAATTTCACCGCTGATTGTGCGAATGTGCTTCATAGCTTCAGAAACGTCACCGGTACCGGCTTCACCCTTTGAACGAATCATCGCTGCACCTTCGGTGATGCGACGAAGCGCTTCACCAAGGTTGGTGGCACCACAAACAAAAGGAACATCGAAGTTCCACTTGTTGATGTGGTTTACGTAATCAGCCGGGCTCAATACTTCTGACTCGTCAATGTAGTCAACCTTTAGCGACTGCAAGATTTGCGCTTCAACAAAGTGGCCAATGCGAGCCTTTGCCATCACTGGAATCGACACAGCACTGATGATGCTGTCAATCATGTCTGGGTCGCTCATGCGAGAAACACCACCCTGGGCGCGAATGTCTGCGGGAACACGCTCAAGGGCCATTACGGCAACAGCGCCAGCATCCTCGGCAATTTTTGCTTGCTCAACGTTTACTACGTCCATGATTACGCCACCCTTGAGCATCTCGGCAAGGCCGCGCTTTACAAGTGGGGTACCGGTCACAGGTTTTGAAGTTTGGGCATCAGTCATAGTGTCAAGTGTAAACCTTGCTCTGCGACGGTGCTAAACACTACGAAACAGAAGACCAGCTTTGCGCAATCTGCTCGCGCACTTCACCAAGAAGTCTTGGTAATGCCTTGGTTTCGGCAATGATCGGGAAGAAGTTTGCATCATTACGCCAGCGCGGCACGATGTGTTGGTGAAGATGCGCGGCAATTCCAGCGCCAGCAACCTCGCCCTGGTTCATCCCAAGGTTAAAACCGTGAGCCCCGGATACCTTGCTGAGAACCCTCATGGCCTGCTGGGTAATTTCACCAATCTCGGCAACTTCTTCTGGTGTTGCCAGATCGTAGGTAGAGATGTGGCGATAAGGGCAGACCAAGAGGTGGCCCGAGTTGTATGGGTAGAGATTCAACAGAGCATATGCGGTTTTGCCACGGTAAACGATCAGGCTCTCTTCATCTGACTTATTGACGGCAAGGCAAAATGGGCACTCGTGATCAGCAGGTTGTTGGCCGTGCTGAATGTAAACCAAACGGTGCGGAGTCCACAGGTGCTGAAACGCATTCGGCACTCCAGGAAGTTCTGAAGACAACTCAACGCGTGGCTCAGACATTTTTAGACCTGAACCTTGTCATCGATGGCCTTCAGAATTCGAGCCACAGCTTCAGCAACTGGAATTCCGTTTTCTTGCGAACCATCACGGAAGCGGAAACTCACAGCACCGGCAGCTTGGTCGTTCTCACCAGCAATCAGCATGAACGGAACCTTTGCCATGGTGTGGTTGCGAATCTTCTTTTGCATGCGGTCATCTGAATCATCTACCTGCGCACGCACACCATGCTTGCGTAATTCACCAACAATGTCGTGAAGGTATTCAGAGAATGCTTCAGCGATTGGAACTGCAACAACCTGAACCGGAGCCAACCAAGGCGGAAAGTGACCCGCGTAGTGCTCGGTTAGCACACCGAAGAAACGCTCAACCGAACCGAACAACGCACGGTGAATCATTACTGGACGCTGCTTGGTTCCATCCTGAGTGGTGTATTCAAGATCGAATCGTTCTGGCAAGTTAAAGTCCAGTTGAATGGTCGACATCTGCCAGGTGCGACCGATTGCGTCACGGGCCTGCACCGAAATCTTTGGACCATAGAAGGCAGCGCCTCCTGGGTCTGGCACCAGTTCGAGTCCGGAATCCGAGGCTACTTGCTCAAGGGTTTCGGTTGCGGTCTTCCAAATTTCATCGCTGCCCACAAACTTTGGATTTCCGTCTTCCTTGGTCGAAAGCTCAAGGTAGAAATCGTTTAGGCCATAGTCCTTTAGCAAATCAAGCACGAACTTCAACACATCGGTTAGTTCTTGCTTCATGCTTTCTTGAGTCACGAACAAGTGAGCGTCATCTTGGGTCAAACCGCGCACGCGAGTTAGACCGTGCAGCACACCGCTCTTTTCGTTGCGGTAAACAGTGCCGAATTCAAACATGCGCAACGGCAGATCGCGATATGAACGTGGTTGGCTGCGGTAAATCAAAATGTGGAAAGGGCAGTTCATTGGCTTTAGGTAGTAATCCTGACCAACTTTTTTAACGTTGCCTTCGTCATCCAATTCTTCATCCATGCGAATCGGCGGAAACATTCCGTCGGCATAGGTTTGCAAGTGACCTGAAATTTCAAAGAGGTTGCTCTTCGAAATGTGTGGAGAGTAAACGAAGTCATAGCCAGACTCTTCGTGGCGCTTGCGTGAGTAGTCCTCCATCACCCGACGCATGATGCCGCCCTTTGGGTGGAACACGGCAAGACCAGAACCAATTTCTTCTGGGAAAGAGAAAAGATCTAGGTCAACACCAAGGCGACGGTGGTCGCGGCGGGCTGCTTCTTCAAGACGCTCTTGGTGAGCGCGAAGCTCATCTTTGCTTGGCCAAGCAGTGCCATAAACACGCTGAAGCTGCTTGTTGTTTTCATTGCCTCGCCAGTAGGCAGATGCCAAACGAGTTAGCGCAAAGCCGTTGCCAATCATGCGAGTGTTTGGCAGGTGAGGGCCACGGCAAAGGTCGCGCCAAACTGTGTCGCCAGATTGCGGGTCAACGTTGTCGTAAATGGTCAGCTCGCCGGCGCCAACCTCGGCGGCGCCTTCGCCAACATCGCCACCCTTTAAACCAATCAGTTCAAGCTTGTATGGCTCGTTGGCTAGCTCAACTCGAGCGTCACCGTCGTTGGTTACGCGACGCATGAAACGCTGGCCCGAACGAATGATTCGCTCCATGGCCTTTTCAAGGGCCTTGATGTCTTCGGGGGTAAACGGGTTCTCAACGTCAAAGTCGTAGTAAAAGCCATCTTTGATTGGAGGCCCAATTCCCAACTTGGCTTCTGGATTGATGCTCTGCACGGCCTGAGCCAAAACGTGAGCGGCCGAGTGACGCAAGATGTTTAGGCCATCCGGGGATGAAATGTCAACACCTTCAATGACGTCGCCATCGGCAATTTTGTGGGCTAGGTCGCGCAATTCACCATTTACGCGCTGCGCAACGATGGTCTTTGTCGTGAAAAGGCCAAAACCATCGGCTCCTGGCGCGGCCTCAACCGGCGCTCCGTCAACAGTCAGCTTTAGAACAGACACAACAAACCTCGTCTAAGTAATCAATAGAGCAATCCTACTTCTTGAACTTAGGCGAGCCTTGCTGGACTCAGCGCCGTTGCTGGTGTTTTCTGGTGCTTATGACTACACCAGCCAGCAAGAAAACAGACCTAAACAAGCTCGACGAAGAAATCATGGCTAGCCAGGAATTTCAGCGAAGCACCATGGCAGCCAAACTTAACTGGCTTCGAGCCGGTGTGCTTGGCGCTAACGACGGAATTGTTTCCACCGCAGGCCTAGTAATGGGTGTTGCTGGCGCAACCACCAACTCTGGAGCGATCTTGATTGCCGGGGTTGCTGGCTTGGTTGCCGGCTCGATCTCGATGGCAGGTGGCGAATACACCTCGGTTAGCGCGCAAAAAGACAGCGAAAAGGCCGCACTCGACAAAGAGCGCCAAGAACTTGCCGATAACCCTGAAATGGAGCTTCGCGAACTGGCTTGGTTTTATGAGCAGAAGGGTCTTTCACTTGAGTCTGCAATGCAGGTAGCTAAAGAACTAACTGCTAAGGATGCCCTCAAGGCCCACGCAGAGGCCGAACTTGGCATTGACTCCGAGGCACACGCGAGCCCAGGCCAAGCCGCACTCGCATCATTCGTGGCATTTGCCGGCGGCTCGCTTCTACCTTTGCTTGCGGTCACAGGCCCTTGGATCGAATTCCGTATTCAAGTCACCGTGGTGGCAGTGGTTGCATCGCTGGCCATCACTGGCTATGTGGGCGCAAAAATCGGTGGAGCCAAGTCTGGCAAGGCAATTATTCGCAACGTGCTTGTGAGCCTATTAACCATGGCAACCACCTACGGCATTGGTTTGCTAGTCGGCCAGAACGTCTAAGTTCTTAGAGAAAGTTATGCTTGCCTAGTGAGCAATCCAAAGGTAATCGACGTCGTTCTTATTGGCGGTGGCATCATGAGTGCCACCTTGGCAACATTTCTAAAGTTGCTAAACCCAAAACTTGAGATCCAAATTTTTGAACGATTAGAAGCAACCGCTCTAGAGAGCTCATTCGCCTGGAACAACGCAGGCACCGGTCACGCTGCATTGTGTGAGCTCAACTACATGCCTGACTCAAAAGATGGCAGCTTGCCTAGCGCGACCAAAGCTATCGAAATCAACGAACAGTTTCAGTTAAGCCGTCAATTTTGGTCTTACTTGGTAGAGCAGGGAATTCTTAAGAATTCAGATTTCATCAACGCAACGCCACACATGACTTTTGTACACGGCGCAAAGAATGTTGATTACCTTTCACGACGCTTCGAGGCGTTGAAGAACCAGCCACTTTTTGCTGGCATGCAATTCAGCACCGATTCCAAAGTCATTGGGCACTGGGCGCCGCTTTTGACCGCTGGTCGCAAACCCGGCGAACCAATTGCAGCTACCAGAATTGAATCTGGCACCGACGTTGACTTTGGTTCAATCACCAACCAGCTCTTCGACTGGCTAACCGAAAATGGCGCGAAGTTACACACCTCACACGAGGTGAAGGGGCTTGAGCGCAACGATGATGGTTCTTGGAACATCACGGCCCAAAACTTGCGCAATACCCGCATGCACTTTGTGAATGCCAAATTCGTTTTTGTTGGCGCAGGCGGTTGGGCACTCAAGCTGTTGCAAAAATCTGGAATCGAAGAAGCCAAGGGCTACGGCACTTTTCCGGTGGGTGGCCAATGGCTGCGCACCGACAACCCTGCTTTGGTTAAGCAACACCAAGCGAAGGTTTACAGCCAGGCTTCGGTTGGTGCTCCCCCAATGTCTGTGCCTCACCTTGACACCCGTGTGGTTGATGGCAAAACCAGTTTGTTGTTTGGCCCATACGCCACCGCTAATCCGAAGTTTTTGAAGAATGGTTCGCTATTAGATTTGCCGGCATCTTTGCGACCATCGAATTTAATTCCATACATCGCAGTTGGCCTAAGCAACTTTGGCTTGATTAAGTATTTGGTTGGCGAACTTCTAAAGAGCAAATCAAAGAAATTTGAATCGCTGCTTGAATTTGTGCCGAATGCAAAAGCAAAGGATTGGCAATTGCTTGACGCTGGTCAACGCGCGCAGGTAATTAAGAAAGATGCAGTGAAGGGTGGCGTGCTTCAGTTTGGCACCGAAGTAATTACCTCGGCAGACGGCTCAATCTCAGGTCTGCTTGGCGCCTCACCAGGCGCTTCAACAGCTGTGCACGTGATGCTTCAAGTGCTTGAGCGCAGCTTTCCAAAAGAATTCAAGAAGTGGTCAAAAGAACTGAAGACATTCATTCCGAGTTTTGGCACCAAATTGAATGCCGACCCAACCAAGGCCGCAGAATCTTTGGCCTCAACTGCCAAAGTCCTCGGCATCAAATAATCCTTAAACGAATAATCCCGAAGCCAATGGTTTCGGGATTTTTTGTTTGTGACGTTATCGGTCACTGGTTCGGAGGATGTTTGGTGGTCGATACTGGGATCGAACTAGCAAATTCAATGACAGTTGAATTTGGAGGTCACGTTTTTCGATCGTATCGATACCAAGGAAATTGGTGGTCGATACTGGGATCGAACTAGCAAATTCAATGACAGTTGAATTTGGAGGTCACGTTTTTCGATCGTATCGATACCAAGGAAATTGGTGGTCGATACTGGGATCGAACTAGCAAA
>NZ_JAHEIM010000010.1 GCF_024639375.1 Rhodoluna sp.
CATCACCGGTGTTACCCAGGGATTCACCAAGGGTCTTGAGATCGTTGGTACCGGTTACCGTGTAACTGCAAAGGGCTCAGACATTGAGTTCGCGCTTGGTTACTCACACCCGATCCTGGTTCAGGCACCAGCCGGAATCACTTTCACCGTTGAAGGCAACACCAAGGTTTCTGTGTCGGGCATCGACAAGCAAGCCGTTGGTGAAATGGCAGCTAACCTGCGCAAGTTGCGCAAGCCAGAGCCTTACAAGGGCAAGGGTGTTCGCTACGCAGGCGAAGTTGTTCGCCGCAAGGCCGGAAAGTCAGGTAAGTAATCATGGGTCTAACTACTAGAACTCGCGGAAAGAGCAAGGCAGCTGCCCGTACTCGCCGCCACCTACGTCTTCGCAAGAAGATCGCCGGCGACGCAATGCGTCCACGTTTGGTTGTAACTCGTTCGGCACGTCACGTGTTCGTTCAGGTTGTAGACGACACCAAGGGCATCACTTTGGTTTCAGCTTCAACCATGGAAGCAGATATGCGTAAGGCTTCTGGCGACAAGTCAGAGAAGTCAAAGCAGATCGGTTTGCTAATCGCAGAGCGCGCCAAGAAGGCCGGAATCTCTCAGGTTATTTTTGACCGCGGTGGCAACAAATACGCAGGTCGCGTAGCAGCAATTGCTGATGGCGCACGTGAAGGTGGGCTGGAACTATGAGCCCAGAAAACAAGGAGCAAGTGTTGTCGACTGAGTCAACTGAAGCTGCAACCGCTGTTGTTGCAACTGAGACCGTAGAAGCTACTGAGCGCGAAGCTCGTCGTGGTTCACGTGAGCGTGCACCTCGCAACGACCGTCGCGAGCGCGAAACCGAGAAGAGCCCGTTCCTAGAGCGTGTTGTTACTATCAACCGTGTATCAAAGGTTGTTAAGGGTGGTCGTCGCTTTAGCTTCACCGCACTAGTTGTTGTTGGTGACGGCAACGGTCTAGTTGGCGTTGGCTACGGCAAGTCAAAAGAAGTTCCATCAGCTATTGCTAAGGGTGTAGAAGAGGCGAAGAAGAACTTCTTCCGCGTTCCACGCTCATCAAGCACAATTCCTCACCCAGTTCAGGGCGAGGCAGCAGCTGGTGTTGTACTTCTTCGCCCAGCATCTCAGGGAACCGGTGTAATCGCCGGCGGTCCTGTTCGTGCAGTGCTTGAGTGTGCAGGAATCCACGACGTTCTTTCAAAGTCATTGGGTTCTTCAAACACCATCAACATCGTTCACGCCACCATCGCCGCATTGCGTCAGCTCGAAGAGCCAGCTGCAGTTGCTGCACGTCGTGGTCTAACTCTTGAAGAAGTTGCTCCGGCAGGTCTTCTTCGCCAGGCAAAGGCAGGTGCCTAATCATGGCTAACCGTCTAAAGGTAACCCAAATCAAGAGCAAGATTGGCAACAAGCCAAACCAGCGCGAGACCCTGCGCACTCTAGGACTAAAGCGAATCGGCGACATCATTGTCAAAGAGGACTCTCCTTCAGTACGCGGCATGGTTCAGACCGTTGCTCACCTAGTTAAGGTCGAGGAGATCAACTAATGGCCGACGACAAGTCAACTCCGGCAGAAGCTAAGGCTCCTGCTGCAAAGAAGCCAGCTGCGGCGAAAGCTCCAGCGGCTGCAAAGGCTCCAGCTGCAGCGAAAGCTGCTGCACCTAAGGCCGAGAAGGCAGAAGCAACCGAAGCTAAGGCACCTAAGGCTGCCGCTGCTAAGGCTCCTGCCAAGAAGGCTGCTGCACCTGCAGAAAAGTCAAACGTTTTGAAGTTGCACCACTTGCGTCCGGCTCCGGGCTCAAAGAAAGACCGCACTCGTGTTGGTCGTGGTGAGGCATCTAAGGGTAAGACTGCTGGTCGTGGTACCAAGGGTACAAAGGCTCGTTACCAGGTTCGTCCAGGCTTCGAAGGTGGTGGTGTTCGTCTAGTAATGCGCACCCCTAAGCTTCGTGGTTTCAAGAACCCGTTCCGCGTTGAGTACCAGGTAGTCAACATCGAGAAGCTTGCTGAACACTATCCAGCAGGTGGCAACGTTACCGTTGCAGATCTAGTGTCTAAGGGTCTTGTTCGCAAGAACGAGCCTGTCAAGGTTCTAGGCAACGGCGACATCTCAGTTAAACTAACCATCAGTGTCGACAAGGTATCTGAGTCTGCAAAGGCCAAGATCGTTGCCGCCGGTGGCTCAGTAACCGAGTAACCACAAAGTTTCTTACAAGCCAGGAGGCTTAAGTTGATCAGCGCCATTCTTCGTGCATTCCGCACTCCGGACTTGCGTAGCAAACTGCTATTCACTCTTGCAATCGTTGCCATCTTCCGTTTGGGCTCGTTTATTCCAGCTCCATTCGTTGACTATGGCAACGTGCAAAAGTGTTTGGCACAGACCCAGAACACTTCAGGTCTTTACGAACTTGTAAACCTGTTCTCTGGTGGCGCGCTGCTTCAGCTTTCAATCTTTGCGTTGGGAATCATGCCGTACATTACGGCTTCGATCATTACCCAGCTTCTTCGTGTGGTTATTCCGCACTTTGAAACACTGCACAAAGAGGGTCAGTCTGGCCAGGCAACTCTTACTCAGTACACCCGTTACCTAACAATTGCACTTGGTGTTCTTCAGTCAACAACATTGATTGCTGTTGCACGCCAAGGTGCATTGTTCGGTGCTGACTGTGTGCTGCCAATTCTTACCGACTCTTCACCTTTGGGTGTTGGCGTAATGGTTCTAACCATGACCGCGGGTACCGGTTTGATCATGTGGCTTGGTGAGCTAATCACCGAGCGTGGCGTTGGCAACGGAATGTCGCTTTTGATTTTCACATCAATCGCATCTCGCTTCCCTGCATCACTTACCTCAATCGCTGAGCAGAAGAACATCGAAACTCTTCTTCTTGTTCTTGCCGTTGGTGTTGTTGTGGTTGGCCTAGTTATCTTGGTCGAGCAATCACAGCGCCGCATCCCGGTTCAATATGCAAAGCGCATGGTTGGTCGCCGCACTTACGGTGGCCAGAGCACATACATTCCAATCAAGGTCAACATGGCCGGTGTGGTTCCAGTAATCTTCGCTTCGTCATTGCTTTACTTGCCAGCGTTGATTGCTCAGTTCAACCAGCCAGATGCCAACGGAAAAGTTGCCGACTGGGTTAGCTGGGTTTCTCAGTACCTAACCAAGGGTGACCACCCGCTATACATGGCGTTGTACTTCTTGCTAATTCTTGGCTTCACCTACTTCTACGTTGCAATTACATTCAACCCAGAAGAAGTTTCAGACAACATGAAGCAATACGGCGGTTTCATTCCTGGCATCCGTGCCGGTCGCCCAACCACCGAATTCCTTGAATACGTTTTGAGCCGCATCACATTCCCAGGCGCTATTTACCTCGGATTGATTGCGCTGATTCCGTTGATTGCATTCTCACTAATCGGTGCCAACCAGAACTTCCCGTTCGGTGGAACATCAATTTTGATTATCGTGGGTGTTGGTCTTGAGACCGTCAAGCAAATCAACGCTCAGATGCAACAGCGCAACTACGAAGGTCTTCTGAAGTGAGCCGCCTCCTCTTGATTGGCGCCCCGGGCGCCGGCAAGGGAACTCAGGCAGAGCGTCTTTCAGCCGCGTTTGCAATCCCTGCGATTTCAACCGGCGATATCTTTCGTCACAACGTAAAGAATGAAACCGAACTTGGCAAACTTGCCAAGGGTTTTATGGATCGCGGCGAGTATGTGCCAGATTCATTGACCAACGACTTGGTTCGCGACCGCCTTTCACAGAGCGATGCCGCAGCTGGGTTCTTGCTGGATGGCTACCCACGCACTGCAGATCAGGTTGTTGAGCTAGACAGCATTTTGACTGCGCTTGGCACACAACTAGACGTTGTTGTTCAGTTGACTGCAAACACCGATGAAGTTGTTCGTCGTTTGCTAAACCGTGCGATTGAGCAGGGTCGTGCCGATGACACTGAAGATGTAATTCGTCGTCGTCTCGAAGTTTATGAAGAGCAGACAGCTCCGCTAATTGACATTTATGCATCACGCGGAATCGTTGTGCGCATCGACGGTCTTGGCGAAGTTGCCGAAGTTACCGACCGCATTCTTGAAGCGCTTGACGCTCGCGGCTTAACCCCAAACCTGTAATTCATGTCACGCACCGGGTTTGAACTAAAAACAAACGCTCAGATTATTGCCATGCGCGAAGCCGGATTGGCGACCGCTGCAGCTTTGGCCGCTGTAAAAGCCGCAATCAAACCTGGCATTAGCACCCTCGAACTCGACAAAATTGCCGACGACACCATCCGAGGCCTTGGTGGTCACTCAAACTTTCAATTAGTCCCCGGATACCAGCACACCATTTGCTCATCGATTAATGACGAGATCGTGCACGGCATTCCATCACCAGAGCGCATTTTGGCCGCCGGCGACATTGTGTCGATTGACTGTGGAGCCGAAATTGGCGAATGGAACGGCGACAGTGCCATCACTGTGGTGGTTCCAGGGGGAGACCCAGAAACCCACGGATTGCGCGAGCACCTAAGCAAAACCACCGAAACCTCGCTTTGGGTGGGCATTGCAGCTTTGGCCACCGCCGAACACCTAAATGAGGTTGGCGCCGCCATCGAGGCATACATTCGAGAAGAAGCCCAGGAATCTGGCCGCAAATTTGGCATTCTTGAGGAATATGTGGGTCATGGCATTGGCCGCTCGATGCACGAAGAACCGCCGGTTTTCAATTATGCGGTGCGCGAAAAAGGCCCAAAAGTGGTGCCTGGCCTATGCGTAGCCATCGAGCCAATGGTCACCGCCGGCAGCGCAAAAACCAAGATTTTGGCTGACGCGTGGACTGTTTCTACTAAGGATGGCGGCGACGCCAGCCACTGGGAGCACACCGTTGCTGTGCACTCGGGTGGAATTTGGGTTTTGACCGAGCCTGATGGCGGAGTCGAAAAGTTGGCTCGTTTCGGCGTTATCCCGGTGCCACTGGTTTAAATCGGCATTTGGGCAAACATTTAATTTCCCATATCCCGCGAAATCCCATAGGATTGATCTTCGGTGTTTCTTACCGCAAATCCCATCCGCAAGGTTTGGTTTTTTTGCGTGCCAGGCACCTCCAAAGCTTGAAGCAGATAAGTGAGTTATGGCCAGTAAAGACGGTGTCATCGAGATCGAAGGTTCGGTCGTCGAGGCTCTTCCAAACGCAATGTTCCGCGTTGAGTTGGATAACGGTCACAAAGTTCTAGCCCACATTTCAGGAAAAATGCGTCAGCACTACATTCGCATCCTCCCAGAGGACCGCGTGATTGTGGAACTGAGCAGCTATGACCTGACTCGTGGACGCATCATTTATCGCTACAAATAAAGAAAGTAAAAATCATGAAGGTTAACCCAAGCGTTAAGAAGATTTGCGACAAGTGCAAAGTCATTCGTCGTCACGGTCGCGTCATGGTTATCTGCGACAACCCGCGCCACAAGCAACGTCAAGGCTAATCACAGCGAACCAAAGTCTTCACAGTTTCACCGCACAACTAAATAGCTTCAAAAAATAAAAGGCAACACAAAGTTCGCAAGAACTTCACCTCCAGAGAATGCTGGAGCCCAATCGTGAGATTCGGAAGTGTTGCTGCAGACATTCAAAAAACAAGGAGAAATCCCATGGCACGTGTTGCCGGAGCCGATATTCCAGACGCGAAGCGCGTCGAAATCGCACTTACCTACATCTACGGCGTTGGCCGTACTCGCTCAGTTCAAATCTTGACTGAGACCAAGATCGACAAAAACATCCGCGTAAAAGACCTAACTGACGACCAGTTGGTTGCAATTCGTGACTTCATCGAAGGCACTTACAAGGTTGAGGGTGACCTCCGCCGTGATGTTGCAGCAGACATTCGCCGCAAGGTTGAAATCGGTTCATACGAAGGTATTCGTCACCGCAAGGGACTACCTGTTCGTGGTCAGCGCACCAAGACCAACGCACGTACTCGCAAGGGTCCAAAGCGCACCGTAGCCGGCAAGAAGAAGGCGGCTCGCAAGTAGCCCATAGGCACTTGTAGCCCCTCACTAAAACTTTAAGAATCTAGGAGAAACTCATGGCAGCACCTAAGGCAGCAGCGTCAGCGCGCAAGCCACGCCGCAAAGAGAAGAAGAACATTGCTGTTGGTCAGGCTCACATCAAGTCGACCTTCAACAACACAATCGTTTCAATTACCGACCCAACCGGTGCGGTAATTTCATGGTCATCATCTGGTGACGTTGGCTTCAAGGGTTCTCGCAAGTCAACCCCGTTTGCCGCACAGCTTGCTGCTGAAGCAGCTGCTCGCAAGGCACAGGAGCACGGCCTAAAGAAGGTTGACGTTTTCGTTAAGGGCCCAGGCTCTGGTCGCGAAACTGCAATCCGTTCACTGCAGGCTGCAGGTCTAGAGGTTGGTTCAATCTCTGACGTGACTCCTCAGGCACACAACGGTTGCCGTCCGCCAAAGCGTCGTCGCGTCTAACAAATTTATGGTGTCGTCTTCGACATCACCCATGAACCTTGTTCCTGAGGTTCATAAAAGTTTTAACTCGCATCAAGTCTCAGCAGTGGCCACTGCTGAGAACCCAACAAATAGACATCAAATAGTGGATGTCTAGCTGAAAGGAACCAAACGTGCTAATTGCACAGCGTCCAACCCGGCACGAAGAAGTACTATCAACCAACCGCTCACGTTTTGCACTTGAGCCTCTAGAGCCTGGCTTCGGTTACACCCTCGGCAACTCGCTTCGCCGTACCCTGTTGTCATCTATCCCAGGTGCAGCAGTTACCAACATTCGCATCGAGGGTGTTCGTCACGAGTTCAGCACCATCGAAGGTGTTAAAGAAGACGTAACCGAGATCATCTTGAACATCAAAGATCTTGTAGTTTCATCTGAGCACGACGCACCTGTAGTTGCACACTTGCGCAAGCAGACTGCTGGCCCGGTAACCGCCGCTGACATCCAGGTTCCTGCTGGTGTAGAGGTTCACAACCCAGAGCTAGTTATTGCAACCATCAATGCAAAGGCAAAGTTCGAAGTTGAACTGACCATCGAGCGTGGCCGTGGCTACGTGCAGGCATCACAGAACCGCAACCCAGATGCAGACGCTGGTGTGATTCCAATCGACTCAATCTATTCACCAGTGCTAAAGGTTTCTTACCGCGTTGAGGCAACTCGTGCCGGTGAGTTCACCAACTTCGACAAGCTAATTGTTGATGTTGAAACAAAGCCTTCGATCACTCCACGTGACGCAGTTGCATCTGCAGGTCACACTCTTGTTGAACTATTCGGCCTAGCCCGCGAGTTGAACACTGCAGCCGAGGGTATCGAGATTGGTCCAGCACCTGTAGAAGCAGGTCTGTCACCAGAACTCGCAATGCCAATCGAAGACCTGGACCTAACCGTCCGTTCATACAACTGCCTAAAGCGTGAGGGCATCAACACTGTGTCAGAGCTAATCGCTCTGTCAGAAGACCAGTTGATGAACATCCGCAACTTCGGCAGCAAGTCTGTAGACGAAGTTCGCGACAAGCTAGTTTCGATGGGACTTAAGTTCAAGGATGCTGTGCCAGGTTTTGACGCAGCATACTTCAGCTCGGCATACGACGAGGAAGACCAGATTTAATTCTGGTCACTCGAGAATTTCAAGAGGAGAAATAAATGGCAGCCCCAACTAAAGGCCCACGTCTAGGTGGCGGACCAGCTCACGAGCGTCTGCTTCTTCGCAACATGGCAACTAGCTTGTTCAAGCACGGCAAGATCACAACCACCGAGACTAAGGCAAAGCGTCTTCGTCCGTTGGCTGAGCGTCTTGTAACCTTCGCAAAGCGCGGAGACCTTGCAGCTCGTCGTCGTGTTCTTTCAATGATCACCGACAAGTCTGTTGTGCACGAGTTGTTCACCAACATCGCACCTCAGGTTGCAGACCGTCAGGGTGGCTACACTCGCATCACCAAGCTTGGCTTCCGCAAGGGTGACAACGCTCCTCTAGCTCTTATTGAGCTAGTGCTTGAGCCGGTAAACCCAAAGGCAGTTAACAAGAAGCCAAAGCTTGAGAACACCATCAAGGCAACCGCTGCAGCAGTAGTTGCTGAAGAAGTTGTTGAAGAAGTTCCTGCTGAGACCGTAGAAGCAGCTGCAGAAGCAGTTGCCGAGGCTCCAGCAGCTGAAGCAGCAGCTCCTTTTGAAGAAGTTGCAGCAGCTGAAGAAGCCGCTGGAACTGAAGAGACTCCAGCAGCCGAATAAGGTTAGTTTTATGTCTAAGCCCGTTGACCCTCAGGTTGACGGGCTTATTCGTTACCGGCTCGACCTGGCCTATGACGGCACCGACTATTTCGGCTTTGCTTTTCAGAAGGGCCACAAAACCGTTCAGGGCGAACTGCTCAAGGCGCTAACTACGGTTTTTGGTAAGAGCAAGGCCTCCTTTGAAATGCGCGTTGCCGGCCGAACCGACGCCGGCGTGCACGCCACCGGCCAAGTTGTGCACATCGACCTAACCCCAACGCAACTCAAGCGCCTGGGTCGAACCGTTGGCATGATGGGCAGCCTCAACGACCTGCTGCCAACCGACATTCGCATTCTCGATGTCACCGAACCCCCAAAGGGCTTCGACGCTCGCTATTCGGCTTCCTACCGCAAATATCGCTACATAATCGCCGACAAGCTGGCCATCAAAAATCCGTTGCTAGCCAGATCTACCCTGTGGATCAAATTTGAACTCGATACCTTGGCCATGCAGGCGGCATCCCTAGCGCTGGTGGGTCTTCATGACTACGCCTCATTTTGCCGCCCTAAGGATGGCGCCACGACCATTCGCGAGGTTCGATCGATCAAGGTGAGCCGCAATAAAAAGGCTGGCAACGTGATTGAGGTTGAGCTGGTGGCCGATGCCTTTTGCCACAACATGGTGCGTTCGATTGTGGGTGCCTTGATTGCCGCCGGTGGTGGGCGAGTGGGCTCAGATCAGGTGGCCGCTACTTTGGCTCGTCGCTCTAGGGTGGGTTCATTCAAGGTTCAGCCACCTCACGGGCTCACCCTCATTGAGGTGGGCTATCCGCCGAATAGCCAGTTGGCTGCCCAGGCCGAACAGGCCAAAAATTTGCGAACTTTGGATGAAAACTAGGGTTTGACCAGCGAGGGGTTATCGGGCTAGACTTGACCCTTGGTATTGCGCCAAAGCGCAAAATGTGAATCCCGTGAAGTTTCTTCTTCCAGTGCGGATTCATTTCGATCCGATATTAGAAGTAGAAGGCAATTTAACGTGCGTACTTATTCTCCAAAGGCTCACGAGCTAAGCAACGAGTGGCTAATCATTGACGCCACCGACGTAGTTCTTGGCCGTCTTGCAACACACGCTGCAACTTTGTTGCGCGGCAAGCACAAGGCAACCTTTGCTCCACACATGGACAACGGTGACTTCGTGATCATCATCAACGCTGACAAGGTTGCTCTAACCGGCGCTAAGTTGAAGCAGAAGAAGGCTTACCGTCACTCTGGTTACCCAGGTGGTCTAACAGCAACTACTTATGCAGAGCTTCTAGAGAAGTCTCCTGAGAAGGCTGTTGAAAAAGCAATCAAGGGCATGCTGCCTCACAACAAGCTAGGTGCAACCCAGCTAAACAAACTTAAGGTTTACCGCGGTGCAGAGCACCCACACGCTGCACAGCAGCCAAAGCCTTTCATCATCGACCAGGTAGCTCAGTAAGGAATCCCTCGTGGCTAAAGACACCGTAGAAACAACTACTACAGAAGAAGTAGCTCCTTCGAGCTACAGCACCGAGACTCCAGCTGCTAAGTCAGCTGCTGTTAAGTCACGTGGCCCATTGACTCAGCCAGGTGCTGGTCTTGGTCGCCGCAAAGAAGCAATCGCTCGCGTTCGCATCATGCCAGGCACTGGCGTAATCAAGGTGAACGGTCGCGACCTTGCAGAATACTTCCCAAACAAGTTGCACCAGCAGCTAATCACCGACCCATTCACCGTTCTTGACCTAAAGAACGCATACGACGTTGTTGCTCGCATCAACGGCGGTGGCTCAGCTGGTCAGGCTGGCGCACTGCGTCTAGGCATCGCTCGTGCACTTAACGAGATCGACCGCGACAACAACCGTGCAGACCTAAAGAAGGCTGGCTTCCTAAAGCGCGACTCACGTGTGATCGAGCGCAAGAAGGCTGGTCTGAAGAAGGCGCGTAAGGCTTCTCAGTTCTCGAAGCGTTAATCCAACACTTCACTGCTTTCTAAGCAATAAACTCACGTTATGGCGAGACTCTTTGGCACCGATGGTGTTCGAGGTCTCGCCAATCGTGATTTAACGGCAGATCTTGCAATCAAACTTGCTCAAGCCGCCGCAATTGTTTTGGGTGCAGATGCACGTTCACGCGGCATCAAACCAAAAGCGGTTATCGGTCGCGACCCGCGCATCTCTGGTGAATTTCTAGCCGCTGCAATTTCTGCCGGCTTATCATCATCCGGTGTTGATGTTTTCGACGCAGGCGTTTTGCCAACACCGGCAACCGCGTTTTTGACTGCAGACCTCGACGCCGATTTCGGTGTGATGATTTCTGCTTCACACAACCCAGCTCCAGACAACGGCATTAAGTTTTTTGCGCGCGGTGGCCACAAGTTGCCAGACGACATTGAAGATCTAATCGAGGCTGCAATGCAAAACGAACCGCTTGCACCTCTTGGTGCGGGCGTGGGTCACGTGCAACGTTTTGCCGATGCCGAAGATCGCTACATCGTGCACTTGCTAGGTGCAATTCCAAATCGTCTCGACGGGCTAAAGGTTGTTGTCGACTGCGCACACGGTGCTGCAGCTGGTGTATCGCCACAGGTGTTCGCCGATGCCGGCGCAAAGGTAATTGTGATTGGCGCCGACCCAGACGGCATGAACATTAACCTCGGATACGGTTCAACTCACCTTTCGGCATTGCAAACAGCTGTGCTTGAACACGGCGCAGATTTTGGTGTGGCACACGACGGCGATGCCGACCGTTGCCTTGCAGTTGATGCCAACGGCGCAATCATCGACGGCGATCAGATCATGGCCATCTTGGCGCTTTCAATGAAGCAACGCGGATTACTGGCGCGCAACACTTTGGTTGCCACAGTGATGAGCAACTTGGGTTTGAAGATTGCCATGAAAGAAAACGGCATCGACATGATTGAAACCAAGGTTGGCGACCGCTATGTGCTCGAAGAAATTCGCGCCGGCGGCTACACCCTTGGTGGCGAGCAATCGGGTCACGTAATTTTCTCTCGTCACGCAACAACCGGTGATGGCATTCTTACCGGACTCAAGATTGGCGCCGAAATGGCACGATCAAAAAAGACTCTTGCAGAGTTGGCTGGCGTGATGCAGGTTTATCCGCAGGTTTTGTTGAACGTGCCTGGCGTTGACAAAAACAAGTGCGATTCAAATGCCGCGGTGCAAGCCGTAGTTGCCGAAGCCGAAAAAGATTTGCACGGCACCGGCCGCATTCTGTTGCGTGCCTCAGGCACCGAGCCGCTAGTGCGCGTGATGGTTGAAGCCGCCGATGCAGGCACTGCGCAATCATGGGCTGAGCGCATCGCTCGCGTGGTTGAAAAAGAACTGGCTCTATAAAAACTAAGTGTGAGTGGCCAAGAGTTTCTCTATGTCACCAAATACTTCTAATCCTGCGCAAGTTGCCAGACCTTCATACAAAACTTCGCCGTTTGCGGCGGTGTGTTTAATCTCAATCGTGGCATCCAAAGTTTCTTCAACGCGTTGATACATCGCTGTGCGCAGCGGTGCGTGCAGCAATCCGCCCCGCACTCGAGCCGCCTTTAGTTCGAGTGTGCCGTGCTTTGAAGTAAGCGACCAGTGCACATGAGAATCGTCAATCGTTAGTTTCACTTCTTTGGCCCGGTTATAGGTCGACCATTTAAAAAGCTTGCCGCTGTGCTTAAAGCCAACAATGTACCCGCGAAATGAACTGGTGAGCCAGGGGATCAATGCAACCGAAGCAATCAGTGAGGCATCTGGTGCATTTGAAATGTGATTGCTGGCCATCCATACGTAGCCTGCCGGGAAAGACTTGCCCCAATCTTTCTCGATGTAGCCTCGGCCGGAATTGAAACTTACATCGGTACCTTCAACAGAAAGCGTGCCCTGCAGTGCATGGCCAAAACTCACTACTCCGTGAAAACATTCCATGGCTGGCACCATGCCAAACCAACCCATGATTCCCGGTTCGATGAATTTCACTGGCCACGGGTCAAGGGGAGTGCTGAACTTTAGTTCACCGCGCAGTTGAGGCAAATTTAGAGTGACTCCATTGCTGTCGAAGTAGTTCGTGCCAATGCGCACGTCGAATTTGTCGGTGGCCGCCACAAATTGTTCGGCGTCAAACTTGTGAAACCAAGATCTGCCTGTGAGTCCATCAAGCAACTGCACGAAAGCTTGATTATGCGGTTTGCCATTTTCGGTTCCAAAAAAAATACCCGGGATTACCGCCCAGCGCTGAGTTTGGTCGGCGTTGATTATTTTGATGTACCAACCCTCGAAATATGGCTGGCGTTTGCCCAGCCCATGAAAGGCCTCTGGGTGAGCTACCCCTCGGATGAAAGCGCCCAGACTCTGCATGCCTTCACCTTACGCTCGTAAACAATCGTTAATAAACTAATGGGCCACCGTTTCCGATGGCCCACGAGTTTGATTCGCTAAATCTGATTAGGCGTCTTTGAATTCGGTCTTGGCGAATTCTTTGTCGTCTTCTGCAGATTTGATGCGTGCAATGCTGAAGATAATCAAGCCAAATAGACACTTGGCCAAAATATCCGCAATGCTGTAGCCCACTTCACGGGCAACAAACTCGCTTGCGTTGAAGCCGGTTGAGCCCATTGCCAAAATGAAGGTGATTGGGTAAACGCCCCATGTTGCAATCAGCAGAATGCGAACCAACTTGACTTTTTTCTGCACCTCAACTGATTGACGCGACAAGCTCTTGCCTAGCTCGATAAAGAGAACGTAAAGGATGTATAGGAACGGAATGGTAGACAGCAAGCCCCAAACCGAAGCTGGAAGGCCCATAATGTCCAACTTGGCATCGCCCGGGTAACCAAGCACAATCATTGCAGCGGCCGCAGGAACCAAGCGCTTTAGGATCGAACTTTGTGCAGCCTTGGCAAGTGCCAAAACAGCAACCAGCTCGACCAATAGCAAAGGAACAGTTAGCAACCAGTCCACGTAGCGGTAGCCCACGTTGTAGGCATCTGGGTTATTGACTGTGCCGGCGAAGGCGTGGTTGAAGTTATCGAACATTCTGAAGTAGTGATATGTGGCAATTGCGGTAACTGTTCCAGAGACCATCACTGCCATGCGATAGCGAGGCAGTACTCGTTCTCTTCCGATGAAGAGAAAAATCGAGGTGAATAGCATCGATGCCAGACCCAGCGAAAGTATGTTGTAGACCAAGTTAAATTGGCCGTTGTCTAATGCATTAGACAAAGTGTTCATGTGAAGCCTCCCAATAGATGTACTTACTTATAAGAAGTCATCGTTTGCATCGTCGGGGCCATGGTTAACCCACGGCGACACCCATACGAATGGCTCAGGGTCAGTCAACCCTCTTTAGCGGTGATGCCATCCTCAGAAAGGTAACAGTTTGGTCACAGAAATTTACAGTTTGCGCAGCAGAACAGACTCAACCGCGTGATTCGCACCCTTTTTTAGCACCAGGGTGGCTCGACTGCGGGTTGGCAGAATGTTCTCGATCAGGTTTGGCAGGTTGATGGTTCGCCAAATTTCGTTTGCTCGTTCAAGCGCCTGATCTACCGGCATCTCGGCGTAGCGGTGAAAATAAGAAGCTGGGTTGGTAAACGCCGATTCACGCAATTTATAGAAACGGTTCAAAAACCATTCGGTGACATCTTCGGTTTGAGCATCAACATAAATTTTGAAGTCGAAGAAATCGCTCAGCGCAACATCTTGGCCAGCGCCCGGTGATTGCAAAACATTCAGACCCTCAATAATCAAAACATCTGGGCTGTGCACGGTGTTTACTTCATCGGGCACGATGTCATAAACCAAGTGTGAATAGACCGGAGCGTTTACCTCTGCCACACCGCTCTTGATGTCGGCAATGAATTTCAACAGGGCCAGGCGGTCGTAGCTCTCGGGGAACCCTTTGCGGTGCATGATGTTGCGACGCTCAAGTTCTGAGTTTGGGTAGAGAAAACCATCGGTGGTCACTAGCTCCACGCGCGGAGTGCCAGCCCAGCGGCTTAATAGTTCTTTAAGCAAACGCGAAACTGTTGACTTGCCAACCGCTACCGAACCAGCAACACCAATGATGAATGGCACGCGCTTGGTTTGCTCGCCAAAGAATTCGCTGGTGACGCTGTGTAGTTTTTGGTGCTCGGCAACATAAAGATTTAGCAGGCGACTGAGCGGAAGATAAACCTCGGTAACTTCTTTGAGGTCTAGAAAGTCGCCAAGACCGCGAAGCGAAGTAATTTCGGCTTCGGTAAGTGGCAATTCGGTGTGAGAACCGAGTTCTGCCCAGTCATCACGAGAAATCTCATTGAATGGACTCAGCAGGTCGCTCATAAAGAGCCATTCTGCCGTAAATTAGAGGCATGTGCGGAATCGTGGGCTACGTTGGCCCGAAATCAACCCAAGAAATATTGCTCGGGGGCCTGCGCAGACTCGAATACCGCGGATACGATTCAGCCGGAATTTCGGTAATTACCAACGGTGGCGCACTTGAGACACGCAAAAAAGCCGGCAAACTCGACAACTTGATTGCCGAGATTACCAACCACCCACTGGCCCCAGCCAACATCGGCATTGGTCACACTCGCTGGGCAACCCATGGCGCACCAACCGATGGCAACGCGCACCCGCACCTTGGTGGCCCAACCTCAAAACTTTCTCTAATTCACAACGGCATCATCGAGAACTTTGCCGAGCTAAAGGCCGAGTTGGTTGCCGCCGGCACAAAGTTTGCCAGCGAGACCGACTCAGAAGTTGCCGCTCACCTGATTGCCGCCGAGTTTGAAAAGACCGGCGACCTGGTTGCTGCTTTTGGCGCAGTGGTCAAGCGCCTGCACGGCGCCTTCACAATTCTTGTAATTCACCAAGATGCCCCGGATGTTGTTCTGGCTGCCCGCTGCAACGCACCGCTGGTAGTTGGCCTGGGCGATGGCGAGAACTTCTTGGGTTCAGACGTTGCTGCCTTTGTTGAGCACACCAAGCGCGCAATCTCGGTGGGTCAAAACCAGATTGTGATTCTGCACAGCAACAATGTTGAGCTGCGCACCTTTGATGGCGAACCAGTTGTGCCTGAGGAATTTACCGTGAGCTGGGATGCCTCGGCAGCCAGCAAGGGCGGCTGGAGTTCATTCATGGCCAAAGAGATTGCCGACCAACCGCAGGCGGTTGCCGACACCCTGATGGGTCGTTTGGCTTCGGATGGCTCGGTGCGCTTGGCAGAGATTGATGGCTTGACCGAGGCCGACATTAAAGCGATTGATCGCATTGTGATGGTTGCTTGCGGCACAGCTTCTTACGCTTGCGATGTTGCCAAGTATGCAATCGAAAAATTCTCACGCATTCCGGTGCAGGTTGAGTTGGCACACGAATTTAGATATCGCGACCCAATCATTACCCCAAACACTTTGATTGTTGCGGTGAGCCAGTCTGGCGAAACCATGGACACCCTGATGGCAACTCGTTTTGCCAAGGAGCAGGGCGCAAAAGTTTTGGCAATTTGCAACACTCAGGGTGCAACCTTGGCTCGCGAATCAGACGCCGTGATTTATACCCACGCTGGCCCAGAAGTTGCAGTGGCTTCAACCAAAGCACTGGTTGCACAGATGACCGCTGGTTATTTGTTGGCATTGTTCTTAGGTGCCGGTCGCGGTGCTGTGCCAGCCGCAGAATTGCGCTCCCTTGGCAAAGAACTTTTGAAGATGCCGGCACGCGTCAACAAGGTGCTTGGTCGCCTTGATTCAATTCGTGCTCTTGGCAAAGAACTTTCAACCGCAAAATCAGTTTTGTTCCTCGGTCGCAACGTTGGATTCCCGGTGGCAATGGAGGGTGCTCTAAAACTTAAAGAGCTCGCCTACATTCATGCCGAAGGTTTTGCAGCCGGCGAATTGAAGCACGGCCCAATTGCCCTGATTGAAGAAGGCCAGCCTGTAATTGTGATCGTGCCGAGCCCTCGCGATGCCGACAGCTTGCACCCAAAGGTGATTTCAAACATTCAAGAAATTCGCGCGCGCGGTGCTCGTGTGATTGCCATTGCCGAAGAGGGCGATGCCGAAGTTGAAAACTATGCCGAGCACGTTACCTATGTGCCAAAGTCAGCAAACATTTTCTCTTCGATTCTCACCGTGATTCCGCTGCAACTATTTGCACTTGAACTTGCAACTGCAAAGGGCTTGGATGTTGACCAGCCGCGCAACCTGGCCAAGTCGGTAACGGTCGAATAGTCGATGATTGTTGGCATTGGAGTAGATGCGGTTGAACTAAGCCGCTTCGAAACCAAACTTGGTGAAAATCAAAAGTTGGCCGAGCGCCTATTCACCGCTGCCGAGCTAGAAGCACCAATTCGCACTCTGGCCGGCCGCTTTGCCGCCAAGGAGGCGCTAATCAAGGCGTTATCCGGGGCCACCGGACTTGAATGGCACGGCATGCAGGTGCAAAAAGAAGCCTCGGGCAAGCCGGTGTTCGCCCTTAGCGGCAAGACCGCAGAGATTGCCGCGGCCGCTGGGGTGCAGAATATTCATCTATCCATTTCTCACGATGGCGACATGGTCATTGCGTTTGTAATTGCAGAAGGAGGTGCGTGATGCGTGAACTGATTATTGATCTCGACGCAATCGCAACCAATCTGCAAACCATGCGCAGCAAAGTTTCTGGCGCAATTGTGATGGCAATTGTCAAAGCCGATGCTTATGGCCACGGCATGATTCCGGTTGCAAAGAAACTTGAAGCAGCTGGCGCCGAGTACCTTGGCGTTGCCGACATCAACGAAGCACTCGCACTGCGCGATGCCGGAATCGATCTGCCAATCTTGGCTTGGTTGCATGACCCGCGTGACACATTTGTTCGCGCGGTTGATGCAGGCATCGAACTTGGTGTGGCAAATGTTGAGCAGCTCGCGCGAATTGCTGCAGCAGCCGAGCACCTTGGTCGCACCGCGCGTGTGCATCTAAAGATTGACACCGGTCTTGGTCGCAATGGCGCAACCGCCGCTGAGTGGCCAGATGTTTTGAAAGCCGCCCACGGATACGTTGCCGAGGGTTTCATGCAAGTAGTGGCAATCTTCAGTCACCTTTCTTGCACCAGCGAAGCCGACGACCTGCAACAAATAGCGCGATTCGAAACTGCTTGCGAACAGGCTCGCGAAGCCGGCGTTGAATTTGAGCTTCGTCACCTTACCGCGAGCGACGGCGCGCTGCGATACCCGCAGGCACACTACGAAATGGTTCGCCTTGGTGTTTCGCTCTATGGTCTTTCACCGTTCACCGAAAACACCGCTGCCGATTTTGGTTTGCGCCCAGCAATGACCGCACAAGCTTTGGTGACTCAAACCAAGCGTGTGCCAGCTGGTCAAAACATTAGCTACGGATACCTGCACCAGACCACAGCCGAATCAACCCTGGCACTCGTGCCGGTTGGCTACGCAGAGGGTTTGCCTCGCAATGCGAGTGGCAACGCCAAGGTTTCGCTAAACGGCAAAACATATTCAATCGACAGTCGCATTGCGATGGATCAATTTGTGCTCGATGTGGGCAATGACAAAGTTGCCGCTGGTGACATTGTGACTATTTTTGGCGACCCGGCATCCGGGGTGCCTTCGGCCGATGATCTTGCCGCTGCCGGCGACACCATCAACTACGAAATTGTAACTCGCATGGGCGGCCGCTTTAAGCGCACCTACCTGGGCGAAGAGGTCTAAGTGGGCCGCGTGTTGGCCAAGCACTCAATCACCACTCCAGAAGAAATGCACGATCTGGGTGCAGCCTTGGCAAAAGATTTTCGAGCGGGAGATTTGATTCTGCTGACTGGCCCGCTTGGCGCCGGCAAGACCACACTCACTCGCGGCATTGGCGAAGCACTTGGTGCAATTGGAAACGTTTCGAGCCCAACTTTTGTAATTGCCCGAACCCATAAGCGTGAAGACGGTGGCCCAAACCTAGTGCACGTTGATGCCTATAGATTGGGCAGCCCGGCCGAACTCGACGATCTCGATATCGATTTTGAAAATTCGATTGTGATTGTCGAGTGGGGCAAAGGTTTCACCGAGGGCATTGCCGATTCATGGCTCGACATTGAGATTGAACGTGACCACACCGGTGCTAGTGAAACTCGCGAGGTTACCGTGACAGGCTTTGGTGCTCGCTATGCCTAATCACACGCTTTGCATCGATACCTCTGCCGGCACTTCGGTTGCCGTACTTCGCGGTGCCGAATTGCTCGCCGAATTTAACGACGACCACAACATGGGCCACACCGAGGTGATCGGTCGCGCAATTGCCACCGCACTCGCCGATGCCGGCGTTGCCTCGCATCAAATTAAACGCGTGGTGGTTGGCCGTGGCCCGGCACCATTCACGGGCTTGCGCGTGGGCATCGCTGCAGCGACCATGTTTGCCGCGGGCGTGGGCGCCAAGTTGTTTGGCGTGGTCAGCCTCGATGCGATTGCGTTTGAAGCGCTGAGCGCATCCGAAGTGCCTTTGTTAGTTACCGCGGATGCCCGCCGCAGCGAGGTCTACTGGGCTCTGTATTCAGGTCGCACCACATCGGGCGCACCTATTTGCATTGAAGGCCCAGGGGTAATCAAGCCGGCAGCCCTTGAAGAAATGCTGAGCGAACGAGGCATCAACCCGATGCGCACCGAACTGCCGGTGCACGCCGCCGCCCTAGGTCAACTTTTTGAAGCGCAACTGATTGATGGCATCGAAAGCACCGACCTGAGTGCGCTCTATTTGCGTGCACCAGATGCAGTGCCAACTCCGGGCAAGAAGGTGAGCGGATGAGCACCTTCTCGATTCGCGAGGCAGCCGAGACTGACCTGCAACACGTGATGCAACTGGAGCAAGAGTGTTTTGCAAAAGATGCGTGGTCGCGCGACAACATGCACTTTGAATTGCTGGCTCATCACACCTATTACGTGGTGGCTCACGAGGGCGAGCAGCTGGTTGGCTTTGCTGGCCTAAGCAAGGTGCCTGGAAACGATCAAGCCGATATTCAAACCATCGCTGTTTCACCAAGCATGCGTGGCCGTGGCCTTGGCAAAGAGCTAATGCTCGAGTTGCTGTCGCAAGCACGAAAGTTGCACGCCAGCGAAATTTTTCTCGAAGTGCGTGCCGACAACCAGGTGGCACAAAATCTTTATCACGGTCTCGGCTTCGAGCACATCGATACCCGCGCTCGTTATTACCAACCCGATGACGTTGATGCCTGGGTAATGCGGTTGAAGTTTGCAACCAGTTCGATTGGCCGCGAGTCGGTGGTGCTTGGCATCGAAACATCTTGTGACGAAACCGGTGTTGGCATTGTGCGCGGCAACAAGTTGTTGGCCAACGTAATTTCTTCATCGATGGATGAACAGGCACGCTTTGGTGGTGTGGTTCCCGAGATTGCCGCGCGCGCCCACCTTGAAGCAATGAAGCCAACTTTGGATAAAGCGCTGGCCGAAGCAAACATGAGCATCAACGATATTGATGCGATTGCAGTTACCAATGGCCCCGGATTAGGTGGCGCACTTATGGTTGGCATCGGTGCAGCCAAGGCGCTATCCGTAGCAACTGGAAAACCGATTTATGCAGTGAACCACTTGGTGGGTCACGTTGGTGTCGACATTCTTGAACGCGGTGTATTGCAAACCCCAACCATCGCTTTGTTGGTGAGTGGCGGTCACACCTCTTTGTTGCTCGTGCGCGATTTGCTAAACGATGTTGAGTTGCTTGGTGAAACTATCGATGATGCTGCCGGTGAAGCTTTCGACAAAGTCGCAAGATTGCTGTCGCTCAAATATCCGGGCGGCCCAGAAATCGACAAGGCGGCAATCGGTGGCGACCCGAAAGCAATTAGATTCCCACGCGGTCTCACCCTGCCAAAAGACATGGAGAAGAACCGATACAACTTCTCGTTTTCGGGTTTGAAAACTGCGGTTGCGCGTTGGGTTGAAGTGGCCGATGCCAAGGGCGAGAACTACAACAAGGCCGACGTTGCCGCCAGCTTTAGAGAAGCAGTTGTCGATGTGTTGGTGAGCAAAGCAATTGCCGCCTGCCTCGATCACAACGTGCCTCGCCTGCTGCTTGGTGGTGGCGTGATTGCCAATGCCCGCCTGCGTGAGCTGGCCACCGAGCGCTGTGCCGCCAACGGCATCGAACTTCGCATTCCGGCGCTGCACCTGTGCACCGATAACGGCGCAATGATTGCCACCCTGGGTGCTCAGCTGATCATGGATGGCCGCGAGCCATCGAGCCTAAACTTCGGAGCCGAATCGACCCTGCCAGTCACACAGGTACAGTCCCGCTAACTCCCAGCCCACTCCCAGCAAACTCTGGTCGAATTCAGGTGAGCGCAATTGCTCGAAGATAAAAGGAGCAGCCAAATGGCTAAAGAAGCAGCAGTAGTTGCTAAAGAGAAGTACGACTTCACAAAACTAAACACACTTTCAGTTGTGTCACTTGCAACCGCACTAACCGGCATTGGTGCCGCAGCTGCAATCATCACCGGTCACATTTCACTTTCACAGATCAAGCGTTCGGGCGAAAACGGTCGCCCATTGGCGCTTGTTGGTCTAGTGCTTGGTTACCTTTCAATCGCACTTTGGATTATTGGCGGCATCGCGATGGTTGTGATTCGCTTCTGGCTGTCGACACGAGGCTATGACCTTGGCAATTACGGTGGCGGCATGATGGGCAACCGCAATTTTGATTTCAATGACATGGGTCCAGGCATGATGTGGAACAACGGCACAGACGGCACCAACTAAAAATTATTTAAGCGGCTCGCAAATGAGCACGCGATGGGCGTCGCCCACTCTGGTAACAATCAGGGTGGCGGCGCCTTCGCCTTTTGGCGCCAATTCTTTGCGCAGCTCTTCAGGCACAATATCGCTGCCGCGTTTTTTAATCTCGAGTGTGCCAATGTTTCGTTCGCGCAAATAGGCTTTGAGTTTTTTGCGATCGAATGCCATTTCGTCAAGCAGTCGGTAGCTCTTGAGCCATGGCGAAACAATTTGCTCGGTTGAAGTTAAGTAGGCAATCTCGGGTGCAAAAATTGTGGCGCCAAGTTCAATCGCCAGGTTGCCCAGCAGGTGCGAGCGAATCACCGAGTTATCCGGTTCATAAATAAACGCACCGAGCTCACCAATTGGTGCATCAACGCGTTCGGTGGAATCGCTGGTTAATTCAAAGCGAGTGCCGTTGGCAATCAAAAGCGCCGATCGTTTGACCTCCGGGCGAGCAACAGCACCAAACCAAAGACCCAGCTCAACCAAGTCGCCGTCGAATGAAACCCACTGCGCCTCGGCATCATCGGGAATTCCCTCGTGCGGATGCCCTGGACCAAACTTTATGCCGGTTGGTTTGGTGCGCGCAGCTTCGAGCACAAAATCGAAACTCGGGCTGAACATGGCTGGGTCAAATTTGCGAATCGCTTTGGCGCGAGCCGGGCCATCAAGGTCGCGTCGAGCCGGGTCAAAAAACAACGCCTCAAACTGCGACAGGTCGAGTTCGGTCACATCGGCTTGGTCTACGGAGGCATTTTCAAATGCGGCCAGGTTATAGGTGGCCACTGCGGCGGTGAGCTCATCGATCTCGAAGGCACGCACTTCAAGCTCGAGGCTGGCCATAGCCATGGCTTCAGCGCCAATGCCACATCCGAGGTCGGTAACCTGCTTGAAGCCAGCTTGACGAAAACGATCAGCGTGCAGAGCAGCGGCGGTTAGGCGAGAGGCCTGCTCAAGGCCCGGTTCGGTGAAAAGCATGTGCTCGGCAAAGGGTCCAAATTTGGTGGCCCCACGTCGGCGCAACTTGGCCTGGCTCAGCACTGAGGCAACCAGACCGGGCGAGTGCCCCTCGGCACGCAACTGGCTCACCAGTCGAACCACATCGGCCTTGGCATCCAAAGGGCCAACCTTTGCCAGCAGCGCCTGGCCCTGGGGCGAGAGCAAGCCAACAAAGTCTTCGCGGTTCATACGGCAAGGTTACCCGCCCAAAAACCGAGTTAGCACTCGCCGTGCCAGAGTGCTAATATGGCCAGTACAAACCCGTTTTTACGAGAGAAAAGGTCAAGATGTCGGTTTCGATTAAGCCACTTGAAGATCGCATTGTTGTTCGCCCGGTTGAGGCTGAGCAGATCACAGCTTCTGGTCTGGTAATTCCAGACACTGCAAAAGAGAAGCCACAAGAAGCTGAAGTTATCGCTGTGGGCCCTGGCCGCGTTGACGACAAGGGTGTTCGCATCCCTGTTGACGTTGCTGTTGGCGACAAGGTGATTTTCTCAAAGTACGGCGGCACCGAGCTTAAGTACAACGGCGAAGAGTACCTAGTGCTCTCCGCTCGCGATGTGCTTGCAGTCGTGGTTCGATAATCACGAATCCCCATGAAAACCCTGACGCGAGTCGGGGTTTTCTGCTTTCTGGTCACTAAATTGCGAAGGGTAGAATTGACCCCATGACTTCTCACGACCCATTTGGCTTTGTCGGGCTCACTTATGACGACGTTCTCTTGCTTCCAGGTGAATCTGATGTTGTGCCTTCTGGCGTAAACACCAAGACCCGCATCACCAAGCGCATCGAAATCAATGTGCCCCTGCTTTCATCGGCTATGGATACCGTGACCGAAGCGCGCTTGGCCATCTCCATGGCTCGCCAGGGTGGCATTGGAATCTTGCACCGCAACCTGTCGCTTGAGCGACAGGCCAGCGAGGTTGACCTAGTCAAGCGCAGCGAAGCCGGAATGATTACCCACCCGGTAACCACAACCCCACTTGCAACTATCCAAGAGGTAGACGAACTTTGTGGCCGCTACCGTGTTTCAGGTTTGCCAGTGGTTGACGAAGACGATCGCCTAATCGGCATTGTTACCAACCGCGACATGCGCTTTGTGCTTGATGTGCAGCGCACCACAACTTTGGTTAAAGACGTCATGACTCCAATGCCGTTGATCACCGCACCGCACGACATTAACCCAGACGAAGCAATTGCTATTTTTGCGCAGCACCGTATTGAGAAGTTGCCTCTGATTGATGGCAACGGCAAGCTAAAGGGTCTAATCACCGTTAAAGATTTCGACAAGTCAGAGAAGTACCCACTTGCATCAAAGGATGCAAACGGTCGCTTGCTTGTTGGTGCAGCTGTTGGTGTTGGTCAAGACGCTTGGGAGCGTTCAATGGCCTTGATCGATGCAGGCGTTGACTTGCTAATCGTTGATACCGCACACGGTCACAACCGCGCAGTGCTAGAGATGATTGCAAAACTTAAGGCAGAACCATTCGCACGCAACATCGATGTAATCGGTGGCAACGTGGCAACTCGCGAAGGTGCACAGGCAATCATTGATGCCGGTGCCGATGGCGTAAAGGTTGGTGTTGGCCCTGGTTCAATTTGCACCACTCGCGTTGTTGCTGGTGTTGGCGTGCCACAGATCACCGCAGTTTATGAAGCTTCACTTGCCGGCAAGCCTGCGGGTGTTCCAATCATCGCCGATGGCGGTTTGCAATACTCGGGTGACATTGCCAAGGCTTTGGTTGCCGGTGCAAGCGCTGTGATGATTGGTTCGCTTCTTGCTGGAACCGATGAGGCTCCCGGCGACATCACTTTTGTTGGTGGCAAGCAATTCAAGACTTACCGCGGCATGGGTTCACTTGGTGCCATGCAGTCTCGCGGCCAAGCAAAGTCTTACTCAAAAGACCGCTACTTTCAGGATGACGTTTTGCGCGAAGACAAGTTGGTGCCAGAGGGCATCGAAGGTCGCGTGCCTTACCGTGGTTCAGTTGCTTCAGTAGTTCACCAGTTGGTTGGTGGCTTGCGCGCATCAATGGGTTACGTTGGTGCCGAGAATATTCCTGCGCTGCAGTCAAAGGGCAAGTTCGTTCGCATCACTGCGGCTGGCCTAAAAGAGAGCCACCCACACGACATTCAGATGACTGTCGAAGCGCCTAACTACGGAACCCGCTAAACCGCGGAGGGGAAACCATGACCGAAATTCAAATCGGCCGCGGCAAAAGCGGCAATCGCGCCTGGGCCTTCGACGACGTTGCAATTGTGCCGTCACGACGCACTCGCGACCCTAAGGATGTTTCTACCGCGTGGAAAATCGATGCGTATGAATTTGGTTTGCCGGTTTTGGCAGCGCCAATGGACTCAGCGGTTTCACCAGAGACTGCAGTTGCAATTGGAAAACTTGGTGGCCTTGGTGTTCTAGACCTTGAAGGTCTTTGGACTCGCTATGAAGACCCAACCATGCAACTAAACGAGATTGCTAAGTTACCTGCCGAGCAAGCCACCCGTCGCATGCAAGAAATTTATGCAGAGCCAATTAAGCAAGAACTGATTCGCGATCGCATTGCAGAGATTCGTGCAGCTGGCGTTACCGTTGCCGGTGCGCTGTCTCCGCAGCGTGCCGCCGAATTTAGCGACTGCGTAATCAAGGCTGGTGTCGATCTTTTTGTAATTCGTGGCACCACTGTTTCGGCAGAGCACGTTTCTAAAACTCACGAGCCACTGAACCTAAAAGAGTTCATCTACAAGCTTGATGTTCCAGTAATTGTTGGTGGCGCGGCAACCTACACCGCGGCACTGCACCTAATGCGCACTGGCGCTGCCGGCGTGCTCGTTGGTTTCGGTGGCGGTGCAGCATCAACCACCCGCAAGGTGCTTGGCATTCACGCGCCGATGGCAACCGCGGTTGCCGATGTTGCTGGTGCCCGCCGTGACTACATGGATGAATCTGGTGGTCGCTATGTTCACGTTATTGCCGATGGCGGATTGGGAACATCCGGAGACATCGTTAAGGCGATTGCTGTTGGTGCCGATGCCGTAATGCTGGGCACCGTTTTGGCTCGCGCCGAAGAAGCACCGGGTCAGGGCTGGCACTGGGGTCAAGAAGCGTTCAACAAAGAATTGCCTCGCGGTCACCGCGTGCACGTTGGCACTTCGGGCACGCTTGAGCAGATTCTCAACGGTCCTTCATCTTCAGCAGACGGCACCACAAACTTGATTGGTGCGTTGCGTCGTTCAATGGCAACCACCGGTTATTCAGACGTCAAAGAATTCCAACGCGTTGATGTAGTAGTCGCGCCTTACAACAGCTAATTTGATGCCAACCAAGGCGCCAACCTTCTTTGCTATCGCAAGACAGCCAAAGTGGATTGGTGCTTTGCTTTTGGCGCTGGCAGTCGCGGCAATTTTTGCTCTGCTTGGTCAATGGCAACTCGATCGAGCTTTCACTAAGAGCGCACCAACCGACACCGATATCAAAATCAGCACCGTGAACGTGATGATCGACAGCTCGCACGTATTTATTGCGGCCAACCGTTTGCAAGATGGCGAACAGGGTTATTGGTTACTTAGCAACTCGCGCGATGAAGCCGGCAAGAGTGTGACCCTGGCTCTGGGCTGGTCGCCAAGCTATGCAGAAGTGAAGGGCGAATATGACGCCCTCAAAGATTCAGTTTTGGTTCAAGCATTCATGCCCATGAAGGGCGTGTTCTTGCCATCCGAGGCACCAAAGCCACTCGACTCAAAGCAGCCTTACCTGCTGCAATCGGTCTCGCTGGCCCAGCTGGTGAACCTCTATTCACCGGATAAGCCGGTAGCCAGTCATCCGGAGTATTTGGCACTTTGCGGTTGCGATGAGGGCATGGCCTGGCCGCCGCTTCGCCCAATCAAGGTGAATTACGCACAGACCGACCCAATCAACTGGCTAAGCGCGTTCTACTTTTTGGAATGGACCGTTTTTGCCGGCTTCGCAGTGTTTATGTGGTGGCGCCTGGTGAAAGACCAGCTAATTCGCGACCAGCTTGAAACGGTAAACTAAACCAATGAATTCAGAGGTAATCGGCTCAGCGCTCAAGTTTTACAAGGTCACCTCTTATATCACCGGCACTTTCTTGATGCTCTTGGTGATCGAAATGATTATTCGATATGGCTTTGGCCTTGACCTTTGGCTTGCTGGCCCAAACGGGTTTTTCACTCTTGAAGAGCGCGGTCTTGATGGCATGGGTTTGCCAAACACCGGCCTAAACATTTCAACCGCAATTTTGATTGTGCACGGATGGCTTTATGTGGCCTACCTATTTGGTGACTTCAGACTCTGGACGCTAATGCGTTGGAGCTTTATGCGTTTCTTGATCATTGCCGCTGGTGGCGTGGTGCCAATGCTTTCATTCTTTACCGAACGCCACTTCAGCAAGATTGCTGAACAAGAGTTGGCGGAAGCCGCAACCAAGAAGGCAGGCAAATGACCAGCGCAACATCAACCAATGCCCGCCCAGTTTTGGTGGTCGACTTTGGCGCACAGTATGCACAGTTGATTGCACGTCGTGTGCGTGAGGCTTCGGTTTACAGCGAGATCGTGCACCACAACATCACCGCATCCGAAGTTGCGGCAAAGAACCCATTGGCAATCATTCTTTCCGGTGGCCCGTCATCGGTTTATGAGCAGGGTTCACCAAAACTTGACCCGGCAATTTTGCAGCTCGGTGTTCCGGTACTTGGCATTTGCTACGGTTTTCAAACTTTGGCCAACGCGCTTGGCGGCACTGTGGAGCCAACCGGCATTCGCGAATATGGCGCCACCGAACTAACCGTTAAAGCTGGCGGTGAAATTTTGGATGGCCAGCCGGCATCACAGATCTGCTGGATGTCACATGGTGACCAGGTAACCAAGGCTCCTGAAGGTTTCGAAGTTTTGGCAACCACCGAGATCACTCCAGTGGCAGCATTCGCTAACCACGAGAAAAAGATCTATGGCGTGCAGTGGCACCCAGAGGTTAAGCACTCTCAGTTTGGCCAAAATGTTTTGACCAACTTCTTGCACAACGCGGCAGGCATTCCTGCCGACTGGAACTCGGGCAACGTGATTGCCGAGCAAGTTGAAAAGATTCGTGCGCAGGTGGGCGACGCTCGTGTGATTTGTGGTTTGTCGGGTGGCGTTGACTCCGCTGTTGCAGCTGCATTGGTGCACAAGGCAGTTGGCGACCAATTGGTTTGCGTTTTTGTTAACCACGGATTGCTTCGCCAAGACGAAGCCGAGCAGGTAGAGCGTGACTACGTTGCAGCAACCGGCATCCGCTTGGTCACCGTGAACGTTGAAGAGAAGTTCTTGAATGCACTTGCTGGAGTAAGTGACCCAGAAACCAAGCGCAAGATTATTGGTCGCGAATTCATTCGCACCTTCGAAGAGGCGCAGGCTGCGCTTTATGAAGAGTCAAAGGCCGACGACCGCCCAATCAAGTTCTTGGTGCAGGGCACGCTTTACCCAGATGTTGTTGAATCTGGTGGTGGCGCAACCGCTGGCATCAAGAGCCACCACAACGTTGGTGGATTGCCAGATGACATTGAGTTTGAACTGGTTGAACCGTTGCGCACTTTGTTTAAGGATGAAGTTCGTGCGATTGGTGCCGAGCTTGGTTTGCCTGCCGAGATCGTTCAGCGCCAGCCATTCCCAGGACCAGGCCTTGGCATTCGCATTGTTGGCGAAATCACAAAAGATCGCCTAGACCTATTGCGCAAGGCAGATGCCATTGTGCGCGCCGAGCTGAGTGCCGCCGGCCTTGACGCTGAAATCTGGCAGTGCCCAGTTGTGTTGCTTGCCGATGTTCGTTCGGTTGGCGTGCAGGGCGATGGCCGCACCTATGGTCACCCAATCGTGTTGCGCCCGGTTTCATCCGAGGATGCAATGACCGCCGACTGGACCCGTGTGCCTTACGACGTGCTTGCCAAGATTTCAAACCGCATCACCAATGAGGTTGAAGGCGTAAACCGCGTAGTGCTTGATGTGACTTCAAAGCCGCCTGGCACTATCGAGTGGGAATAACGGAATGACATTAGTCTTTGGGCACCGCGGCGCTTCTGGCTACCGCCCAGAGAACACACTCGAAGCATTCGAGTTGGCATTTGCGCAAGGCAGCGATGCAATTGAGTGCGACTTGGTGCCAACCAAAGATGGCCAACTAATCATTCGTCACGACAACTATTTATCGACGACTACGGATGTTGCTTCGCGCCCAGAGTTTGCCGATCGCGCGCGCGAAGGTGTGGTTGGTTGGCAAGAGACTCGCGTTGATTGGTTCTGTGAAGACTTCACGCTTGCCGAGTTGAAGCAGCTTCGCGCCATTGAGCGCATGCCTGATTTGCGACCTGGCAGTGCAAAGTTTGATGGGCAATTTGAATTGCCATCGCTCACCGAACTTTTGACCGCAGATTTTGCACGCGGCAAGCACCTGATTCTTGAAGTCAAACACGGTGCTTATTTTGCAGCTCGCGGTTTGCCGGTGGCTGCAAGTTTGGCTCGCACCCTAAACGAAATCGATTGGCGCGAACGCGGCATCACGTTGACCCTTGAAAGTTTTGACTTTAAGGTTCTCGAGCAAATGCAACGAGTGTGTGGCGCAATTGGTGACTACGTATTTTTGGTTGACACCTGGAGTGATCCGCAGCTCGATCACACCGCGCAAGTTTTTGACGGCATTAGTTTTAACGCGGTTTTGGTTTGGGATAACGACATGGTGGCCGAGTGCCACGCACGCGGACTCAAGGTCTTTGTTTGGACCGCGCGCGTTGAAGAAGCCGAAAATACCGTTGAGGGATATCTGGCTCGATTTGTGCACACCGGGGCCGATGGAATTTTTGTTGACCAGCCGGATCTGCTGCGCGAACTTGTCGCAGGCTTGGCCTAGGCTTTCTTGGTTATGAGTGAGTTAGATCTTTTTTCAGCCAGCGATCGCCTGGTAGAGGGGCTTAACCCTCAGCAGCGCGCAGCGGTTGAATACCGAGGCCCAGCCCTATTGATTGTTGCCGGTGCTGGTTCGGGCAAGACCCGAGTGCTCACTCACCGCATTGCTCACCTGCTGGCCAACAAAGAAGCCTGGCCGTCACAAATTCTGGCAATCACCTTTACCAATAAGGCAGCCGCCGAAATGCGTGAGCGTGTGCGTGCCCTGCTGGGCGATGCCGCAGATGGCATGTGGCTGAAAACCTTCCACTCCGCCTGTGTGCTTATTTTGCGCCGCGAAAGCGATCGCCTAGGCCACGATTCAAACTTCACCATCTATGACTCGGGCGATAGCCGCGCCATTCTGAAGCGACTCATCAAAGAGACCGGCGCAGACATTCACAAGCTCACCCCGGCTGGTGTTGGTGCCGCAATTTCGAATGCCAAGAACGAGTTGGCCGATGCCGAAAGCTTTGCCCGCAACATTGATCAGAACGACCCGGCCGCTCGCGCAATCAGCGACATCTTTAGCCGCTATCAAGGTGAGCTGCGTCGCAATAATGCTTTCGACTTCGACGACCTTATCGGCGAGACCGTGCACCTGTTTCGTGCTTTCCCCGAAGTAGCTGCACAATATCACCACAAGTTCAAGCACATTTTGGTTGACGAATATCAAGACACCAACCATGCGCAGTACGCCCTGATTCGTGAACTGGCCAAAGATGCATCACTAACTGTGGTTGGTGACTCAGACCAGTCAATCTATGCATTCCGCGGTGCTGACATTCGCAACATCACCGAGTTTGAAAAAGACTTTCCAGGCGCCACCACAATTTTGCTTGAGCAGAACTATCGCTCGACACAAAACATTCTTTCTGCGGCAAACGCCGTTATTTCAAACAACTTTGATCGCCCTTCAAAAAACCTTTGGACTGCAGAAGGCGATGGCGAAAAGATTGTTGGTTACACCGGATACTCGGCACACGATGAAGCGCAATTTATTGCCGACGAAATCAACAAGCTTCACGGCCAAGCAATCGCTTATCGTGACATCGCGGTGATGTATCGCACCAACTCCCAGACGCGTGCACTTGAAGATATTTTCATTCGCTCGGCGCTGCCTTATCGAGTCGTCGGCGGCACAAAGTTTTATGAGCGTCAAGAAATCAAAGACGCCATGGCCTACTTGGTTACTATTGCAAACACTAGGGATGACCTTGCCACTCGCCGCATTCTGAATGTGCCTAAGCGCGGCATTGGCGACGCAAGCGAAACCCAAATTGCTGGCTTTGCGCAGCGCAATGATCTGTCGGTTCGTCAGGTGCTTTCGCACGTTGCAGAACTTGGCTTTGGCCCAAAGATCACGGGGGCAATCATCGCACTGGCTGCATTGCTTGACGAACTCGAAGCCATGATTGAGAGCCAGCCGGTTGACGTAATTTTGCGTGCCGTGCTTGAGCGCACCGGCTACATCGAAAGCCTGCGCAATTCTCGCGACCCGCAAGATGAAGCGCGCGTTGAAAACCTTGAGGAACTTGTTTCGGTGGCTCGTGAATTCCAACGCAATAATCCCGAGGGCCGTTTGCCTGACTTCTTGAATGAAGTGGCTCTGGTTGCCGCAGCTGACGAAATCGATGACGAATCGGGAACCGTCTCGCTCATGACCCTGCACACCGCCAAGGGTCTCGAATATGACGCAGTGTTCCTCACCGGCATCGAAGAGGGCTTGCTACCGCACCGCATGTCATTCATCACTCCGGGTGGCATGTCTGAAGAGCGTCGACTTTTCTACGTGGGCATCACCCGCGCTCGCAAATTCCTTTATCTGAGCCTGGCCATGATGCGCACCACCTTCGGCGACTCCGAAGCGGCTACGCCAAGTCGCTACCTGCAGGAAATCCCGGGTGAATTGATTGATTGGCGCGAATCTAGCGGCGGCCGTGGCCTGGCAACCAGCAGATACCGCAGTTCAATTGCCGAAGGCCTCGGATACGGCCAGGAGCGCGAGAGCTCGGGCGGTTATGGCGGCACCCCAAGTGCCAAGCCAAAGACCGAGTGGAAGGGCGCGATTAGCTCGGTGCGCAACAACGAAGGCTTGCAATTGGCTGTTGGTGACCACATCATGCATGCCGATTTTGGCAAGGGCAAGGTTATTGCCACCGCGGGTGAAGGTGCCCGTCAGACAGCAGAAATTCACTTTGGAAGTATCGGAATCAAGCGCTTACTGGTCAAAGTCGCTCCGATTGAAAAGGTAAACTAGACCCGTCTTCAACCTCATTTTGAACGGAAATCACAGTGGATTTATTTGAGTATCAGGCGCGCGACATGTTCGAGGCCTACGGCGTTCCAGTTCTGCAGGGCATCACAGCAGACACTCCAGAAGAGGTTGAGGCAGCAGCTGCCAAAATCGGTGGAGTTGTAGTTGTAAAGGCCCAGGTTAAAGCCGGTGGCCGCGGCAAGGCTGGCGGAGTAAAGGTGGCCAAGTCACCTGAAGAAGCCAAAGAGCTTTCAAAGAACATTTTTGGCCTAGACATCAAGGGTCACATTGTTAAGCGCGTAATGGTTGCCCAGGGTGCAGCCATCGACAAAGAGTTTTACTTCTCGGTTCTGCTAGACCGATCAAACCGCACCTTCCTTTCGCTTTGCAGCGTTGAGGGCGGCATGGAGATCGAGCAGCTAGCCGAAGAGCGCCCAGAAGCTTTGGCAAAGGTGCCAGTTTCGGCAACCAAGGGCATCAACCTAGAGACCGCTTTGAGCATCGCAAAGCAGGGTGGCTTCGATGACGAAACCGCAGCTAAGGTTGCTCCGGTTTTCGTAAAGCTTTACGACGTGTTCGTTAAAGAAGATGCAACTTTGGTTGAAGTTAACCCGTTGATTCTTAGCAAGGATGGCGACGTTATCGCACTAGACGGCAAGGTGTCTCTAGACGACAACGCCGAGTTCCGTCACGAGCGCGAATCAATGGAGCGCGACCAGCTTGACCCGCTAGAGGCGAAGGCCAAGGCAATGGATCTTAACTACGTGAAGCTTGACGGCGAAGTAGGCATCATCGGTAACGGTGCTGGTCTAGTTATGTCGACTCTTGACGTTGTGGCCTATGCCGGTGAAAAGCACGGTGGCGTGCGCCCAGCAAACTTCTTGGACATCGGTGGCGGTGCTTCTGCTGAGGTTATGGCCGCAGGTCTTGACGTAATTTTGAACGACCCACAGGTAAAGAGCGTTTTCGTAAACGTGTTCGGTGGAATCACCGCCTGTGACGCAGTTGCTAATGGAATTGTTGGCGCGCTAAAGACTCTTGGCGACACAGCAACCAAGCCACTTGTTGTTCGCCTAGATGGCAACAACGTTCTTGAGGGCCGCTACATTCTGAATGAGTTTGCCCACCCACTTGTAACCGTCGTAGACACCATGGATGAAGCAGCCGACAAAGCCGCCGAGTTCGCGAACCGCTAAGCCCCAGAAGGAACTTAAAAACAAATGGCTATTTTTCTAGACGAGAACTCGCGAATTATCGTTCAGGGCATGACCGGCTCTGAAGGCATGAAGCACACCCGCCGCATGCTGCTTGGCGGCTCAAACATTGTTGGTGGCGTGAACCCGCGCAAGGCCGGCGAAACCGTTGACGTTGAAGGCAAGCAGTTGCCAGTGTTCGGCACCGTTGCCGAGGCAATGAAGGCAACCGGCGCAAACGTAACCGTAATCTTTGTTCCACCTGCCTTTGCAAAAGCCGCGATGATCGAAGCGATTGATGCAGAGATTCCACTAGCGGTTGCAATCACCGAGGGCATTCCAGTGCACGACTCAGCTGAGGCTTGGGCATACAACGTAGACAAGGGTCTAAAGACTCGTCTGATTGGCCCTAACTGCCCGGGAATCATCTCTCCAGGAAAATCAAACGCAGGCATTACCCCAAGCGACATCACTGGTGCAGGCCCAATCGGTTTGGTTTCAAAGTCAGGAACCCTGACTTACCAAATGATGTTTGAGCTTCGCGACATTGGCATGTCGACTGCAATCGGAATCGGTGGTGACCCAGTTATCGGCACCACACACATCGATGCACTAGCCGCTTTCCAGGCAGACCCAGAGACCAAGGCAATCGTTTTGATTGGTGAAATCGGTGGCGACTCAGAAGAGAAGGCTGCTGACTACATCAAGGCAAACGTGACCAAGCCGGTTGTTGCCTATGTTGCAGGTTTCACCGCACCTGAGGGCAAGACCATGGGTCACGCGGGTGCGATTGTTTCGGGCTCAGCTGGCACAGCGCAAGCAAAGAAAGAAGCTTTCGAAGCTGCTGGCGTAAAGGTTGGCAAGACTCCAAGCGAAACTGCTGCGCTTATGCGCGAAGTTTTCAAAAACCTCTAAGCAATTCGTTTAGGGGGAGTGCTGCGCTTTGAATCGTCGACTCACGTTTCTAATTTCTGCATTTGAAACTCTAATCATTGCGGCAATTGGCGTAGGTCTGACTCTCGCTCCACTCACCATCGTTTGGTTATTTGAAAACGACGCAACCATTAATTGGCTGGTGCCGTTTCGTGCATCCGCCGACATCTGGTTGATGGCGCACGGCACTCGATTGATGATTCCAGCAGGCTCTTTGCTCGGCACTGATTTTCCGCAATTTGTAATCAGCATGATTCCGCTGGCGTTCTCGGCGCTGATTGCATTTATGGCATTTAAGTTGGGCCGACGACTCACCACTGCTAGCGATCTTTGGATTGGTTGGCTCGGCTCTGGCTTGGTTTACGCCGCAATTTCATTTTTGCTAAGCACTGCCGCCTACACAAAAGGCGTATATCCAATTAACTGGCAGGGCACTTTCTTTCCACCAGTCTTCTTTTTGTTTTTCGTGATTCTCGGTTCACTAATTGGCAAGCAGGTTGCCCTTGGTGACGCCATTGGCTTGCCAGAACCTCGCGAACGAATTGCCTTTAGAAATTTTCTCGGTCGCCGATTCGATAATTTGCACTGGGCGGTTCGCGCAACATTGATTCCAGCACTGCGCGCCGGCACCGCTGTAACCGCAATCTTGGTTGGAACCTCGGCGATTTTGGTGGCAGTGATGATGGCACTCAACTGGGTGCAAATGACTCGTCTCTATGAAGGCTTGCACGTAAGTGTGCTCGGCGGAATCATGGTGACCGTAGGTCAATTGGCAATTTTGCCGAACCTGATTATTTTTGGAGCCAGCTGGCTCACCGGAGTTGGCTTCTCAATTGGCACTGGCTCGCTAATTAGTCCGCTTGGCACCGTGGTTGCGCCATTACCCGCTCTGCCAATCACCGCAGCGTTGCCTCAGGGTGAAATGCAATTCGCATTGGCTGCCGTTTTGGTACCGATGGTTGGTGCGTTCATCGCCACGATTGCTATTCGCCGTCACGCCGATCAAATTCGCTTTGAATTCGCCAGCGCTTGGGGGGCAGCATTTAGTTTGGGCATCGCCATCGGTTTGGTGGCCGCGCTTCAAATCGGCATACTCGCGGGTTTGGCATCCGGGGGAATTGGCCCTGAACGACTGCAGCAAGTGGGAATCAACGCTGGGTTGCTAATGCTCGTGGTTTTTGCCGAGGTCACCCTGGTGGCCACCCTGGCTGCCTTCTATAGCGCGCGACCAGATAAGGCAGACCACCCGCTGCTGGCTGGCCGTCGCGGCTAAACTAGACCAATGCTGTCGGTCGTAGTTCTAATTTCAGGTTCAGGTTCAAACCTCAACGCACTTCTTGAGGCAACTGAAAACCCACTGTTTGGCGCCAAGATTGTGGCCGTAGGCAGCGATAACCCCGCCGATGGCCTTGCCCACGCAGAGCGCTTTGGGGTGCCAACTTTTGTAGTTTCACCTGGGTCATTTGACACCCGTGAAAACTGGGCAACCGTGCTGATGGCCAACATCAATCACTTCAAGCCAGACCTAATTGTGCTTGCCGGTTTCATGAGAATTTTGCCTAGCAATTTCGTTGGCGCTTATAGCCCGAACCTCATCAACACCCACCCCTCTTTGCTGCCACAGTTTCCTGGTGGGCATGCAGTGCGCGATGCGCTTTATGCGGGTGCCAAAACTACCGGAGTTACTATCCACATTGTTGACGAAGGTGTCGACACTGGGCCGCACATTGCCCAGCGCGAAGTTGAAGTGTTGCCAGACGACAACGAATTCGAACTGCACGAACGCATCAAGGTGCAAGAGCGTGAGCTTTTAATCAACACCGTTCGTGACATTGCGCAAAACAAAATCAATCTCGCTGCAATCAGCAAATAACAGAAGAGGCAATCTTGGCCGCACACAACGACCACCGTCCAGCCGACTACCGTCACCGCGATCGTGTTGAAATTCAACGCGCACTACTTTCGGTTTCAGACAAAACTGGCTTGCTTGAGCTAGCTCAGGCGCTGCAAGCAGCAAACGTTGACATCGTTTCAACCGGTGGAACATTCAAAGCGCTGTCAGAGGCCGGCATTCCTGTGACCGAGGTTTCGCAGATCACCGGTTTTCCAGAATCTTTGGATGGTCGCGTAAAGACCCTGCACCCAAGCATCCACGGGGGCCTGCTTGCTGACATGCGCTTGATTGCACACGAGAACCAGCTTGCCGAACTAGGCATCGAAGCTTTTCAGCTTGTAGTTGTCAACCTTTACCCGTTTGTGCAGACAGTGCAGTCGGGAGCTAAGGGTGATGCAGTAGTTGAGCAGATTGACATCGGCGGCCCAGCAATGGTTCGCGCGTCAGCAAAAAACCACGCCAACGTAGCAATCGTGGTTGACCCATCAAAGTACGGCGAAATTATTGCCGCCGTTGAGAACGGCGGCACCACACTTTCTCAGCGTCGCGAACTTGCTTTCGCTGCCTTCTCACACACTGCTCGCTACGACGCAGCCGTTGCCGGTTGGTTTGCCAAAGAACTTGAAACCGAGTGGAAGAAGGCTGCCGGGCAGACAGCTGACACCGAGAGCAAGAACCCAGGCTTCCCTGCAGACTTCGCGGTTTCTGCCGAACTCGCCAACGTGCTTCGCTATGGCGAAAACTCACACCAGGCGGCTGCGGTTTATCGCTCAATTGGCGAAGGTGCCGTTGCCGGCATCGCGCAAGCGCGTCAGTTTGGCGGCAAAGACATGTCATATAACAACTACGTGGATGCCGACGCGGCACTTCGCGCAGCCTATGACTTTGATGTGCCAGCAGTGGCCATCATCAAGCACGCGAACCCTTGTGGCATCGCGGTTGGCGATGCCAACACTCCAGATGTGATTGCCGATGCGCACGCTAAGGCGCACATGTGCGACCCGGTTTCAGCATTCGGTGGCGTAATCGCTTCGAACCGCCCGGTCACCGTGACCATGGCCAAGCAGGTTGCCAGCATCTTTACCGAGGTAATCATCGCGCCTTCATACGAAATTGAGGCGCTGCAGATTTTGCTTGAAAAGAAGAACCTTCGCGTGCTCGAGTTGCCAGCCAACTACTCGCGCGAGGCTTTGGAATACAAGCAGATTTCAGGCGGCGTTTTGGTTCAGCAGTCGGATGAGTTCAGCAACTTCTCTTCTGCGGGCTGGAAGCTAGTGACTGGCACCAAGGCCGACCCTGCAACTCTGGCTGATCTTGAGTTTGCTTGGCGTGCCTGCCGCGCTGTGAAGTCAAACGGCATTCTGTTGGCTCGCGAAGGCGCATCGGTTGGTGTTGGCATGGGCCAGGTTAACCGCGTTGACTCTTGCCGTCTTGCCGTTGAGCGCGCTTCATCTCGCTCACGTGGTTCAGTAGCTGCCTCGGATGCATTCTTTCCGTTTGCCGATGGCTTGCAGATTCTGATTGACGCTGGCGTGAAGGCAGTAGTTCAGCCTGGCGGTTCAGTGCGTGATGAAGAAGTGATTGCGGCAGCCGAGGCAGCGGGCATCACCATGTACTTCACAGGTGAACGCCACTTCTTCCACTAAATCGCGCAAGTTCAGTTAGCGCACCTGCGCAGCAGCGCTAATTGCAACCACTGATTTTGAGGCAACGTTTACGATTGCGTTCTGATCGGCATCCACGGTGATTGCATCACCCTTGCATTTGCCGTTAGCTGATTTAAAACCGCCGCTGATCAAGTCGCAATAAACACCCGGTTGCAAAGTTGTTTTGACTGAACCTTCATATTTCTTGTCACCGTTGTTGAAGGCAATAAAACCAAGTTCGCCGCGGCTAAACGCATAAACGTTGCCGTCATCAAACTGCTTCAACACAGCTGTGTTTCCAACCGCGTGGCGCCAAGCAACCATGCCTGCAATTTCGTTCCAACGGTGTTGGCACACAAACAATCCGTCAGTCACGGCATCCACAGGGCTAGCAAATTTTGAACAGCTGGCATCAAGCACCTTATTGTCGGCGCCTAGGTTTGGTGAGGCATCGTTTTCGCTGAATGCATAGCCGGAATAAACCATTGGAACGCCGTATGGTACCGAAAGCATGAACGCATTGGCCAAGGCAAAAGCCGGCGCATCGCGATAATTCAAAGCTTCACCATTTCGCTCGGTGTCGTGATTGCTCACCATGGTCACCAAGTTTGCGCTGTCTTCAAACAAAGTCAACGCGGTTGGGTCGGCAGCGCCATTGAGCGAGCCAAACGAATTGAACATTTGGGTCGATTGGCTCATCCAGTTGAAGCTAAAGGTGTTTCCCATAGCCTTGTAGTCGGCTGGGTCTGGCGTGGTGCCGATTACCTCAAAAATCCACGAGGTGTCGCTGGGCATTGCGTCAACAATTTTTTTCAACTCGGCAGCGGCAATGTGTTTTGCTGCGTCAACGCGAAAACCAGCCACGCCAAGTGAGCGCAAATCTTTTAGATACCCAATAATTTTGTCGCGCACGCTTTGCTTGCTGGTGTCTAGATCAGAGAGTCCAAGCAATTCACACTGCTGAACCTGGTCCACGCTGTTCCAGTCCTCAATGCCACCCGAAGCAGAATCGCAGTGGTGAAAATCTGTTTCGCCATAAAGCCCCGGATAGTCGTATTTGGTGTGCTCGGTGCCTGCCCAACCGTTCACATCACTGGCAGCCATGTGGTTGATCACTGCATCGGCGATGATTGCCACGCCCGCTGTTTTGCATGTACTAACCATGTTGGCAAACTCTTCGCGGGTGCCCAGGTTTGAATCAAGCTTGTAGCTGGTTGGTTGATAGTGGGTCCACCATTGGTCGCCCAAAATATGTTCCTCGGGTGGTGAAACCAACACCCAGTCGTAGCCCGCTGGTCCTAGGAAATCGGTGCACTCTGCAGCTACCGAGTTCCAGTTCCACATGAACATCTGCACACCAACTGAATCTTCTGCTACAACTTTTGGGCCCACCGGAGCGCAGGCGCTAAAAGAGATGAGCGCAGCGATAGCAATTGCGATGGCTTTGATTGGCTTCATGCAAATCAGCCTAATTGCAAATTTGTGGATAACTCAGGTGGTGAAAGTATCCGGAGTTTTATTTTGTTCGCATGCACAGAATTCAAAAAACCAAGTGGCGCGCATTTTCTGCAGCGGCCTGCGTTCTTGCTGTGCTGTTCGGGGGATTGATCGCTCAATCGGTTCGAGCAGTGAGCACAAATCCAGCACCGGTGTGCGTGGGTACCAGTTGTTCGGTCACATTTCCATACACCGGCGACTACTATCGATGGTCACCTCCCGCGGGTGCCCAAAATGTTTCGATTGATTTGCTCGGCGCACAAGGTGGTCGAGCGGGCGGCCTAGGTGGTCGCGTGACCGGCACCTTTGCAACCGTGCCAACCTCGCTTTATATCTATGTTGGTGGCGCTGGCAATCAGGGCTCAGGCGCAGCCGGTGGTTTTAACGGCGGTGGCACTGCGGGTAGTGGTCGAGGCGATGAAGGCTCGGGCGGTGGCGCCACGGATGTTCGCACCGGCACTTTGCTTGCTGATCGCATTGCCACAGCGGGCGGCGGCGGTGGCTCTGGAGGTTTCTCAGGTGGCGGCGGTGGTGGAGCCGGTGGCACCTACGGTTCGGCTGGTACCAGCGGTCAAGGCCAAGGCGGTTCGGGTGCGACTGCAACCGCCGGTGGTAGCGGAGGGTTTCCAAACGGTGGAAGCTGGGGAACTGCGGGTGAACTTGGCCTAGGCGGCATCGGTGGTTCGAGCACCACTTCCGGAGGAGGCGGTGGCGGTGGCGGTTATTACGGTGGCGGTGGCGGCGGTGCCGACATCGATAGCTGTTGCACAAACGCCGGTGGTGGCGGTGGTGGATCATCTTGGGTGAACATCACTGCGCTCTTGAGTTCAACAAACACAGCTGCCTATCGAGCCGGCGCCGGTTTGGCAATCATTAGTTATTTGGTTCCACCGAGCGTGACAACTTTTGCGCCCAATGTGACGCTAACTAATACAGACCTAATTACCTACTCGTTGGTCTTTAACGAAACAGTCACTGGTTTAGCAAACACAGATTTTGCGACGACCGGTTCAACGGCAACTTGTTCCACAATTGCGGTGACAGGAAGTTTGACAATGTACACAGTGACGGTGTCGGGTTGCACGCCCGGCACATTGAACCTGAAGTTGAGTGCAAACTCGGTGACTGGCGCAATTGTTGGCCCAGCGGCTTTGGCTTCGGCAACTGCAGTGACCATCGATCGCGCGGCACCCACCGTGGTGATTACACCACCGACTACTCCAACAAATGCCGCAACTTTTAATTACACAATTTTGTTCAATGAGACCGTGACCGGTTTTGCTGCATCAGATCTTTCGGTTGTTCCAACCGGTTGTGTGATTGCAGAGCCCACTGGGTCAGGCACAAGTTACTCAGTTGCAGTCTCCGGATGTGCCGATGGCGCATCGGTAGTGCTCACACTCGCCACTAACTCGGTGGTGGATGCGGCTACGAATGTTGGCCCAGCTGCTGCAACTGTTGCCGCGGCGGTTGCCGTCAAACGCGCCGCACCGGTTCCGGTGTTTGCCACCGTTGCAGCAACAAGTTATGTTTCACCGAGTTTCAATTTGAGTTTTGCCGAAACGGTTACCGGAGTCACGCTCTCTGATTTCTCGACTACGGCCGCAGGTTGCAGCTTGAGCCTTACCGAAACTACGGCAGGCAAAGCCTTCACCGTGTCCACTACCGGTTGTGCACTTGGTCCGGTTCAGGTGAGCATCGCAGCAAATGCTTATGTTGATTCGCTTGGCAACCAGGGGCCGCTAGCAGCGACCCTTTCTGGCACAGTCACGGTTGCGGCTACCCCAACTCCAACACCAACGCCTACGGTGACTGCCACACCAACCCCGACACCAACGCCAACGCCTACTCCCACCCAGAGTGTGGCACCGATTGTGGTTAGTCCTCCGGTGAATTCAAACCCACCAACTTCGCCAGATAGCTCGACCCCGGTGGTTAATAAAACGCCTGACCCAGTGGCAACTGTTGATCCGTTGCCTCAACCAACCCCTGAGCCAACTCAGGCAGTCGTGATTGAGCAGGCACCAACCGTGCTCACGCCGGTAGTGCGGCCAACGGCTCCGAAGGCAACCCGCACCACCAAGAGTGCCGGCACCAAAGCAGTTGCCAGGTCAACGCCGAAGGCTATTGTCACTGTGCCAACCGAGGCAATTGAAGTGCAGTCAATCACGCCCACCGAGATGGCCACCGATGAATTGAATGTGAACCCAATTCAGCCCGAGAACATCGAGTTGCCGGCAGAGGAAATTATGCTGAATAACCCAACTGAGGCCAAGCCGTTTGAAATAAGTGAAAACGTAGATTGGCAAATGTGGGCGACCAGTGCGGTGATGGCGTTGGCGGTTGCGCTTGCCGGGGTTGGAATATTCCGCGGTAGCAAGAACCTGCGTCAACGCCGGTTAGAGAAAAAGTATGCCTAGCTGATTTAGCTAAAGATGATGGTGCGGTCGCCGTCGAGCAATACGCGACGTTCGGCAAACCATCGAACTGCCTGGGTGAGGGTCTTTGACTCAACATCTTGACCAATTGAAACCAAACGTTTCTTTGAGTCAGAGTGCTCAACACGAACAACGTTCTGTTCGATGATTGGGCCCTCATCCAGGTCGGCAGTTACAAAGTGTGCGGTGGCGCCAATCAGTTTTACGCCGCGGGCGTGTGCCTGCGCATATGGGTTGGCACCCTTAAAGCCTGGCAAGAATGAGTGGTGAATGTTGATGATTCGTCCCTCAAACTCCTTGCAGAATTCTTCTGACAAAACCTGCATGTAGCGAGCAAGAACAATAAGTTCAATATCTGCGCTCTTGATGTAGGCGCGGAGCATTGCCTCGAACGAACGCTTGTCGGCATCCGCGGTAATTTCGTGTGATTCAAATGGCACGCCATAAAACTCGGCCATTGATGCAAGATCTTTGTGGTTACCAAACACTGCAGGAATTTCGACAGGCAGCTGGCCACCGCGCTGGCGGAACAAAATGTCGTTTAGGCAGTGAGCGCTTTTTGAAACTAAGACCAAAGTCTTCATGTGGCGACCAACTGTGTCTAGCTGCCAAGTCATGTTGTATCGATCGGCCACTGGAATGATCTGCTTTTCGAAGTGTTCGCGCGGAACCGCTGATTCGATTTGCAGTCGCATGAAGAAGCGGCCGGTGTCCTCAGAGGCAAACTGTGATGACTCAGTGATGTTTCCGTTTGCAGCAACGATTGCCCCAGAGATTGCGTGCACAATGCCCGGCTTATCTTCACACACGAGGGTGAGCACCCAGTGGGTGTTAACTGTAGAAGTCATAGGCTCAAGTTTAGGTGAGCGGTTTAGTCCAGAGGGCTCTGATTGCGTGCCTTGTGCGTGATGACAGATACGAGAATCCATAGGCCCATCAATAGCCCAACGGCAATCATTGAGCCACCAATAAGCACAGGTGTAGGCAAATCAAACATTTTTTAGTTCCCCCAGTTGAGCAGGTTCAGTTTACCGAGCATTTCACGCCAGTGGCAGAGGGTGGCAACAAATAGGTGGCCAGCACGCACTGGGCTAATCCGGGGTCTGTAAATGTTAGAATTAGGCATTCTTACCGCCATTTTTAGGGGTTTACTCATGTCACAGCAGCATTCAACCTTCAACTTGCCTCTGAGCGAGACCGATCCTGAAATTGCCGCGGTTTTGGCTGCTGAGCTTGACCGCCAGCGCCACACCCTAGAGATGATCGCCAGTGAGAACTTTGTGTCTCGCGGCGTGCTTGAGGCTCAGGGCTCAGTGCTCACCAACAAATATGCCGAGGGCTACCCGGGCAAGCGCTACTACGGTGGTTGCGAAGCTGTGGACGTTGCCGAGAACCTAGCTCGCGACCGCGCAAAGGCCCTTTTTGGTGCCGACCACGCAAACGTTCAGCCCCACTCTGGTGCATCGGCTAACGCCGCAGTTTTGATGGCTTTGGCTAACCCTGGCGATCGCATTCTTGGTCTTGAATTGGCCCACGGTGGCCACTTGACTCACGGCATGCGTTTGAACTTCTCGGGCAAGATGTACGAAGGTCACGCTTACGAACTAAACGCCGAAACTCACCTAATCGACATGGACATCGTTCGTGCTCGTGCGCACGAGGTAAAGCCTGCGGTAATCATCGCCGGTTGGTCTGCTTACTCACGTCACCTTGACTTCGCCGAGTTCCGCAAAATTGCCGACGAGGTTGGCGCAAAGCTCTGGGTTGACATGGCTCACTTTGCAGGTTTGGTTGCGGCTGGTTTGCACCCGTCACCGGTTCCTTATGCCGATGTCGTTTCAACCACCGTGCACAAGACTCTTGCTGGCCCACGTTCAGGTTTGATTCTTTGCAAGGCTGAGTTTGCCAAGAAGATCGACTCAGCAGTGTTCCCTGGTCAGCAGGGTGGCCCGTTGATGCACGTTGTTGCAGCGAAGGCTGTTGCATTTAAGGCTGCTGCCTCGGATGAATTCAAAGACCGTCAGAAGCGCACCATCGAAGGTGCTGCAATCATCGCCGAGCGTCTGATGAAGGATGACGTCACTTCAAACGGAGTTAAGGTTCTAACCGGTGGCACTCAGGTGCACCTAGTTTTGGTTGACCTGCGCAACGCACCAATCGATGGCCAAACTGCAGAAGACTTGCTGCACGAAGTTGGCATCACAGTTAACCGCAACTCGGTGCCAAACGACCCGCGACCACCAATGGTTACCTCTGGTGTTCGCATCGGCACCCCGGCGCTAGCGACTCGCGGTTTTGGCGCAGAGCAGTTCACCGAAGTTGCGGAGATCATTGCAGGCGTTTTGGTGCCAAACCCAGACATCGCGGCCCTGCGCGCTCGCACACGTGCACTTACCGAAGCCTTCCCGCTATACAGCGGTTTGGAATCTTGGTAATAACGAAACTCGGGTAAAAATATGACTGCCGTTCGACTAGACGGCCTTGCCACCGCAAAAGCGATCAAGGCTGAAATTGCCGAACAGGTAATTCACCTAAAGCAAAAAGGCATCACACCAGGCCTTGGCACTTTGTTGGTTGGTGACGACCCGGGTTCGCACTCATACGTTTCGGGCAAACACCGTGACTGTGCCGAAGTTGGCATTCACTCGATTCGCGTCGACATGCCCGCCGATTCAAGTGTTGACGACATTCGTTCGGCAATTCGCGACCTGAATGAAGACAAAGAAGTAACCGGCTACATCATTCAGTTGCCGTTGCCGTTTGGCATCGACACCAACGCCATGCTTGAGCTGATTGACCCAAATAAAGACGCGGATGGCTTGCACCCAACCAACCTGGGCCGCTTGGTGCTTGGCGTATCAGGCGATCTGACCTCACCTTTGCCTTGCACCCCAGCCGGAATTGTGGAGCTGTTGGCTCGCTATGACGTGCCAATGCACGGTGCCGAGGTTGCAGTGATTGGCCGTGGTGTTACAGTTGGTCGCCCGCTTGGTTTGCTGATGTCTCGCAAGGGCATTGACTCAACAGTCACGCTTTTGCACTCGGGTTCTCGCGACATTGAGCACGCCGTCAAGCGCGCCGACATCGTGGTTGCCGCCCTTGGTGTTGCTCACTTTGTGCAACCGGAGTGGATCAAGCCTGGTGCCGCCGTGCTAGACGTTGGCATCACTCGTGTGACTGATGCCGAAGGCAAGGCAACTTTGGTTGGCGATGTTCACCCAGATGTGGCCCAGGTGGCCGGCTTCTTGTCGCCAAACCCAGGTGGCGTTGGCCCAATGACCCGAGCAATGTTGCTTCGAAACGTTCTTGACGCAGCTTCTCGCTAATCGCGCAATTTAATTTTTAGACTAGCAACTGGTGCTTTGCTAACTCTTTATAAAGCGGAGTGGTCTTAACTAATTCACTGTGCGTGCCAGAGCCGACAACCTTGCCGTGATCAATCACAATGATTTGGTCACTGTCGACAACGGTTGATAGTCGGTGCGCAATTACAATCAAGGTGCGATTCACGGCAACTGCGTCGATTGCTTCGCGCATGCGCTGTTCATTCAAACCATCGAGCGATGATGTTGACTCATCGAGCAACAAAATTGGTGGTGCAGAAAGTAATGTTCGTGCAATCGCCAAACGCTGACGCTCACCACCGCTCAACATGATTCCGCTTTCGCCAACTGGCGCGCCTAGACCCTGAGGGTCGCGTTGCAAAACCTCGGTGAGGTTAACTTTTTCGAGCACATCAATTAGAGCTTCATCGGTTGCATCTGGTGAACCAATCAACAGGTTCTCTCGAATTGAGCCGGCCAACACTGGTGCATCTTGTTCGACATAACCAATTTGTGAACGCAGCTCATCGCGACTAATTGCATGCACTGGCTGACCATCGAGAAAGATGAAACCAGAGTTTGGTTCATAGAAACGCTCAATCAAACTTAGGATGGTTGACTTGCCGGCGCCCGATGGGCCAACAATTGCAACACGAGTGCCGCGCTTAATTTCGAATGACACGTTATCAAGCACGGTAGCCGGTTCACTCGGTTCAGGGTTCTCTTCTGAAACAGGTGCCGCATATTTGAAAACAACATTTTCAAATTTGATGGCGGTGTCGTTGACTGCGTGGCGACCGCTTGAGATAACTTTTTCGGTGGCTTCGCTCTCAGTAGGAATCTCGAGAACCTCAGTGATGCGGGCAAGAGCGCCCAAAGCACTTTGCACTGAGCTGTAGGCACCAAAAGCTTGGCCCAAAGGTCGAACCATCAGAAACAACAACAAAACGAAGGTCACCAGGTTGGCTACTGTGGTGGCTCCTGAGGCAACTCGAAAACCACCAACACCAAGAACCACAATGAATGCGCCATTCATGGCGATGCCTGCAATTGGAGCAATGCTCGATGAGATGCGGGCAATCTTGACGCCCTGGTCGTAGGCCAAGCGAGCTTGCTCGCTAATGGCTTCGGCTTCGCGTTGCTCGGCTCGCGCCGCACGAATGGTGCGAATGGCTGAAAGGGCACGTTCAACCGCTGCCGCCATTGCACCAACTCGTTCTTGGGCCTTTGTGGTGGCGTGGCGAATCTGACGAGCGGTGAAAACAATTGCCGAGACGGCAACCAAAATTACCAACAGGGTTGCAATCAGCAGCACTGGGTCAAGAACTGCCATCACCACGATGGAGCCAACAAAGATGAGAGCGCCACCAACGGCATCAATCAAGCCCTGGGTGAGTACTGCACGAAGCAAGGTGGTGTCGCTGCCAACGCGCGAAACCAAGTCGCCGGTGCGGCGAAGGTCATACTCAGCAATTGGCAGGCGCAATAGTCGAGCTGCAAGGTGACGACGAGCACCGAGCACAACACCCTCGCCGGTCTTAGTCAAAACGTAGTACTGAAAGCCGCTGGCAACTCCGGCAACAATGATCAAGCCCACAAGCAGCACAGCAGTGCCAGTTAGGTTTTCACCTTTTTGCACCGAGGTGATTACTTGGCCCACCAACAGCGGTTGGGCCAGGCTTACACCGGCTCCAAAAACAGAAAGCGCAACCGCAATCCAGAGGGCCTTCTTGTGTTGGCTCAGGTATGGCAACAGCTGACTGAATTTTGCCTTTGGCCCGGTGTATCGACCATTGGTTGTGTTGCTATTGCCTCGTGGGCCGCGACGTGCGCCAAACATGCTCATTGGTTTTTAAACCTGCTCTTCTAGGTGGGCATTCCCAAGGATTTGCTCATTGAGTAAGTAATTGATTTCTTGCAGCGAAAGCGCTTCGGTGTAAGCGGTGTTTTTTGAAAACTTGGCAAAGTTCACGGTCTGCAAAGCCTTTAAAGCCTTCGGATGGTTGAGCTTCAAAAACATGCGGGTGGTGTTTGCTTGGCGCTCAAACTCGGTGTGCACTTTGCCACATCCGAAGCCAAAAATAGTAAGCGCCACATCGGCCGATTCTGGGTCGGTCTTTGTAATAAGCCCCTGATCTATCACCGAGTATTTTGGTCGCAATTCATCGCGTCGCTGCCAAATTTGAAAACAGGTGGCCAAGCTAGAGCGCTTGGATATCTTTTGGCCAAGTTCATCTTCGTAGTCGATTTCAATATCGTGATCGGCCACCAGGTGAAAGTTTCGGTCGAGTCGATTAATGACTGACCACTTGCGCCAGGAGCGCGGAACGATGAAGCAAATGAAGTCACTGTGGTGCGCCGCCTTATTGAAAAAGGGAATTGAAAGCGAGTTGTTGCGACCAAAGGGCGGGTTTGAAATGGTCACGGCATTTTTGGCACGCAGGTCGGCCTCGAGAAAATCGCCGGCCTTAACCTGTTTGTGCTTAGGTTCAATGTCGAATGCCAAAAACTTGTTGGCACCTAGTGATTTGGCCGCCTCAATAAAGCTTCCGGTGCCGCCGGCTGGCTCCAAAATTTGGTGCTGGGCAAGGTCTGGCACAATTTTTTGAACTTCGGCAACCAGCGATTTGGCCAAGCTAACCGGGGTGTAATACTGCTCTTTGCCAGTGACCCTCTTATTGCCTAGCTTTTTGGCGCGGGCTGGCGCTGGCGAGCTGGTCTTGGGCATGAAATAAGGCTAACAGGGACTATTTGGCAGTTTTTAGGGTTGGATATAACCATGGACCCAAGACTTGTACCTGGCGATGCTGCGCCCGATTTCGTGCTCTACGACAAAGACAGCAACCGAGTTCAACTTTCAGGTTTCCGAGGTCAAAAGTTAGTTTTGTTCTTCTACCCATCGGCCGAGACTCCAGGTTGCACCCTCGAGGCCTGCGATTTTCGCGATAACGAGCACATCTTTGGCGCTATGGGCTATAAAGTAATTGGCATCTCGAGCGACAACACCCTGAAGGTGAAGCACTGGGCAGAAAAGCGCAATCTTCAGTACACCCTTTTGCTAGACCCAGAAAAAACCGTGCACCGAGCGTTCGGCATTACTCGCTGGTCGAGCCCAATTTCGATGATCACCGGTGGCCGTTCACGAAGCACATTTGTTATTGACCAGGATGGCAAAATCGACATCGCGCTTTACAACGTGCAGGCTTTTGGCCACGTTAAGGCGTTGCGTAGTTTGCTTGAGTCACGCACAGTGGCTGCGTAGCAATGGCAGAAGCGATGATTAAGGCTGTTGGCCTTACCAAAAAATTTGAAGAATTCGTTGCCGTAGACGGCATTAACTTCGAAGTAAAAAAAGGCGAAGCATTTGGCCTGCTTGGCCCTAACGGGGCCGGCAAATCAACCACCATGCGAATGATTTCGGCCACCTCGCAACGCACCGCCGGTGATCTGCACATTCTTGGCAAGGACCCAAATCAAAAGGGCCCTGAGATTCGTGCTCACCTTGGCGTGGTTCCGCAGTCAGACAACCTCGACCGTGAACTAAAGGTTTGGGAAAACCTATTTATCTATGGTCGCTACTTTGGTTTGTCGCGTGCCTTCTTGAAGAAGAAGGTTGACGAGCTGTTGGCATTTGCCCAGCTTGAAGAAAAGCGTGATGCGAAAACCGATTCGCTTAGTGGCGGCATGAAACGTCGACTAACCATTGCCCGAGCTTTGGTTAGCGAGCCCGAGATTCTTTTGCTCGATGAGCCAACCACGGGACTAGACCCCCAGGCACGCCACGTGCTTTGGGATCGCCTGTTTCGCCTAAAAGAGCAGGGGGTCACGTTGGTGATTACCACTCACTACATGGATGAAGCTGAGCAACTTTGTGATCGACTAATCGTGATGGACAAAGGCCGAATCATGGCCGAGGGTAGCCCGGCTGAATTGATCAAGCAGTATTCGAGCAAAGAGGTGCTTGAAGTGCGCTTTGGTTCAACCAAAAACGCCGAGGCGGCGCAAAATATTTCTGGTTTGGGCGATCGCGTAGAGGTGTTGCCCGATCGAATTTTGATTTACACCGAAGATGGCGAAAAAGTGCTGAAACAAATTGTGAAGCTGGGCTTCGAGCCGGTCACCTCTTTGGTTCGCCGCAGTTCGCTTGAAGATGTTTTCCTGCGTCTCACCGGAAGACAACTAGTCGACTAATGAACTCAACCAAAATGACTTGGCAGGGCGCTGCCCAAATCGTCGACATCAAGAAAGCTATTTTTTGGGGCCCTTGGTATGTTGCCGAACAGCGCTTACGCAACATGAGCAAGTGGTTGGTCTCGCTGATTTCATTTGGCTTGGGAAACCCAATTCTGTTCCTGTTTGCCATTGGTCTTGGCGTGGGTTCATTGGTTGATGCTAATGCTGGCGGCAAGGCCATTGATGGCGTTGGTTATCTTGCCTTTCTCGCTCCTGCGCTGCTAGCAGGTGCGGCTATTCAAGCGGCTATGGATGAAACTTCGTTTCCAACCCTGCAGGGCTTTTTGTGGGAGAAGAACTTCTTTGCCATGAACGCCACACACCTAACCCCAAACTCGATTGTCATTGGTGTGCTGATTGCCTCGCTTATTCGCGCGGCGCTAACCACGCTGCTCTATGAAATCGTGCTGATTCTTTTTAGTGCCATTACTTGGGCCTCGGTGCTGCCACTGTTTGTATCCGCCATGTTGGCTGCCGGTGCGTTTGGTGCAGCCATGTTGGCCACCGCATCCAAAGTTGTTGATGACGATGGCTTCTTTGCGATTGTTGGCCGCTTCGTGATTGCCCCGATGATGCTTTTTTCGGGCACCTATTTTCCAATCGCTAGTTTGCCAATTTATCTGCAGCCAATCGGCTGGATCTCGCCGGTATGGCACGCCACTAACCTTGGCCGCGTGCTCAGCTATGGCTTGCCTATTGAGCCTTGGTTGTTCGCGATTCACATTGGCTACTTGTTGAGCATGTTTGTTGGCGGCAGCTTGATCGCGGGTCGAATCTTTGCGAAGCGGTTGGATTCATGAGTCTGATTGGTGCAACCTATGATTCGGCAATCGCGATTGCCGAACGCCGCAGTGGCAAACTGGGCAGCAACCTTTATGTTGGCCGCTCCAGTGCACTGCTTGAACGCAACCTTTTGGCAGTGCGATCATCAACCTGGCTAACTGTTTTCTCTGGCTTCGTTGAGCCAGTCTTTTATCTCTTGGCATTCGGCCTTGGTCTGGGCAACCTAATCGGGGGAGTCACCGACGGAAGCGGCCATCCGGTGAGTTATGCAGCATTTATTGCACCTGCACTATTGGCTACCAGCGCCATGAACGGCGCAATCTACGACTCAACTTGGAACGTCTTTTTCAAGATGCACTTCCAAAAGTTTTACAACACCGTGCTTTCGACCTCGATGGGTCCGCTAGATGTTGCCCTTGGTGAAATTAGCTGGGGATTATTGCGTGGCCTTGCTTACGCAATTGGATTCATGGCGGTCATCACACCCATGGGTCTCGTGCCAAGTTGGTGGGGAATCTTGGCGATTCCGGCATCGCTGTTGGTAGCGTTTGGCTTCTCATCTTTTGGCATGGCCGTGACTTCTTATTTCAAATCTTTTCAGCAGATGAACTGGCTAAACATTTTTATGCTGCCGATGTTTCTGTTCTCGGGCACCTTTTATCCGCTCAGCGTTTATCCCGAGTGGTTGCAATCGATCATTCAAGCTTTTCCACTTTGGCAAGCCGTTGAAATGATTCGTGCGCTGTGCCTAGGTCAAATTGGCCTTGGGTTGCTGTCGCACGTGATTTATTTTGTGGTGATGATTTCGATTGGTTTGGTCTTCACCACCAGAAGGCTCACCGCGCTCTTTATGAGATAAAAAAATCCCGCCCTGCAAAACGCATGGCGGGATATTGTATTTAAGTTTTAGCCCTGAACGATTGGGCCCAATACTGCAACGGCTACGTTCACAACGGTTAGCAATCCGATGGTTGGCACAACCCACTTAGGAGTTGTTTCGCGCTTCTGGTAGGTGTAACCCAAGAAGAAGATTGCGGTTAGAACAAGACCCTTGATTGACAATGCAAGGTTGTTCACAGTCTCTTCACCAATGGCATAAACCAAACCGGTCAAGATGAGGCCGGTTAGCAAGGCCAACCATGATCCGTGCAGAATGCCAGGGTTTACCTTGGCACCATTCTTGAAGTTCTTAGTTTCGCCAAGCACGCCACCAAGAATTACGGCGAAAGCTAGCAGGTGCAATACAAGTGTGATATCTAGAAAAAGGCTCATGAATTCAGTCTAGCCATCGCAATTGCGGCTTCAACTGCCTCGGCACCCTTGTCTTCTTTTGACTTTGGCAGGCCGGCGCGATCAAGTGCCTGCTTGGCGTTGTCTACGGTTAGCAAGCCAAAACCAATTGGCACACCGGTGTCTAGTTGCACGCGGGTTAGGCCATCGGTGGCAGCGTTGCAAACATATTCAAAGTGAGGGGTATCGCCCTGAATAACCACACCGAGTGCAATCACTGCGTCGGCACCAGCAGCAATTGCCTTTTGTGCGCCAAGTGGCAATTCAAATGCACCCGGGATACGCCAGATTTCGTAAGTCTCATTGCCAGCGGCTTTCAGAGCGCGCTCGGCACCAGCCAACAATCCGTCGGTGATTTCGGTGTGCCAACTGGTGACCACAATGGCCACCTGCAAATCGCTTGCATCGATGTTTAGTTTTGGTGCTCCCGCGCCGCTCATTCGGTTACCTCCGGAATTAGGTGCCCCATGCGAGCACGTTTGGTTTCTAGATATTGACGATTTTGTGCAGCTTCACCAACGATGACTGGCACATAAGAGTTAACCTTTACGCCAGCCTCATTGAGGTAGGCGCTCTTGGCTGGGTTGTTGGTCATTAGTCGAACGCTGGTGACGCCAAGGTCTTTCAGAATCGAAACAGCTGCGCCATACTCGCGGTTCTCGCTTGGCAAACCAAGCGCAAGGTTGGCATCCACGGTGTCGTAGCCCTGGTCTTGCAACGCATAAGCCTTTAGCTTGTTTAGCAAGCCGATGCCGCGACCTTCTTGACCGCGCAGATAAATCACTACGCCACCTTTTGGGTCCTTCGCAATTTGGTCGAGCGCAAAATCTAGCTGAGGGCCACACTCACACTTCAAAGATCCGAATGCTTCACCTGTGATGCACTCGCTGTGCATGCGAACCAAAACGTCGTCTCCGGTTGGGTTGCCAGCAATGATGGCTACGTGATCGGCGGTGGTGCGGGTGTCGTAGTAGCCACGCATGCGCAAGTCACCGTGAGTGCTTGGCAGTTTGGCTTCAGCTTCAAAACGAATTCGGTCATCAACCTTTTCGGTGGCAAATTCGATTGAGTCGAGGCGCGATGCAACAATCTGCTCGATGGTGATCACCGGCAGGTTTTCTCTTGCGCCAACTTCGATTAGCTCTGGCAAACGCATCATGCTGCCATCGGCCGAAATCATTTCGCCAATCACGCCAACTGGGTGAAGGCCAGCAAGCTTCAAAAGGTCAACGGTTGCCTCGGTGTGACCGCGACGTGAAAGCAAGCCATCTTGGTGGGCACGCAAAGGCAAGATGTGTCCTGGCCGCACAACTGAATCGCGGGTGCTGTTGGCGTCAGCCAAAATTCGCAAGGTCTTTGCGCGGTCGGCCGCGCTAATACCGGTGGTTACACCCTCGGCGGCATCCACAGAAATTGTGTACTGGGTGCGTAGCAAATCTTGGTTGGTGGTGGTCATCAACGGCAACTCGAGGCGGTTTGCCAGGTGCTCGGTCATCGGGGCACATAGGTAACCCGAGGTGTGCTTTACCATCCAGGCAATCCACTCTTCGGTGGCAAACTGGGCGGCCATGATGGCGTCGCCCTCATTCTCGCGGTTCTCATCGTCGGCAACCAGCACTGGTTTGCCAGCGCGTAGTGCGTCTAGAGCCTCTTCAATGGTTGAAAGTGCCATTAGTTGTTTCTCATTTCGATAAGTCGTTCAATGTGCTTGGCCATTACGTCTGCTTCGAGGTTCACTTTGTCGCCAGGCTTCTTGGTGCCCAGTGTTGTGACTTTTAGGGTTTCTGGAATCAAGCTCAAGCCGACCCAGTTGTCGCCTAGTTCATTCACGGTCAATGAAATTCCATCGATGGTGATTGAGCCTTTGAGCACTACATACTTCATTAGCTCTGCAGGAACCTGTACTCGCACCCATTCCCAGTTTTCGCTTGGCTGACGCGAAATAACTTCACCAACGCCATCAACGTGACCCAAAACAACGTGGCCGCCAAAGCGAGTTGCCGCGGTCATCGCGCGTTCAAGGTTTACCGGGTCGCCAACTTTGACACCATCAAGGCTAGTTAGCTTCAAAGTTTCTTGCATCACATCCGCGGTGAATGAATCGGCATCTTTTTCAACCACTGTGAGGCACGCGCCGCTAACCGAAATCGAGTCGCCACGGTTGGCATCAGAGACAACCAGTGGGCCAGAGATTGTTAGGCGAATTGCATCGGGCAACTGCTCGATGGCTTTCACCGAACCAAGTTCCTCAATAATTCCAGTAAACATTAGAGCTCCTTAGGCACTGATCGAATGAAAATGTCGTTGCCAAGTTGGCGAACTTCTTTGAAAACTAAGTGGTGTGCGTCTTTCATGGTTTCAACATCGATATTTGTCACCGATGTCTTTTTTCCGCCGAGCAGCATTGGCGCCATGTAGGTGAGGTACTCGTTGACCAAACCAAGTTTGATAAATGCACTCGCAGTTTTTGGCCCGCCTTCAACCAACACGTGGCGAACTCCGCGCTCAAAAAGTTCGGCAAGTGCGCCGTGAATTGAGCGAGTGCGCAAGTGAATTGATTCCGCGGCATCGTTGAACACTCGCGAACCAGCATCGAGTTCGGTTTCGCCTAGCACCACGCGCAATGGTTGGTGGTCATAAAGTGTGCCATCAGGTTTGCGAGCGGTTAGTTCAGGGTCGTCAATAATCACGGTACGAGTGCCAACCAAAATTGCATCGATCTGTGAACGACGAAGGTGGGTATCCGCGCGGGCCTCGGGTCCACTAATCCACTTGCTGGTTCCGTCTTCGGCCGCACTGCGACCATCCAAAGTGCTTGCCCACTTAACTGTGACAAAAGGTCGGACCTGTTTGGTTGCTGTGAGCCACACACGGCCTTGGTCGTTGCACTCTGCAGCAAGCACGCCACCAAGAACTTCGACACCAGCCTCGGATAGTGTCTTGGCTCCACCCGAAGATTTTGCACCCGGGTCGCTTGAGCCATAAATCACTTTTGCGATGCCGGCCTCGATTAGCGCTTGAGCGCAAGGGCCGGTGCGGCCAGTGTGGTTGCAAGGCTCAAGGGTGACCACTGCGGTGAGACCGCGCGGGTCAATGCCGGATTCGGCAAGTTTGTTCAAGGCGTCTACTTCGGCGTGTGCGGTGCCGGCGCCGCGGTGCCAGCCTTCGGCAACAATTGCTCCGTCGGCATCAAGAATCACAGCACCAACCTGTGGGTTCACGCCATAGGCGGGACCGTTGAGTGCCAGCAACAGCGCGCGACGCATTGCGTCTTCATAGCGCTTGATGGTTTGCATCTGCCCAGCTTTCGTTTTTCAACGCGCAAGGGGGCAGGCGAGTTGAGCCGTCGCCAAAAAAGGCACGTCTCAAACCGTTCCATCTACCATCCGGACTTTAACCGTCGGCACCTGAATTTCACAGATTCAACCGGCCACCGAAGTGACCGGGTCGCGGGCTATAACCGCCGGCTCAGATTTTCACTGACCCCGATGAACGTTTGTTGCAAGTTAAGGCTATCGCCCTGAAGGAATAAACCCAATTCGGTCATAAACCATTCCCAAAGTCTTTTCCGCAAGTTCATTTGCCTTCTGGGCGCCCTGGGCTAACAAGCGGTCAAGTTCGGCTTCATCGGTGAGCAGCTCGTTGGCGCGGTCGCGAATTGGTTCAATGCGGCTCAGCACCACTTCGGCAACTTCACTCTTCAGATCACCGTAGCCCTTGCCGGCAAAGTGGTCTTCAAGAGATTCAATGCTCTGGCCGCTAATCGCGCTGTGAATGCCCAGCAGGTTTGAAACACCAGGTTTGGTTTCGCGGTCAAAGCGAATCTCGGCGTCGGTGTCGGTCACTGCACTCTTAATCTTTTTCAGAATCACTGAGGAATCATCCATGATGTTGACCAAGCCCTTAGGGTCGCCAGACTTTGACATCTTGGCGGTTGGGTTTTGCAGGTCAAAAATCTTTGCGGTCTCTTTAAAGATCACGCCTTCTGGAATTGCAAAGGTTTCGCCGAAGCGTGAGTTGAAACGCGTGGCGAGGTCACGAGTTAGTTCCAAGTGCTGACGTTGGTCTTCACCAACCGGAACTTTATTTGCCTGGTACAACAAAATGTCGGCGGCCATCAATACTGGGTATGTGAAGAGACCCACCGAGGCAACGTCGGTGCCGCCCTTCTGGGTTTTGTCTTTGAATTGAGTCATGCGGCCAGCTTCACCAAAGCCGGTCATTGTCATAAGCACCCAAGCAAGCTGTGCGTGTGCAGGCACGTGTGACTGAACGAATAGCGCTGACTTGTTTTCGTCGATGCCTGCTGCAAGATATTGGGCAGCGGTTACGCGAGTGTTGCGACGGAGTTCGGCAGGGTCTTGCGCCACGGTGATGGCGTGCAAATCGACCACGCAATAAAAAGCGTTGTAGTCGTCTTGCATTTCGACCCAGTTGATCAATGCGCCCAGGTAGTTGCCTAGATGAAGAGAGCCGGCCGATGGTTGCATGCCGCTGAGCACATTTGGTTTTGTCATGTGCTCAAGTTTAGAAGAGCCAACAACGTTTAGCGGCCTGGCTAGAGTTTGTAGTCAACCACTACTGGGCTGTGATCAGTCCAGCGTGTGTCATAAGAAGGTGCACGCACAACGGTGTAGTTGCTGGCAACCTTCGCCAACTTAGGTGTAGCCAAGTGGTAATCGATGCGCCAACCAGCGTCGGTGTCGAACGCCTGACCGCGGTAAGACCACCAGGTATAAGGCCCTGCCACATCTGGGTGAGCCGCACGACCAACATCGACCCATCCCTGGGCGTTCATGAAAGTGTCAAAATAAGCGCGCTCTTCTGGCAAGAAACCTGCGTTCTTCAGGTTGCCCTTCCAGTTTTTAATGTCGAGCTCGGTGTGGCCAACGTTTAGGTCACCAACCACAACGGCAAAACCTCCGGATGCAATCAGCTCGGCCATGCGGGCCTGCATTGCTTCGAGAAATTTGTATTTCTCTACTTGTTTAGGAGTGTCAACTTCACCGCTGTGCACATAAGTGCTGATTACGGTGAGAACCTTGCTGCCAATTTTGAAATCTACTTCGAGCCAACGACCCGCAGAATCGAATTCATCGGGCCCAAGTGTGGTGCGCGTTGCGATTGGCTTGAGCTTGCTTATTACGGCAACTCCTGCGCGCCCCTTAGCCGTCGCGGCATCGTGCACAATGTGCCATTCGCCGGTTTCGGCAAATAGGTCAATTAGGTCTTTAGTTTCGGCACGAACTTCTTGCAAAGCGATGATGTCGGCGCCAGATTCATTAACCCAATCGGCCATGCCTTTTTTAAATGCGGCACGTACTCCGTTTACGTTAACGGTGGCAATCTTCAACGCGAAAACCCTAAGGCTTGCCGCGAAGAATTGCTTGCTTCACTTCAGCGATTGCCTTGGTGACTTCAATTCCACGAGGGCAAGCGTCGGTGCAGTTGAAGGTGGTGCGGCAACGCCACACGCCTTCTTTGTCGTTCAAGATGTCAAGACGAACTTCTGCAGCTTCGTCGCGTGAATCAAAGATGAAGCGGTGTGCGTTCACAATTGCGGCCGGTCCAAAGTACTGACCGTCGGTCCAGAACACTGGGCAAGAAGTTGTGCAAGCGGCACACAAGATGCACTTGGTGGTGTCTTCAAACTTTGAGTGTTGAACCGCGCTCTGTAGTCGCTCTTTTTCAGGGTTATCGCTTGCAATCAAGAAAGGCTTGATGTCGCGGTAGGCCTGGTAGAACGGGTTCATGTCAACCACTAGGTCTTTTTCAACTTCAAGACCCTTGATTGGCTCAACATAAATTGGCTGGGTGATGTCTAGGTCTTTGATCAAAGTCTTGCAAGCCAAACGGTTGCGACCGTTGATGCGCATTGCATCCGAACCACAAACACCGTGAGCACATGAACGACGGAAGGTCAGTGAACCGTCGGTTTCCCATTTGATCTTGTGAAGCGCGTCAAGCACGCGGTCGGTGCCGTGAACCTGAACATCGAAGTCTTGCCAGCGAGCTTCTTGGCCATCTTCTGGGTTGTAGCGACGAACAAATAGGGTTACCTGAAATGAAGGAACCGCACCAAGAGCTTCGAACTCGGTTTGAGTAGCAACTGCAGTAGACATTAGTACTTACGCTCCATTGGTTGGTAGTTAGTCACTGTGACTGGCTTCCAGTCGATCTTGATGTTGTCTCCTGGCTTCTTAACCGCTTTGTCGGTTAGGTAGGCCATTGAGTGAACCATGAACTTCTCATCGTTGCGAGTGTCGAAGTCTTCTCTAAAGTGACCACCGCGGCTTTCGCGACGTTCACGTGATGTGAAGGCTAGAACTTCAGCAAGGTCAAGCAAGAAACCAAGTTCGATTGCCTCAAGCAAGTCAGTGTTGAAGCGCTGACCCTTGTCTTGCACCGAAATGTTTTCGTAGCGACCGCGAAGTTCGGCAATCTTTTCAAGCGCCTCGTTCAACGACTCTTCAGTGCGGTAAACCTGCGCGTTCTTATCCATAGTGTCTTGAAGTTCTTTGCGAAGCACGGCAACCTTTTCGGTGCCCTTCGAGTTGCGAACCTTCTCGATCATTGAGATAACTTCTTCGGCAGCGTTCTTAGGAACCGGAACAAACTTTGCAGTCTTGGCATATTCAACCGCTGCGATTCCGGCACGCTTGCCAAACACGTTGATGTCAAGCAGCGAGTTGGTGCCCAAACGGTTTGCACCGTGCACTGAAACACAAGCACATTCACCAGCAGCATAAAGGCCTGGAACAACTGTCTTGTTGTCGCGCAAAACTTCTGCCTGAACGTTGGTTGGAATTCCGCCCATTGCATAGTGCGCGGTGGGGAACACTGGCACTGGCTCGGTATATGGCTCAACGCCAAGGTAGGTGCGAGCAAACTCGGTGATGTCTGGAAGCTTCTCGTCAATTACCTCAGGCGGCAAGTGAGTCAGGTCAAGCAGCACGTAGTCCTTGTGTGGGCCAGCGCCGCGACCTTCGCGCACTTCGTTAGCCATTGCACGCGCAACCATGTCGCGAGGCGCCAAGTCTTTAATGGTTGGTGCGTAGCGCTCCATGAAACGCTCACCAGATGCGTTGCGCAAAATGCCGCCTTCACCGCGAGCGGCTTCTGAAAGCAAGATGCCCAAACCAGCAAGGCCGGTTGGATGGAACTGGTAGAACTCCATGTCTTCTAGCGGAAGACCCTTGCGCCAGATGATGCCAACGCCGTCACCGGTAAGAGTGTGTGCGTTTGAAGTGGTCTTGAAAATCTTTCCGAAACCACCGGTTGCAAAAATAATTGACTTGCCCTGGAACACGTGTAGTTCACCGGTTGCAAGTTCATAAGCAACCACTGCGGATGGGCGCTCGACGCCATCCACTGTGCTCATGACAAGGTCAAGCACATAGAACTCGTTGTAGAACTCGATGCCGAGCTTTACGCAGTTCTGGTACAGAGTCTGAAGAATCATGTGACCTGTGCGGTCGGCTGCATAGCAAGAACGGCGAACCGGAGCCTTGCCATGATCGCGGGTGTGGCCACCAAAACGACGCTGGTCGATCTTGCCGTCTGGCGTGCGGTTGAAGGGAAGACCCATGTTCTCTAGGTCAATAACTGCCTGCACAGATTCCTTGGCAAGAATCTCAGCAGCATCTTGGTCAACTAGGTAGTCGCCACCCTTGACGGTGTCGAAAGTGTGCCATTCCCAAGAGTCTTCTTCAACGTTTGCTAGCGCAGCAGCCATTCCGCCTTGAGCGGCTCCGGTGTGTGAGCGAGTTGGAAAGAGCTTAGAGATAACTGCGGTTTTGGCATGTGGCCCAGCTTCGATTGCTGCGCGCATTCCTGCACCACCCGCACCCACGATTACAACGTCGTATTCGTAGTGATGAACCTTTGGCTTTGTGCTCAATTTATTTATTTTCCTTTTGG
>NZ_JAHEIM010000017.1 GCF_024639375.1 Rhodoluna sp.
GTGCCGGATAGGCCTGGGCATGATCTGCGCTATGCGATTGATTCTTCGGCGACTGAGGCCGAATTGGGTTGGCGGCCGGTGCGGGGGAATTTTGAAGAGCGGTTAGCTGAGACTGTGGATTGGTATTTGGGGCGGGGCTAGGTATCGGTGTTTATTTTGGCTGATGAATAGACCGCTAAATCGTCGCGAAGGCCAACCGAGACCACATACAAAGTTAGGTCTTGCTCAATAATCTCGTAGACAAGTCTGTGCCCGGTTGAAGATAGTTTTATTTTGAAAAACTGACTTAGGTCTCCGCGAAGCCGAGCCGAGGGAATGTCTGGATTTTCAAGCCGCTCAGATAATTTCTTCTTAAATCTGGTCTGCACAGCCTTATCGAGTTCTTTCCATGCTTTGAGAGCCTTTGGGTGGAACTCGAGGGAATAAGTCACATTTATAAGTCTTGCAGGTTGACCTTTATGGCTAGGTTGCGCTGGCTAGAAGCTGTTAGTAACTCTTCGCGCATTTTGTGCTCCCAGTAGATCTCCATAACCTCTTCGAATAATTCGGGCGGAAGCACGTAGAAGGAAGGCTCGTTGTTGTTCAAAACGGCAAAAGGCTTGCCTGCAGCTTGTCGCAAAGATTCTGCTGGGTTGTTCTTGAACTTAGAAACGCTAGTTGTGGTTTTGGTTAGTACTTCTTGCATGGTTGCCTCCTTTCCCTGAATTTATCCCAATATTTATCCCTTGTCAAGAAGTCCGGGCAGATGTGGAAAACCTTTGGCCGTTTGTCGCTGGGCTGCGCCTAAACTTGCCAAAGAATCAATTTCTAGGGGAGAGATCAGTCAATGAGCGCATCGGCTCCAGTTATTGCTGTGGTTATTCCGGCATACAAGGTGACTGCCCACATTCTTGACGTGATTTCAGAGATTGGCAAAGAAGTCTCAAAAATCTTTGTGGTTGACGATGCCTGCCCAGAGGGCTCGGGGGCTTTGGTTTCGGCCAAGTGTGCCGACAAGCGCGTTGTGGTTTTGACCCACGGTGAGAACCAAGGTGTTGGCGGAGCTGTGGTCACTGGGTATCGCGAGGCACTTGAGGCCGGGGCCGAGATTGTTGTGAAGCTTGATGGCGATGGGCAAATGGACCCAGCGTTGATTGGGGAATTGATTCAACCGATAGTCGACGGCAATGCCGACTACACCAAGGGCAACCGTTTTGACAGTTTGGTTGGACTGCGTGAGATGCCAGGTGTGCGCGTGCTTGGTAACGGCGTTTTGAGTTTGATGTCAAAGCTTTCTAGCGGTTACTGGAATGTGACTGATCCAACCAATGGCTACACCGCAATTCACCGAGACGTGTTGAAGGCCATTCCGCTTGATATGTTGAGCAAGCGTTTCTTCTTTGAATCAGATGTTTTGTATCGGTTGAGCATTATGCGTGCCGTGGTTTGGGATGTGCCTATGGAGGCGCGTTATGGGAATGAGAAGAGCAACCTATCGGTGTTGAAGGCGCTGTTTGAATTTCCGGGCAAGCACTTTGTGCGTTTTCACAAGCGACTTTTTTATAACTACTACTTGCGTGACATGAGCGCGGCTTCATTGGAGTTGCCTTTGGGTGTGGCGCTTGGGTGGTTTGGATTTATTTTTGGTGTGACGAAATTTGCGGAATCTGTGCAGAGCATGGTGCCGGCGACTGCGGGAACTGTGATGTTGTCGGCGGTGCCAGTTATCTTGGGTTTCCAATTGGTGTTGGCGTTTTTGAGTTATGACATTGCGTCTGTGCCAAAGCGCGTGAAGCACAAGAAGTAATTCGAACGGAATTTGGGGTTGATGGTGGCTGGAACGGGTTCAGTGAAAAAATTTGACCGAGCATATTTTTGGTTGGTTGTTCCGTTTGTTGCTGCTCTGATTTCTATTGGCCGTGTGTGGCCGGTTTTGCCTGCGGTTATGCAGGATGAATATGTTTACAGCATGCAGGCAAGGTTTACTCCGTTTGCTGAACAGTTGTATCCGAACTATTTGTTCTCTTGGTTGTATTCGGGAACTAGCGGCTGTGGTGCTGGTTTTTATCAGTGTGGCAAGAGCCTGAATGTTTTCTTTTTCTTTGTGACACTGGCGTTTATCTTTTTGATTGCGCACCGATTGCTGAGTGTGACCTGGGGCGCGATGATTGCAGCGGTTGCTGCGTTTAGCCCAATTCACGTTTATGTTTCTTACTTCATGCCAGAGGCAATGTATTTTGCGTTCATTACTGCAACTATCTACGTTGCGTTGATTGCTGGGGCAAAGCACAAGTTGGTGTGGTGGATTGCTGCTGGGGCGATGCTTGGGTTGAGTGCACTGGTAAAGCCACACGCGTTGTTTACTTTGCCGGCTTTTGCACTCTTTGCAGTTTTGATTTCGCTGCGCTCCGAGGGCGGCAGCTTGGGCAAAGGGTTGGTTGCCGGGCTGGGCAATTTGGTTGCCTTTGCTGTTGTGAAGTTTGGCGGGGGCTTTGCATTTGCCGGGGCTGCCGGGCTGTCTTTGTTTGGTAGCTCTTACAGCGCCAGCTTTGATCAGTTTGTGAATCAGTCGGCCGGGGCTGGTGCTGGGGCCGGTGTTAGTGCGCCGGTTGCTGCGGGTACCGGTTCGCCGGTGGTGGCTGCTGAGGCTAGCGGGCCTGGGTTCTTTGATGTTTTCGTGCCGCACTCGCTGGCTCATTTGGCGCTTTTGCTTACCGTTGCGGGTATTCCGCTAATGCTCTCAGTAAGTGTGATCAAAGACGCACTGATTAAGAAGCAGCAGGTTTCTGCGGCAAGTCAGTTCTTGCTATTGGCAGGCCTGCTTAGTGTTTCATTTGCTTTTGTGGTGGGCGCGTTTGAAGGTGTGGTTACTGCTTTGGGTGACGACCACAGTTCGCGAATCATTACCCGCTACTACGAATTCATGTTTCCGTTGTTAGCAATAACTGGTGCAGTTTTTGCGAAATTTGTGGAACCTAAGGTGCGCGTTCGTCTGATTCAGGCTGCGGTGATTATTGCCGCAACTATTTTTGGTTGGGTCTATCTGAGTGGCGTCAACCAAAGTTTCGCCGACTCAATTTTGCTTTCTGGTTATTTGTCTAGCCCGGCAGTGATTCCGATTATTTGTGTGATTGGAATTGCGATTGCGTTGGTTTGGATTTTCTCGGCAAATGCGGGATCTAAAGTAATTGTTTACGTTGCTACACCATTGGTGTTGTTGATTGCAGGGTTTAGTTCGCAAAGTTATTTGCTTTCGCAAGTTGGAACGCAAGAGGCATACTTTGACGTTGCCGGCCAAGTTGCAAAAGAAAAACTTGCCGATGTTGCCGGCGACAAGATCATGATTGTTGGGCCGGTTAGGTATCAGAACTTCACCACAAAGTTTTGGATTGATAAACCGTTTATTGCCGACGCAACAATTCCAGACGGTTCAAAACTGACCGGTGAAGGTTTTGCTGATTACGACTACCTGATCACAATCGGAAATATTGAATTCAGTTCTGCTGCAGAAATTGTTGCGCAGGACCAGGGTTATTCGATCTTGAAACTTATTCACTAATTTTCACACCTTCTATTTTTTGTCTTAGGGCGAGCGTACGCTTGCCAGGTGCATGTGTATGTAGATGAAAGTAAGGCTAAAGCCTACTTACTAGCCGCGGTAATGGTGCCGTCCGGCAATCTCACGAAATTTAGAAGAATTATGAAATCCTTTCTGATGCCCGGGCAAGGACACATACATTTTGTAAATGAAAAAGACAGCCGGCGTAAACAAATTCTTCAAGCGCTGGATGAGTTGGGAGTCCAAGCGAGAATATACAGAGTAGCGGGGCTTAACCCGATTGTGGCAAGGGCAGTATGTATAGAGGCCTTGATGGATGATCTAGTTGAATTGCAAGTCACAAGTCTTAATTTCGAGCTTGAAGAGTCTGCGAAAAATAGCGATGTGATTTTGCTTCGACAAGGTCTTGAGAGGCGTGGTTTGCGTGCGGTTACTGAGTATAAGCATCTTGGAAAGTCTGCCGAACCCATTCTTTGGATTGCAGACGCTATTGCCTGGAGTTATGCACGGGGAGGAGATTTCAGGCGTCGCTCATTAATACTTGTCGAAAATGTCAGAGAGATCGCTGGTTAAACGCGAAACTCGGCTCACCGACCGTCCGGAAGGGTACCGAGTTCACTTCAAGAAGCTAGTGCCGCTTGCAAGATAAGAATAGCTGGGTGTGCAGACAATTTGCAAAGGGTGTTTATAACTTTTTTGAGACTCGCAGGCCGGCGAAATAGGTTGCTTGGCGAACCGGCCACTCCCAAAGTTCGCTGATTGGGCGAAGGGTTTTTGGCAGATGCGCTTTGCGAACGGCGCTTGCTTCGTTCACCGATTCACGACGACGACTTACCGAGAGCGAGCCTGGGTGCCAACGGAAGTTAGCCAAAGTTTTTGGCAGGTAAACGCACTTTCCGATTTCTCTTAGCGAATAGAAAAGTTCAAAGTCAAAGGCCCAACCAAACTTATTGCTTAGCCCACCGATGCGTTCAAATGCATCACGACGATACAACGCACCAGGCTGCGGAATTAGCTGCGGTCCAAAACGCAACAGTTCCACCGCCCACTTGCCACTTTTGTTGGTGAAGATCGGCTTGCCATTTGGGTCAATGTATTCGCAGCCGCCGTAGACGAGCACCGGGGCATCGGGTTGGGCAAGGCGCTGGGCCGCGGCAGTTAGTGAACCGGGGGTCAGCAGATCATCGTCACCCAGCCAGTTCATGAAACGGATGTCTTTTGGCAGGGCACGAAAACCAAAGTTGATCTTTGCGGCCAGGCCTGGCTCTGGCTCATCGAGGTATTCGTCAATTAGACCGTTTGCCAAGAACGCTGAGGCATCAAAGCCCTTGTTGCCCACCAGAATCACATAGGCGTTGCCAGCTTCGCGAATGGATTGCAGGGCAAGGGGCAGGTATTCAGGGCGGCCACCAATGGTTGGTACAACAATGCCCACGCGCTCGGTTGCTGCTGGGCTGGTCATAAGCAAAAGTCTAGACGCGCCCCGCAGCGGGCCGCCTGTTTAGACTTATTGGATGTTTGCATTCCTGCCTGGGCTTTTGACCGGCCTTTCGCTGATCATTGCGATTGGGGCCCAGAACGCCTTTGTGATTCGCCAGGGGCTCACCAAAAAGCACGTGCTGTTGGTAGTGGCGATCTGTGCACTGTCAGACGCCGTGCTGATCTTTTTGGGGGTTGGCGGCCTTGGCGCCTTGATTCAGGGGCTGCCTTGGCTGCTAGAAATAATCCGATGGTTTGGCGTGCTCTACCTTGGCTGGTTTGGTATCAAGTCACTAAGGTCAGCTTTCAAGGTGCAGAGCTTAGATGCATCGGGTGAGCAGGGAGGCTCGGCTGCAAAAGTTGTTGCGGCGGTGCTGGGTTTCACCTTTTTGAACCCACACGTCTACCTAGACACCGTGATTTTGCTTGGCTCAATTGGTAATCAATTTGGCGAGGCAAAGTGGTGGTTTGCTACCGGAGCTGCGGTTGGCAGCGTGTTGTGGTTTAGCTCGATTGGTTTTGGGGCCAAGGCGGCATCGGGGTTGATGAAGAAGCCAAGCTTCTGGAAGATTCTTGATTTCGTGATTGCTGTTGTGATGTTCTCTATTGCAATTCTTTTGGCCTTCTACAAGTTCTAAACTCAAACTATGGACGAGCAAGAACTAATGATCACTTTTAGTGTGTTGAGTTTCTCTGTGCTTGGTTTAGGCGCGATTGTTTTGAGTCTCGTAACCTTGCTTGGCCGAGGCAATCGTTCTTTTGCAATCATTACTGCGGCGGCAACAATTTTTCTTGGTGCGTTTATGTGGTTGGTGTTAGCCCCCGAAGGTTTGATTCCAACCGCACTTGGTGTGATTGCGTTAGTGCTTGGTGTTTGGCCTAAAGGATCTGCGCGCCAATCAGACGAATAATCTCTGCACAAACTTCTAGGTTTGCAATTGAATCTGCGTGAGATTCGTAAGGTGATTCAAGTAGACCCTGATCAACAAAACTTGCCAGTGCAGTTGCTTGGTATGAAAGACCTTCGTGCGCAACGATTCCAGTTTCATCTTTCCAAGCGGTGAATGGTGCATTGAAATCAACATTGGCAATTGAAACGGTGGTTGGAATAAAAAATTCTGGACCAACCATTAGTTTTGCTTTTGATCCGCCAACTGAACCAACACCAGGAACCGCACCGCGTGCAGACATCAGAATGTAAGCACGTGCACCAGATGCGTACTTGAGCTGCACTGAAACTTCTTCTTCAATTCCGTTTGGGTGCAGCACCCCCTGAGCGGTGATGCTGGTTGGGTTACCCAAGAATGTTTGCGCAAAACTAACCGGGTAGATTCCCATGTCAAAGAATGGATCGCCGTGACCCTTCTTCCAAAGTCGCGGAATTTCTAGGTTTGCCTGACACATCGATACCTCAAGCAAATCAATTTCACCAAGTGCATCGTTGGCAAGAAGTTGACGAATGATGCTGTACTGCGGAAGGTATCGGGTCCACATTGCCTCCATGGCAAGCACACCCTTTGCTTTGGCGGCGGCAAAAATCTCGGCAGCTTCTTTTGGATCAAGCGCTACCGGTTTTTCAACCAACACATGTTTGCCGGCTGCGATGGCCTGCAGCGCGTGATCGCGGTGTTGAGTTGGCAAAGTTGGAATGTAGATGACGTCAATGTCATCGCGAGCAAGCAGGTCTTCGTAGTTGTCGTGTGATTCGATTCCGAATTTTTTGGCGAAGTCCTCTGCCTTGCCCGGTGTGCGCGAGGCAACCGCCACTATTTGCTGCTTGGTGTGTTTCTGAACACCCGATACGAAGTACTCGGCGATGCCGGCAGCTCCCATGATTCCCCAACGGAGAGACGACACCGATGCCGGGTCAATGATTTGCGGTTCAGGAAGAGTAAATGCCGAGTTTGTCATGCTTAGAGCATAAAGCCGGCGGCCAGCTCCAAAATGCCCAAGGCGGCTAGGCGAACTGTGCGACCATCGGCCGAATCTGCCGACGCGTCAATCTCTGTGAGGTCAACCGATTTGATTTGAGCGTGTGGACCTGCAGGGGTGTCGGCATGCGAGCGCCCGGCAGCCTGCCCGATCTCAAAGCAGAAGGCGCGGAATTCATCTGCACTGATTCCGCCCGGGGCGGCAGCCGGGCAGGCAGGAACCGCTGCACGATCACAAACATCAACATCAAAGTCCACGTGAATTGGGCCACCGGCTGCGCCGGCAATCTGGATTGCCTCGGCAACAACATCGGCTGCACTGCGTGAACGAAGTGCGGTGCGCGGAATTACGTGAATACCAAAATCTTTTGCACGCTTTGCGTAGGCGGCAGAGTTAGAGAAATCGGCGATGCCGATCTGCACAATGCGCTTGCCATCTAGACCAGCTTCATCAACCAGGCGACGAACCGGTGAACCGTTGCTGACGCCATCGCGCAGATCGTGATGCGCATCAAACGTAATCAATCCCGCCGTTGCACTGTTGTTTGCGAAAACACCCTTTGCCATTGCGTAGGTGACTGAGTTATCACCACCTAGCCCAATGGCAAGTTTGGTTCGCGATGCAACTTGTTGTGCGAGTGTTGCTGTGCGTTCTTCACCGCTGAAATCTAATTCACCATTGTTGATCAGTGCATCTGGATTTTCAACATCACCAAAGTCGGCGAATGAAAGTTGCGAAACATCTTTATTGATTGACCAACTAAAAGTTGAGTAACGCTGCAGCGCCTCGCGAATTGCGGCTGGAGTTAAGTGAGCGTTGGTTTTAGAAATTGAAGTTAGGTGCGCGGGAATTCCAAATAATCCAAGATCGTAATTTGAAGTTGCATCGGCAGACTTTAACCACGCGCTGGCGCGCGGCCAGTGCGGATCATTTGGTAACTGATTCATTTGCACGGTACTCATGAACGCAGTAACTCTGCTGCGGCGGCAAGTTCTGGCGCTAGGAATCTATCGGTGCCCATTCCTGGCACAACCTTGCGAAGACGAGAAATTAATTCTGCGCTGACCGGTGAAGGCTTGTTTGGTGCGCGAAGTTCAATTGCGCGGGCAGCGGCGGTAAGTTCAACAGCAAGAATCATGCGCAGGTTGTCTACAACTTTGCGCAACTTGCGCGCCGCGTGCCAACCCATTGATACGTGATCTTCTTGCATTGCCGATGATGGAATGCTGTCAACGCTGGCCGGCGCGGCAAGACGCTTGTTCTCGCTGACTAATCCGGCTTGGGTGTATTGCGCAATCATTAGTCCGCTGTCTACTCCGGCATCGGCGGCAAGGAATGGCGGCAAGCCGCTTGAGCGATTTTGATCAAGCATGCGATCGGTGCGGCGCTCTGACATTGAACCAAGATCTGTTGCCGGGATTGCAAGGAAATCAAGAATGTAGGCAACGGGTGCGCCGTGGAAGTTTCCGTTACTGGTGACCTCACCGTTTTCTAGAACGATTGGGTTATCAACGGCTGCGGCAAGTTCGCGAGTTGCTACGACAGTTGCGTAGTCGATGGTGTCGCGAAGACCGCCGGTAACTTGCGGAGCGCAACGAAGTGAATAGGCGTCTTGAACTTTGTTGTCGCCAATTTTGTGTGAGGCAACGATTTCAGAATCTTTGAGGGCGGCAAACATGTTGGCTGCCGACTTAGCCTGGCCAGGGTGTGGGCGAAGTGGCTCGTGCAGTTCTGGGCGGAAGACCTGGTCAGTGCCCATTAGGCCCTCAACGCTCATGGCGGCAATCTTGTCTGCGTAATCCACCAGGTGATTTAGGTCGGCGATTGCGAGGATGGCCATGCCCAGCATGCCATCGGTGCCATTGATCAGGGCCAGGCCCTCTTTCTCGCGCAGTTCAACCGCGGTGATGCCGGCCTCGGCTAGGAGTTCAGGAACCGGTTGTTCAGAGCCATCTGGCCCAAAGGCGCGGCCCTCGCCCATAAGAACCATGGCGCAGTGGGCCAGCGGGGCAAGGTCACCGCTGCAGCCAAGCGAGCCGTATTCGTGCACGTAAGGGGTGATTCCGGCGTTCAAAATGGCAGCCATGGTTTGGGCAACCAGCGGGCGGGCGCCGGTGCGGCCAGAGCACAGGGTCTTGAGGCGCAGCAGCATTAGAGCACGAACGACTTCGCGCTCAACTGGCTCGCCCATTCCGGCGGCGTGGCTGCGAACCAGAGACTTTTGCAACTGAACCCGGTCTTCGATGGCAATGTGGCGGTTGGCTAGGGCGCCGAATCCGGTGCTGATGCCGTAGACCGGGGTCTCACCGCTGGCCAGTTTTTCAATGTGCTCGCGGGTGGCGGCCATGCCGGCCAGGGCCTGCTCTGAAATCTCGACGCGGGCGTTGTGACGGGCAACATCGATCACGTCTTGCATGGTCATGCCGGCTGAGTTAATGGTGACGGTTCTCATTTTGTGACGGCCCTTCCGGCAATGTATGTCTCGCTAATCAAATTTACTCCCGGGCGGTAGGCCAGGTGAATGTAGCTTGGTGCATTGATCACGGCAAAGTCTGCGCTTGCGCCGACAGAAAGATGACCAATGTCGTTTCGACGCAGCGCCTTTGCGCCACCCATCGTTGCCGACCAAAGTGCTTCTGCTGGTGACATGTGCATCTCGCGAACTGCAAGTGCGATGCAGAAGGCCATTGAAGATGTGTAACTAGAACCCGGGTTGCAATCGGTGGCGAGTGCAATGGTTACTCCGGCGTCAATTAGTTTTCGTGCGTCTGGATATTTTGAACGAGTTGAAAATTCTGCACCGGGTAGCAAAGTTGCAACCGTATTTGAATTCGCCAGAGCATCAATGTCTTGATTGGTTAAATGCGTGCAATGATCTGCCGATGCACAATCAAGCTCAACGGCAAGTTGGATTGCGCCAATGTTTTCAAGTTGGTTTGCGTGAATGCGTGGTGCTAGACCCGCGTTGATTCCGGCTTGTAAAATTTCGCGGGCTTGATCAACGTTGAATGCACCGCGATCGCAAAAAACGTCAATCCATTTTGCGTGCGGAGTTGCTGCGCTGAGCATTGCGTTTTTTACGAGATCAACGTACGCGTCTGCTCCCGCTTCAACTGAGCCAAATTTCGCCGAGTCCCTAAATTCCTGTGGCACAACGTGTGCCCCTAGAAAAGTTGTTTCGCTGGTGTGCTTGGCCGCGATTGCAAGTGAACGTGATTCTGTTTCAACATCAAGACCGTAACCACTTTTGGTTTCAAAAGTTGTGATGCCACTGGCGTGCATTTCTGCAATCAGTCGCTCAAGGTTTGCTTCAAGTTGTGCGTCTGTTGCTTTGCGAGTTGCAGCAACAGTAGTTTTGATACCGCCGGCACTGTATGACTGACCTTGCATTCGTGCAGAAAATTCTTCGGCACGATCACCGGCAAACATCAGGTGTGCGTGTGAATCAACAAAGCCTGGAATTACTGTTTGATTATTTAAGTCAATTTGCTCATCGGCTGCCGGCGCATTCTTTGCTTCACCTACCCACGCAACTTTCCCGTCTTCAACAACAATCGCAGCATCGCAGATTTCACCTAAATCGCGCGAGGCGGCATCGGTGCCATCTTGGTTATTCGTAAATAAACAACCAATGTTGTTAAAGAGTGTGCTCATTTACTCAGTATCAAGCATCGGCACATGCACGTGCTTCTCGTGTGCCACGCGCTTGGCAATGTCGTATCCGCTGTCTACGTGACGAATCACGCCCATGCCAGGGTCGTTGGTCAGCACCCGGTTTAGCTTTTCGGCCGCTAGATCACTGCCATCGGCAACCGATACCTGACCCGCGTGAATACTGCGCCCCATGCCAACACCGCCACCGTGGTGCAGGCTAACCCAGCTAGCACCAGAGGCCACGTTCAACATGGCGTTCAGAATTGGCCAGTCGGCGATTGCGTCTGAGCCATCAAGCATTGCCTCTGTCTCGCGGTAAGGCGAAGCAACAGATCCACAGTCAAGGTGGTCGCGGCCGATAACAATTGGTGCGCTAACTTCGCCGCGCTTAACTAGATCGTTGAAAACAGCTCCGGCCTTGTCGCGTTCGCCGTAACCCAACCAACAAATTCGTGCTGGCAGACCCTGGAACTGCACGCGCTCTTGCGCCATGTTTAGCCATCGGTGTAGGTGTTTGTTGTCTGGGAACAACTCCATCATGGCCTGGTCTGTGCGATAGATATCTTTTTTATCACCCGATAGCGCGACCCAGCGGAACGGACCCTTGCCTTCGCAGAACAGCGGGCGAATGTAGGCCGGCACGAAACCTGGGAAAGCGAATGGGCGATCGTAGCCGCCCTTACGAGCTTCATCGCGAATTGAGTTGCCATAGTCAAAGACGATTGCGCCCTTGTCCATAAAACCAACCATTGCTTCAACGTGCTTTGCCATTGCAGCTTGGGCGCGCCTGGTGAAGTCTTCTGGGTTGTTTTCGCGTGCGTCTTTGGCGTCTTCTAGCGACATGCCCTCTGGAATGTAATACAGCGGGTCGTGTGCTGAAGTTTGGTCGGTCACAATATCGATTGGGACTTCGCGCTTTAGTAGCTCGGCAAAAATTGTTGCAGCGTTTCCAACCACACCAACTGACTTTGCAATCTTGGCGTTCTTGTATTTGGTGACCAGGTCAATTGCTTGATCAAGGTTGTCGGCGATTTCATCTAGGTAGCGATCGCGCACGCGCATCTCAAGTGAACGGCGATCAACGTCAACGATTAGACAGGTACCTTCGTTCATGGTTACTGCAAGTGGTTGTGCACCACCCATGCCACCGCAACCACCGGTAAGAGTTAGTGTGCCGGCAAGTGTGCCGCCGAAAGATTGCTCGGCGACAGCAGCGAAAGTTTCGTAAGTGCCCTGCAGAATTCCCTGGGTGCCAATGTAGATCCATGAACCCGCGGTCATCTGACCGTACATGGTGAGACCGAGGTGTTCTAGTCGACGAAACTCTGGCCAGTTGGCCCAGTCACCAACCAAGTTTGAGTTTGCAAGTAGTACGCGCGGTGCCCACTCGTGAGTGCGGAAAACACCAACCGGCTTACCCGACTGCACCAACATGGTCTC
>NZ_JAHEIM010000006.1 GCF_024639375.1 Rhodoluna sp.
GTCGATGGTTAGTGGGAAGAAGTCGAACTGGTCTTTTGGCTGCTTGCTTGCAGTGGTAGCCGAGAACAGCATGGTCTCTTCGTCGATGTAAACAGCTGCGGCACCCTGTGCCTGCTGAGCTAGACGACCGGTTTCGAAGCGAATAACGCGCTTGCCGAACTTACCGTTGTCGATGATTGCTTCTGTTGCTTTGATTTCTGGACCTTCCATGGTCCCTCCTCTTTATATCCTCTTTGCGCAACAAATCCGCAGCATTTTTAATGCCTTCTTTGGATGGTGCGCGCGAGCGTTCGCGGCAAGTAACTTGCCCACATTGGAGGGCTGCCCTGGTCTGCAGTAGAAAACCTTGAAGTTCAAGACTCAAGATCCACAACCGGAGACCAGCAAACCTGCTGCGATGCTCAGAGTTCAGGCTAACAGAAAACCGCCCTCCTGAACAGGAAGGCGGTTTTGAGAAGATGAATATTTGGTGCTGTCGACTACTTAGCGGCGCAAGCCTAGGCGCTCGATTAGCGCACGGTAGCGAGCAATGTCGACACCCTGTAGGTAGCCAAGTAGGCGGCGGCGCTGACCAACCAAGATCAATAGACCACGACGTGAGTGGTGGTCGTGCTTGTGCTGCTTTAGGTGCTCAGTTAGGTCAGAGATGCGCTTGGTAAGCACAGCGATCTGAACTTCAGGAGAACCAGTGTCGCCTGGCTTGGTTGCGTATTCATTGATGATTGCAGTTTTAACTGCTGCGTCTAGTGCCATTTCTGGTTCCTTCTTCTAACTAGCTGCGCGGCGCACAAAACCCAATGTTTTGGCTCTCTTAATCCGCGGCCGATTCACGGCAACCTGACGAGTCTAGTGCAAATGGCGCTTAGGCGCTAGGGCGCGGCTTGCTTGGCAGCAGAGTGATCACAAAGGTGAACACGTTTAGCCAAACCAAAAGCAGCCACCAGCCGCCGAATCCGGCGTCTCGCATGCGGCGAACCTGAACCGTAAGCAATGGAATTCCGGTGGCCAGCCCAATGAAGTTGCTAATTGGCGAGGCAGCCAGGTTGTCGCTCATGGCTGTCTGAAATAAGGCCCAGTTTGGGTTGTCTGGGTTGGCCTCAAGGTGGGCGAATAACGCATCCGCGGATTGCTGGGCGCGCGAGACGAGGTCTGGAAAAGCAATTTGATCGAAGGTGCCACTCACCAAGGTAAGCAAAACCACGAACAATACGAAGTACCAGTATTCAGCGCGAGTGGCTACTCCCCTGAAGTTGAAGTATTTCTGCAGGTCACGCTTGACGGCCCCGGCGAATGTGATTTTCTCGGTCATTACCAATCCTTGCCCTTTGATGACATAGCTCTCGCAGCTTCGCGAGTATCTTGCTGCTCTTTCAGAGTCTGACGCTTGTCGTATTCCTTCTTACCCTTTGCTAGGGCGATCTCAACTTTGGCGCGGCCATCTTTGAAATAGATCGAAAGCGGCACCAGCGTGAAACCAGATTCTTTGAGTTTGCCGGTCAGCTTATAAATCTCCTCGGCGTGCAACAGCAGTTTGCGCTTGCGGCGAGAAGGCGCGTTATTCCAGGTGGCTTGGGTGTACTCGGGAATGTGCACGTTTTCAAGCCAAGCTTCGCCGTTTTCAATGCTGGCAAACCCGTCAATCAGAGATGCACGACCGGCCCGCAACGACTTCACTTCTGGACCGGTAAGCACCATGCCAGCTTCGTAGGTATCCACGATCGTGTAGTCGTGACGGGCTTTTCGATTGCTGGCCACAACTTTCTGGCCGCGCTCTCTAGGCACGATTCACTCCTGATTTTTGGGGGTTGGTTAGCCCACCAGTCTACCGATTAGATCTTTAGATAGCGACGGATAGAAAGGCCAGAAGCCAGTGCGGCCAGCAGGATTCCCGCGCCAATCAGCACTGGAACCACCAGCAGGCCATCGGCTAGGCCGACGAAGCTGGTGAATGGCAGCACCTGGGCAAGGTAGCCCTGAACAAAGAACTGAACAATGGCCAACACTGCCCCACCGGCCAACACCGAGCCGATTGTGGCGGCAACCACACCTTCAAGGATGAATGGCAGCTGAATGTAGAAGTTGCTTGCACCCACCAAACGCATGATGCCGAGTTCGCGACGTCGGCTGAATGCGCTCAGGCGAATAGTGGTTGAAATTAGCAATGCTGCCGAAATAAGCATTAGGCCGGCAACGCCAATGGCTGCTAACGAAGCCGCATTCAAGATGGAAAAGATTTGATCTAGATAGCTGCGTTGGTCACGCACTTCTTCAACGCCAGCAACACCCGTGAAACTCTCGGTGATGATTTTGCCCTGGTTGGCATTATTCAACTTGACCCAGAAAGTTTCGTTGAGTTGGTTCTTAGTTACATATTTGGCAACTGCGTTGCCCTCAAACTGTTGCTGAAAAGTTTCATAGGCCTGGTCGTGGTTTTCGAAGTAAAACTTTTCAATGTATGGCTTGAGCGTTGCCGAGTTGAGTTTTTCTTCGATGGCCGTTTTTACATCACCCGAGGCTTCACCCTGAGGGCAGGCTGAATCGGGAGAAACATCGGTGCACAAGTAAATGGCAACTTGAGCTCGGTCGTACCAATAGTTCTTCATCTGACCAATTTGCATTTGCAGCAGCGAAGCAGTGCCCACGAAGGTTAGTGAAATAAAAGTGACCAGGATGATTGAAACCACCATCGAAACGTTGCGGCTAATGCCCTCGGCAACTTCTTTGAAAACAAACTTCATTAGTAAGAACCGCCAACCTGGTCGCGAATGATTTCGCCGTCTTTGAGTTCAACCACACGCTTCTTTAGTCGGTCAACGATAGAACGATCGTGAGTGGCCATAACCACTGTGGTTCCATTTAGGTTGATGCGCTCAATCAAAGCCATGATGTCCTGCGACGTGGCCGGGTCAAGGTTTCCGGTTGGTTCGTCGGCCAGCAAGATTGCTGGTTTGTTCACAATTGCGCGTGCTAACGCAACGCGCTGCTGCTCGCCACCTGAAAGTTCACTTGGCAGGCGATCGGCTTTGCCATCGAGACCAACCAGGCGAAGCACATCTGGCACGGCTTCTTGAATAAAACCCTGGGACTTGCCAATCACCTCGAGGCTAAAGGCAACGTTTTGGGCGACGGTCTTGTTTGGCAACAATCTAAAGTCTTGAAAAACTACACCTAGGCGGCGGCGAAAAAACGGAATGCGGCGGCTAGGAATGCCAACCAGGTTTTCGCCCAGCACATGCACAGAACCAGAGCTTGGCACATCTTCTCGAAGCATCAAGCGCATCAGCGATGATTTGCCAGACCCCGAAGCACCAACTAAGAAAACGAAGTCGCCTTTGCTAATTTCAATCGACACGTTGTTTAGAGCTGGGCGCACTGAACCCCGATATTGCTTAGAGACGTTTTCGATCAAAATCATGATGTGCCCAGCCTAAGTTGCCGGCTGGCAGGGGAGGCTTAAGCGCCCAGTTGTGTCTGCTTGCGCCAGCGGATGCCTGCCGCGATAAAGCCATCCAAGTCACCATCAAAAACCGCATTCGGGTTGTTTTGCTCGTGCTCGGTGCGCAGGTCTTTCACCATTTGGTACGGCGCAAGCACATATGAGCGCATTTGTTCGCCCCAGCTGGCTTTTACGTCTCCGGCGATTTGCTTTTTCTTGGCATCTTCTTCGCGACGACGAATCTCGAGCAAACGAGATTGCAGCACACGCATCGCGGCAGCCTTGTTTTGAATCTGGCTCTTTTCGTTTTGGCAACTAACCACGGTGCCGGTTGGAATGTGAGTGATTCGAACTGCCGAGTCGGTGGTGTTGACCGATTGGCCGCCCGGGCCAGAAGAACGAAAAACATCGATGCGAATTTCGTTGTCAGGAATCTCAATTGCTTCGGTCTGTTCGACCAGCGGAACAACTTCGACGGCAGCAAAAGAAGTCTGGCGTTTACCAGCTGCACCAAACGGGCTCATGCGCACGAGGCGGTGGGTTCCAGCCTCAACCGAAAGCGTGCCGAAGGCAAAGGGGGCATCGATTTCGAAAGTAGCCGACTTGATGCCGGCACCCTCGGCATAAGATGTGTCGAGCACTTGATAAGGCATCTTGTGCTTCTCGGCATAGCGCAGGTACATGCGCATCAACATTTCGGCGAAGTCGGTGGCGTCATCGCCACCGGCACCCGATCTAATGGTTACTACGGCTGAGCGTGAGTCATATTCACCATTGAGCAAAGTTTGAATTTCAAGTTCTGAAATAACTTCCTGAAGCGCGGTGAGTTCTGCCTTGGCTTCACTCTGAACCGAAGAGTCTCCCTCGGCGTTAGCCATCTCAACCAAAACCTCAAGGTCATCGAGGCGCGACTGCACCGATTCGAGTTTGGTGATCATGGCTTGCTTGTGAGAGAGCTTGCTTGTCACGCTCTGTGCGTGCACTGGGTTGTCCCAAATGTTTGGGTCGGTGGCCTGCTCTTTGAGAACAGCGATCTCGTGATTCAGCTTGGGCGCATCCACCACATGTTGAATATCGGCAAAAGTTGCGCGCAAGTCGCGAATTTCTGCGGATAAGTCGATGTCTGCCATGTCATCACTAGTTTAGGTGAGCGTCATAATTGAAAGGTGCAGAGCCCAAAATACTCAATGAAGTCGCTGGTGCTGCCGGTTTATCTGCCAACAGCTCTGTTTGGCATTGGTGAGGGCGCAATTATTCCTGTGATTCCAGCGAGCGCTGAATCACTCGGAGCCGACCTGCCAACTGCAGGCTTGGTTGCTGGCGTGCTAATGATTGGCACAGTGCTTGCTGATTTGCCGGCAGCACGAATCGTGAATCGTGTGGGTGAACGCACCTCCATGATCTGGGCCTCCTTCATTGCCGCGTTTGGAATTTTGTTTTCGCTATACGCCACCAACATTTACATGCTTGGTTTCGGCGTATTTGCCATGGGTGCATCGGCCGCAATCTACGGCCTAGCCCGCCACGCCTACATCGCAGAAAGTGTGCCCACTACTCACCGCGCTCGAGCCATGGCAATGCTTGGCGGAACCTTTCGCCTCGGAACTTTTGGTGGACCACTTCTAGGTGCAGCGGTGATTTCACTTTTCGGCCTGAGTTCTGCCTACGTTGTGCCGGTTATTTTGTGCAGCCTGGCAGGGGCTCTGCTTATTTTCACCACCAAGCCAGGCATCATGACCATCACCAATGACGCCCCGGTTGGCAACACCTGGTTCATCGCCAAACGCGAATACAAAAAACTAATAACTTTGGGCGCAGCGTCAACAATCTTGCAGATGTCGCGCACAACTCGAACCATTGGTTTGCCACTTTGGGCACTCAGCCTGAATCTAGGACCAGCGCGGTCGGCACTTATTATCGGCATTGCCGGAGGAATTGACTTTGCATTGTTCTACACTTCGGGGCAGATTATGGATCGATTCGGCCGTCGCTGGGTTGCGTTTCCAAGTCTTGCCGCGATGGGCTTCTGCCTGATATTGCTGGCTACCGTGAAAGACGCAAACGGTTTTCTAATTGCTGCAATAGCGCTGGCACTGGCGAACGGAATTGCTGCCGGTGTGGTCTTGGTTATTGGTGCCGACCTGGCACCAGCAGATGCGCGCAATGAATTTCTTTCGGCATACCGCTTCATGTTTGATTCCGGAATCGCCCTGACAGCGCCAGTGATCTCAACACTCGCTGTGATTTTCAGCCTCGGCGTTGGCATTTCTTCTATGGGTGCTTTGAGTCTGGTTGGTGCATTTTTGTTCTGGCGTTATTTGCCAAAGTTCAACATCAAATAAGCAGCTCTTGGCGCGCAGAAGCGTGTGAGCAAATTTGAGTTGTTTTGAACACTTTCAAAATTTGAATTGGTGACTGCCAGGTGGCGCAAACTCTAACCTGCACAGTCTTTTCATCGGTCGCTAGCGTTTCTTCAACTTGTAAACCGACAAACCCCGTTGGTTGAATCTCTGAAACAAAAGCCTGGGCAGATTCACCACTAGCTGCTGCCAAGGCGGCTGACTCCGCCAAATTTGTGAGCCGTTTTTGAAAAACAAAAAGCGTGCTTGCCATGGATACCGCGATCACGGTTGCGAGTGAGATCAGAGCCAACCCAACGGCCAGTGGAGCCACCGAGCCACGCTCATTTGAAAACAGATTCATTCGACCCTCATTGCCGATTGAGCCACAGCCTTGCCAACCACAACTCGAAGTTGCGCCAGAGCGCCTGGGGTTTCGCAATCTGGCCGGCAAACAAGTTGAACACTAGGCAACTGAGCGATTCCAAAATCCCTAGCCACCTGCTGCGCTGTGCTCTCAATCGAAACGCCACTTATTACATAGGAACGCAATGAGTGCCGAGCAATTGCTTCGGCAGCAATTTGTTGCTTTTGCACCTCGGCGATCTGCAACGCTCCAGTCAACAGCAAGATTTGAAGCAGCAAACCAAATCCAATAAATTCCACAACTGCTGATCCGCGGTCATCTTTGAAGTTCACGAGTTGCATGGCCCACCGCCTTGATCAGTTGATTTGCAGGCAACAACCCCAGCGCCGGCACTCGAAGCGTCAGTTGAACAACCTCTTGTTCTAAACCCAGCGATGAAGTGTTGAAACACGAGACCTGCAGGTCAAGTTTTTTAGCGACCGTTGCCACAACAACTGCTTTGGCTCGGGCACAACCATCTACCGAGGTTTGGTCGGCGAGTGCTGCATACCTCGCGCCCTCGATGGCTGAGTCAACCAATTGATTTCGCACCAGAGTAGTCAGCGAAATTCCAACGACTGAAAACGCAAGCAGCAGCAAGGGCACAGCAACCAAAACAAAGTTCAATGGAGCTGAACCGCGACTACTGCCTAATTCAAAAGGCAACGACCTTGCTCAGCGCTTGCTCAAAAACTCCCTTGAGCGCTGGGCCAGCGACCGACCACATTAACACCACTAGGCCAGCCGTCATTAAGGTAATCAAGACCCAGCCGGGCACATCTCCGGTCTCTTCGGTTAGTTTGGATTTCATTTTGTTCCTTTCTAGATGTAATCGAGATTTAGCAATTGCAAACTCGGATAAATTGCAAACAGAACCGTGACCGGCAAAATCAAAAACACCAATGGAATCAACATGCGAGTCTCATTTTGCCCAGCACGCTTTAGCAGTAGATTGTGCACCTCAGCTCTTGCACTGTGAGCTTGTTCAACAAGCAGGTTTGCAAGCGGGGTGCCACGTCGCAACGAAAGTGAAACTTTGTTTGCGAATTCGCCAACTTGGCGGTGGGGTAATCGCCTTGCCATCTCATGCAGTTCAGTTTCCAGCTCGGAGCCTAGATCCATGGCACGTAGGGCGAATTTCAACTCTTCGGCAACCACACCGCTCACTCTTGGCGCAACTCGCTTGATGGCCGAGTAGAGGTTGTCTCCAGAAGACAATGCCATGGCAAGAAGCTCCAGAATGTCAGGTAATTCAAACAAGGCATTTTGCAGCCGTTTTTTGGAGACAAAAAGTTTCGCCACGAATTGTTTGAGCCCTGCGCGCGATGTGATGCTAAAACTTGTCCGCACCACTTGCTGTGATGGCAGCCGCAGCAAAACTCTGTTGAGCAGACTCGGTCGACGTGCGGGCATCAACGCAGATGCCAACGAAAGCAAACCAACCGAAAGTACGAGGGCAATCAACAGGGAAGTCATGAGGCAAACACCCTCGGTTGCTCTGGAAGTGTGCCAAGGAAATGTATGAGTCGATAGGCGAAGACCGAAACCACGAAGCCAACCATCAGGATGGCCACGCCAACCGTCGAATTGTAAATTGCAGCATTTTCTGAGCGAATCGACAACATCGCAACAACAATCCAAGGAGCAGCCACCGCGAGTTTTGCTGTTCCAGCGACCCACCCCTGCTTCGAAGCAAGCTCTCCCCAAAGAGCAACGTCAGAACGCAATTGTTTTGACTGTTCCCTAAGTGCTCTTGCCAATGACTCGCCGCCACCAGTGGCGCTCAGTCTCAAAATTTCACACAGCCGGTCAGCATGAACCTCACCGAGATCTGCTTTGAGCAGATCGAGCGAATCGACCATTTGCACGCCTGCATCCAATCTGGCGCTGGAGTTTGCAAATGCAAGCCTGAGTTTTGTTGGCCCGGAGTGAGCTACCTCAGCCAGGGCCTCGGCGAGCGAAAGGCCAGATGTAATCGCCGAATGAATTGAATCAACTACTTCGGGCCAAACCTTGACCAACTCTGCCCTGCGATTCCTGGCTTTGGTCAACAGCATTTCAAAGCCCAGCCCAACCGCACCGATGGCAACGAATATGGCCAACGCCAAGACCCCGAATGCAGAATGCACCCAAACCCCGACGATCAGTGCGCTAAACAAAATTACAAACACCACACTGGGTGCCCCATATTTTGCAAAGCCCGCACCCTCAACCGAAGACCTGAGCCAGTTCACGATTTGAACTCGACTTTGCTCAAATCAATTTGTTGACTTTGCGCATTCCACTCAACTTCACAAATTTCTTTGATTCGACGGGCGCCCGTTGAATTCATTTCGCAATGCACCACAACATCGATGCAGTTGCCCACGGTTGGGTTCACAAAGTCACTTGAAATGTTTTGCCCAGCAAGCAGCGGCAGCGTGCAAAGTTTTGCAATTGCCTCGGCAGCCGAGTTTGCGTGAATCGTGCACGCACCCGGAAGCCCCGAATTCAACGCGATCAGCAGGTCTAGACTCTCGGCTTCTCTCACTTCACCAACCACCAACCGCGTTGGGCGCATGCGCAAGGCCTCTTTGATTAAGCGCCGAAGTGAGACTTCCCCCACTCCTTCCAGGTTGGGCTGCCTAGTCTGCAAAGCCACCCAATCTGGTTGCTGAACTCGCAATTCAAAGGTCTCTTCAACCGAAACGATGCGATCAGTTTGGTTTGCCTCGGCCAAAAGCGCGCAAAGAATTGTGGTCTTGCCTGCCTGGGTTGCCCCAGAGACCAAAATATTTTTGCCAGCCTGCACAGCTTTGGATAGGTATTGCAGCTGCTCTTGAGTCAGTGCCCCAAGCAGACAAAGTTTTTGCAAAGTCAGAAGTTGCCAGGGAAATTTTCGAATGTTTACTGCCCAGGCAGCCTTCGTGATATCAGGAATGACCACGTGCAGTCTTGAACCGTCTGCTAACGAAGCATCAACAAACGGTGAAGATCGATCTAGCCGGCGGCCAGTTGGCCTAAGCATGCGCTCAATAATCGCGGCAACTTCTTCGCTGCTGAGCTGCAAGCCCGCCGAATGAGCCACGCCTGATCGAGCAAAAAATATTTGGGTCGGCGAGTTGATCCAAATTTCTTCAATTGATTCATCGTCAATCAAGTCTTGAAGTGAACCAAAGCCAAGCAAATTATTTTGCGCTTCGGTGCGCATGTGGCTTTCTGCCCCAGCTAAATTCGGTGAACTCTCAATCAAAATATCTAGGGATTTATCGATTGCATCCGATGCCGATAAGCCCTCGCGAAGGGCTAGTTCTCTGGCGCTCGAAGCCAAAGCAGACCTGATCAAATTCATTGGAAACCCCTTCGACCCCATCTTGCAATCGAGAGATTTTGGCTTCCGAAGTTATCCACACAAATTTGCCCCTAGAATAGACAGGCATGCGGGAGTGGCGAAATTGGCAGACGCACTGGATTTAGGTTCCAGCGCCTCACGGCGTGTGGGTTCAAGTCCCACCTTCCGCACCAGCAAAAAAGCCGGTCTAGTAAAAACTAGAACCGGCTTTTGTGTTTAAGTTTGAGTTATTTAGCGCTGGTGGCAACCGACACAATCGAGGCCAAAGCATTTGCAGCATTCACGATTCCGCTGCCACAACCAACGCTTTCGCTCGAGTGAGCTGCACACCAAGTGCCGGCCGCAAATGGTGTTGCGGTCTTAATCAAAGCATCGGCAATTTGGTCGGCAGTCAAACTTGGATTGTAGGAATACAGCAACGCGGTGATTCCAGAAACAACCGGGGCTGCCATGCTCGTGCCCTCTTCAGCCGCGTAGCTAGGTGATCCGTAGGTGTAAGCGCCTGAGTTGTAGGTTGAGAAAATGGCGCTTGGCACGTTTGCATCGCCAGTAGTAACCGAGTCATCGCCACCTGGGGCTGTGATGTCAACGTTGTAGTTGCTGTAGTAAGCACGGTCACCAGCGAAGCCACTCGAACCTACCGAGATAGGGTGCCAGCATCCGGTTGGTGAATAGAGGCGGTTGTCATTTGCTTCGTTGCCTGCGGCGCTAATAATGGTGACATTCATGTCGTAAGCGGCCGTGACAGTAGCCTGCAGTGAACCAAGTTGGGAACAAGAATTTAGGCTCGCCAAAGAAAGGTTAATTACCTTTGCCGGTGTGAGGTTCTTTGGCGCACCAGCAACATCATTGCCAATTGCCCAGTTGATTGCCTTGATCAAGTTGCTGGTTGTGCCTTCGCCGCCCGAGCCCAAAATGCGCACCGGTTGAATTTTCACATTAGGTGCAATGCCGGCGATGCCTTCGCTGTTCCACTTGGCGGCAATGATTCCGGCAACGTGTGTGCCGTGCCAAGAACTGTGTTCGTTGGTTGCAACAATTCCGTCACCTGGGTCAGTGGCGTCGGTGTCGTTATCGACAAAGTCATAACCAGCGATGATCGAGTCATTGAGCTCAGGGTGACTAGTGATGCCAGTATCTAGAACGGCAACCACCACATTCGGCGACCCCTTTGTGATAGCCCAAGCGCGTTCGGCTGCAATACCATGAGCCTCGGTTAAGTACCACTGCTTGGAGTAGTCGGCGTCGGCTGGTTTAAGGCTGTCGGTGTTTGTTGCCGAACCACGTGAATTCTTTGCAGTCACCTGCACTCGATAGCTGATACCGGCAACTGCATTTGCGAGAACGCAAGTATTTGTGTTCGAAGTGCAAGTCAAATCTGTTTGGCCAGCTGCTTTAGCAACGACTGCATAGGTGACAGGCAAGCCTCCAGTTTCAGAGGCGGTCTGCGCGACCCATTTGATGGTTAGCGGGCCGTTAGTTTTTACCGAGGCTGTGCTCAGGCCAAGCAAAACCGGAGCGGCAGGAGCCGTAGCAAATGATTTGCTAACCGCTACAGATGCTGTACCGACTTTTGCGATTGCACCAAGTTGTGTGATTGCACGAACACGGAATTGATACTTTGTACCGGCAATTAAACCGGTAGAAATTGCGTAGTTCGTGCTGGTTGATTTTGAGTTGCGAACCAAAGTTTTCCAGGTGGTTCCATCGGTGCTGCTCTCAATTTTGTAGCCAACCAACTTTGCTGAATAAAGCGATAGCGGTTTCAGCCAGCTCAACTTTGCTTGCGCGTTAAGCGGATCGTCCGCTTGCCAAGCATCAACAACTTTTAGTGAGCGAGCTGCACTAGGTGCTCGAAAAGCCGCCAACGGTCGCAGCAGTGTGCTGGTGTTTTTGAAAACTACTGAACTCTTTCCCATCGCCAAATCAAGCTCTGCAGTTGCCACGGATGGGTCTGTGGCAATTGCTTTTGCGGCCCGCGACGCATCAGCTATAGAAATAGGTTGAGCGAAAGAAAGTGCGTAATAACCCAAGCCAAGGGCTTCGCTAGTTTTAAGATCTACGCCGCTTGCCGCTTCGGCGGTTGGGGCTCCGGAGGCATCCGTGGCAACAACACCATTGCGGTACTTAACTATGAGGCCGTAGGCGTTTTCTGATTGTGTATCAGCGCTGCTGGCTTGTATTGGAACAAAGACTCCAATGGCAAGGCTTGCAACGGCAACTAAAGCGGAGAGGCGACGTCGTGACTTCACCGCTACAGCCTATGCCTCGAACCTGAACATTGCCTGCAAGGTTCTAGAGACTGCGTTGCATCAGGATGGTACCGAGCCAGCGCCCAAACTTGAAGCCAACTTTGGCAAGGTGCCCCTGTCGCTTGAATCCGAAGTGCTCATGCAAAGCAATCGAAGATTCGGCACCTTGATCAGAAATAACGGCAACAACTTCTTTTACCCCCGCTGCCTTCGCGCGCACCAAAAGCTCCTCGAGCAACTTGGTACCAACGCGCTTACCGATTGCAGCCGGTCGCAAATAAATAGAGTCTTCGACCGTGCGCTTGAATGCAGCCTTCTGGCGCCACGGCGCAACATAAGCGAACCCGAGAACTTGACCGCCTGCACTTTCGGCTACCAGAAATGGAAGACCCAAAGATTTGATCCATTCAAACTTCGTTTTCCAGTCAGCCAACTTCATCTTGTCCATGTCAAAAGTGACCACGCTGTTTTGAATGTAGTAGTTGTAGATTTCGACCATCTGCAGCAGGTCAGCTTCGGTGGCCTCGCGAATCGTGGTTTCGTTCGAAGTTGGCTGAACTCCCTTTGCGCGCATCATGCGAATCATGCGCCAACGTGATTCAGAATCTAAAGCCATGCCAACCTCCTAACAAGACCAGTTAATCTCATCGCGCCCCTGCATGCGCAATTCGGCATTGGCTTTTGAAAACGGTTTAGAACCAAAGAAACCTTTTCGCGCCGAAAGCGGGCTGGGGTGCGCCGATGCTATTACCTGGCAATCAACCAACAACGGCAAAAGTTCTTGAGCCTGTGCGCCCCAGAGGATTGCCACGATACGTTTGCGATTCAAAACCTGCACAACTTTGTTGGTGAAGGCAGCCCAACCCAGGTCTGTGTGAGCGCCAGCGTCGCCCACATCTGTGGTTAGGTGACGATTCAGCAGCATCACACCCTGCTCTTGCCATTGCTGCAAATTGCCAGTGGCAGAAACCGAGCGGCCCAGGTCGTCTTGAAGTTCGCGAAGAATATTGGTGAGGCTTCGAGGCAAAGGCTTGACACTTGGGTCGACTGCAAACGAAAGCCCAATCGCATGCCCCTCGGTTGGGTACGGATCTTGGCCAACGAGCAGAACGCACACATCATCCAAAGCGGTTTCAAATGCCCGCATCACCAGTGGTTTAGGTGGAACAAACCCACCGGGCTGCGAGTCGAGTTTGGCTTCAATTTGATCGAGCAGCGGTTTGGCGTCGGCAAGTACAGTTTGCCAAGTTGGGTGCATTTGCTCGAAGAACATCTACCCAGACTATTCGCCTTGAGTTACGCGAGATTGCATGGGGTATTTCGCGTAGGTTAAAAGCCTTTTAGGCTAATGCCACGAAACCCTCAAACAAAAGGAATTCAACATGAGCACCGACCCACAAAACTGGGGCTTTGAAACCGTTCAGATTCACGCGGGCGCCACCCCTGACCCAACTACAAATGCCCGCGCTACTCCGATTTATCAGACCACCGCGTATGTGTTCAATTCAAGCGAGCACGCAGCGAAGCTGTTTGGCCTTGCAGAATTTGGCAACATTTACACCCGCATCATGAACCCAACTCAGGATGTTGCTGAGAAGCGCATCGCTGCGCTTGAAGGCGGCACCGCGGCATTGCTTTTGGCTTCTGGCCAGGCAGCTGAAACCTTTGCTATTTTGAACATTGCAGAAGCTGGCGACCACATTGTTGCGTCGTCAACTATTTATGGCGGTACATACAACCTGTTTAAGTACACACTGCCAAAACTTGGTATCACCACTACCTTCGTTGAAAACCAAGATGACCTGGCCGAATGGCAAGCTGCCGTCAAGCCAAACACCAAGGCTTTCTTTGCCGAGACCATTGGCAACCCAAAGGTTTCAATTCTTGACATTCAAGGCGTTGCCGATGTTGCTCACAAGAATGGCGTGCCACTAATTGTTGACAACACAGTTGCCACACCATTCTTGATTCGCCCACTTGAGCACGGTGCCGACATCGTGCTGCACTCAGCTACCAAGTTCCTTGGCGGTCACGGCACTGTTGTTGCCGGAGCAATCGTTGACGGCGGAAAGTTCGAGTGGAGCAAGTCAGACAAGTTCCCAGGTCTTACCACTCCAGACCCTTCGTACCACGGCGTTAACTACACCGCGGCACTGGGCGATGGCATTGCCTACATCATCAAGGCGCGCGTGCAATTGCTTCGCGACATTGGTGCGGCAATTTCGCCAAACAGCGCATGGCAGTTGCTTCAGGGTATTGAAACTTTGAGCCTGCGCATGGAGCGTCACGTTGAAAACGCAACCAAGGTTGCCAAATGGCTTGCTGCACACCCGCAGGTTGAAAGCGTGAACTACGCCGGATTGCCATCATCACCTTGGTATCAAGCGGGCCTTAAGTACTCACCTAAGGGTGCCGGCGCGATTGTGTCTTTCGAAATTAAGGGTGGCGTTAGCGCTGGCTCGAAATTTGTTGACGCACTCGCATTGTTTAGCCACGTTGCCAACATCGGTGATGTTCGATCGTTGGTTATTCACCCGGCTTCGACTACTCACTCACAGTTGACCCCAGAGCAGCAATTGACCTCGGGTGTTACTCCTGGTCTCGTGCGACTTTCGGTTGGCCTTGAGTCAGTTGAAGACTTGATTGCAGACCTGGAAACCGCCTTCGCCGCTGCCAAGTAGCGAGGCGAGCCGCTAGGCTCAAATACCTATGGAATTTCAATCATCGGCGGAAACATCACCGTCAGACTTCATCACGGAGGAGCAGAGCCGACAGCTGATCGGCCGCCCACCCGCGAGCGGAGGCTGGCGCGACGGTGACCCTGCTGGTGACCGCCAGTTCGCGCCCCTTTCTAACCTCGAGTTAGAGAGTGGGCGCGTTCTGCCGTCTTATCGAGTGGCCTTTGAAACCTGGGGTCAACTCAACGACGACAACAGCAACGCGGTTTTGATTTTGCACGGTCTTACCGGTGATTCACACGCGGCCGGGCCAGCATCAAAAGAACACCCTACGGATGGCTGGTGGCGCAATATCATTGGCCCTGGATTGGCCATCGACACCAATAAATTTTTCATTGTTGCCCCTAACCACCTAGGTGGCTGCCAAGGCACCACCGGCCCTTCGTCACTAGATAGCAGCGGCCGCGAATTCGGTTCGAACTTTCCCTACGTCACCATTCGCGATCAGGTAAAGGCGCAGCGCGCACTTTCTCACCTGATTGGCATCAAACACTGGCACGCAATTGTTGGCGGCTCAATGGGCGCAATGCACGCACTTGAGTGGGCCATTGAATATCCGGATGAGCTTTCTCGCGTTGCGGCCATCGCCGGAACAGCGGTTTCTACTTCCGACCAGATTGCTACCAACTCGGTGCAGATTGAAGCCATCCGAAGCGATGCAAACTTTAATGGCGGTCACTACTATGACGCGAAGCCTGGCTTTGGACCTCACCAGGGTCTGGCCTTAGCGCGTCGCATGGCGCTTTTGAATTACCGCTCTCACAGTGAACTGAATGACAGATTTGCGCGCGCTTGGCAATCTGGTGTTAGCCCACTTGGCGGTGGCGGTCGCTTTGCTGTTGAGAGCTACCTAGATTTTCACGGCAACAAATTCACTCGCCGTTTTGACGCCAACAGCTACATCACTTTGGTTGAGTCAATGAATTCGCACGATGTTGGTCGCGGACGCACCTCGGTTGAGTCTGCTTTGGCCTCTATCAAGCACAAAGCTTTGGTGCTTGGCATTTCTTCGGACCGCTTGTTTCCAATTGAAGAACAACAATTCATTGCCGATCACATCGGTGGCGAACTAGTTGGAAATGGTTTGCAGGTTGTGCACTCGGAGTTTGGTCACGATGGCTTCTTGATTGAAGACAAACTTGTTGGCCCGTTTATAACCCAACTTCTTGAGTCTTAATTCGCTTTAGTTTTAGCGAGCGCGGCAAGTTGCAAGTTTGCCCAAACAAGCAAAACAACTAACAAAACGTTGCGCATCGTTAATGTTGCGATCGAAAGCCATCCGTAGCCCATCAAATCGATGTAAAGCAATGGATACACGAGTTGTGTCAGCAACCCAATCAACAGCACTGCTGCGATTAAAGTTTTCGCTTTCGCACGCTCAAAGATAATCCAGGCGATAGTAGGCACTGCTAGCCAAGCCATAAATTGCGGCGAACCGACCTTATTGAAAACAATCAAATCAAGCACGGCAGTGAGCGCGACTGCTGAAATTAGCTGCTGCATCGAAGTGTTTTTGGATGCCCGCCAACCGAGCCAAGCGGTAATTGCAAGTGCAACAAACATGGCCCAAGTCATCAGGCTTGACACAAGATCGACTCCCCCGCCAGCAATCTGGTTGGTTAGCAGCGCGTCATCAAAATACATGTAGGTCTGCGGTGCCCCAAGCTTCGAAGCCCAGATCCAAAAAGTTGCTACCGGTGCTTCAATTTGGATGCCTCGATTGGACTGCATCGTGATGAACGAAAACAGAGCTGCATTGCCACCCATGATTAGACCTGCAACCAGCACACCCGAACTCACAGCGATTGCGGAAATCACAACGATTCGTTTCTTTGCTTGGCTCACAAATGTTGCCAGAGCCATGGCAACTGGCCAGATTTTCATCCACGCGCCTGCTGTGAAAAGTGCGGCAGCCAGTTGAATTCGATTTTTGGTAAGGGCAATCAGACCGAAGAGAGCAAACGCCGTTGCGATCCCATCGATGCGGCCAATGGCCACCGGGCCCAGCACCACTAGAAATGCCAACCAGAACCAAGCAGCTTTGAAACGCGATTCTGGGCCGGCACCCCACTGAACCAGCCAGCAAATTGCGAGGGTGTTGATGATGCCAACCATGGCTACCCATCCAGCGAGAATGCCGGCGCCACCGCCAATAACTTTGGCCAGAGCCATCGGAACCAGGGCCACGTATGGATAAACCCAGTTGCCGTTAATGCCGAGCAGAACGTTTCGGGGCATGGTGTCTAACCAGTAGCCATAGAGCAAAACGTCGTTGAATGGCGCAACCTGAGTGAAGGGCCAAGCTGAAATTAGCAACCAAGCGTGCACGGCCATGCTTGCCACAATGAGCGGCAGAAGTTTTAGGGCAGTTCGATAGCGCACCTTCAAAGGCTATCGTTGGTAAATTCATGGCATGACCTCGCCAAAGCTTTTTGAGCCGCTAAAACTACGATCGCTAGAAATTCGTAATCGAATTTTCATTGCGGCAATGTGCCAATATTCTTGCGAGTTTCAAGATGGCATCGTCAATCAGTGGCACGTAGTGCACTTGGGTTCGCGTGCAGTTGGTGGCGCCGGCATGATCATCAGCGAGGCCACCGCGGTTACCCCCGAAGGTCGCATCAGCCCATGGTGCCCAGGCATCTGGAACTTTGATCAGGTAGCAGCCTGGGCCGAAGTGAACGCATTCGCTCACTCGCAGGGCGCAAAAACAGCAATTCAATTGGCACACGCAGGCCGCAAAGGTTCGAGCTACCGCGAATGGTCGGGCTCAGGTTCGGTGCCTCGTGAACTCGGTGGTTGGAAAACCGTGTCGGCCGGCGAAGAGGCCTTTGATGGCTACGAGCCACCCCGTCGTTTGCGAGTTAGCGAAATCAAAGAGCTCGTTCAGGATTTCGCCGATGCGGCAAAGCGTTCGATTTTGGCAGGATTCGATGCCGTGGAGATTCACGCTGCCCACGGTTACTTGATTCACCAGTTCTTGTCTCCGCTCACCAATCAACGTGACGATGAATACGGTGGTTCGCTAGAAAACCGCGCTCGCTTCTTGCTTGAGATTGTTGCTGCCGTTCGCTCCACACTCGGGCACAACATTCCTCTGATGGTGCGCTTCTCGGCTAGCGACTACAAAGAGGGCGGCTGGGATAAAGAACAAACTGTGCAGGTTGCAAAATGGTGTGCCGATGCCGGTGCTGATCTATTTGATATTTCAAGCGGCGGTTTAATCACCGGTGTGCAGATTCCAACAGGCCCCGGATACCAGGTTCCCCTGGCCGAGTTTGTTGCCGAGGAAGTTGAGCAACCAGTTGGTGCCGTTGGGCAAATCACCCACGCCCACCAGGCAGAAGAAATTCTGCAATCAGGTGCTGTTGAAGTTATTTTGATTGGCCGCGCTAGCCTTCGTGACCCCTACTGGCCACTTCGCGCTGCGCATGAACTGAACGCCGAACTTAGCTATTGGCCACCGCAGTACCGTCGCGGCAAATGGCCTAACTAATTAGTTTCGCGACTTGTGGCGTCTTGAACTTCGCCAATTAGCTCTTCGAGAATATCCTCTAGAAAAAGCACACCACGCACTTTGCCTGAGCGGTCAAAAGCTTTGGCCATGTGGGCGTGCACTCGACGCATGCTTGCCAAGGCGTCTTCGAGCTCCATAGTTGCAGGCAACGAAATTAGCGTACGCACACGCTTTGCCGGAAACGCATCGTCAATTTCATCCTGCTCAAGATCGATAACGTCTTTGAGGTGAAGGTAGCCAACCAAATCGCCTGATTCATCGGTTAACGGATAGCGCGAGAAACCGTACTTAGCCACGGCTTGTTCGATTACGCGTGGAGTCACAGTTTCTGGAAATGAAACCAGGCGGGTGAACGGAACAGCAATGTCACTGATTTTCTTTTCGGTGAATTCAAAAGTGTTGGAGATTGCGCCACTCAAATCTGACAAGGCACCCTCTCGAGTCGAGTGCTCAACAATGTCTTCAACCTGATCCAACGTGAATGCGCTGTTGGCTTCATCTTTAGGTTCAACACGCACTAGTCGCAGAATGCCGTTGGCAGTTACGTTCAACGCCACCACGATTGGCTTTACTACCTGAGCCAGGTAGTACAGGGCCGGAACCAAAACCAAAGCGGCACGCTCTGGAATCGAGAACGAAATGTTCTTAGGCACCATCTCACCAATCACAACGTGCAGGTACGAAACCACCAACAAGGTGATCGCAAAAGCGACTCCTGTAATTAGCTCCTCACCCATACCGGTTGAGTGCAACAACGGTTCGAGCAGGTGGTGAATGCTTGGCTCGGCAATAATCAAAATCAAAAGCGAGCAAATGGTCACGCCAATTTGCGTGGTCGCCAGCATCAACGCAACATTTTCCATCGCCTTGATAGTTAGCTTCGCCGGCTTGCTGCCAGCCTCGGCACGCGGTTCAATTTGAGCGCGTCGTGCACTAATCACTGCAAATTCTGCACCAACAAAAAATCCGTTTGCCAAAATCAAAAGCACAAACCAAAGAATTCCAGCCCAGTCGCTATTCATTCGAATCAGCCTCCTGCAGCGGCGAGAAGCGAACGCGGTCAACTCGGCGGCCATCCATGCGCTCAACGCGAAGCACGCCGTCTTCGATCTTTACTTCGTCACCAACCGATGGAATTCGGCCAAGTTCGCTCATCATGAATCCAGCAACGGTTTCGTAGGCACCGTCTGCCGGCACCTTGATTGCCATTTCGGCAAGTTCGTCGGGGCGAATCATCCCCGGGAAAAGAATTGAAGAATTTGCACCTCGGGTGACGCCCGCTTTGGCGCGGTCATGTTCATCAGCAAGCTCGCCAACCAGTTCTTCAACCAAGTCTTCGAGTGTGGCTAGGCCAGCAGTGCCACCATATTCATCAACCACAATTGCCAACTGCAAACCTTTGGCGCGCAGGTCAACCATCAGAGTCTCTAGTCGCATTGTCTCTGGCACACGAAGCACCTCAACCATCACGGCCGAAACTGGCACGCCGCCGCGTTTTTCGCGTGGCACGGCTGCCGCCTTCTTAACGTGTGCAACACCAACGATGTCGTCACTCGAACCATCTGAAACTGGGAACCGCGAGTGACCGGTTTTGATCGATGCATCAACCAAATCTTGAAGTGAAGCAGTTTTCTCCAGAATGGTCATGCGCGGGCGCGGAGTCATGATGTCTGCAGCAACCAATTGGGTTAGCGCTAACGTCTTGGTGAGCAAGGTTGCGGTTTGTGCATCGAGGGCACCCAAACTTGCCGAGCGACGAACCAAAGCCGAAAGTTCTTCGGCTGTTCGAGTCGAACTCAGTTCTTCTTTTGGCTCAATGCCCAGCGAGCGCACAATTGCGTTGCCCACCTTGTTGAGCAAAAAGATGGCTGGTTTGAAAACCCAGGTGAAAGCCAGTTGAAAACCGACAACAAACTTATTGACTTCAAGCGGAATCGAGAGGGCCAACTTCTTTGGCACCAATTCGCCGATCAAGGTTGAAAACAGGGTGGCGATGAACATCGAGACGGCTAGCCCCACCCCGGCCACGATCGATTCACTCACGCCCATGTCAAGCAAAGCTGGCTTCATCAGCGAGGTTAGGGCCGGCTCAACCAAGAATCCGGTGAGCATTGTGGTCAGAGTGATGCCCAATTGAGCCCCGGATAGGTGTGTGCTGGTTTTAGCCAAGGCAAGAATGGTGTTGCCTAAACCTTTTTCGCCACGATCTCTGCGGGCTTCAAGGTCACTTCGCTCAAGGTTTACCAGCGAGAACTCGCTGGCCACAAAAAGACCAGTTCCTACTGTGAGCAAAAGCCCGAATCCGAGCATCAGCCACTCATTCATCGAGCTCCCCCGCTCGCCAAACTATGGTCAGAACCTGCGCTATCCATCTTGGTTCCAGCATACCCATCGAAAACCGAGCAATTCATGAGCCAATCGGTCGCTGGGGCCAATTTGCTCAAGGCGCAGCGGGTAGAGTTGGCAGGTAAAGACCAAATCATGAAGAGGTGATTTCTCTGTCAACCAACGGCGAGAATTCGGGCGCAGACAACACTTTTGGAGCCAACGACTGGCTCGTTGATGAAATGTACGCTCAGTACAAATCCAATCCAGATTCGGTTGACAAGGCTTGGTGGCCAATTCTTGAGAGCTACCACCCAACCGAGACCCCTCATGTAGCCACTGGCCCAATTTCTGTACAGCCAACTGTTGCTGCACCAGCAATTCAGACCAACCCGGTTGAAGCTGCCGCAGCAAGCCTGCCTTCAGCCCCACTGGTAGCCAAAACCACGAATCTTGAGGCTCGCCCTCAGCCAATTCCGGCTCAGGCACCAATCACAGGTCTCATCAACACCATCGATGCCGATGAACTCGAAGAGACCGACCAGGTCAACATTCTTAAGGGCATGGCCAAGTCATTGGCAACCAACATGGATGCCTCACTCGAAGTTCCTACTGCTACTTCAGTTCGTACCATCCCTGCGAAATTGCTTATCGACAACCGCATTGTGATTAACTCGCACCTTGCTCGCTCACGCGGTGGCAAGGTTTCGTTTACTCACATCATCGGCTTCGCGATTGTTCGCGCGCTAAAAGAGTTTCCAAGCCAAAACGTTTACTACGACCTAGTTGATGGTCGCCCTGCAGTTGTGCAGCCGGCAAACATCAACTTTGGTTTGGCAATTGACATTCCAAAAGAGGATGGCACCCGCGCACTTTTGGTGCCAAACATAAAGCGCGCACAGCGTTTGAACTTTGCCGAGTACTTGACCGCTTACGAAGAGCTGGTTAAGAAGGCACGCGACAACAAGTTGACCGCTGGCGACTTTGCCGGTTCGACCATTTCGCTAACCAACCCTGGCGGCATCGGCACCGTTCACTCGGTTCCTCGCCTAATGAAGGGTCAGGGCTGCATCGTTGGTGCAGGCGCACTTGACTACCCAGCCGAATTCCAGGGATTGTCAGACGCACAGCTTTCAAAGCTTGGCGTAAGCAAGACCATCACGCTTACCTCTACTTACGACCACCGTGTTATCCAGGGTGCTGGTTCTGGCGAGTTCTTGAAGAAGATTCACGAGCTACTTCTTGGTGCGCGTGGCTTCTACGACGAAATCTTTGCCGACCTGCGCATTCCTTATGAGCCAGTTCGCTGGGTTGCAGACTTCGATCAAGACGATGCAGATGACCGCAGCAAGGCGTCACGCATCCAAGAAATGATTAATGCCTACCGAGTGCGCGGTCACTTGATGGCAGACATCGACCCGTTGGAATACAAGCAGCGCACTCACCCAGACCTTGACATTTTGAACCACGGCCTAAGCCTTTGGGATCTTGACCGCACTTTCAAGACCGGTGGTTTTGGTGGCAAGCCAAAGGCGGAGTTCCGCGAAATTTACAAGATTTTGCGCGACAGCTACTGCCGCACAGTTGGTGTTGAGTACATGCACATTCAAGACCCTGCACAGCGCGCTTGGTTCCAAGACAAGCTCGAGCGCCCTTATGCAAAGCCGACTCGCGTTGAGCAGATGCGCATTCTTGAGAAGCTAAACGAAGCAGAAGCATTCGAGACTTTCTTGCAGACAAAGTTTGTTGGTCAGAAGCGCTTCAGCCTTGAGGGTGGCGAATCAACCATTGCTGCACTCGACGAAATTTTGCAAGAGGCCGCAAACGCTGAGCTCGATGAAGTTGTAATTGGTATGGCCCACCGCGGTCGCCTAAACGTTCTTACCAACGTTGCTGGCAAGACCTACGGCCAGGTGTTCCGCGAATTCGAAGGCAACACCGACACCAAGACCGTTCAGGGTTCTGGCGACGTGAAGTACCACTTGGGCACCGAAGGCAACTTCACCAACCTTGAGGGCAAGCAGGTTCGCGTTTCACTAGCTGCTAACCCATCTCACCTAGAAGCGGTAAACCCAGTTGTTGAGGGAATCGTTCGCGCCAAGCAAGACCGAAGCGACTCAGTAAAGAAAGATGTATACCCGGTATTGCCTGTTGTGATTCACGGTGACGCAGCATTTGCTGGTCAGGGTGTTGTTCCAGAAGTTCTGAACATGTCGCAATTGCGCGGCTACAAAACTGGCGGAACCATCAACATTGTGATTAATAACCAGGTTGGCTTCACCACACCACCGATGGAATCACGCTCGACTGTTTATTCAACCGACGTGGCCAAGGGCATTCAAGCTCCAATCTTCCACGTGAATGGTGACGACCCAGAAGCCGTGGTTCGCGTTGCTCGTTTGGCATTCGAATTCCGCCAGGAGTTTAAGAAGGATGTTGTCATCGACATCGTTTGCTACCGCCGTCGCGGTCACAACGAAGGTGATGACCCATCGATGACTCAGCCATTGATGTACAACCTGATTGAGGCAAAGCGTTCAGTGCGCACTCTTTACCTTGAGTCTTTGGTTGGTCGCGGCGATCTAACCCGCGAAGAATTCGAAGCAGCAAACATTGGTTTCCAGCAGCGCCTAGAAAACGCTTTCATTGAAGTTCACGAAGCGATGATTGCGGCTCCAGCATTGCCATCTCGCCCAGTTGGCATTGGCACCACCGCAAGTGACCACCCAACCATTGAAAAGCCAACCGCGATTTCTCGCGGAGTGGTTGAACTCATCGGCAAGGCTCACGAAAATGTTCCACCGGCATTCAACGTGCACCCTAAGTTGCAGCAGTTGTTGGCCAAGCGTTCAGAGATGTCTCGCGAAGGCGGCATTGACTGGGGCTTTGGTGAGTTGCTAGCTCTTGGTTCGTTGTTGATTGAAGGCAAGACCGTTCGCATGGCAGGTCAAGACAGCCGTCGCGGAACTTTCGTTCAGCGTCACGCCGTATTCCACGATCGTGAAAACGGTCAGGAGTGGATGCCGCTGCGCAACCTTGCTCCAGACCAAGCCAAGTTCTACATCTATGACTCACTGCTAAGCGAATATGCGGCGATGGGTTACGAGTATGGCTACGCAGTGGAAAACCAAGAAGCTTTGGTTCTTTGGGAAGCCCAATTTGGTGACTTCGCAAACGGTGCCCAAACCGTGATCGATGAGTTCATTTCATCCGCGGAACAAAAGTGGAACCAGCACTCGGGTGTGGTTTTGCTTTTGCCTCACGGTTATGAAGGTCAGGGTCCTGACCACTCATCAGCTCGCATCGAGCGCTACCTGCAGTTGTGTGCCGAGAACAACATGACCGTTGCTCAGCCATCAACACCGGCATCGCACTTCCATTTGCTTCGTCGTCAGGCTTACTCGACTCCTAAGCGCCCGTTGATTGTGTTCACTCCAAAGTCGATGCTTCGCCTAAAGGCAGCTTCTTCATCGGTTGAAGACTTCACCAACGGCACCTTCCAGCCGGTAATCGATGACCAGCAGGGTCTAGACAAGAACGCCGTCAAGCGCGTGCTGTTCTGTTCGGGCAAGGTCTACTGGGATCTTTTGGCTGAAGCGCAAAAGCGCAACGACGGCACTACCGCCATCGTTCGCGTTGAGCAGCTTTACCCAACTCCGGTTGACGAGATCAAGGCAACCTACGCGCAGTATCCAAATGCCGAGTTGGTTTGGGTTCAAGACGAACCAGCAAACCAAGGCCCTTGGACCTACATCGGTTTGTTCTTGCCTCGCTACATGAATGGCCAAGTTGCCAAGCTTGTTTCTCGCCCAGCGAGTGCCAGCCCAGCAACCGGCTCGGCTAAGCGTCACGCTGTTGAGCAGGCCGATCTCATTGAGCGCGCATTCTCGATCTAACGATGTTGCATGAGCCGCGCCGCGATGTGCGCATTGTCATTATTGGCGATGCGTTAGTTTCGGCATCTGGCGACCCAAAGGGAATGGGTTGGGTTGGTCGAGTGACCGCTAAGACTCCAAGCCATTCACCACGCATCGACATCTTTGCTTTGCCTGCCCCGGATGAAACCACGAGCATGCTCGCCGAGCGTTGGAAAAACGAAGTGCAGCGTCGCTTTAGCGCTGAAACCGAGAACCGCTTGGTGATTGCACTTAGCAATGCCGACCCTGCAGCCGGCATTTCAATTTCACGCAGCCGCCTAAACATCGCCACCATGGTTGATGAGGCCAAGCGCCAAGGTATCGAGTCGTTCTTAGTTGGCCCTACCCCGCATCGCAATCCGCAGCTAAACAGCGAAGTTGAACACCTTGCTTCTGGCTTCGAAGATGTTGCTTCGCGTCGAGGCATTCCATTTGTTGATTGCTTTAGACCACTTGTGGAGCACGAGGGTTGGAATTCAGAAATTGAGAATTCAGAGCACGGTCAGCCAGGGCAAATTGGTCACGGATTGATTGCTTGGTTGGTGCTCAACCGTGGTTGGTATGAGTGGCTAGGAATTGCAACTCCAGAATAGAAAAATTCCGCATCGCTTGATGCGGAATTTCTACTTAAGCTTTAGTGCTTAATCTCTTTTTGAAGTTCGCGTATCTGAGCAAGAATGCGCTCGGCAAGTTCTTGTGGAGGTACCTCGCCGCATGAACGAGAAATTGCACCGTTCAGCGCATTCTCGATGTCATAGTCGCCTTCGCAACTGTCACAACCCGCTAGGTGCGCCGTGATCTCGGTGATCTCTAGCTCTGTCAGCTCATTGTTCAAATACTCGTGCACGTGACGCTTAGTTTCTTGGCAATCGAACTGTGACATTATTTGCCCCCGTTGTCTTTATTCGATGTGTCGTAGCCCTCTTGAGCTGCGTATTCAGCAAGTAGTGTGCGCAATAGTTTTTTGCCACGGTGCAGACGACTCATAACAGTTCCCACCGGAGTGTTCATGATTTCAGCAATCTCAGCGTATGGAAGACCGTCAACCACCGCGTAATAAACCACCATGCGAAACTCCTCTGGAATCTCTTGCATTGCCTTCTTGATGGTCTCAGACGGGAGGTTATCAATTGCCTCAAGTTCAGCTGAGCGGGTTGAGAGAGCGGTGACTGATTCAGCTGAACCCAGCTGCCAGTCTTCTAGCTCGTCAAGCCCACCCTTGGCCTGATCTTTGGCCTTCTTGTTGTACAAGTTGATGTGAGTGTTGGTCATGATGCGGTACAACCAGGCTTTTAGATTGCTGCCCTGCTGAAATTGCGCCCAGGCCACAAAGGCCTTGGCGAAAGTCTCTTGAACCAAATCTTCTGCATCCGATGGGTTTCTTGTCCAGCGCAAGGCTGCACCATAAAGCTGAGGCATCAGCGGCAAAGCCTGCTGTTCAAATTCGTTAATTTGGGCCTGTTTGGTGGCTTCTGCATTCGATTTCATTGATTTCGAGTTTAGCCGTGTGCGCCCAAAGACTGGCCCGGTGCCTGCAAAACTGCTCATGGTAACTTTGAACTAATGACTACGCCTCAAAATTCCCAGCCATGGCCGGCGCCGGTGGCCCATGCCGCGCTCGACGCCGCAATTGCCCTGCCTGGGTCAAAGTCGCTAAACAACCGCGAACTCGTGCTCTCGGCGCTTGCCAGCGAACCCACCCTGCTAACCGACACCTTGAAGTCACGCGACAGCGCTCTGATGATTGAGGCCTTGCGTTCACTAGGCACCGAAATTGTTGAACACGAGGATGGCAGCATCCTGGTGACACCTCACCCATTTACTCAGGATGCGCGAATCGACTGTGGCCTCGCCGGCACCGTGATGCGCTTCGTGCCCCCGGCCGCTTTGCTTGCCAATGGCAACATTCAGTTTGATGGCGATGAGGCTGCGCGCCGTCGACCAATGCACACCACCATCGACAGCTTGCGTGCGCTTGGCGTTGAAGTGGAAGACCAAGGCACCGGTTCCTTGCCATTCACCGTGCACGGCACGGGAACCGTTGCCGGCGGCGACGTGACCATCGATGCATCTGCCTCTAGCCAGTTTGTTTCAGGCCTGCTGTTGGCTGCTGCCCGATTTGAAAACGGCATCACTCTTCGGCACGTTGGCGAGCACCTGCCATCGATGCCACACATTGAAATGACCCTGGACTGCTTAGCAAAACGCGGCGTGAAGGTTTCATCACCGGCTGCAGCCGTTTGGCGAGTTGAGCCAGGGCCAATCGCTGGCGGCAAAGTTGCCATCGAACCAGACCTATCTAATGCCGGCCCATTCTTGGCAGCTGCAATGGTTGCTGGTGGTTCGGTGTTTATCTCGGGATGGCCTGACTCAACCACACAGGTGGGCGATGAGTTCGACGGCATTTTGCAACAGGTGGGTGCAACCATTGTGCGCGAAAACGGCGGCTTGAAAATTACTGGCACCGGTGAAATTCGTGGCATCGATATTGATCTTTCAATCGGCGGAGAACTCACTCCGGTTATCGCAGCACTTGCGGCAATCGCGAGCACGCCAACTGTCATCCGCGGTGTTGCACACCTGCGTGGGCACGAAACCGATCGCCTAGCGGCACTGGCTGCAGAAATTAATCGCATTGGTGGCATCGCTCGTGAAACCCCGGATGGTCTCGAGATTGACCCAAGCGATAATCTGCACGGTGCACTGTGGCACACGTATGAAGATCACCGCATGGCAACAGCCGGTGCAATCATCGGTTTGCGCGTGCCCGGAATTGAAATTGAAGACATCACCACCACTTCGAAAACCATGCCGAACTTTGCTTCGATGTGGCACATGATGTTGGGCTTCGGCGATTGGCAGAATGGCTTCGAAGTTGAGGTTGCCGATTGAGTTGGCTCTATGAGCCAGACCCGGGTCAAAACGACCTGGACGAATCAGATGTGCGTGTTCGCCCAAACCCAAAGGGCAACAAGCCACGAACCAAAAACCGTCCCGCTTATAACGAAGCGCCAATTGGCATGGTGCTCGGTGTTGATCTAGGTCGCTATCGCGTTCTGCTGCTTGATGAAGATCGAATCGTAAATGCCACGCTTGGCAAAGAGCTACGCAAAGTTGGTGCTGCTGTTGGAGACAGAGTTGCGCTGGCTGGCGACATCTCAGAGACCGAAGGCGCCTTGGCCCGCATCGTGCGCATTCAACCGCGCACCTCGTTGTTGCGTCGAAGTGCCGATGACTCGGATTTGGTTGAGCGCGTTATTGTTGCCAACGCAACCCAAATGGCGATTGTGGTGGCAATTGCAAACCCTGAGCCACGCACCCGCTTGATCGATCGTTATCTAGCGGCAGCATTTGATGCTGGTCTGAAGCCAATTCTTATCATCACCAAGACCGATCTTGCTGACCCGGCCGAATTCTTGGCCAACTTTGCTGGCCTAAGCATTCCTGTGGTCTTGAACCGTTCAGACAAGCCTGCGATGGATCAGCTAAAAGATTTTCTTGCCGGCCAAACTACGGTTTTTGTCGGTCACTCGGGTGTTGGAAAATCAACTCTGGTTAATGCCCTGGCACCACACGCGCAACGCGCGACGGGTGGAGTCAACGCTGTGACCGGTCGCGGTCGACACACGTCATCTTCGGTGCGTGCAATTCGACTCGACGAAAACTTTGATGGCGGCTGGATCATCGACACCCCTGGAGTTCGTTCTTTTGGGCTCGGTCACGTGAAGCCAGAGAATCTGTTGCGATCATTTGAAGATCTATACGCAGTCATTGAAACTTGCCCGCGCGACTGCAATCACACCGCGGATGCCCCCGACTGTGCCCTCGACGATGCAATTGAGGCCGGCGCTTTGGGTGCCAGCGGTGCAGCCCGAGTGGACTCACTCAGACGCCTGATTGGCTCGCTTTCAAATCACGCCGAATAGAATTCATAGCATGACCTACCAAGCGGACCTTGAGTTGGCGCTTGCGCTGGCAGATGTTGCAGATGAAATCTCACTAGAGCGCTTTCACGCGCTTGATCTAGTGGTTGAAACCAAGCCAGACCGTTCACCGGTGACCGACGCCGACCGCTCGGTTGAACAGGGCATGAAGGCCTTGCTTGCTGAGCGAGCACCAAGCGATGCAATCATCGGTGAAGAATATGGCTCAGCCGGCACCGCTAGTCGCACTTGGATCATCGACCCAATCGATGGCACAGCTAACTACCTGCGCGGTGTTCCGGTTTGGGCAACTCTGATTGCGCTGGCCATCGATGGCAAACCAACCGTGAGTGTGGTTTCTGCTCCAGCACTTGGCCGCCGTTGGTGGGCCGACCCAATCGAGGGTGCATTCACCAGCGACATTGACGGCACTGTGCGCAAGCTTCAGGTTTCTTTCATTGGCGATCTTGAAAATGCCTCAATCAGCTACAACAATCTGCAACTTTGGGATCAATCGGGCAAGTTGCCACAACTGATTGAGTTGAGCCGCAAGGTTTGGCGCACCCGCGCCTATGGCGACTTCTATAGCTACATGCTGCTGGCCGAAGGGTCGGTCGACATCGTTGCCGAACACGACCTAAAGATTTACGACATTGCTGCCCTGGTGCCAATTGTTGAGGTTGCCGGTGGCAAATTCAGCGCCCTAGATGGCGACCTCACCGCTGACACATCCTCAGTGTTGGCAACCAACGGCAAACTACACGAGGCTGCGCAAAAAGCTTTCGCTTAGTCGCGAAGGCTTATTTATCCCACTCGAAGGTCACGCCAATTTGGCGACGAATCTCGTCCATGCTCTCCATCACAGTGATGGTGTCATCCAAAGTTAGAACTGGTGACTCGGTCAAGCCAGCTTTTATGCAACGCTCTACCTCTAGGAATTGGTATTGACGGCCAGAGCCTTCTTGCGGCTCTTTGAATTCAAAGAGAACATTATCGGCGTGATCCAAGATGCGAAACGCTCCAGGCTCCCACCAGTTTTTATCGATTTCGATTCGGCCTTTGCTACCAAGAATTACAGCGTCGTTTGAACCGGTTGCCGACATAGTGCTGTGCAAAATTCCTGTCTTACCACCCGGGAATTGCAAAATGGCTGAGGTGTCTTCATCGACTTCACCGTTTTCAGTTAGCTGCGCCGCGGCAACAATTTTGCTCGGCTTCATTCCAAGCATGCGAGAGACAAAATGCAGCGGATAGATTCCGAGATCTAGCAATGTGCCGCCAGCGGTAGCCTTGTGCCACATTCGGCCATAGCCATCTTGCTCCAACTGAAACAACGACATGTTGGCCATTAAAGTTTTTGGTTCACCTATTAGACCCTCAGCAATTTTTTGTTCCAGAATTTTGAACTTTGGAAAGTGCGGCACCCACATGGCTTCTAGGAGAAATAGGTTTTTGCTACGTGCAAGCTCGATGATTTGGCGAGCCTGACCTGCGTTGATAGTGAATGGCTTTTCGCAGAGCACGTGCTTGCCGGCCTCTAGAGCGGCCTTGGTGTGCTCATAGTGAAAGGGGTTAAGTGTGGCTACATAGACAACATCGACGTTTGGATCCTGAAGCATCGCCTCAAAACCGCCATAGTACTTTTCGAAGCCGTGACTTTCAGCAAATGCTCGTGCATTGTCTTCGCTTCTCGACGCGACTGCATATTTATTGATTGCGACTAAGTCGAGGTCTTTTGAACAAACATCGGCAATCCAGCCCGTGCCAATGAATCCCCAGCGAAGTTGTGACATCTATGTTCCCTACTACGAATGAATGTGCTTCAGCCGGCAAGGCATCGGCCGGAATTCGGCCACCAAGTCACCATCGACTTCGCTACTTGACAATGTTATGACATACTGACGGCGGGAAAATCCGAGGACTTAGTGCTAATGTCATTACATGTTGCCAAAGTTTGGCAAGTGTAAACAAGGTCGATGAGGACGGGAGCAAAATGAACCAGGTTGAGAACATTCTGCCCATCGAAGTTTTCATGGACCTCGACCGCTCGGGTCCGGTTCCCCTTTATTTTCAGGTAGCCCAAAAAATCGAAGGAGCCATCATGAATGGCTCGCTGCCTGCTGGCAGCCGACTCGAAAATGAAGTGTCATTGGGTGATCGCCTAGGACTCAGTCGCCCAACTGTTCGTCGCGCTATTCAGGATCTTGTAGATAAAGGCCTGCTGGTGCGCCGTCGCGGCATTGGCACCCAAGTGGTACACGGTCAAGTAACCCGCGGTGTTGAGCTCACTTCCCTTTATGAAGACCTTTCGCGAAGCGGTCAGAAACCCTCAACCAAAATACTCACTTACAAAATCACCAAAGCTGACGCCAAGGTTGCTGAACAACTTGGTGTGAAGCTTGGTTCCTCAGTGCTCTATTTGCAGCGCGTGCGATTTGCAGACAAGGTTGCGGTTTCGATTATGGAAAACTGGCTGCCCGAGGATTTCACTGACATCACCGAAGATGAACTAAACGCCCACGGGCTTTATCAAATCATGCGCAGTCGTGGCGTGACCATTCGCGTGGCGAAGCAAAAGATTGGTGCTCGCAAATCAACCGCGCAAGAATCGAACATTCTTGAAATCGACAAAAACTCAGCGCTACTAACTATGGATAGAACTGCTTACGACAACTCTGGGCGTGCAGTTGAGTTTGGACACCACTGCTACCGACCAGATCTTTATTCATTCGAAGCCACTTTGGTTGAAAAATAGCAACTTAAAAACTAAAAACCCCAGCGATTGCTCGCTGGGGTTTTCTATTTAGTAGTTTTTTAGCGTAGGCGTGCTGCGTGCGTGCAGCTCATAATGTGCTTAAGAGTACGATCGGCAATCGGGCCAGGAACATCAACGCCACAGCCATACATGTCTTGTTCAACGATGGCGAACATCTCTGGATTAATCTCAGCAGCTTTTTCAATGATCGGCGCAAATTCCGGCACACCTTCGAAACCAGGTTCGGTCATAACACCAGCAGCAACAGCATCTACGAACGGCAGATCGTTCTTCAAGGTGTCAGCCAGAATGTCGGGGTGAACCTGCTTGAGGTGCAGGTATCCGATGCGCTCTGGATAAGCATTCATTAGCTTCACGTTGTCGCCTAGGTAATAGGCAAAGTGACCGGTGTCGAGGCAAAGGTTGGTGAACTCTTTGTTTGTTTCTTGCAGGAATCTTTCCACTTCGGCATAGGTGCCAATGTGGCTATCTGCGTGCGAGTGGAATTGCTGGTGAATGCCATACTCTTCAAGCAAAGCCTTGCCAAGCTTGTCGTGACCGGCGGCCAGTTTTTTCCACTGGTCATTGTCGAGCACACGAGACTCAAGGACCTCTGCGGTTGCGTCTGAGCGCCATAGGTCTGGAATCACTACTAAATGTTCTACGCCAAGCTTCGAAACTAAGCCAGCCACATCTAGGGCCTGATCCCAAGCTCGCTTCCATTGGTCATCACCCTTATGAAAACCGGTGAATACAGTTCCAGCAGAAAGCTTCAGGTCGTGCTCTGCCAATACATCGGAAAGTTGGTTCGGATCAGTTGGCAAGTAGCCGAAAGGGCCAAGTTCAATCCAGTGGTATCCAGCAGCCTGAACCTCATCTAAAAAGCGCTCCCATGGAACCTGCTTTGGGTCATTTGGAAACCATACGCCCCATGAATCCGGTGCTGTACCAACACGAATTTGATTGCTCATCTTGCCCTAACTCGCCATTGAGGCAAATCTATTTACGTGCTTCAATCTAGTCCAAATTAAATCAAATGTAATGACATAAGGACATTCTTAAATAACGATTTGGAGTGCCGGCGCTTTCGCTCAAACGAAAGCTAAATATTGGCTCGAGGCTTACCTGTCGTGGAACGAATTACAAGCTTTGAGCTGGTCAGATAGGTCTCTGATAGAAGTTTTTCGCCTCGAATTCGAGCAGCTAGATCTTCCACCGCCGCCTGCGCCAATTCTGCTGCGTCTTGTCGAACAGTCGTCAGGTTTAGAAATGGCCATTTCGCAATGGTGTCGTCATAGCCAATCACAGAAATGTCGCGAGGCACCGAAATGCCATTTTTTTGAAGCTCATGAACGAGCCCGAATGCCATTTGGTCATTGCTGCAAATAACTGCAGTGGGTTTGACTTTCAAAGCCAGCAACCGATCTGCGGCAGTGGCGCCACCAACCTCTGTGTAGTTGCCAGATATTTGCATGACATGGGTTTTTAACTTTGCCTTGGCCATCGCCGCACTGTAGCCCTCTAGGCGAAATTCGTGGTCGTACATTTCTGATCCGTCTACATACGTAATCGACTTGTGCCCAAGATGGACCAAATACTCAACCGCTTCAAACATTCCGGCTTCTCCGCGCGATGAAACAAAACCGCAACGCACTTTAGTTAGCCTTCGACCCATGCTCACCAAAGGCATTTCTTGAGCCAGTTTTTGAATTTTCGAAAGGCTCAAGCCGCTCGACATCAAGATGATTCCATCACAGCGATGGCCCAACACTTCTTCAATTGCCTCTACTTCCGAGCGAGCTTCTGAAACCGCGCTTAGGATGACCTGAAATCCAAATTTCGAAGCTTGGCGATACACCTCAGGTATTAATTCATTTATCGAGCTGTGGTCGGTGTGAAAGACAACACCAATGTATTTTGAACCCTCACGGCGCAGGGCTTGTGCCGCCAAATTCGGCCGATACCCTAGTTCTTTTGCTGCAGCACGAATCTTTGCTTCTGTCTCTGCGCCAACGCCAGGAGCGCCACGAAAAACTAGTCCAACAAGTTGTCTTGAGACACCAACGGCCGCAGCAATGTCTGCCATGGTTGGCGGGCGCGGAGTACCGCTGTCTTTGGTATTGATGGCCATGTAACTATCCTAGAAAGACAAAGCGGGTTGCCCGCTAAGGCAACCCGCAATCAAAGTTATCTACTTGTGCTTGGCCACAAGCTGCTCAATAGCTTCGCGCTGGAAGATTGAGACTTCGCGAGCGTTTTCGTTTTCGGCAAAAACGCTTGAGCACATGATGCTGTTTGGGTTGTCAAGGAACCCATTGGCCTTGAGGCCTTTGAACATTTCATCGAAGTTGACGTCACCAGCGCCGATGCGCAAGTGCTGATGTACGCGCACAGCGTTGCCCGGCGGGTTGGTGATGTAGCGCAATCCATGCGAAGCGGTGTGGTCCATGGTGTCACTCATGTGCACAATGCCCACGCGGTCTTTTGCTACCTCAAGAATTTGAGCCGGCTGATTGCCCATGTGGAATGTGTGCGAAGCCACATAAACCATGCCGAAATTCTTTGAGTTGATGCCGCGGATGACACGCCAAGCAGCAACGCCGTTTTCTACAAAGTCATCTGGGTGCGGATCGATAAAGACCTTGATGCCTTCCTTTTCGATGATTGGCACAAGCTCTTCCATCGAGCGATAGAACGCGCGCTCTGACTCTTCGGCTCGCTCTGGGCGACCATTGAACTCGGTACCAATGGTGTCAACGCCCAAGTCTGCGGTGATTTGAATCACACGCTTCCAATAGCGCACTGCAGCTTCACGTGCGTCTTCGTCTGGACCCGACCAACGCAGCACCGGCAAGGTCGATGCAATCTCGATGCCTGCATCCTTAACGGCCTTCTTCAACTTCTTCACCAGGTCGTCATCGCCCTTTGGGTGATTGAAGAACGGAATCAAATCCGCGTGCGGAGTCATCTGCAGATACTTGTAGCCAAGGTCTGCCGCCAGCGCCGGAAACTCAAGAAGTGAGTGAGTGCTGTGGAACGGGGTTGGATCAAGTGCGATTTTTACCATTTCTTACTCCCTTGTAATTATTGAATCAAATGTTAAACAGTAAATGCGTTGCGGAATTCGGTGAGGGCCTCGTGTGAGTTGCCAGTGGCAAATGCTTCCATTGCAACAACACCTCGGTAGTTCAGGTGCTTCAATTCTTTAGCGATGCGTGGGTAGAAAATTTCACCGCTTCCAGGTTGCGCGCGACCAGGCACGTCTGCAACCTGAATCTCGCCAATCCAGTCAAAACACTTTGCAACTAACTCGGTTAGATTTCCCTCGCCAATCTGCGCGTGATACAGGTCAAGATTTAGCCGAAGGTTTGGGTGGTCTACTCGCTGCACTAATTCAAGGGTGTCTGCAGCCTTAGCGAATGGTACGCCTGGGTGATCAACCGCATTATTTAGATTCTCAAGCGTGAAAACGCGATTGTGCTTTGCAGCCAAGTCAGCCATGCGAGTCAGCGTGTCAACTGCCTTAACCCAGTCGGCATCTATAACTGAATAGGTTGGCTTCACTGGCAAACCGCCTTCACCCAAACCTGTGCCGTGCAGGTTGAGCCGAGGTGAGTCAATTACTTTGGCTTGCTCTAGCGAAAGTGCCGCGGTTTCTAGCAAACGGCTTGCGCCATCCTCGGTGATTAGGTCGCCCTCAAGGTAACCAGTCATAGATGAGAAAGTTGCGCCGGTTGCCGCTAATGCAGGCAAGTCTTTATTTGACCAGTCCCAGATTTCAACCAAAAAACCGGCGGCAGAAATCTCTTTCACACGGTCGACGAATGGCAGGTCCTGAAAAATCATTTCGGCACAGGCCGCGAGATTGTATGTCATTAGTGCTTGCGCTCCACTGCTCCGCGGCCCAAAAGTGCCTTCTGTTTCTTCTGCGCCTCGACATAGCCAACATAGGCCTGCTTGGTTGAGTCGAGTTCAGAAACAGGCATCACCGGTACGTCCCACCAACCTTCGCCGTCTGGCGCATAAATCAACGGGTCATTGTTGATGTGAATTAGCACTGGGCCACCAACGTACTCCTTTGCCTGCTTCATCGCAGCCTTTAAATCTGAAATTGAATTTGGCCCAGGCTCAACACGAATCACCTTCACGCCATAGCTTTCAGCATTGGCAGCGAGGTCGATTGGCAGAATATCGCCGGTTTCGTGGTTGTTGCCTGCCTCATCGCGGTAGCGATATTTAGTGCCATAACGCTGAGAACCAACATCTTCGGATAGGTGGCCGATAGAAGCGTAGCCGTGGTTTTGAATCAAAACAGTGATGAACTTTAGGCGTTCGGCAACTGCGGTGACTAATTCGGAGTGCATCATCAAGTAAGAACCATCACCAACCATCACAATGGCGTCGCGAGTTTTATCTGCACGAGCAACACCAAGTCCAGCAGCGATTTCGTAGCCCATGCATGAGAATGCATATTCAACGTGGTAGCCGAGGTCGTCGCGCACTCGCCACAACTTGTGCAAGTCGCCAGGCAAAGAGCCGGCAGCACAAATTACCACGTCGCGAGCATCTGAAGACTGCTGAACTGCTCCGATGATTTCTGGTTGACCCGGAAGTTCGCGGCGCTGGTCTTCAAATGAAGCGTCAACTGCCTCGTCCCAAATTTTCTTTTCATTTGTGTACTTGGCAACGAAGTCGCTTGCAACGGTGTAGCCCAAGAGTTCTTCGGTTAGTTCAACCAATGATTCGCGAGCATCGGCAACAACTGGCAATGCCGAGCCGTGCTTGAATGCATCGAATGAAGCAATGTTGATGTTGATGAACTTCACATTTGGATTCTGGAATGCAGTGCGGCTCGCGGTTGTGAAGTCACTGTAGCGAGTGCCGATACCGATAATCACATCAGCCTCAGCAGCGATGCGGTTTGCTGAGGTTGTGCCAGTGGCTCCAATAGCACCTAGGTTTTGTGGGTGGTCCCATACCAATGAACCAACGCCAGCCTGTGACATTCCAACTGGAATTCCAGTAGCTTCAACAAAATTACGAAGCTCAGCATTTGCGTCAGAGTAAATGACACCGCCACCGGCAACAATCATCGGGTTCTTGGCGTTTCGAATTACCTTGGCAACAGCATCGATGATTCCACGGTCTGGGCGAGGTCGGCGCACGTGCCATTCGCGGTCAGCCAAAAATTCTTCTGGAACATCGATGTATTCAGCCTGAACGTCTTCTGGCAAGGCAATAGTGACCGCACCGGTCTCAACCGGGTCGGTAAGAACGCGCATTGCACCAAGCAGTGCAGAGAATATTTGCTCTGGTCGAGTCACTCGATCAAAGAATCGTGACAACGGCTTGAAAGCATCGTTCACGGTCATGCTTGAATCGTGCGGCTGTTCCAACTGCTGCAACACAGGGTCGGCAACACGGTTAGCAAAAGTGTCTGATGGCAACAGCAATACTGGCAAACGGTTGGTGGTTGCAACCGCAGCTGCGGTCAAAAGGTTTGCAGCACCCGGGCCAACCGAGGCAGCACAGGCATAGGTTGAACGTCGTCGCGTCATGCGCGAGAAAGCAATAGACGCGTGGCCCATAGCCTGCTCATTGCGAGCCTGGTGATAAGGCATCCGCTGCGGGTCAGCAACTGAAAGCTGCTTTAGCGCTTGACCGATGCCGGCAACGTTGCCGTGGCCAAAAATGCCATAAAAGCCCTCAATTGTGCGCACTCGGATGTCGCCATCGACGGTGTACTGGTGTGCCAGGAATTCAACGATTGCCTGGCTTACTGACATTCTGCGAGTAGCCATGGTTTTACTTTCTTTGCAGTTTGGTTATGCGGTGTAAGGAAGTCTTGGGTCTGGATCTTTGTGGCGCCAGGTTTCGCGAATCCACGCGTAGTTCGGATCATCGGTGATATTCCAGGTGCGCTCTGGGTCAGGCCCAGCCATAACATTTAAGAAATAGAGGTCGGCACCAGGAGTTGCCATTACCGGCCCGTGCCAACCATAAGGAATCAATCCGACGTCACCGCTTCGCACTTCTTCGGTGATATCTATTGGGCGATCATCCGAAGCGTATGCGCGCAAGAAACCGGTTGGGTCGCTGTTGACCGGGTTGCCTAGACCACGCGAGACCGCTGTTTCGAAGTAGTAAATTTCTTCGAGGTTTGATTCAACCCCTGGGATAAATGTGTCGTGTTTGTGTGGTGGCATACCAGACCAGTTGCCCGATGGCACGATCACTTCAACCACAATGAAACGGTCAGCGTCTAGCGCTTCTGCCCCACCGATGTCGTAGACCTGTCGAGTTTCGTGACCAGCGCCGCGCACCACAACCGGGCAGTCTTCGGCAGCTTGAAAGCGAACCGGTTTCTTGTTCTTAGCTGGAGCTTCCGAAATGATTACACGTCCGGTGCCTTCGATTTTGATTTCGGTGGCTACTGGCAAATAGATGTTGTCGGCTGGGCCGTGAAAAACCGATTCGCGCCCGCGCAGCTGTGCACTGGCAAAGTGATCTTCGCCCTCAAGGCGATAATCAACCTTGAACCCTTCACCCTCAAGCGGAGTGATTAGGCGTTCAACGCCATCCGCCGGAATATGAAGGTGTTGACCGACATGCAAGGTTCCAACGCGCACCCCAGTGTGTTGCCACCCTGGAATTGAAGCATCAACAAGAACGTCCCAATTGTCTTGGGCCAATTCTCCTGCGCGAAAGAACCACTGCATCGTCATTTGTTTCTTGGTACTAGTTCTGTGGGAAGCCCAGGTTGATTCCACCGTGGCTTGGGTCTAGCCAACGAGAAGTCATGGTCTTCTCGCGAGTGAAGAACTTTACGCCTTCAACACCGTGAGCCTTGGTGTCACCGAACGCTGACTCCTTCCAACCACCGAATGAGAAGTAAGCCACTGGAACTGGGATAGGAACGTTGATGCCAACCATGCCAACTTCGATTTCGTTCTGGAAGCGACGTGCGGCTCCACCATCATTTGTAAAGATTGCAGTTCCGTTTCCGTAGGCACCGTTGTTGATCAGAGCAACACCTTCGTCGTAGCTCTTCACGCGAACGACGTTTAGCACAGGGCCAAAGATCTCGTCGATGTAAGCCTTTGAAGTTAGTGGAACGTTGTCGATCAGGGTTGGGCCAAGCCAGAAACCATCAGCTGCGCCGTCGAACTCCTGCTTACGACCATCAACGATGATGCGGCCGCCGTCTTTCTCTGCGATTTCAATGTAGCCAGCAACCTTGTCGCGGTGCTCCTTGGTAACCAATGGGCCCATGTCGCAGTTGCGACGGCCGTCACCGGTGACCAACTTGCCCATGCGCTCTACGATTTTTGCAATCAGGTCATCAGCCACTGGCTCAACAGCAACAGCAACTGAGATTGCCATGCAACGCTCACCGGCAGAACCGAAGCCTGCGTTGATCATTGAGTCGGCAACTAGGTCTAGGTCAGCGTCTGGCAAGATCAACGCGTGGTTCTTCGCGCCACCAAGTGCCTGAACGCGCTTGCCGTGCTTTGAACCTTCTTCGTAGATGTACTTGGCAACAGGTGTTGAACCTACGAAAGAGATTGCCTTGATGCGCTCGTCTTCAAGCATTGACTGTACGGTCTTACGGTTACCGTTTAGCACGTTGAATACGCCGTCAGGAAGACCAGCTTCCTTCCAGAGACGAGCCATCCAAAGAGTTGCACTTGGCACCTTTTCAGAAGGCTTGATAACAACTGTGTTGCCGGCGGCAATAGCGATTGGGTAGAACCACATTGGAACCATCGCCGGGAAGTTGAACGGAGCAATTACGCCAACTACACCTAGTGCCTGGCGAATTGAGTAAACGTCAACACCGGTTGACGCATTTTCGCTGAACATGCCCTTTAGAAGGTGAGGCATGCCACAAGCAAACTCAACAACTTCTTGACCGCGAGTAACTTCGCCAAGTGCGTCGGCAAGAACCTTGCCGTGCTCTTCGGTGATTAGTTCGGCACACTCGTGCTTGCGCTCGTTGACAAGTTCACGGAACTTGAAAAGGATGGCCTGCTTGCGAGCCTGTGACATGTCCCGCCACTTTGGGAACGCTGCCTGTGCGCTTGCAAAAGCTGCTTCAATTTCCTCGTCGCCGGCTACGTTAACCTGCTTGGTGGCAATACCAAGAGCCGGGTCGGTAACCAATGCAACGTGGTCGGGCTTGCCTGGTACCTCTTGACCGTTAATCCAGTGCGGAACTACAGGTAGGTTGCTCATTTAATTTCCTTTTCTTGTTAACCGTGTACTAGTTTTACGGCGGTGTCGATTGCGACGGCGACGTTGCCGTCTTGTGGGTAAAGAAGACTGCGACCTACAACTAGGCCTCGAACTCCTGGCAACTCAAGGGCGCGTCCCCATGAGTCATAGATTTCCTTTGGATCACCAACTGGGTCACCGCCGAGTAGCAACGTTGGCAACGTGGTTGATTCCATCACGCGTGCCATGTTTTCTACAACTGGCAACTTCATCCAGGTGTAAGCAGATGAATTGCCAAGTGCGCTTGCGATGCTTATTGAGTCAATCACTGCATCGGTTGAAAGGTCGTTGCGAATCTTGCCGTTGACCCATTCGCTCATGAACGGCTCAAGCATGATTGGCAACTTTGCGGCTGCAGCTTGGCTAACCGCGTTGTGTGAATACTCAAGCATGTTTGAAGTGCCGGCATCACCGAGGTTTACACGGTTTAGCATCTTGGCAAAGTCAAGACCGTCACGCACGATTCCGTTGATGTCATAGCCAGTGATGCGGTCGTCCATTTCGAAGGATGCACCGCGAAGACCACCGCGGTTTAGTGAACCAACCACGAGCTTGCCCTCAAGGCAACCAAGCAAAGCTAGATCGTCGATGATGTCTGGGGTGCCAAGCACGCCGTCTACGCCGGGGCGAGACAACGCGGTAGCCAAACGCTCGATCAAGTCGTAGCGGTTTTCCATAGCGCGTGCGTTGTCGCGCACTGAAAGTGCATTGCGAGCTGGGTGATCGGCGGCAATGATGAATAAACGTCCATCGCCCTGAACCACATTTCGACGGCTACGCGCTGAATAAATCTCAGCAAGTTTTTCTGGGTGAGCAGCGCGGTCTTCGCGAAGCTTTGCAAAATCCAAAGTCATTACTTCATTCCCTTCAGGATATCTTCAACCTCTTCGAAGGTTGGCATTGCAGTAGAACATTCCAAACGGCTGGCAACAATCGCACCTGCAACGTTTGCAAAACGCAAGATGCGCTCTAGTTCCCAACCTTGCAACAAGCCGTAGCAGAATGCGCCTCCAAAGCTGTCGCCGGCGCCGAGGCCATTTACAACATCAACAAAATAAGGAGGAACTTCAACGGTCTGTTCGCGAGTCTTAGCAAGCACTCCCTTAGGACCCTGCTTCACAACTGCAATTTCAAGACCGCGCTCAAGCAGCGCATCGGCGGCACGCATTGGTTCGGTTTCACCAACAGCAACCTGGCACTCTTCTTTATTGCCAATTGCAATAGTCACCTTTGAAAGCGCCTTAGCCACCTGCTCGCTTGCTAGCTCTGGCGTTGACCAGAACATCGGGCGGTAGTCAAGGTCCAGAATGGTGTGTTCCTTGCGGCCGCGAGCATCCCAAGCAACGTGGTGTGCTGTGCGAGACGGCTCTTGGCTTAGGCCAGTCACGGTTGACCAATAAATCTTTGCCTGAGAAATTGCATCGAGGTCAAGTTCGTTTTGGTTGATGACCAGATCTGGAGCCTTTGGTTCGCGGTAGAAGTAAAGCGGAAAGTCATCCGGTGGAAAAATCTCACAGAAGACAACCGGAGTCGGCAGACCTTCAACTCCAGAAACGAATTCGTCGCTAACACCGAGACGCACTAGCTCTTCGTGTATGTACTTGCCGAATGGGTCATTGCCTGTGCGAGTGATTACCGCTGACTTCAAGCCGTATTTAGCAGCCGCAACCGCAACGTTGGTTGCACTTCCGCCAAGAAACTTGCCAAAGCTGGTGACGTCTTCAAGACCAACGCCAATTTGCTGAGGATAAATGTCAACGCCGACGCGGCCAATGGTGATTACGTCGAATGGTTTGCTTCGCTCGGTCATACTCCGCTGTACAACTTTCTAAATCGGTGGCTTGAACTACTTTGTCCTAACATACTAACATTTGTGCCCTCGCGGGGACAAATCTCAGAAAAAGCCTAAATCCGATTCCAAACCGTTATTTTCAGTGGCTAGCTAGCAACTCCTGCGACCAAGCCACTGCTGACGCATTAGGCAATGTGCCGGTGTCGGCATCGTGGCGACCATAGTCGCCAACCCGCTTTGCGCCCAGATCTCGCAGCTTTTCGTCGATGCGCTCACTGCCCTTGCTGTAGTTCTCATAGCTGCTGTCGCCTAGGCCAAAAATACCAAATTCAACCCCAGATAGGTCTGGAGTATCAGCTTCAAGGGCCCCATAAAATGGCACTGCCCCACTAGGAAGATCGCCCTCACCGTGTGTCGAGCAAATGATGATGTAGAAGTTATCCGAAGTAAAGTCGGCTATATCAAAGTCAGTCATGTCGACAACCTCGGAATCGCGACCGTCAATCTCTGCAGCGATGTCTTCGGCGGCGAATTCTGCGTTGCCTGACTCAGTACCAAAAAGGATCACTACTTTTTTGCTCATGGTTAAACAGTTACTTTCTCTAGTTGGTTGTTTTCAAAATCTTCGATGATCGCTTCGCTCACCATTTTTGCATCGGCACGGTTTGCAGGTATTGTGCCTCGGGGTCCGCGCCGTAGCCACCCCACGCAGTAAAGACCCTGAGCAAGTCGCCCAGTCTCAAGGTCAGTTATCTCACTGATGTGTGCGTCACGCTTAACCGCTGCTGCTTCTGCCTCGGTGAAGCCAATCGCGGTGTAAATTGCGTCGGCTGGCAAAGCTTTTCGCTCCCCCGTGTGCTTGGCGGTAAATATCGCCTCGGATACGTGCTGCTCGCCATTTATTTCAGAAGGCACCCACCCAAAGTGAAAATTGACGACTCGACCCGCCGTGACTGGCGAGTTATCTACCAACGTATTAATGGCGTCAATGCGCTTTTGAGTTTCAGGGTCGCCCTCTTCGCCCAGAATTGGTGCATCTGATGTGAATCGCACATCTGCAATCTTGCCCAACTCTTTCACCATGGCAACATCAAACTTTGCGTCGGAAATTTCAGACCGGCCAACAACATCAATTTGCTTCAACATGCTGTGAGCAATCAAATCAGCCACTTCGCGATCAACGCCCACACCAGCAAGTTCCTCAGGATGAGTCAGACTCAAACGAATCAAGTCCATCGCAACATTTCCCTGGCCTACAATCACTACTCGCTCTCCCAATTGAATACCTTCGAGTGATTCGTCGGGGTGACCATTTATCAGGCGGGTGATTCGACCTGAACCATAAACCCCATTTTTCTCTTCCCCAGGAATTCCAAGTTGGCGATCTGCGCTTAAGCCGGTAGCCAAGACCACAACATCAAATTCAGCGCGCAGCTCTTCAAGGCTTTTATCTTTTCCTACTTCAATACTGCCCACGAACTTCACGCCGTCTCGTTCAAAAAGGCGATCGAATTGTTGGGTCACCGCTTTTGTGCCTGCGTGATCTGGAGCAACACCGAATCGAACCAAACCGTAAGGCATGGGCAATCGATCAAAGATCGTGATTTGGGCGTCGGGGAACCGCTTGCGCAGGAACTGGGCTGTGTAGCAGCCAGAAGGGCCGCTACCAACAATTGCAACAGTGGGAACTTGGTTTTGCCCCATCGAACTTGCTCCTTTGCAAACTTGCTCAGTTTCTTGACAAGATACTAGCACGTGCTAGTGTTTCTTACACAAGTTCTGAAAGCGAGTATTTGCAATGAAGCAAAATGAAGATTCGACCCAACCTCAGGTTTGCCCTTACTCAGGCGCCGTGCTTCCGAGCTCGGCGAATACGCCACAAACCGAGGCAAAGCCAATTGTGATGCGCATGGATGCCGACACCGAGGAGACCACTGTAAAGGCGCCGATAGTTGAGCCGCCAGAAGGTTCAAATATTTTCTACGATCCACTTTCGTACGCAATTTACGACCACCCTTATGACGTATACAAGCAACTACGCGACAAGGCCCCGGTTTACTTCAGCCCACGCCTAGGCGTCTATGTGCTCTCGCGCTATGAGGACGTAATGGCTGCCTTTAAGAACCACGAGCACATGGTGAGCAAGTTTGGCAATGACATCGATGGCACCCACGATTCATACGGCAAGGGCAACCTAGTTGCTCAGGATCCTCCTCGCCACACCGCTTTGCGCCAAGCCGTTCGTCGCGTGTTTGCTTTGCGTGAAATTCTGGCTAAAGAAGATGGAATGCGACTTGTTGCTAAAGAGCTTCTGAATGACATGAAAAAGAATGGCGGCGGTGACTTTGCCACCGAATTTGCTTTGCCTTTAGCATTTGCCACAACAACCCGACTAATTGGCTTGCCTGGCTCAAAAGAAGACATTAACTGGTTAGTCGACCACCTAAGCCGCTCAATGGTGCGCACCGTCGGTGAGCTGGGTGTTCCTGAAGACGCTTCGACTTCAAACTTTGAAGCTGAAGAGTACATTCACTCTGTGGTTCAAAAGCGTATGGATGAGTTGGCTGCTGGCGCTGACGCAAACGTCTCAGACGTGATCACGCAGGTGCTTGCCTCGGTAGAAAAAGGCAAGGTTGACGATGACGAAGTAGTTGGCCTCGCCCACTTGATCTACTCTGCATCAACAGATGCACCTTCAGCACTGCTAACAAACTGCGTGGCAGTCCTCGACAAATTTCCGCACCTTCAGGTATTCCTTCGAGAGAACCCATCGATGATTACCAACTTCATCGAAGAAGTACTTCGTTATGACACTCCTGGTCAAAACGTTTCGCGCCAAACAACCGCTGAACTAGTTTTTCAGGGCGTTACGATTCCTGCAAACTCTCGAGTCATGCTGCTTCAGGGCTCGGCCAACCGCGACGAACGCGTATTCGAAAATCCGGATGAGTTTGATCTAACCCGAGACTTTTCAAAGCAAACCAAGTTGGCATCTTTCGGCGATGGAATTCACGCTTGTATGGGTGCACCGCTTGCGCGTTTGATGGCTCGTCTGGCAGTTGAAGTAATTCTTGAACAATCTGATGAGATTCGCATCGTAGGGTTCCCAGAGCGTTGGGTGAAACAACTAGTGCGTGGATTCTCGAAGCTACCAATCAAATTTGTTGCCGGCGGAACCAACTTCGCATAGTTGCGACGTAGAAAAACCCCGAGTCTTTGACCCGGGGTTTTTCTTTTTTAGCTAATTTCTGAAATCTTGGCGATTATCTTGTCGCTGATTTTCAGCACCAAACCATTAGCGTCTTCTGGGCGATAGTTTCTTGGGTCTGGCCCAAAGACACCCCAAAGCACATGTTGCGGATCATGTCGGTGCAGACCGTAGGGGTCACCGTCTGGGTCATCTGCGGGGTGATCTTCCAGGTTTGGCAAAGCGCTGATATCTATGGTTTCAGGCTGGAATCTAGATAAAACAGTAGTTTCAAAAAAGCCGGCATGGTCGGGGCTTGGTGCATCATCCAAAGGCATGTTGATTGCTAACGGCAGCACCTTTAGTTGGCTTGCGCCCTGGTTCCAATCTGCTGCAATTGAATCGATCATCTCTAGTTGTTCTGGCGCAAAGTGTCCGCTGAACAAGACGGCAATCTTCACTTCAAAATCGTTGAGTCGCTTCAAGGTGTTCATCAAAATTGAACGTATTTCAGCTTCGCCATCCATCATGATGGTCCACGGATAGGTTTTGTGCCCCCCTCCGGTTCCAACATATAGCGGAGGAAGCACAACGCCACCGAACCGAGACGCAGTGAGGCATGTGATGCCGTGTGCGTTCAACGTGTCAAGGCCAATTGGAAGATGCTCTTGGTGAAACTCAGTTGCACCAATTGGAATATAGACAACAGATTTTTTGGCAAGGGCCTCACGAATTTGACCCGGGCGCAGAACTTCTGCCTGCACATTTCTAAATTCAGTCATTCGAAACTCCTTAGGCCGGGCTATTGATTTTGTAGTAGTTGCGTGGCCAGTTGAACTCCGCAATTTTTTCGATTAGTTCGGCCGGAAATTCCTGACCATCCGAGTAATCAACGTTGCGGTCTACGCTTCTTGAATTGCTCATGCCTGGAATGGTGGTGGATACCTTTGGCGAGCTAAGCGAATAGCGCATTGCGGCTTCACCAAGTGATGAATAGTAAGGCTCAACAATTTTTTTGAGCTGCTCTACTCGCTCAAATACTTTTGCAAATCGATCGCCACCAAATAGTTCTGCAGGCACTGAGCCAGGCAACCAGGTATTTGGCGTATCTTGAGTCCACAAACCTGAGAGTGCCCCGGAATCGAGTGGCACTCTTGCAATTGCTGCAGTGCCGGTTTGCCCACATACATCGAACAAACCTTCTGTTGCAGGTCGTTGTTCAAACATATTGAAAATCACCTGCACCGATGAAACCAGGTTTAACTTTGCTGGATCAATACCTTCGTTCGGTCTGTAGTCACGAAGTGAAACACCAATTTGGTCAATTTTTCCTTCGAGACGAAGGTCGTTCAAAGTCTCTAACCAATCAAGCGAGTGCACCAGATCAGGGGCCCAGCAGTGAAGTTGCAAAAGATCTAGACGTTCAACACCTAGGCGCTGAAGCGCCGAATCAACACCCTGACGCAAATACCAACTCGGGTAACGACCGCGCATTTCAGGATTGTCGTCATCAGCATCTGGCCACTGCACAGGTTGAATCTTGGTGGCAACATAAATCTTGTTGCCAGTCCACTCTTTCAGAGAGCGACCCACCACCGATTCGCTTCGGCCACGCCCGTAGAGTTCGGCGGTGTCAACAAAGTTGATTCCCTTTTCATAGGCGTGCAAGAGAGTTTTGACGGAATCGTCGTCATTGACTTCACCCCATGTGCCGCCAAGCTGCCAACCACCGAAAGCAATTTCGCTGACTTTCCAGCCAGTCTGCCCAAAATCTCTGTATTCCACGATGAATAATCCTTTGCTCGCAACATTGAGAGAAAACTTTGGATTATCCTAGCACGTGCCAGTAAACCTGACTAGAACGGATCGCTGAGCACGGTCCCTATTTATCGGTGAAGAAGTGCCAGCCCAGCCACCACCAGACCACCATTAGGGCCAGGCGGGTATTGCGGTGGTGCATGATGCGGTCGATTAGTCGACCAAAAGGTGCAATCACATCTGGGCGAATGCGACCGAGTAACCAAATGACAACCCCAATGAGGATCACAGCGACATACTCAATGACTGGAATCGGAGGCATTAGCGACGACCTCGAGTGATTCTGAGTAAGCCAACGCCAATCAGCATCCAAACGGTCAAAAAGATTGCGCGACCCCAGTTCGACTCTAAATAAGGGTGTATCAAGATCGAAACCGTCGGATAAGTGGTGTCATCTTTATATACGTTGGCAAAAATGTAGGCAAAAAGCTCCGAAACAGCCATAAATAGGGCCAGAGTGACCCAGATCCACTTGGTGCGGTTCATCACCTTGGTAGCCGAAGGCTTTGGCCCGTGGTCACGGTAATAGACCATGACCAAAGCCACGGGAGCCAATACAAAGAAGAGCACGAAGTCTTGCCAGCCGGCTCGCTCAGAGAAAAACAGCACCGAAGCGCTAACCGCAATCACCGCGGCGATCACCCAAGGGCTTACTTTCGGTCGCTCTGGCATGTGCCAAGGAATCAGCTTTTTCCAGTCGGCAATCAAAAGGGCCGTACCGGTGCCAAAAATGATGGCATCAACGGTGCTGCCGCGCATGGTGTGAAACATGGTTACAAAGGCAAAGACCGGCAACCACGGATTTATCCCCAGCAATAGTCTCTTCACATTTCACAGGCTAGCCGATGGCCGTAACACTCAGAAACACGTTCAATCGAGTGTTTGTGGCTGGCTATATTTGCAACAGATGTAATCAACCCTCAAAACAAGGAAGTCTCATGGCGATTTACGACAACATCACCCAGGTAGTAGGAAACACTCCCCTGGTGCGCATTAACCGAATCATCGACAGCAAGGCTGAGGTTTTGGCCAAGCTTGAGTTCTACAACCCAAGTGCAACCGTTAAAGACCGCATCGGCATCGCCATGGTTGACGCAGCTGAGAAGTCAGGCGAACTAAAGCCTGGTGGCACCATCGTTGAGGCAACCTCAGGCAACACCGGCATTGCGCTTGCAATGGTTGGTGCAGCTCGTGGCTACCGAGTAGTTTTGACCATGCCAGATTCAATGAGCCGTGAGCGTCGCACCTTGCTTCGTGCATATGGTGCAGAGCTAGTGCTAACGCCAGCTGCCGAAGGTATGCGCGGTGCAGTTGCAAAGGCCGAAGAAATCGGCGCAACTCAGGGTGCTGTTTTGGTTCGTCAGTTTGCTAACCCAGCGAACCCAGAGATTCACCGCCACACAACTGCACAGGAAATCTGGAACGACACCAACGGTGAAGTTGCAGCTCTCGTTGCTGGTATCGGTACTGGTGGAACCATCACCGGTGTTGGGCAAGTTCTAAAAGAGAAGAACCCAGACATCAAGGTTTTCGCAATCGAGCCAGAAGCGTCACCGATTCTTAACGGTGGATCACCTGCTGGTCACCCAATTCAGGGAATCGGCCCAAACTTCGTTCCAGACATTCTTGACACGCACGTTTATGACGAGGTTCTTGACGCGCCTACCGAAGAAGCAATCAAGTGGGCTCGTCGTGCGGGTGCAGAAGAAGGCATCCTTGCCGGTATTTCATCTGGTGCGGCGCTTTGGGGCGCAAACCAGATTGCACAGCGCCCAGAATTTGCTGGCAAGAAGATCGTTGTGATCATTCCTTCATTCGGTGAGCGTTACCTTTCAACCGTGCTTTACAAGGACCTTGCAGACCTCGACTAAACTAAAGGGACTTTGATAAGACCCGGTGAAGACTTCAAGGCTGGCGTAGAACGCGACCCAGCCACCCGTTCGGCGTTCGAACTGTTTTTGACTTCACCGGGTCTTCACGCACTCTGGTCACATCAGGTGGCCCACATGCTTTGGGGTTGGGGTTGGCGCATTCCCGCCCGCATCCACGCTTTCTGGACTCGCTTCTGGACCGGCATTGAAATTCACCCAGGCGCACAAATTGGCCGCCGCGTAGTTATCGACCACGGAATGGGCGTTGTAATTGGCGAAACCGCAATCATCGGCGACGACGTGATGCTGTACCACGGTGTCACCCTTGGGGCCAGCGAAATCACCGACGGCAAACGCCACCCAACCATCGGCAACGGCGTGATTATTGGCGCCACCGCGGTTGTTCTGGGCCCAATCACCATCGGCGACAACGCCAAAATTGGCGCCAATGCAGTAGTCACTAAGGATGTGCCTGCCGGTGCCGTAGTAATTGGCCCAAGAGGCGAAGTTCGCTCATAGCGAGCCCACTTGATTTCACAGAATCAAAGCGCATACTGATAACGACGAACGAATAGTTCGCCTCCATAAACAAGGAGACTCCATGTCAGACGGATGCTGCGGCGGTAGCTGCAACTGCAAGAAGTAATTCAATAAAAACCCCGACCGTGGTCGGGGTTTTTTTATTTAAGTTCTTTGGTTTAGAACCAGGCTCCCAGGATGATTCCGGCCACGGTAACTGCCAAGACGTCTTGACCCACTTCAATCAACCACACCTTGATTGATCGGTATACCTTGTGGTCGGCCTGGCCAAACATGCGGTGCGAAAGTGAACCAAAGGCTCCAAGTCCAACGCTGAAAGCAAATCCAATTACGGCTCCGGTGCTCCAGTCAACGGTGATTGATGCTGCACGCGCCAACTCGATGATGATGGCTAATGTAGCTACCTGCACTAGTGCAGCAACATAGGTGCCGCCAAACATAAGCGCGGTTTCGCCACCACTCATTTCAATGCGTTCGGTTGGCACTTCTCGCCCTTGCGCCTTTATCCAAGTTGGGTAAAAGGTCTTTGGCCCAAACCAGATTGCACCAATCGCGAATGAAGAAAGTGACGCTACGAAAACTGCAAGCCAGTTGATGTTTGAAATATCCATGCCAAAAGACTACTCAACCTAAACCTCGAAGAATCCGCATTTGACTAGCCAAGTTGGCCAGGGTTTTAGACTCAAACAATGAGCATGCATGGTGGCGGACCAATGGGAAGATTCTCGACTGACCCAGAACAGATTCGAGCACGCAATGCTTCAGCTCCAAAAATTGAGAACCTTCTGAAGCGTATCTTCCAACTCTTTGCTCCATATAAGCGGCCCCTCATTGGCACAGCAGTTTTAGTTTTCCTTTCTGCGGCACTATCGGTGATTCCACCGCTCTTGATTCAGGGAGCTTTTAATAACGCGCTGTTCCCCTCTTCGGGAACGCCGGAACTAAACCTTCTGATGGTTTTCGTGTTGAGCATGATTGGTATTTGGCTGTTGGCTGCTGTGCTCGGCGTCTGGCAAACCTACCTAACCTCAAATGTGGGAAACAAGGTGATGGGCTCCTTGCGCGTTCGAATGTTTGCCCACCTGCAAGCCATGGAATTGGCATTTTTCACCAAGACCAAAACTGGAGCGATTCAATCTCGACTGCAAAATGACGTTGGCGGAGTGGCCGGAGTGCTCAGCAACACAATGAGCAGCATCCTGGGAAGCACCGTGACCGTGTTGGCTTCCTTTGTGGCCATGCTGCTGCTGAGCTGGCAATTGACACTCGTAGCAGTAGTGATGTTGCCGCTGATGGTTCTGCTGCAGCGCAAAGTTGGCCAGGTGCGAGCCAAGATCGCAAGCAAAACTCAAGAGTCCCTGAGCGAGATGTCGTCAATCACCCAGGAATCTTTGGGTGTAAGTGGAATCCTGCTGGCTAAGAGCTTCGGCCGCCAAGCAAGCGAGATTTCTCGCTATGAGACCGAAAACAAAAACCAAATTGGTTTGCAGGTGCGACAGACCATGAGCGGTCAAACATTTTTTGCTTTGGTGCAGGTGTTCATGTCATCTATTCCAGCAATCATTTATCTCTGCGCTGGATACCTAATTCTCAACGTTGAACCAATCACGGTTGGAACGGTGGTTGCTTTCACCACTGCCCAGGCTCGTCTGCTATTTCCAATGATGAACCTGATGCAAATCTCTTTGGATCTGCAAACCTCTCAGGCGCTATTCGCACGTATCTTTGAGTATTTTGACTTGAAACCTTCAATTACAAATAAAAAAGAAACCAAAGCAATAAACCAAGCTTTACTCGGCACGCTTGAATTTGAGAATGTGACTTTCGCTTACCCTGAAACCGAAGGCGCCACGGAGCCAACTCTCAAAAACGTGAGCTTCAAAGTTGAAGTGGGGCAATATGTAGCAATTGTCGGAGCCTCTGGTTCTGGCAAAACCACAATCAGTTATCTAATCCCCCGCTTTTATGACGTGACTGGCGGGGTCGTGAAATTTACCGGTACCGATGTTCGAGAACTCAATCAAGAAGAGTTGATTCAAAAAATTGGAATCGTGAATCAAGAGACATACCTGTTTTATGACACCATTCGCGAAAACCTCGCCTATGCCAAGCCCTCGGCCTCTCAGGCTGAAATTGAGAATGCAGCCAAAGCAGCAAACATCCACGATGTGATTATGAGCTTTCCCAAGGGATACGAAACCATGGTGGGTGAGCGCGGTTATCGACTAAGTGGTGGCGAGAAACAAAGAATTGCTATTGCGCGAGTGCTTCTGAAAGACCCGCCAGTAATTATTTTGGATGAAGCAACAAGTGCCATGGACACCAATTCGGAACGCATCGTGCAAGCTACTCTCGATGCTGCGACTGCCAATCGAACCACCATCGCAATTGCTCACCGTTTGTCAACCGTGGCCAATGCCGACATCATTTTGGTTCTGGATAAAGGTGAAATCGTTGAGCGCGGAACGCACCCAGAATTACTTGCCGCCAACGGCGCTTATGCGCGCTTGGTGAAATCTCAAAACACTTTCGCGGAGTAACAAAAGTGGCCACCTCGAAGGGTGGCCACTTTGCGACTTGGTCCTGATTACTTGATTACGGTGATGCGTCCGTCGGTTGCCATCACTGTGGTCTTGCCAGCAGCGAGATCCTTCTTCAGTGCGTCAGCGAAAACGTCAACAAGTAGGTCACGAACAGAAACCTTGCTTGGGTCAAACTGGGTGTAGCCGTCGCCACCGTAAACCATGTAGTCAACGGTTGCCACTGAGTAAACCTTTGAGTCCTTGGCAATTGCAGTGCCGTCGGTCTTGGTCACCGCAGTGATGCGAGAGCCAGCAGCCTTAGTGGTGTCAACGGTGAACTTGATGCCGCTCACCTGTGGCCAGCGACCAGCTGATGGGTACTGAGAAACACCGTTCTCAAGAGCCGCCCAGATTCCCTCTCCAGTTAGAGAAGCGATGCTCACCGAGTTACCGAATGGGAACACTGCATAGGCGTCACCAAGAGTCACGTCGTAAGGGCCAGTTGAACCAGTAGCCGGGCGACGCAGGCTTGTGTCGGCTGGCTTGTAGGTTGCCGCTGGGAAGGTGTCGCGAATTCCGCCACCGTTTAGAAGCACAAGGTCAGTGTTGTACTTGGCGCGCACTGCATCCGCAGCATATGAACCAAGTGCAGCTTCGCTCGAACGCTCAACAGCAGGTGTACCACCGCGAGGTGCGATTGCTGACATAACGCCGATCTTCACGTCGTACTTAGCAGTGATCTGCGACTTGTACTTGGTCGCGATAGCATCTGCTGTCGCGTCAGCGTTGTAAGTCGCAGGCACGTCGGCCTTGTTGATGTAGTCGATTGATGAACCAAGCACGCGGTTCTTTGCAGTGTCAACACAGATCTGAGTGCGAGTGTACTGAACACCTGCGTTCTTAACTTCTGCAGTCAATCGACCGTTGATCACTGATGTGAACTGCTGGTGCGAGTGGCCACCGAAGACCACTGCAGCACCTGACAGCGCCTTTGCATCTTCAACCAAGCCACCAAGTGCCTTGCCAGCCAAGCTCTGAGTCCAACCTTCGTGGTCCAAAGCAATAACTAGGTCAGCGCCAGCCTTCTTAGCTGCCTGAATTGCAGCAACGGTTGAGCCAGTGCCTGCCTGAATCTTGATTGACTTGCCAGTTGCGTAGTCAAGGTTGCCTGGGAAAGTAGTGTCTACGGTCTCAGGTGTGTTCATACCAACAACACCGATCTTCACTCCACCACGGTTGATGATGGTGAACTTGCTTGCAAACTTTGTTGCGCTTGCCTTTAGCGGGCTAACGGTGTCGTAGTTGCTAACTACCCACTTGAAGTCAGAGGCAGCGATAACCGACTTGAGGTGAGTCAGGTTCTTGTCGTGCTCGTGGTTACCAAACGTAGAAGCGTCAAACTTCATTGCGTTCATTTCTTCGATGGTTGGCATTTCGTCGAATGCGCTTGAGATAACCGGTGCAGCACCAATGTTGTCACCAGAAGAAAGTGTCACGGTTGCCGCAACGTTCTTGCGTTCTTCAGCAAAAGCTGTCGCCAAGATTGGTGCGCCAATGTTGCTTGAAGTAGTTTCGATTGCACCGTGGAAGTCGCTTAGTTGAAGCACCTGAACAGACTTGATGGTGCTGCGTGCAATGGTCTTTGGGGTGATTGCTTCATCCCAAGTGCCGGCTGGCGATAGGCCATAAGCATTTGACGCAAGAACAGAGATGTAAAGGTCGTTCTTATTTAGCGCCGGGATAACCGCGCTGTGAGCACTTGCCGGAACGATAACTGGGCATGAGCCAACGCCACCGGTGATTACGTAGTTAGTTACCTTTGGCTCAGCAGTAGCTGCCTTCCAAGTAACTTTTACTCCGCCTTGAACGACGGTGGCTGAGGTTACCTCGGGTGCAGTAGGCACCGCATAGGTGGTCTCGGCTGAAGCGGGAGCTGCAAAAGATGCAGCGGCAATGGCAACCGCAGCAGCGGCTCCAAGCAGAGTGCGCGAAAGTGTTTTTGAAATGTTCAACATGTTGCCAAAGTAGGGCCGTGCTGTGAACCGAATAAGAATGCAAGGTTAACGTTG
>NZ_JAHEIM010000021.1 GCF_024639375.1 Rhodoluna sp.
TGCAACATACCCATTTCGTCAGCAAGTGTTGGTTGGTAACCCACAGCTGATGGCATACGTCCAAGAAGGGTTGAAACTTCAGAACCTGCTTGAGTAAAGCGGAAGATGTTGTCGATGAACAACAACACGTCCTGCTTTTGAACATCGCGGAAGTATTCAGCCATGGTTAGTGCTGAAAGCGCTACACGCAAACGAGTTCCAGGTGGTTCGTCCATCTGGCCGAACACAAGTGCAGTTTTTTCGATAACACCGGTTTCAGTCATTTCAAGGAAAAGGTCGTTACCTTCACGAGTACGTTCACCAACACCGGCGAACACAGACACACCACCGAAGTTTTCAGCTACGCGGTAAATCATTTCCTGAATCAAAACGGTTTTACCAACACCAGCACCACCGAACAAACCGATCTTTCCACCCTTTACATATGGGGTTAGAAGGTCGATAACTTTGATACCAGTTTCGAAAACTTCGGTCTTTGATTCGAGTTGATCAAATGATGGAGCTTGGCGGTGGATACCCCAGCGCTCATTGATTTCCAATGAAGATGCTGGCACGTCAAGTGGCTCGCCCAAGGTGTTCCAAACGTGACCTTTAGTTACGTTGCCAACTGGCACAGTGATTGCATCGCCGGTGTCAGTTACTGCAGCACCACGGGTCAAACCGTCTGTTGGTTGCATAGAAATCGCGCGAATCACGTTGTCACCAATGTGTTGTGCAACTTCCAAGGTCAAAGTGCGGCTCTCACCTGCAACATTGATTTCTACCTTGAGTGCGTTGTACAACGCAGGCATTGACTCGGCTGGGAACTCAACGTCAACAACGGGTCCGGTGACTCGTGATACGCGACCAGTGCTTGTAGCGGTCATTTTGTTTTCCTTTACTTCGCTGACGCCAGCGCATCTGCGCCGCCGACGATTTCAGAGATTTCTTGGGTAATTTCAGCCTGTCGAGCCTGGTTGGCCAAACGGGTAAGAGTCTTAATTAGTTCTTCTGCGTTGTCTGTTGCAGACTTCATTGCACGACGGCGAGCGGCGTGCTCGGAAGCAGCTGACAAAAGCAGTGCGTTCCAAACAACATTTGTTATGTATTGCGGAAGCAATGAATCAAGCACATCAGCTGCACCTGGTTCAAAATCGTAAAGTGGAATTGCTTCACCATGTTCTGCTTCAGTCTTCTCTTCAACTTCAAGTGGCAACAAACGCTTTGCAACTGGAGTTTGGGTAACCATGTTTTCGAATTGGGTGTAGACCAAGTGAATTTCGTCCACACCGCCTTCTTCAACTGGAGTTTGGAAAGACTTCAACAAAGACTCAGCAATCTTGCGTGCATCTTCGTATGTTGGTTGGTCTGTAAATCCGCTCCAAGAATCTGCAATCTTGCGATCTCTGAACTTGTAGAAGGAAATACCTTTACGGCCAACTAAGAATGCGAGTGGTTCAACACCTTCTTCGCGAAGGTATGAATTGACACCTTCAGCTTCGCGAATTGCATTTGAAGAATATCCGCCAGCCAAACCACGGTCTGCAGTAATCAAACAAACAGCTGCGCGATTTCGCTTTTCTGGATGAGCAGTTAGCGGATGAGCAGTTGTTGAGTTTGATGCGGCTGCAGAAACTGCTGCCACTAGTGCTTTCGTGTATGGCAAAGATGCAGCAACTCGTTGTTGCGCTTTCACAATACGTGAAGACGCAATCAACTCCATTGCCTTTGTAATCTTCTTGGTTGCCTTTACGGACTTAATTCGTCCGCGGTAAACCCGAAGCTGCGCACCCATGTCTAATACCTACCGATTACTTCTTGACCTTGGTGATTTTGGTTGGGTCAATGTCAGATTCATTTAGCGCTTCTACTGGAGCATCATTAACTAGCAAGTGACCAGCTTTTGTGGTGAAGGTCTTCTTGAAGTTTGCAATGGTGGTTTCCAAAGTTGCAACTGTTTCGTCGCTCAAAACATTTGTGCTTGCCAAATCATTGACAGCTGCAGCGACTTCACGATGTGCGTAAGCCAAGAATTCTGATTCGAATCGACGAATGTCTTCGACCGGAACATCGTCCATCTTGCCAGTGGTGCCAGCCCAAACTGAGATAACCGCATCAGCCATTGAGAACGGGCTGTACTGAGGTTGCTTCAAAAGTTCAACCAAGCGAGCACCGCGATCTAGCTGCGCTTTTGATGCAGCATCTAGGTCAGAACCGAAAGCAGCGAATGCTTCAAGTTCGCGGTATTGCGCCAAGTCCAAACGCAAACGACCAGCAACACGCTTCATTGCCTTTGTTTGAGCAGAACCACCCACGCGAGAAAC
>NZ_JAHEIM010000005.1 GCF_024639375.1 Rhodoluna sp.
CCGCTCAGCCACTCCACCATGCTTTGCGAGGCTTACGCCCTACTGCGAGCGGATGACGAGATTCGAACTCGCGACCCCAACCTTGGCAAGGTTGTGCTCTACCAACTGAGCCACATCCGCATGTTCTGCAAAACAGAACTTGGCTACTCTAACCGAAATTATCGACCTTCGCAAACTTATCCGCAGGCGCGTTATCCCTTCCAACTCCAACGTGGATCAACCTCTGAGTACGCGTTCTCGCCATGCAAGGTGTTGTCGACTCCAGCAATTTCATCGGTGCTGGTCACTCTAAATCCGATGGTTTTTTGAATACCCCAGCCGATGGCATAAGAGATTACGAAGGCGTAGACCAACACTGCGGTGGCACCAATTAGCTGCTTCAGTAACTGATCGCCACCAAAACCAAATAGCAATCCAACGTTGTCACCAAGCAAGCCAATGTATAGCGTGCCCACAATGCCACCCACCAGGTGAATGCCAACCACGTCTAGTGAGTCATCGAAGCCCCAGCGATATTTGAGTTCAATCGCCATGGCACAAACCACACCAACGATTAGGCCCAGCAGCAGCGCCCAAATCGGCTCCAAATATGCACAGGATGGCGTAATCGCCACGAGGCCTGCGATGGCTCCAGAGCCGGCGCCTACCGAGGTTGGCTTGCCGTGAACGAGCTTCTCGTAGACGACCCAACTGATCATCGCGCCAACCGGAGCAGCGAGAGTGTTGATGAACGCAAGCGAGGCAATGCCATCCGCGGCAAGTTCAGAACCCGCGTTAAAGCCGAACCAACCAAACCAAAGAATTGCTGCGCCAATAAGTGTGAGCGGCACATTATGTGGAGCGTGCATTCCCTTGGTAAAACCAAAGCGTTTGCCGAGCACAAGGGCCAGGGCCAAAGCAGAGGCGCCAGAGGCAATTTCAACCACGGTTCCGCCAGCAAAATCGAGCACGCCAACTTCGTGAACCAACCAACCACCGGCAACAATTTTTCCATTTACAACTTGAAAGTTAAAGACCCAACTGGCCACTGGAAAATAAACCAACGTCGCCCAAATCGCAGCAAAAATCATCCATGATCCGAAACGAGCGCGGTCTGCAATTGCACCTGAAATCAGCGCCACGGTGATGACCGCAAAAGTTCCTTGGAATCCGGCAAAAGCGAGACCGAAGCCATCCCCAGCTTTAGCGAGTGCAACCACATCGGTTAGGAACAACTTGTTTAGATCGATGCCAACCACGCCATCAATACCTAAGAAATTTCCTTGACCCGATGAGTGAAACGTCATGGCATAACCAAAGACAACCCACATCATGCCAACTAGGCCGAGTGAACCGAAACTCATCATCATCATTGATACGACGCTTGACGCACGCACCAAGCCGCCATAAAAAAACGCCAAACCCGGCGTCATAAAGAGAACTAACGCCGAGCAGATGATTAAGAACATCGTGGTGTTTTGATGAACCATGAATTGCCTTTCTTTTGAACGCACCAAAAGGAGAGGCCCTTACGGACCTCTCCCCTTGGCTAATACTTTTTTAGTTAGCCGCGGTCTGCACCGAATGCATAAGCCTCTTCACCGTGAACTACGGTGTCGATGCCTGCAATTTCGTCTTGAGCCTTGACTCGGAATCCAATTGTCTTTTCAACAATGAAACCAATGATCAAAGCCATTACGAAGCTGTAAACCAGAACCGCAACTGCACCAAGTGCCTGCATTGCGAATTGGTGCCAGCCGAAACCAAACGCTGCACCCACACCGTTTCCGAAGATACCGATGTAAAGGGTTCCAACGATTCCACCAACTAGGTGGATGCCAACTACGTCAAGTGAGTCATCGAAGCCAAGTGCAAACTTCAAGTCAATCGCAAGTGCACACAACATACCGGCAACAAGGCCAAGCACGATTGCCCAAACTGGATCTAGTGACGCACAGGCTGGGGTAATCGCTACCAAACCAGCTACGGCACCAGAACCGGCACCAATTGAAGTTGCCTTGCCGTGCTTGATCTTCTCAACCAGAATCCAACCGAGCATCGCTGCTGCAGGTGCGGCCAGCGTGTTGATGAACGCGATTGACGCAATGCCATCAGCTGCAAGTTCTGAACCCGCGTTGAAGCCGAACCAACCGAACCAAAGCAGTGCAACACCTAGCAAAGTAAGTGGCACGTTGTGAGGCTGGGTGATGCCCTTGCTGAAGCCGAAGCGCTTGCCAAGAACAATAGCTAGAGCTAGACCCGCGGCACCTGCGTTGATGTGAACCGCGGTTCCACCAGCGAAGTCGATAACGCCAAGGCCGTAAACGATCCAGCCGCCATCGACAACTTTGCCGTCGGCAAGGGTGAAGTTGAACACCCAGTTTGCAACCGGGAAGTAAACGATGGTTGCCCAGAGGCCTGCGAAAACCATCCAGCCGCCAAACTTGGCACGGTCTGCGATAGCACCCGAAATAAGAGCCACGGTGATGATTGCGAATGTGGCCTGGAAGGCTACGAACGCCATGGTTGGGAACGCACCGGCCGGAGCTGCTGCATCGGCCACCTGAGCCGAAAGGCCTAGGAAGGACGTATCGATACCGAACCAGCCATCGACTCCAACGAAGGTGGATGTGCCACCGTTTGAGAATGAAATGGCATAGCCGTAGAGCACCCAAAGCACTGCGATTAGACCGAGTGATCCGAAGCTGAGCATCATCATGCTGACAACGCTCTTGGCCTTAACCATTCCTCCATAGAAGAATGCAAGGCCGGGGGTCATTAGCAACACAAGGGCTGCTGAAATTAGAACAAAGGCGGTGTTTCCCTGATCCATTTGTTTACCTCTCTCTAAGAAAACAAATCGAAGCCAACCGCGTGTTGGCTATAGAGAGAGTTTGCGGTACCAAAGTTTCAGTTCGACACCCGAAATGTTTCGTGTTTGTAAAACGTTAAAATTGGCCACTATACAGTCATGGCGCCAAGGCGAGATACCGCACGCAGATACTTTTTTCTGAAACCGCCGCCCAGGTACTCCGGCGAGAACACGTCGGTCAGCGAGGTACCGGTGCCACGCATGTGAATTTGAGCCTCGTAGGCGCGGTCTACAAATGCCACAAAACGTAAGGCATCGACCTGGTCGTTGAGTTGGTAAACGTGCTTGAAGGCAACGCGATTGACCCCCTGAAGCAGGCGGCCATAGCGTGAAGGGTGAATGGTCGAAAGGTGCATCAAAAAACGTTCGAAATCATCCACGGTGGTATTTGATACGTCACCCTGCTGCAGCCACTCTTCGAGTTGGGCCTCAGTTAGGGGGCGACTTTCGAAATCCACTGGGCGATGGCGATAGTCCTCGCCGTCGATGCGCAACATGTCGAACCGGTCTGAAATGCCGTGAATTTCGCGCTGAAAATCCGAAGCCGCGAAACGTCCTTCACCAAGTGCGTTGGGCGGAGTGTTGGAAGTTGCGGCGAAACGCACTCCCTTGGCTTCAAGTTCGTTCAACAATCGAGACATCATCATTGTGTCGCCCGGATCATCGAGCTCAAACTCATCGATGCAAATTAGTTCGAATTTTGCCAACGCGGTAACTGCCTGAGCAAAACCCAAAGCACCAATCAAACTTGTGTAAGCGATAAAACTGCCGAAGGCTTTTGGCCCTTTGAAGGCATGCCAAATTGATGCCAGTAAGTGAGTTTTACCAACTCCGAAGCCACCGTCCAGGTAAATGCCGGCAGCAACCGGTGCAGACTTGCCGAAAAGTTTGCGCTCTGTCTTGCCGCTGGCAAATTTCTGTGCCTTGAGCATGGCCTTGGCTTGGCTATCAAACTCAGCGTGCGGTTTATAAGTTTCAAAACTTGCTCCAACAAATTCACGAGGGGGCACTAAGTCGGCCAACAACTCAGAGACGGAACTCTTTGGGTTGTGAGCTATCAGTGAGCCGTATTTGCTGGTGTCGATGGCCAATTGTTACCTTGCGTTTGGGAATGCCTAGTGCGCGAAATAGGCTTATCAGAGATACAAGCAGTCTAATCAACCAGAAAGTGGCGACCCCGCAGATGACTATCGAGTTCGATTCAAATCCGAAATTCGCTGACTACGCCCACCCAGAAGTACTAGTTTCAACCGAATGGCTCGCTGCCAATCTTGGCCGCGAAGGCCTTGTAGTTGTTGAATCTGACGAAGATGTGCTTCTTTACGAAACCGGCCACATTGCCACTTCGGTCAAAATTGACTGGCACACCGACCTAAACGACCCAGTCACCCGCGACTATGTCTCTGACGAAGCTTTCGCCCAGCTGCTCTCAAGCAAAGGAATTTCACGAGACACCACCGTGGTGCTCTATGGCGACAAGAGCAACTGGTGGAGTTCTTATGCACTGTGGGTCTTCAAACTGTTTGGCCACGAAGATGTGCGCCTCTTGGATGGCGGCCGCGACAAGTGGATTGCCGAAGGACGCGAACTTACCAAAGAAGAGCCGACCATTACCCTTGCTGACTACCCAGTGGTAAAGCGCAATGACTCTCAATACCGCGCGTTCCGCGATGACATTTTGAAGCACTTTGGCAACCCAATGATCGATGTTCGTTCAACTGAGGAATACACCGGCGAGCGCACCCACATGCCGGCATATCCCGACGAAGGTGCATTGCGCGGCGGGCACATCCCAAGTGCAAAATCAGTGCCGTGGTCACGCGCGGTTGGCGAAGATCACGCATTTAAATCACGCGCCGAGCTCGAAGCCATTTATCTTGGCGAAGCCGGGCTGAAGCCTGGTGACAACGTGATTGCCTACTGCCGAATTGGTGAGCGTTCGAGCCACACCTGGTTTGCCCTCAACTTCTTGTTGGGCTTCACCAACGTGCGCAACTACGACGGTTCATGGACCGAGTGGGGCAGCTTGGTGGGCGTTCCGATTGTGAAGGGCATCGAGCCAGGCGTGGCTCCTGCAGTGGCTTAATTTTGAGCACAGCAAATAACTCAATCGAAGAGCTGATCGAAGATTTCAATGCAATCGGAATTAAAGATCGCTTGAGTCTTCTTCTCGAGTTTTCCGAGAAACTTCCTGAACTTCCAGAGCGCTACGCAGATCACCCTGACCTGCTTGAACGGGTCGAAGAATGCCAGTCCCCGGTGTTTCTATTTGTCGAGGTTGACGCCAGCGACAAGGTGCACCTGTTTTTCACCGCACCTGCAGAGGCACCAACTACCCGCGGGTTTGCCAGCATTTTGCAAGAAGCTTTGGATGGCCACAGCGCCGACGAGGTTCTTGGCGTAGATGATGATTTTCCTTCACGCATTGGCCTAGCCGAGGCGGTTTCACCACTGCGCATGCGTGGAATGCGAGCCATGCTTGGCAGAATCAAACGCCAGGTGCGCGAAAAGCGAGCATAGCCACTTGACCTCAACCCAGAGCAAATCACCTGTGCAGTTAGCGCCCGGCTGGAACGCAATGTTTGTGACCGATTGGGCTGGCAACTACGTTGATGCCACCGGCAGCTCTGGGCAGATTTCGAACGACGCAGATCGCGAACTATTTTTGCGATTGCGAAAGTCAGCCGATGCAATCGTCACCACTGGCGCAACTGTGCGCAATGAGAAATACACCAAGGTTTCCTATGCACCCATTTACATACTTAGTGCTTCTGGCGATGTTTCAAATACTCAACTAGGCACAGTGTTGCATTTCGCACCGCCAATCTTTGACGAACTTACCGAACGCCTCAAAATTGATGGTCATAAAATTTTCTTTTACGAGGGTGGCCCCCAGCTGTTAAAACACATCGAGCAAACCTCGCAACCAGCCACACTTTGGCTCACCATCGTCGGCGAGGAGCCATCCGAGGCTGACCCAAAAAAGGTGCAGCAGGCTTTGGGTTTTTCAGATGCATGGCAACTCGAAGCAACAGAGCCCGTGGGCAAGAATCTGCTCACCCGCTGGCGCAAGTGCTAAACGGCGTGGCAACTGGGGGCCAGACCCAGCGCCATTTAGCCTTATCTTCGATGATCGAGTTTGAGAACCCAGCAAACGCATCAGCCGAATTTCGGTTGGCGCTCGATTCGCTGCGGTCGGCAACGGTTCGCGAAGAACTGCTGCTCGAGCAAATCGATGCCCCAAGCAAGCTGGCCACCCATGCAATTGCGTTCTCCGCGAATGTTGACGCCGACACAAACGATGTCGCCTCGGATGCTGGAACCGGCCGCTTTGTTTTACTGTGGGAGCCGAACGAACCTGAGGCCTGGAACTCTCGCTTTCGCGTGATTTGTTTCGCCAAGTCTCCACTTGAAACAAACATTGGCGCCGATGAGCAAATATCTGATGTTGCCTGGGCCTGGCTCACCGAGGCACTTGCAAATCGCTCGGCCTCAAACACCGCGGCTGCCGGCACCGCCACCCGAATAATCTCTTCTGGCTATGGCTCGCTGAGCGGCCAAAGCGATCACGCAGAACTTGAAATCAGAGCATCCTGGTCTCCAACCAACACCGATGCCGCCGCCCATCTTGAGGCCTGGCAAGACTTGGTTTGCATCATGTCGGGGTTCCCTAATTTGCCAGCCGGGGTAACTGCGATTGGTTTGAATCAAAACCGATGAGTGAAGAAATTATCGAATTACCTCTTCTGGCAAAACCACGTGTCGAAGTTGTATTTGTAGACACCGCAGAGTCATTGGCTGACGCAGTCGCAACACTGGCAAAACTAAGTGGGCCATTTGCTCTAGACGCCGAACGTGCTTCGGGTTTCAAATATTCTCAGCGAGCATATTTGATTCAGGCCTATCGACTTGGATCACCTATTTATTTGATTGACCCAATTGCCATTTCACCAAATCACGATGTTGCAGCGTTTGCCGAACTAGCGAATTTGCTTGCCACAGACGAGTGGATTTTGCACGCTGCCAGCCAGGACATTCCTTGTTTGCGTGAATTGGGGATCACTCCAACAAAACTTTTCGACACCGAACTTGGCTCACGTATTGCAGGATTAGCGCGCGTGGGTTTGGGTGCTGTGACCGAACAACTTATGGGTGTAAAACTCGCGAAAGAGCACTCTGCTGTTGACTGGAGCACTCGCCCACTTCATGATGACTGGCTAACCTATGCAGCATTGGATGTTGACGTGCTCTTCGAATTGCGTGAACAAATGCTTGCATTGCTTACTGAGAAAAACAAGCTTGATTGGGCTGCCGAAGAATTTGCGGCAGTTGCCAACATGCAACCAAAGCCGCCAAAGATCGATCGCTGGCGAGGCCTCACTGGCATTCACGAAGTCAAAGACACTCGCGGCATGGCAATTGCTCGTGCACTTTGGACTGCCCGCGAAGCGCTCGCCGAAAAACTTGATGTGGCTCCAGGCCGTTTGGTGCCCGACACTTCGTTCACTCACCTTGCAAAGAACCCACCAAAAACCAAACCCGAACTTGCTTCGGATAAGGCTTTCGTTGGTCGCGCAAGCCGCAGCTACCTAGATACCTGGTGGGAAGCCCTGCAGGTGGGTTTGAAGGATCGCGACATGCCGCCGGTGAAGCTACCAATCGTTGGAATTCCAAACCACCGCATTTGGCCAAATAAGTATCCCGAGGCCGATGCTCGACTAAAGGCCGTGCGAGCGGCCCTCACCACTCAAGCAGAAGTGCTTGAACTGCCAATCGAAAATTTGATTACCCCAGATTATGTTCGTCAAATCTGCTGGTTGCCACCGGAGCCATTGACCACTGAAGAAATTGAAAAAGCTCTGGTTGCTGCCGGCGCCAGAAATTGGCAAGCCACGTTAACTGCGCCCGTGATTTATGGGGCGCTGCAAAAATCTACCGACGAACCTCAATAGTTGGGTTTTCGGCCAGCGGTCTTGCGTGTGGCACTTTAGAGCCAACCACTTGCGCAACAATGTCTCGAGCAATTGTTTGAGCCGTTAGTCCAACTCGCTCAAAAATCTCATTGCGGGTAGCGTGTTCCAAGAATTCATCAGGCAAGCCGATTTCGTTCAACGCGGTATCAACCTGAGCTTCGCGCATGTCTTGACGCACTCGAGTGCCAATGCCACCAACCTTGATGCCATCCTCGATGGTCACCACCAAGCGGTGCTGCTTGGCAAGTTCGATTACTGACTTAGGCACAGGCACAACCCAACGCGGGTCAATCACAGTGGCGCCGATGCCCTGCGCTGCCAGCAATTCGGCAACTTGCAAACCAATTGAAGCCATTGGTCCAACGGTTAGCACCAGCACATCCTTAGCCGGTGCATCACGCAACACGTCAACACCGTCAGCGGTTCGGCGCACGGCAACAATTTCACCAGCAGCTGTTCCCTTAGAAAAACGAACCACGGTTGGGGCGTTCTGCACGGCCACCGCTTCGTTTAATTCTTCGCGCAAGCGAGCGGCATCGCGCGGCGCACTGATGCGAATACCAGGAACAATTTGCAACAAGCTCAAATCCCACATGCCGTGGTGACTTGCACCGTCGGGGCCGGTCACGCCGGCGCGATCAAGCACAAAAGTTACGCCAGCTTTGTGCAGTGCAACATCCATCAGAACCTGGTCGAATGCTCGGTTCACAAATGTTGCATACAGCGCAACTACCGGGTGCAACCCACCAAATGCCATACCCGCTGCCGAAGTGACGGCGTGCTGCTCGGCGATGCCCACGTCGAAAACACGATCAGGGTATTTATCAGCGAACTTGTCTAGACCAACTGGGCGCAACATCGCGCCAGTGATGCCAATGATGTCTTTGCGACTATCGGCAATTTTTACAATCTCATCGCCAAAAACATCTGTCCAAGTTTGTGCTGGATTACTGTCTAGAGCCTCGCCTGTTTCTGGATCAATCTTGCCCACGGCGTGGAACTGGTCATCTTCATTAAGAATCGCAGGGTTAAAGCCTTTGCCCTTGGTGGTGATTGCATGCACGATTACCGGGCTCGCATATTTGCGGGCCTGTTGCAAAGCTTGCTCCATTGCCACGATGTCGTGGCCATCGATTGGGCCGATGTATTTAATGTCTAGGTTTGGAAACAATCCACGCGGTGCAAAAGTAGCCAACAAACCCTTGCCGGCGCCTCGAGCTGCAGAGTAAATCAAACGTCCAAGCAGGCCAAACTTATAGAACAACTTCTTGCTCAGTCGGTATAGGCGACGGTAGTTGTGATCGGTGCGAACGCCGTTCAAATATTTTGCGAGACCACCGATGGTTGGGGCGTACGAACGACCGTTGTCGTTGACCACAATTACTAGTCGACGATCGTTGTCATCAGAAATGTTGTTTAGCGCTTCCCAGGTCATTCCACCGGTGAGTGCTCCGTCACCAACAACCGCAACCACGTAGCGATCGATTTGATCGGTGAGTTTGAACGCCTTTGCAATGCCGTCGGCCCAAGAAATTGAAGAAGACGCGTGCGAGCTTTCAACAATGTCGTGCACAGATTCAGATCGCTGCGGATAACCAGCTAGACCATCCTTTTGACGAAGAGTGCTCAGGTCACTTCGGCCAGTGAGCATCTTGTGCACATAGGACTGATGACCGGTGTCAAAAATGATGGCGTCGGTTGGCGAGTGAAACACTCGGTGAATGGCTACCGTGGTTTCAACCACGCCTAGGTTCGGGCCAAGGTGTCCGCCGGTTTTTGCAACCGACCGAACCAAGGATTCGCGAATTTCACCGCAAAGGGTTTTTAGTTGCTCAGCGCTCAGCGAATCGAGGTCCCTCGGACCTTTGATTCCCTCTAGAAGAGTCATGCGATGTTGAACCAGAAATACCCCGAAGGTATTTCTGCCTAATTAACCAAACTGCGAAGCACGTACTGAAGAATTCCACCGTTGCGGTAGTAGTCGGCTTCTCCGGGGGTGTCGATGCGAACAACCGCGTCAAACTCAACCACTGGCTTGCCAGCTGCTGAGTGCGCCGAAGGCTTTGCAACTACGTGCACTGTCTTAGGTGTGGTGCCGTTGTTTAGTTCGTCAACTCCGGTGAAATCAAATTCCTCAGTGCCATCAAGGCCCAGAGAAGCAGCGTTTTGACCAGCCGGGAACTGCAAAGGCAGAACACCCATTCCAATCAAGTTGCTGCGGTGAATGCGCTCAAAGCTCTCGGTGATAACTGCGCGAACACCAAGCAAGCTGGTGCCCTTTGCAGCCCAGTCACGTGATGAACCTGAACCGTATTCCTTGCCACCAAGAATTACCAGTGGAATACCGGCAGCTTGGTAGTTGCTAGATGCGTCATAGATGAATGATTGCGGCGCATCATCCTTGGTGAAGTCGCGAGTGAAACCACCCTCTACCCCATCAAGAAGTTGGTTCTTCAAGCGAATGTTCGCAAAGGTTCCGCGAATCATTACTTCGTGGTTTCCGCGACGTGAGCCGTAGCTGTTGAAGTCAACGCGAGAGATGCCGTGTTCGGTCAAGTACTGACCTGCAGGTGAATCTGCCTTGATTGAACCAGCTGGGCTGATGTGGTCGGTGGTAACTGAGTCACCAAGTTTGGCAAGCACGCGAGCACCGGTGATGTTGCGAACCGCATCCGGGGTCTTCTTCATGCCTTCGAAGTAAGGCGGTTTGCGCACGTAGGTTGACTTTGCATCCCACTCGAAAACGGCACCCTCGGGTGTTGGCAGTGCCTTCCAGCGCTCGTCGCCGTCGAATACCCCAGCGTACTGAGTCTTAAACATTTCTGAGTTGATTGACTCATCGATGGTCTTCTGCACTTCTTCGGCGGTTGGCCAAATGTCGCGAAGGTAAACCGGCTCACCGTCTGAACCTTCACCAAGTGAGTCATTCTCAAAGTCGAAGTCCATGGTGCCGGCAAGTGCATATGCAATTACCAACGGAGGTGAAGCCAAATAGTTCATCTTCACGTCTGGGCTGATGCGACCTTCGAAGTTGCGGTTACCTGAAAGCACCGCAGTTACAGCGAGATCGTTTTGGTTAATGGCTTCAGAAATTTCATCTGACAACGGGCCCGAGTTACCGATGCACGTTGCGCAACCATAACCAACCAAGTTGAAACCAAGAGCGTCAAGGTCCTTAGTCAAACCAGCCTTGTTGTAGTACTCGGTTACAACTTTTGAACCAGGTGCCAACGAAGTCTTAACCCAAGGCTTTGCATTCAAGCCCTTGGCCACTGCCTTGCGAGCAACCAAACCGGCAGCGAGCATTACAGATGGGTTTGATGTGTTGGTGCATGAGGTGATCGAAGCAATTGCAACGTGACCGTTGTCGAGCGCGAACTCCTGGCCCTTCACAGCAGTTGGCTTTGAGACCTGTGCTGAATAGCTTGGGATGATCTGCTCGAAAGCTTCTTTCGCCTTGCTCAAGACAATGCGGTCTTGCGGGCGCTTAGGTCCGGCGATTGAAGGAACAACGGTTGAAAGGTCTAGCTCAAGGTATTCGCTGAAGCGAGGCTCGATGCTTGGGTCGTGCCATAGGCCCTGGGCCTTGGTGTACGCCTCAACCAAATCGATCTGCTCCTGTGAGCGACCGGTGATACGCAAGTAATCCAAAGTGACATCGTCAATTGGGAACATTGCAGCGGTTGAACCAAACTCTGGGCTCATGTTTCCGATGGTTGCACGGTTAGCAAGTGGAACAGATGAAACACCGGCGCCATAGAACTCAACGAACTTGCCAACCACGCCGTGCTTGCGCAACATTTCGGTGATGGTCAAAACAACGTCGGTAGCGGTAACTCCAGTTGCGATTGAACCGGTTAGCTTGAAACCAACAACTTTTGGAATCAACATTGAAACTGGCTGGCCAAGCATTGCTGCCTCGGCCTCGATGCCACCAACACCCCAACCAAGAACACCAAGACCGTTAACCATGGTGGTGTGCGAGTCGGTGCCCACGCAGCTGTCTGGGTAAGCCTGGAGTTCGCCGTTCACTTCGCGTGCCATAACAACGCGAGCTAGGTATTCGATGTTTACCTGGTGCACAATTCCGGTGCCAGGTGGAACAACCTTGAAGTCGTCAAAAGCGGTTTGGCCCCAACGCAAGAACTGGTAGCGCTCGCCGTTGCGGTTATATTCAAACTCAACGTTGCGCTCGAAGGCATCCGCAGAACCGGCAACGTCAATTTGAACAGAGTGGTCAATAACAAGTTCTGCTGGTGCAAGCGGGTTGATGCGCTTTGGGTCGCCGCCAAGTTCGGCAACTGCTTCACGCATGGTGGCAAGGTCAACGACACAAGGCACACCGGTGAAGTCCTGCATGATTACGCGAGCAGGAGTGAATTGAATTTCAACGTCTGGCTCAACGCTTGGATCCCAGTTGACCAATGCGTTGATGTGCTCTGCGGTGATGTTTGCGCCATCTTCGGTGCGAAGCAGGTTCTCCAGAAGAACCTTGAGGCTGTAAGGCAAAGTCTTTGAGTCAACCGAGTCCAGCTTGAAGATTCGGTACTCTTTCGAGCCAACCTTCAGGATGTCGGATGAAGCGAAACTGTTGACTTTAGACATGTGTCTCATTTCCTAACTGGTGGCAACGTTGCCCTACCAAAATACCACTAACGACGGGCCAGAATTATCGCTCTGGTGAGCAACCAGGTGAGCCACAGGCAAAGTGCATAGAGCGGTATTCCCATGGCGATTCTAAAAATGCCGAGCAACTCGGTTTGGTGGGAGAAATACAGTGGCAACTGCACAACTAGTCGCGCAGCAAATAAACCCACCCAAACTCCGGTGGCAGCCTGAAAACGACGCATCTGCGCCTTATCTTTGCGCCAGCTAGAGCCCTCGCCGGTTAGAAATCCAATCAAGACACCGATAATTGGCCAGCGCACAGCCATCGAAATCAACAAAACCGAGCCGTATCCGAGGTTCGTAAAGAAGCCCTGCACAAAGTAATCGGCAGGTTGACCGCCATCACGAAGTGGCAAAAAAGCCGATATGGCAATGCCCACCGCGCCCGCAATGGCATTGGTGAGTGGTTTTTTGCGCACGATCTGCAAAATCAAGAACGCCACGGATGCCGACACCGCAACGATTACGGCGGGCACAACCTGCTTGGTGATCGACAGCACGGTTACGAATAGTGTGGCCGGCAAAATCGACTCAATGATGCCTAGCCAACCACCTACGGCACCAAGCACCGATTGCTTGGTTAGCGAAAGATTGCCTTCATCATCGTGAATTGAAAGGCCAAGTTTTGCAGCTGCCGATTTTGCGCTTGGCTGCTTTGGGGCTGGTTCGTTTTCAGTCACTAGATTGACCTTGGCGGTGCCACTGTGCCACCAGGCAAAGTGAGGGTCAACAAGTCTTTTGGCGGCATTGGCACATCACCACGAACCACGATTACCGAACGGAACAAGTCGTCGATGTCAGCGCCAGCGCGGGCGTCGGTTAGAGCCGCGCCCCCTACTACTCCGCGAAGGAACCACTTTGGGCCATCCACGCCGATGAAGCGAGCCAATCTAAAACCTGATTTGTTGCCATGCTCGTCGAGCAGTGGAATCTTGGCGAGTAGCTCTGGCCCAAGCGAACCAACGCGTTCTTCGACTTCTCCACCCTGAGCCAAAATCGAATCTTTCATCTGGCCACGCACTTCGTGCCAAACGCCATCGGTGCGCGGTGCTGCAAAGGCCTGAAGTTGCAGGGTTGAACCCTGCCAGTCGAGGCTAACTGCAATTAGACGCTGGGTTGCTTCTTCAACTTCGAGGCGCATTTGCATGTCTTCACGAGCGGCAACGCGCAGTGCACCGAAATCGATATAAGGCGAAACGTCCGAGACTTCCGAAATGTCGAAAGGGCCGCCACTGCGACGGTCGGCCGGAGCCGACTTGGTTGCTGCATAAAGGTCATTGCTCATAATTAGTTCTTTCCGGTGGAGCCAAAGCCACCCTGACCGCGATCGCTCTCTGGCAATTTTTCAACCCGGATGAAGTGTGCAACCTCAACCTTTTGAATTACCAACTGCGCAATTCGGTCACCAACTTCAATTTTGAAGTCTTCTTTGGAGCTATTAAAGAGTGTCACGAGAATCTCGCCGCGGTAACCCGCGTCAACCGTGCCTGGCGCGTTGAGCACTGTGATGCCGTGTTTTGCGGCCAAACCTGAACGCGGGTGAACCAATCCAACAAAACCTGCAGGCAATGCAATCGAAACTCCGGTTGGCAAAAGTTTTCTTTCACCAGCGGGCAACACTGCCGCTTCTGTTGAACGAAGGTCGGCACCGGCATCGCCCGGTTGGGCATAAAGCGGCAAAAATTCGTCATGGCAGACGATCAGCACAGGCACTTGGTTGTTCACGGTAAGAGCGTAATCTAGAACGGTGAGCCCAGAGACTAAGAGCACCACCTACCACGAGCGGGTTTTGCCCAGTTTCGCCAGCTTTTTGCCCCTGCTGTTATTGCCACCAACTGGCTGGCTCACCCTGGCAATGATCAATCAAACCCTCGGATTAGTGATTGGTTCCCTGCTGGCAATTGGTGCCGGCACCGCGATGGTGGTCAACTCCCCCGTGATTGACCTGGATGCCCAGCAATTACGTGTTGGCAAGGCTCATATTCCCTTGAAGCAGCTGGGAAAAGCTGAATTTATCGCCAAGCGTGAGGCTTTCGCTGAACGCGGGCCGAAATTAGATATCCGGGCGTTTATTAGATTTCAAATGGGCGTATCAACCATGGTGAAAGTTGCCGTCAAAGATAAAAATGACCCGACGCCATACTGGTTGTTCTCAAGCCATCAGGCCGAATATGTAGCTGCCCTGCTAAATAAGCGGGCCAAATAAACCTTTTTTAGAGGTTTAGCTGTCGCACTCGATGCAAACTTTGCCGTGCTTGCCTTTGCGCGGAGACAGCAAAGAGTGGTGCTTCACGATGAAGCATTCAGAACAGGTGAATTCGTCGTCTTGCGGCGGCAAAACCAAAACATCTAGGTCTTCAGAAACTACGTCTGGAATAGCAAAGCCTTCGCCGTGCTCTTCGTCTACGTCGACAACACCAGATAGCTTGTCAGGAATTCGCTCCTTGATTGCCTCGATCGATTCTGAATCGTCGTCAGACTTTCTAGGTGCGTCGTAGTCGGTGGCCATGTGGCTGCCCTCTCGCTTTGTTCAATAGGCGTGCATAGTGTGCAACAAAATCTGCCTAATAGCAAACCTGCAACGCCGATTATAATCAGAAATCTTTTCCAGATCACAAACGGCACGCCTTGGGTCTAAACGAACATTTCGTGAACTGAATGGCAAACTTCTCTCAAAGGGAGGTTGGCATGGACGACATTCGATTGATTGAAACCGACGGCGACTATTTGGTGGTCGAAGCCAACGGCGGTCAAAAGTTTCGTCTGTTGATTGACGATTCTGTTCGCTCGGCGGTAAAGCGCGAAGCCCCTCAAGCCTTAGACGACCTCACTATGACCCCGCGTCAAATTCAAGATGCTGTGCGAGTGGGAACCACCATAGATGAACTAGTCAAACTTTCTGGCGCCACCTGGGCTTTCGTAGAGAAATTTGCTGCGCCGGTTATTGCCGAACTTGAACACATTATTGAAAGTGCCCTCTCGGTTCGAGTGACCACCGCCGGTGACCGCTACACCGCAACTCACCAAATTGAATTTGGCGAACTCGTTGCCAACCGCTTGGCTGCGAGTGGTGCCAGTGACATCACTTGGATTGCCCGCCGCAGCGAAACTGGTGGGTGGCATGTATCCGTGGCATACAAAATAAATGGCACCGAGGCAGTTGCTACTTGGGCTTTTGATCAACGCGCTTTGGCTTTGTCGCCAGAGAACGAAGCTGCAATTTCATTGTCAGCACATGAAGAAATTGGCTCAATTCCAATTCCGAAGCTTCGCCCGGTAGACGCAAGTACGAGTGAAGCGGTAACCGAAGTTATTCCGTCTACGCCAGCAGCATTCGCACACTTGGTGCCAAAAGTTGAAGAGCCGGCTGCCCAAGTTGAGGTTGAGGCGCCAATCGCTCCAGTTGTAAGCATCACTCCGATTGTTCAACCTGCACCTGTGGCAGCTGCAAAGCCGGTTGCCGACGTGACTCCGAGTGAACCGTTGAGCGCCACAGCCGATTTGCTTGAAGCACTCCGCCGCAAGCGCACCGAACGTGAAGAATCCGAAGCAAAGGTTGCAGTCGAAGATACTCAGGTGATCGAACCTGTGAAGGCTGCAGAACCCGCACCTGTGGTTAGCGAGCCGGTTGCCGAAACTCCTGCCGAAGCGCCAGCATCTGCGCCGGCTAAAAAGGGTCGAGCAAGCATGCCTAGTTGGGATGAAATCGTCTTTGGCACCAAAGCCGACGACTAAGCAAACGCTGCGAATCGCAACAGCGGAATAGTTAATTCCTCTGTCGAAAGCGCCCCGTGCTGCCCAATCATTTGCATGCTTTTGGTCTTTGCAAAATCACGGTGATAAAGCGCAGCCTCACCGTTGGCAATCAGAAATACATCCGGCAATCGCGTCGCATTCGTCTCGGTGATTTCTCCGTACCAGCCAGCGTCAATTACTCGCTGCTTGGCAGCCACAATCACTCGAGAGCCAAGCGCGGTTTGCAACTGCTCGAGCTGGTTTTCAGTTGGCACCGATTCGAAGTAAAGAAACAACACTCGAGGGTCTCCGCCAACAGAGATCAAACCTGGCAATAGGTCGCGATGCTCATCTAAATAAATCTGTCGGTCGTGGCGCACATCAATGATTCCGTGATCGGCGGTGAGCAAAACACCAGCATCTTTTGGTAACTCGGCAGTCAACTGTTTCACTGCGGCGTCAAGATCTTCGAGTTTTTCTAACCACTCAACAGACTTACTGCCGAAAGCGTGGGCTCGTTGATCGAGCTCTGGAAAATATAAGTAGACCAAGGCAGTGGAATTCGTACGCAGCAATTTTTGCGTGGCCGAAACACGCTCGTCAAAACTTTTTGCCCCGATATAGGTTGCCGAAGGCATAGTGGCCTCACTGAATGGCGACCCTTCATATTCTGGCGGGCCAACAACAAAAACCGGCACACCAGCTTCGATTGCAGCCTCTGTGACGGTTGACTGACTCTGCCAAGTGCGAGCTGGCTGATCGCCACCCAGTCCGGTCAAAAGGTTCAGTGGTTTCTGGCTATGGCGATCAAATACCTGATAGCCCACCATGCCATGCAAACCTGCGGCTGCCCCGGTTGCGAAACTTGAAATGCTCGTTGCTGTGGTTGAAGGAAATCCGCAGTGAATTGATTGGCCTTGTTTAAGGGCGTTGATCAGATGCGGTGCATGCCCGGCACGAAATTCAAGATTTTTAGTGCCCAAGCCATCAACCAAAATTACACAGGCGCGCTTGACTCGCTTTAGTTTGAGACGGTTGTCGACCCCAGTGATGGCCCCGAGTGCAGAGACGAACACATCGGATAGCCTCCCGAGAGATTTTGGAACCGAAGGTAGCATCGTAGGCATCAGAGCAAGTCTGCCACACTGGCATCCAAGCGCCTAGAGAGCTAATGAGTAAAGAAATTTCGAGCGAAGAACGCATCGTCGATATCGATGTTTCTACGGAGATGCAGGATTCATTCCTCGAATACTCCTACTCGGTTATTTATGCTCGCGCATTGCCTGACGCCCGCGATGGCCTAAAGCCGGTTCACCGTCGCATTGTTTATCAAATGGGTGAAATGGGCCTTCGCCCAGATCGCGGTCACGTTAAATCTGCACGTGTTGTTGGCGATGTAATGGGCAAGCTGCACCCCCACGGCGACAGCGCAATTTATGACGCCTTGGTGCGCATGGCGCAACCGTTTTCACTTCGTGTTCCACTGATAGACGGCCACGGAAACTTTGGAAGCCTAGACGATGGCCCGGCAGCGGCTCGATACACCGAGGCGCGTTTGTCACAGGCATCGATGTTGATGAATGAAGGTCTTGATGAAGACGTTATTGATTTCAAGCCCAATTACGACGCCCAGCTAACCGAACCAGAAGTTTTGCCAGCAGCATTTCCGAATCTGCTAGTGAATGGTGCCTCTGGCATTGCAGTCGGTATGGCAACCAACATGCCCCCGCACAATATGCGCGAAGTAATTGCCGGCGCTCGCTTCTTGTTGGCAAACCCAGATGCCACCACCAAGCAATTGATGAAGTACGTTCCGGGTCCAGACCTGCCAACCGGCGGCATAATCATGGGCCTAGATGGAATCATTGAGGCCTACGACACTGGTCGCGGTGTATTTAAGACTCGTGCCCGAGTATCGGTGGAGAGTGTTTCACCTCGCAAACTCGGCATCGTGGTTACCGAATTGCCTTATTTGGTTGGCCCAGAAAAAGTCATCGAAAAAATTAAAGATGGCGTCAACAATAAAAAACTTCAGGGCATCTCAGACGTAACCGATCTGACCGACCGCGCCAACGGCTTGCGATTGGTAATTGAAATCAAGACCGGCTTTGATCCACAAGCAGTGCTTGATCTTCTCTACCGCTTCACCCCGATGGAAGATTCGTTCGGAATCAACAACGTTGCACTTGTTGACGGCCGCCCGCAAACCTTGGGCTTGCGCGACATGTTGGGGGTCTATCTAGCGCACCGAATTACCGTCACCAAGCGCCGCAGTGAAAACCGTTTGGGCAAGCGTCAGGCTCGTTTGCACCTGGTTGAGGGTTTGCTAATTGCAATTCTCTCGATCGACGAAGTTATTCAAGTTATTCGAGCCAGCGACGAAGTAGATGAAGCGCGAACCAAATTGATGAAGGTCTTTGACCTTTCAGAGATTCAGGCCGAATACATTCTTGAATTGCGTTTGCGTCGCCTAACCAAGTTCTCAAAGATTGAACTTGAAAACGAGAAGTCGACTCTGCTGGCCGAAATCAAAGCTTTAAAGGCAATCCTTTCTTCAGATCAGGCACTTCGTGATTTGGTATCCAGCGAACTTGAAGAAGTTGCCAAGAAATACGGCGATGACCGCCGCACCAGCTTGGTTAGCAACTTTGAAGAAGTGAAACCGATCACTTCAGCGAAAGCCGCAGCAATGAGCGCCGAGTTGGCGGACACCCCTTGTGTGGTTATTTTGACCAGCTCAGGTCTAGTTGCTCGCACCAATCTGAGCGAAACCATCGCCCAACCTGCCGCCAAGCGCAAGAAGCATGATGCAATCAAGAAAGTCATCGTCACCACTACTCGATCTGACCTTGGATTCATCACCAGCAACGGCGTGATGCACCGCATTCACGTAGGTGATGTGCCAAACATCGGCGACACCTTTGATGCTGGAGCAGCGGTTGCAACTCGTGAAATTCTTGGCCTGCCAAAATCTGAGCAGGTGCTAAATGTGTTTGAACTCAACGACACCGACACCATTGCCATTGGCACTGCACAGGGAACCGTCAAGCGCCTTGCTCCTGACTACGCGCCTAAGGCCGAGTTTGAAGTGATTGCACTAAAGACCGGCGACAAGGTGATTGGCGCAGAGGTTGTCACCGACGATGACGAGATGATTTTTGTAACCAACGACGCACAACTGCTTCGCTTCGCCGCAAAGCCAGTGCGTGCCCAAGGTCGCGGCGCTGCCGGTGTAGCAGGCATCAACCTTTCTGACGGAGCTGAAGTAATTACCTTTGCTGTGGCTAAGGCCGGTGAAGAAACCTTTGTGCTAACCGCCGCAAATAGCTCAGCAGCACTTGCCGGCACCGATGCTGGTTCGATGAAGCTTTCGGCGCTTAGCGAGTTCCCACCAAAGGGCCGCGCTACTGGCGGTGTTCGTGCGCAAAAATTCACCCGAAGTGAAGATCAGCTTTATTTCGCTGGCATCGGCTCAGAAAAGATCATAGGTCTCGCTGCTGATGGTAAGCCGGTTGAAATTCCAAGCGAGCTGTCTAAACGTGATGCCTCGGGTTCAAAAGCCAGCGGAGCAATTGGCTCACTAGGCAACGTTCTAGATTAAAAATCTCGAAAACGAGTTAAGCGTCGATTCGATCGCGCTCAAGGCCATCGGCCGAATCAATGATGAAGTCACGGCGCGGAGCAACTTCGTTGCCCATCAAAAGTTCAAACACTGCCTCTGCCGCAGCGGCATCTTCAACTCGCACACGACGCAGCGTGCGGTGGCTGCGATCCATAGTGGTTTCTGCCAACTGATCGGCATCCATCTCACCAAGACCCTTGTAACGCTGAATTGGCTCTTTATAACGCTTGCCGGCTTTTTCAAGTTTCTTCAACAGCTCTTCGAGTTCAGCTTGGCTATAGGTATAAATCACTTCATTTGCCTTGCTGCCGGCATTGATAACTTCAACGCGGTGTAGCGGTGGAACGGCAGCGAAAACTCGGCCAGCCTCAACCAGAGGGCGCATGTACCTGAAGAACAGGGTTAGCAGCAGAGTTCGAATGTGTGCGCCATCAACATCGGCATCGCTCATCAAAATCACTTTGCCATAGCGAGCAGATTCGAGATCAAAAGATCTTCCCGAACCGGCACCAAGAACCTGAATGATTGACGCACATTCAGAGTTAGAAAGCATGTCGCTGACCGAAGCCTTCTGCACGTTTAAGATTTTTCCGCGGATAGGCAACAGCGCCTGGAACTCTGAGTTGCGAGCAAGTTTTGCAGTGCCCAGCGCAGAGTCACCCTCAACAATAAAGAGCTCTGAGCTGGCGGTATCTTGAGTTCGACAGTCAACCAACTTGGTTGGCAGTGAACTGCTTTCGAGCGCATTCTTGCGACGCTGAGTTTCTTTGTGAGCTCGCGCAGAAACACGAGATTTCATTTCGGCAACTACTTTTTCAAGAAGTAGCGAAGCTTGAGTCTTGTCATCACGCTTTGTGCTGCCGAAGCGATCGTTTAGAGCCTTGGTGACAACGTTGGCAACAATATTGCGAACTGCTGGGGTGCCAAGAATCTCCTTGGTCTGACCTTCAAACTGAGGTTCGGCTAGACGAACTGTTACAATCGCCGTCAAGCCAGCAAGAATGTCTTCTTTTTCAATCTTGTCGTTGCCAAGTTTGAGTTTGCGGGCCTGGGCATCTACCTGTGCGCGAATGGTTTTCAACAATGCTTGTTCGAAGCCTGAGATGTGGGTTCCACCCTTAGGCGTTGCAATGATGTTCACAAAAGACTTGATCTCGGTGTCATAGCCGGTGCCCCAGCGAACGGCAATTTCAACTTCGCAATTGCGTTCAACTTCTTTAGAAACCATGTTGCCCGACTCATCGAGCACTGGCACGGTCTCTAGAAAGTTAGCCGAACCAGCAAGACGCCAAGTTGAAGTGAGCGCAGAATCTTTTGCCAAGAAGTTTGCAAACTCAACAATGCCACCATCAAATTTGAATTCTTGTTTAACCGGCTGCTTTTCACGCAGATCACTAATTGAAAGCGCCAGGCCCGGCACCAAGAAAGCAGTTTGTCGTGCACGAGCAACAAGTTCATCAAGAGAGAAAACTGCATCCTTGATGAAAATCTGAGGGTCGGCCCAGTAGCGCACTCGAGTGCCCGATGCATTCTTGGCTACCTTGCCAATTTCTCGAAGCACCGACGCATCTTCAAAAGGCTTAAACGGGTTGTTTGGTGCAATACCTTTTTTGTCATCGAACACACCAGGCTCACCGCGTCTGAACGACATTGCATAGGTCTTGCCGTTGCGATCAACTTCAACATCTAGGCGTTCTGAAAGAGCATTCACCACGGATGCGCCAACGCCGTGCAAACCACCCGAAGCTGCATATGAACCCGAACCAAACTTTCCACCGGCGTGCAACTTGGTGAAAACCACTTCAACGCCTGATAGGCCCGTTTTAGGCTCAATGTCCACTGGAATTCCGCGAGCCTTGTCGGCTACGGAAACGCTGCCATCTTGGTACAGCTCAATTTCAATGCGATTTCCGTGTCCGGCCAAAGCTTCATCCACCGAGTTATCGATGATTTCCCAAAGGCAGTGCATCAATCCGCGGCTATCGGTTGAACCGATATACATGCCCGGGCGCTTGCGAACAGCCTCGAGCCCCTCTAGAACAGAGAGATGGCGGGCGGAGTATTCAGACTGGGACACCTTGAAATGCTAACCGCCAGGTGCCCGTGGGCTGGTTCTGACACTCCAACCCCCAAGAAACGAACTATTCGCAGTTAGCGAAATGCGGGTGAACTTGGGACTTTTTTGCAGATTCGTGTGTTGATATGGAGCGAACGAAAGGTAGACCCATGCAACCACTAGAAGAAACCACCACAGAGAACGAAATCACTGAGGTTGGCGCACTCAAGGCAACTGACCGTTGCGACGTTTGCGGTGCACAGGCCTACATTCGCGTTGAGTTGGCAACCGGTGAATTGATTTTCTGTTCACACCACGGCAACGAGAAGCGCGCCAAGCTTGAGCCAATTGCAATCTCTTGGCACGACGAGAGCGACAAACTACTCGCTCGCTAGATCTTTCTCTAGCTTCCAAACTTCAGCAACTAAGCCGTCTGCGTAGGCGGCTTTTTTGTTGCTCAAAATCTCGGCATTCATGCCGTGCGCCTGCAATAAATCACTCAGGATAGCGTCTGCCAGCTGTGAGTTTTTGGCAAGCACTGGCCCGTGCAGATTGATCGCCAAAATCGAACCGTGGCGAGCAACTACCGGCAGGTCAGCTTCAGAGTTGAGATAGCCAAGCAATTCGTGGCCTTCAAACTCAACCACTTCAAATTTAGAAACTCGATCTAGCAAATCAAGTTCACCCGAAAGCAAGCCAACGCCAGCTTCACCGACAGCGGTTTGTTCAAATAGCATTTCGTAGCCGGTTGCAATTGCAAGAAGCTTCACGCCTCGACTAATGAATGATTCCAACTCACTTTTACGCGCAATCAAATCAGCACGAATTGCGTTCCAAGCGGCAATCGAACCGTGGCCGATGATTATGAAATCGGCATCGGCATCAATTGGTTGACCGGCTTCTACAACCTGAATGCTCGAAGGAACACCTGCCCAATCGAGGCGACGACGCAACACCTTGATGTTGGCGAGATCACCATTTAGATTCAGGTGGCCAGGGTAAAGGACTGCAAATTTAATGCTCATCGCTCTACCGCCTCTGGGTCAGTGAAGCCAAGCATTCTTCGAGTGCGGCGCATGGCATCCGCAGAAAAAATCACAGTTCTAATTGAATTGGTTGGCGCCGGCAGAGCAAAGAATTTATCTAGTGCGGTCTGCAAATCTTCTTCAATGTCATCCATCGGAATATTGTCGTAAGCCAGTCGCAAAGCAATCTCGGCAAAGTTATAACCGGCTACCACATCCACGCGCTTGATCGCCGACATGTCAACTGTCCACAGCCATGAAGGATCGTGTACATCGCGGCCAATTGCAACCATCAGCCGTTCTGGCTGACCAACTAGGTTGTCTAGGTTCAACTGCATGCTCATTGGGTTTTGCACCAAGATGAATTCAACGTCTTCGCCATTTACCTTGGCAATCTCGCCTCGGGCAAAAACGGGTGGCAACTCATCCAAAGTCTTTGCGGCAAGTTGAGCGTCGAACATATCGCCCAAATAACGCCTTGCGCTTTCGAGTGCAGCTGAGGCATCTAATGCAAAGTGCACTCCGCGGTTTGGCAGCGCAAAATTCACCGGATAGTTGCCAACTCGACCACTCGCCTGCTTGCCATTCAAGCGATCAATTTGAGTGTCTGCTTGAGGGCGAGGCAACACGGCCTGATAAGTAGGTGCATTGCCAAGGCCATGCTTTGAAGCTGAGATGAGCGCGCCTTCTAAACCAAACCAAGAAGTTTTAGAGCTTTGCACTTCTTTGTTGATAAGCAGAATGTTTTGGTCGTCGGCATTCAAGATCAAAGCGCCGGTGCAGCGCTGCGCAACATCACGAAGTTTTTCACGCACCACAGCTGGGTCAATGAATCGATCGAGTTGATCTTCAAGCACATTCAGAATGGTCACCTGTCGTGGTGAAACTCGCTTAGTGATTTCGGCGGCGTGCCCTTCGTCCATTTCAAGAATCGCTACATCGCCCTTCAGATTTCCGAAGGCATCCGAGCTCTGAATTATCGAGGAGAAAAAACCTTGTTCGATGTTTGCAGTAGAAGGGTTGGTGAAAACCTCTTTGCCATGTGCGCGCGCAATGGCAACCAGCATCTTGGTGGTGGTTGACTTGCCAGCCGAGCCGGTGACGATTACTAAACCATCGGCAAAATGTGCCAAGGTTTTTGCCAGCAAGCCTGGCGCAATCTTTGACAACACCAAACCTGGCAAGGCAGAGCCTCCACCGGGCCTAACCACTCGAACCAGCTTGCGAACAATTCGGCCAATAAGAATGGCTGGCAGATAGAACATGAACTAGTTCTCTAGATAGTCGCGCAGCATCTGTGAACGTGAAGGGTGACGAAGCTTTGACATGGTCTTTGATTCGATCTGTCGAATGCGCTCGCGGGTCACGCCAAACTCTTCTCCAATTTGGTCGAGAGTCTTTTGCACGCCGTCACCCAAACCAAAGCGGCTGCGAATAACGCCAGCTTCGCGTGGGTGCAATGAATCTAGGATGCGCTCAAGCTCACGCTGCAGCATGGTGAAACCAACTGCGTCAGCAGGAACAACTGCTTCGGTGTCTTCAATCAAGTCACCGAACTCGCTGTCGCCATCTTCACCAAGCGGTGTTGAAAGTGAGATTGGTTCGCGGCCGTACTTCTGAACTTCAACAACCTTTTCAGGTGTCATGTCTAGTTCACGAGCAAGCTCTTCTGGGGTCGGTTCGCGACCAAGATCTTGAAGCAACTGACGCTGCACACGAGCGAGTTTGTTAATAACTTCAACCATGTGAACGGGAATACGGATGGTACGAGCCTGGTCTGCCATTGCGCGGGTAATTGCCTGGCGAATCCACCAGGTTGCATAAGTCGAGAACTTGTAGCCCTTGGTGTAGTCGAACTTTTCAACCGCACGAATTAGACCAAGGTTTCCCTCTTGAATCAAGTCAAGAAACTGCATTCCGCGACCGGTGTAGCGCTTTGCCAACGAAACAACCAAACGAAGGTTGGCTTCTAGCAAGTGACTCTTGGCGCGCTGGCCGTCTTTTACAACCCACTTCAGGTCGCGTTCCATTTCTTTTGAAATGCGCTTGTCGGTGGCAAGTTTTTCTTCAGCAAATAGACCAGCTTCGATGCGCTTTGCCAACTCAACTTCGAGCTCTGCGTTTAGCAACGCAACCTTACCGATTTGCTTTAGGTAGTCCTTAACCGGGTCAGCGGTTGCACCGGTGATGGTGGTTGACTGCGCCGGGATGTCCTCTTCTTCACGGTTTGACAAAACCAAGGCGCCTTCAGGCACAACAATTTTGTCTCCGTCTTCAGGCTCTTCTTCAGGAAGTTCTTCTTCAACAGCTGTGATGTCAACCAGGGCCGCTGCCTCAGCAACGATCTCTTCTGGCGATTCAAGCTCTAGTTCTTCATCGTCTTCGTCATCTGCCAAACCCTTTGGCAACTTTGAAGCCTTCTCTGGCTTGGCTTTTGCAGCCGGGCCGGCAGACTTTGCTGCAGCTTTGGTTGCAGTCTTGGTGGCTGGTTTGGCCGCAGCCTTGGCAACTGGCTTAGCCGCAGCCTTCGCGGCCGGTTTTGCATCAGCCTTAGCAACAGGTTTAGCTGCCGCTTTGGCGGCAGGCTTAGCGGCTGGTTTGGCCGCAGCCTTGGCAACTGGCTTAGCCGCAGCCTTGGCAACTGGCTTAGCCGCAACCTTAGCCGGAGCCTTTGCAACTGGCTTGGCTAGGGTCTTGGTGGCTGGCTTCGCAGCCGGCTTTGCGGCAGGTTTAGCCGCAGCCTTGGCAACAGGCTTAGCTGCAGGCTTTGACGCGGCCTTCACTGCTGTCTTGGCAACAGGCTTGGCGGCAGCTTTTGCAGGGGCTTTTGCCACTGGCTTTGAAATTTTAGGGGCTGGGGCAGCCGATTTTGCTGGTGTTGAAATTTTCTTGGGTTCCTTACTTGCTTTAGTTTTGTCCCCCGAAGACTTTTCATTAGAGCGCAACAGTGCACCCAAGAAGCCACGCTTCTTGCCGGTTGCCTGTTCTTTAGCCATGTTTTCCTCTTGACTCCCCCGCCAAGCGATGTGTCGCTCAGCCCATTTCGGGCATTACTAAGACCCATGTCAAGTCGGAAAATTCTCCGAATGACTGGGTCTTGTTGGCAATTATAGCCTGCGTTCGGCTCTAAAAAGGCTATTTAGGGCGTTTTGCATATAATCGTTCTCTAGCCACAACATGCAATGGCCTAAGGATTATTCCCTGCTCTTCTTCTTTTTTCTTGCGAGTCTTGCGGCGTTCGATGCTGAAAAAGGTGATGCCAATCGCCAGGGCGACAAACTCAACACTCATGGCCCAGCGAAATCCCTCGAGACTGTAAAGCGAGACCTGATTTCCAATCGAAGCCTGATAGCTCTTGTAAACGTCAAGAATCATTCCGGCAAAAAACATCATGATGAAAGTTGCGCTGAAACCGCCAACGTTGATGAATCCATTCGCTGTGCCAAGGCGGTTCTTATCAACAAACGATTTCGAATAATCAAAAGCGATCATCGAAGCTGGCCCGCTTGCGGCCAACACAACGACCAAGAGAATAATCATCCAGAACGGTGCGCGTCCAGGCATCGCCACTATCAGACCCCAAGCCAATGCAATTAGCGAGATGAATAGGTACACCAAATTCGATCGACGGTGCGGATGAGAGTGGGCAAACTTTGCAATCTGGGGGCTGACAAAAAAGCCGATCACGGTAAAGAGGCTTAGCAAGAGTGAAGCGTTGGCCGGGCTGATTCCTTGGCCCTGCACCAAAAACGGATATCCCCAAAGGAGCAAGAAAACCGACGGTGCTGATTGCAAACAGAAGTGAGTCCAAAACGCTAAACGCACACCGGGGTGTCGAATGTTTTCGCCCAACAATTTGAATGCGTGCCGAAGTGTTTCAGGTCGCGCCCCAGCATGACTACCCTCACGGTCGTCAACCACGAGAGCGAAACTCACGAACACCAAAATCAGAGTGATTACTGCCAGCCACATAAACGAAAGGTTCCATCCGAGGTGAACCAAAACAAATGCGAATGGAATTGCAGAAACAGCTTGGCCCAATTGCCCAACGTTGGTTAGTAGCCCCTGCATGCGCGTTGCCTGCTTACCCACGTACCAACCGTTGACCAAACGAATCATCGAAATAAAGACAAAAGCATCGCCCGCGCCAACCAGCAGGCGGCCAATCACAGCGGGAGTAATTGACTCAGAAAATGCCACGATAAGTTGCCCGATGCTCATCAACACTGCACCAGAAATCAAAAGTTTTTTAGCACCGAATCGATCCAACAAAATTCCCACTGGAATTTGCATCACGGCATAGGCAATCAATTGCACCACCGCAAGGGTTGAAAGTGCAGCGGCGGTTACGTCAAAACGTTCGGTTGCAGCAAGTGATGCAATACCCATGCTGCTGCGGTTTGTTACCGCAACCAGATACGCGAATGCTCCGGCAATCATTACAAGTGTTGCGGAGCGATTCTTCACGATTATTGTTCGTCGGCTTCGTTGCGGCGACGGTTCGCCAAATAGCTTTCAAGTTCTTCAGCAATTTCTTCGGCCGATGGCATCTTTGAACGCGGCTTGCTAATTGGGGCGAGCATCATGTTTGAGCGCGAGTTGGCATAGCCCTGCTCAAGCGAGGTAACCACCTTGGCTAGTTCTTCGTTCTTCTCGATTTGCTCGTTGAGTTTGGTCAAGAAAACCACCCCCTCATCGCGAAGCGAATCGGTCTCAAAAACCAAACCGGTTGCAGCCGAAACTTGCTCAAGTGCCGCAACTGCAGCCTGAGGGAATTCGCTGTCGCTCAGATAGTGCGGAACCAACATGACGAAACCGACGGTGTTGATTCCGGCTCGGGTGAGGTTGTATTCAATCAAGTGCAAAATGTTGCCCGGCACTTGGGTCTGTGGCTTCCACTCCGAAACAGCTTCGATGATGTCTTGGCGATTTCCAGAAACTGTGATGCCAACCGGGCGTGAGTGTGGAATTGGAAAAGGAATTGCGTGAACCCAAGTGAGGTCACGAACTTCTAGCACTTCAAAAATCTCAGCAAAGGCCTCTGCAAATGCTTCCCATTTGAAATCAGGTTCGTAGCCGTGCAAGTACAGAAAAGGTTGATTGGCTTCGTCGTGAACCAAGTAGATTCCGAGCACGGCAGGTTCGTAGTGTTCAATGTGGTCGCGCTCAAAGAAGAACACTGGGCGACGAGAACGGTAATCAAGCAACTCATCGTTGCTGAACTGAACAATCAACTCATGCTCAAAGTTGGCAAAAATGTTGTCAGCAATTTGACTGTGGGTTCCGCCGGCATCGGTGAAGCCGCTCAAACCAGCAAGCATGTGCAAACCGCGTGGTGCAGTGTCGAAACCATCTAGGTATTCAAACAACTCATCCGACATAGCCATATCCTAACTTCCGCCGATTACGATTGGCTCATGATCAAGCTCACTGCAACCGCAAAAGTCGCCGCATTCACAAAAAACCAAGCCATCGTTATCGGTGTCAAATCTGTTTCTAAGAAACTTCAACTTGTTGAACACACAATTGATTCCGCTTGGTTGAGCGAACTAAACCTCGAAGCACTCGGTGCCAGTGCAAAGGCCGAATCAATCATCCGAGTTTCAGCTCCAAACGGATCAGTGGTGGCCTTGATCGGGGTCGGCAACGACGAACTTGACGAAGACAACCTGCGCGAACTTGCCGGTGCCGCAGCTCGAGCCCTTGGCTCAATTGAAAACATCGTTTTTGATCTACCTACCTCGGATGCGCGCGACGCAGCCGCAATCCTTGAAGGAGCAGCCTTAGGTCAGTATGAATTGACCACATATAAAGGAACAGATTCAACCGGCTCAATAAAGACCAAATCGGTGACTGTGGTTTCTGCCCACAAGGTTTCGGCTGCTGCCATTGCCAAGGTCAACATCGTGGTTGAAAGCATCCGAGCCACTCGTGACTTGGTAAACACCCCGCCAAATGTTCTATTTCCGGCAGCCTTTGCCAACATTGTTGCCAAGCGCGTGAAGCCGCTCAACCTTGAAGTTCAGGTTTGGGATGAAAAGGCTTTGGCAAAAGACGGCTTCGGCGGAATTCTTGCCGTGGGTGGCGGATCTTCTCGCCCACCTCGCCTAGTGAAGATCGATTACCGACCAAAGGGCGCCAAAAAGCACCTGGCCCTAGTTGGCAAAGGCATCACCTTTGATTCGGGAGGCCTCTCCCTTAAGCCAGCCGAAGGCATGGTTGGTATGAAGTACGACATGACCGGTGCTGCCACGGTTTTCGAAGCTTTAGTCACGATCGCAAAGCTTGCCTTGCCGGTGCATGTCACAGCTTGGCTTTGCCTAGCCGAAAACATGCCTTCGGGCACCGCCCAGCGACCAAACGACATCATCAAGGTTCGCAATGGCAAAACCATTGAAGTGCTCAACACTGATGCCGAGGGTCGCCTAGTTCTTGCCGACGGCCTTTCAGCTGCCAGCGAAGAGAAGCCAGACCTAATCATCGACGTGGCAACTCTTACCGGCGCCGCCACCATCGCACTGGGCAACCGATACGCCGGGCTGATGGGCACATCCGAAGCAATTTCGGCAGTTGAGGCTGCCGCATTCGACACCGGCGAGCTAGTTTGGCACATGCCACTGCCTGCCGAACTGCGCAGTCTGCTCAACTCAGACCTAGCCGACATTGCCAACGTGAAGATTGGCAATCGCGCTGGTGGCATGCTGATTGCGGGTCTTTTCTTGCGTGAATTCATTGGCTTCGCCGACAAGCGCAACGAGAAGAAAATCGAGTGGGCACACCTGGATATTGCCGGCCCGGCCAACAACGACGCTGCCCCTTATGGCCACACCACGAAGGGTGGCACGGGCGTGATGTTGCGCACACTTGTGTCGGTTGCCGAGGGCATGGCTCGCTAAATCTGGCTTCAGAGAGTAGTAAAGTTTGAAGTGATTGCGAACCTCTAACGAAAGAAAAATAAGTGGCTGACCACAACTTTGACGTTGTAATTCTCGGAGGCGGAAGTGGCGGCTATGCAGCAGCACTTCGCTCAGCACAGCTTGGTAAGAGCGTTGCTCTTATCGAAAAATACAAACTTGGTGGCACCTGCTTGCACCGCGGATGTATTCCAACCAAGGCGCTGCTTCACTCAGCAGAAGTAGCAGACAGCGTTAAAGATGCTGGCCACTATGGCGTAAACGCCACCTTTGGTTCAATCGACATGCCAGCGGTCAACCAATACCGCGATTCAATCGTTGACCGACTATTCAAAGGCCTAACCGGCCTAGTTGGTTCAAAGAACATCACCGTGGTTCAGGGCGAAGGCCGTTTGGCTGGCCCAAAGACCGTCCAGGTTGGCGGCGACTACTACAACGGCCAAAACCTAGTGCTTGCATCTGGTTCATACAGCCGCTCACTACCAGGCCTAGAAATCGGTGGCCGCGTAATTACTTCTGAGCACGCACTGCAGCTTAACTTTGTGCCTAACAAAGTCATCGTTCTTGGCGGCGGTGTTATCGGTGTTGAGTTCGCTTCTATCTGGCGTTCATTCGGCGCCGAGGTAACCATCGTTGAAGGCCTACCAAGCTTGGTGCCAAACGAAGACCCAGCGGTTAGCAAGGCTCTTGAGCGCGCGTTCCGCAAGCGCGGCATTGACTTTAAGACAGGCGTTCGTTTCTCTGGCGTGCAGCAACATGAAAACGGTGTTGTGGTCAGTCTTGAAACTGGCGAAACCCTAGAAGCTGAATTGATGCTTGTTGCTGTTGGTCGCGGCCCAAACACAGCTGGTCTTGGCTACGAAGAACAAGGCATCACCATGGATCGCGGTTACGTTCTAACCAACGACCGTTTGCAAACCAACATCCCGGGTGTTTATGCAGCTGGCGACATCGTGCCTGGTTTGCAGTTGGCTCACCGAGGATTCCAGCAGGGCATTTTCATTGCCGAAGAAATCGCTGGACTAAAGCCTGCGGTTATCGACGAAAACGGAATTCCTAAGGTGACTTACTGCGAGCCTGAAATTGCATCGGTTGGTTTGACCGAAGCAAAGGCCAAAGAGCAATACGGCGCCGACAACGTTTCAACTTATGAATACAACCTTGGCGGCAACGGCAAGAGCCAAATTCTTGGCACTGCTGGTTTCATCAAGTTGGTTCGCAAGAACAACGGCCCAGTTCTTGGTGTTCACATGATCGGTTCTCGCGTTGGCGAGCAGATTGGTGAAGCACAGCTAATCGTTAACTGGGAAGCCTACCCAGAAGATGTTGCAACACTTATTCACGCACACCCAACCATGAACGAAGCTATCGGCGAAGCACACCTAGCACTTGCCGGCAAGCCACTTCACGCACACGCATAATTCCCACAAGGAGCAAATACAAATGAGCGAATCAGTAGTTCTTCCAGCGCTAGGCGAAAGCGTAACCGAAGGCACAGTAACCCGTTGGCTAAAAAAAGTTGGCGACACTGTTGCCGTCGACGAGCCACTAGTTGAGGTTTCAACCGACAAGGTTGACACCGAGATTCCTTCACCGATTGCCGGTGTTATCGAACAAATTTTGGTTCAAGAAGACGAGACCGTTCAGGTTGGCGCAGTGCTTGCAATCGTTGGTTCAGGTTCTGGCGCTGCTGCTCCAGCAGCTGCACCGGTTGCCGCACCAGTAGTTGAGGCTCCTGCCCCAGTTGCCGCCCCTGTGGCTCCACCGGCTCCAGTTGCAGCGCCAGTGGTTGCCGCACCGGTTGCTCCAGTGGTTGCCGCACCAGTTCAGACTTCAACTCCAGCAGGCACCGTTGATGCAGGTTATGTCACTCCTTTGGTTCGCAAGCTTGCTCAAGAAGCTGGCATCGACCTAACTCAGGTGCTTGGCACCGGTGTTGGTGGCCGCATTCGCAAGGATGACGTTTTGGCAGCAAACTCTGCCCCAGCTCAAACTTTTGCGTCAGCACCTGCCGCTGCCAAGCCAGCTGCTGCTCCATTTGTTCCAGGCGCTGCATCACCACTTCGCGGCACTACCGAGCCAATGTCACGTTTGCGCAAGGTTCTTGCCGAGCGTGCCGTTGCTTCGATGGTCTCAACTGCACAGTTGACCACCGTGGTTGAAGTTGACGTCACCAAGATTGCCCAGCTTCGTCAGCGCGTTCAGCAGCAGTTTGTTGCCAAGACCGGCGGCAAGTTGAACTTCATGCCGTTCTTTGCACTTGCTGCAGCCGAGGCACTTCGCGTGCACCCAAAGCTAAACGCAACCATCGATGGCGAGAACATTGTTTACCACGGCACCGAGAACATCTCGTTTGCAGTTGACACCGAAAAGGGTCTGCTAACTCCGGTTATTCGCGATGCTTCGACTTTGAACATTGCGCAGATTGCACAGCAGATTGCAGATCTTGCAGCTCGCACTCGCGCCAACCAGTTGAAGCCAGACGAGCTTGGTGGTGGCACATTCACTTTGACCAACACTGGTTCACGTGGTGCGCTATTTGACACCCCAGTGGTGTTCTTGCCACAGGTTGCAATTCTTGGAACCGGAATCGTGAGCAAGCGCCCAGTAGTTGTGACCGACGCTGATGGACAAGAGTCAATCGCGATTCGCAGCATGGTTTACCTAGCATTGTCTTATGACCACCGCTTGGTAGACGGCGCTGACGCAAGTCGCTTCTTGGTTGACGTCAAGTCACGCCTAGAAGATGCAAACTTTGATTCAGTTCTAGGTCTATAAAGTTTCAAAAGATTGACCCGGTTAGTTTTCTAACCGGGTCAATTTCTTTAAGTTCCACTTTTTGTCGGCCAGATATTCCGTTGCCGTGAATGCAAAAATCTGATTTTCACATTCAACTGTTATCGAGCGATTTCGAAAGCCGCCCAGTTGTTGCGTTGAATTCACATTGACACTCATTGAACCAGGCAAAGCTTGATTCGCCATAAGTCGAGCTTCAATTGCCGCGGCGCTGCAACCTGGCGCAAGGGCATCCGAGGTGAATTTGACCGAGCTCTTTGATGGTTCAACGGCTTTTGAGCTGGGCCAAAATGCCAGGGCTAGCAACACCAAAACCGCCGGTACAAAAAACGCATATAGCGGCATTTTTTTGCGCTCGCGCATTTGCAAACCGGCTATTACCCGGTAGCGACTGCCACCGAATTTTGCGATGCTGGGCTCAAGCCCGGCGGCCTGCATGCGGCGATAGCGCACCGGCCAACTCTGCATCATTGGCTAATCCAACCAATCTGAGTTGCCGGAAATAACGTCGGCCAGCTTTGTGTTGATAACTCAGTTCGAACCATTAGCAAAGCGATTGTTTAGACTTAACCAATGCCTGAATTCCTAATCAAGGGCCTGGCGCCGAATTTCATCGGCTACGAGGCCGCCTGGGATTTTCAGCGCACCATTCACGCCGAGGTAGCTGCCGGCACTCGCCCAGACACCGTGATTCTGCTGGAGCACGAGAGCGTCTTCACGGCTGGCAAGCGCACCGAAGACAGCGAGCGACCAACCGACGGCACCCCCGTAATCGATGTTGACCGCGGCGGCAAAATCACTTGGCACGGCCCGGGTCAGCTGGTGGGCTACCCAATCATGAAGCTTCCCCAGCCAATTGATGTGGTTGGTTACGTGCGCTGGCTAGAACAAGTGCTAATCGATTCGATCGCCGAATTTGGTCTAAAAACTGAGCGCGTTGAAGGCCGCAGCGGAGTTTGGGCGCCAATTGGCGACACCCACGTGAAAGTAGCCGCCATTGGAATTCGAGTGGCCGACCACACCACGATGCATGGCTTTGCACTCAACTGCAACAACTCGCTAGACCCGTATGACACGATTATCGCCTGCGGCATTCGCGATGCTAAAACCAGCACACTCAGCGAACTGCTGGGCAAAGAAATCACTCCGCAAATGGCCGCGGTTGTTATTCAGAAACACCTAAAAGAGATTGGCAAGGTTCAACTGTGACCGAACAGAAACCAGAGCGCAAACTGCTTCGCATCGAGGCGCGAAACACCGCGGTGCCAATCGAAAAGAAACCTGAGTGGATCAAAACCACCGCCAAGATGGGCCCTGAGTACCAGGCGCTACAAACTTTGGTCAAGGGTGAAAACCTGCACACCGTTTGCCAAGAGGCCGGCTGCCCAAACATTTTTGAATGCTGGGAAGACCGCGAAGCTACATTCTTGATTGGTGGCTCACAGTGCACCCGTCGCTGTGACTTCTGCCAAATTGACACCGGTAAACCAGACGACTTTGATGCCGATGAACCGCGCCGCGTGGGCGACTCAGTGAAGCGCATGAACCTGCGCTACGCAACGGTCACCGGAGTAGCCCGTGATGATTTGCCTGACGAAGGCGCCTGGCTTTACGCCGAGACTATCCGCCAGATTCACCAGCAATCAACTGGCACCGGCGTTGAAATCTTGGTGCCTGACTTTTCTGGCAACCCAGATTTGCTGCGCCTGGTCTTCGATGCCAAGCCCGAAGTCTTTGCCCACAACGTTGAAACCGTGCCTCGCATTTTCAAAGAGATTCGCCCAGCATTCCGGTATGACCGCTCTTTGGATGTCATCACCCAAGCTCGCGACTATGGCTTGGTCACCAAGAGCAATTTGATTCTTGGCATGGGCGAAACCCACGAAGAAATTTCGCAGGCGCTGCAAGATTTGCACGATGCCGGCACCGATATCATCACCATCACCCAGTACCTTCGCCCAACCCCGAAGCACCACCCGGTTTCGCGCTGGGTGAAGCCTCAAGAGTTTGTTGAGATGAAAGAAGAAGCCGAGGAGATTGGCTTCTTGGGTGTGCTTTCTGGTCCGTTGGTTCGCAGTTCATACCGAGCCGGTCGTCTTTGGGCGCAGTCTATGCAGAAGAAGGGGTTGGAGATTCCGAGTCAACTTCAGCACCTTGCCGATGCTGCCGCCGCGCAGGGCTTTGGCCAAGCGGTTCACTAAGGTTTAGAGCTCTTTCCAAGCGATAAACTCTTCCAATGGCAAAAAACGACGCAAAACCAAAAACCCAAAAAGCTCCTGGCCAGTTTCGCCAACTTTGGAGCATGTACAAGCTGACAGCTAAGAGCGACCGCACCTCGGTTGTCTACGCAGCGGTTGCGTTGGTTATTCCAGTAATTATTGGCCTGGCGCTAAGTTTCATCACCGCCCCGGGCAACGTTCTAAACCTCGTCATAACCCTCATCACCAGCCTCATGCTGGGTGTTTTGTTGGCAATGGTGGTCATGTCTCGTCGCGCCGAGCGCGCCGCCTATACCCGCATTGAGGGTCAGGCCGGTGCCGTTGGCGCTGTGCTTTCTTCTGGCCTGCGCCGCAACTGGCGCGGTGCCGAAATGCCGGTGGCATTCAACCCACGCACCCGTGAAGCCGTTTATCGCGCAATTGGCCCTGGTGGCGTTGTGTTGATTGGTGAGGGCACCCGCAAGGGGCTGACTACCCTGCTTGAAGACGAAAAAAAGAAGATCGGCCGAGTTTTGCCAGGCGTGAACATTGAGGTTCTGCTGGTCAACACTGAACCGGGTGGCGTGCGCATTTTTGAACTAACCAGGACTCTTTACAAGCTCAAGAAGGTATTGAACCGCAGCGAGGTTTCTCTGATCTCCAAGCGCCTTGCCGCACTGGGCATCAACATTCCAGTTCCTAAGGGAATTGACCCAACCAAGGTGCGCATGCAGCGCCGCTAGGCAAAAACTAGCGCAACACCAGAACCGTGCCGGCAGCCTTGTCGTGCAAACCACGATTGTCGTTATCCCAAACCACGGCTGGAATAACCAGCAAAATCAAGGCAATCCGCAGCAGCGAACGCCATGGGCCAACCCACTTGCCGTCAAGCCTTGCTACCCGCAGGCGCATTACGGTATGGCCAATGCCGGCACCAAGAGTCGCCACCAAAATCCACTGCTGCAGCCCATAAATCAGCAGCGTTGCGGTTGGGTCACCACCAAAAAATGCTTGGGATACCAGCATCGACAGACCCCAATCAATCAAGATGGCCAGTGTGCGCTTGCCCATCTTGGCCAGGCTGCCGGGGCCCGATTCGGGCAATCCGAGGCGTTTGCCAGCCCAGTTGGAAGCGGGTTTTGAAGAAGTCATTTTGCCAGCCTAGGCGAAAGATTTACATCGCCGAAACATTGCGTGAACACCAGGGCAACCAAGGCTGGATAGACTTTGTTGGATGGCCTAAAGACGCGCCAGTCTCCTTATTTCCGAAATTTGAAGGGATCCCCCCTATGTTCAAATCTGCCTCCGAGGTAGTGAAGTACATCAAGGACAACAACGTTGAATTCCTTGACGTACGTTTCACCGACCTACCAGGTGTACAGCAGCACTTCAACCTTCCAGCTCAGCAGATCGACGAGCAGTTCTTCGTTGACGGCCAGCTGTTCGATGGCTCATCAATCCGCGGTTTCGCATCGATCAACGAATCAGACATGCAGTTGATTCCAGATGTGACCACTGCTTACATCGACGCATTCCGCGTTCGCAAGACTCTTTGCATGGTGTTTGACGTTTACAACCCACGTAATGGCGAGATCTACGGTCGTGACCCACGTCAGACCGCTAAGAAGGCTCAGGCTTACCTAGCCACCACCGGCATTGCCGACACCGCATTCTTTGCTCCAGAAGCTGAATTCTTCATCTTCGATGACGTTCGCTACGAATACAAGCAGAACGGCTCAATGCACTTCATCGACTCAGACGAAGCTGCTTGGAACTCAGGCCGCGAAGAAATGGGCGGAAACCTAGCAAACAAGACCCCTTACAAGGGTGGCTACTTCCCGGTTTCACCAACCGACAAGCACGCTGACATGCGCGACGACATCGTTGCCGAGTTGCTAGCTGTTGGCCTAGAGGTTGAGCGCAGCCACCACGAAGTGGGTACTGCTGGCCAGGGCGAGATCAACTACAAGTTCGACACCCTGCTTTCATCAGCAGACGACATCCTGAAGTTCAAGTACATCGTTAAGAACGTGGCAGAGCGTTGGGGCAAGACCGCAACCTTCATGCCAAAGCCCCTTTTCGGCGACAACGGTTCAGGCATGCACGTTCACATGTCATTGTGGAAGGAAGGCAAGCCTTTGTTCTACGACGAGTCAGGCTACGGCGGTCTTTCAGACATCGCTCGTTGGTACATCGGTGGAATCTTGAAGCACGCTCCATCGCTTCTAGCATTCACCAACCCAACCGTAAACAGCTACCACCGTCTAGTTCCAGGCTTCGAAGCTCCAGTAAACCTTGTTTACTCAGCTGGTAACCGTTCGGCTGCTATCCGCATCCCAATGACTGGAACCAACCCGAAGGCAAAGCGCATTGAGTTCCGTGCGCCAGATGCCTCTGCAAATCCATACCTAGCCTTCGCAGCAATGCTTATGGCTGGTCTTGACGGAATCAAGAACCGCATCGAGCCACACGCTCCGGTTGACAAGGACCTATACGAGTTGCCACCAGAGGAAGCAAAGCTTATTCCTCAGGTTCCTGGCAACCTAGAGGACTGCCTAAAGGCTCTTGAGGCCGACCACGACTACCTATTGCAGGGCGACGTGTTCACCAAGGACCTAATCGAGAACTGGATCGACTACAAGCGTGAGAAGGAAATCAAGCCTCTGGCTCTTCGTCCTCACCCTTACGAGTTCGAGCTTTACTACGGCGTGTAATACAGGCTGTAATTGCAAAGGGGTCGGCGAAAGCCGGCCCCTTTCTTTATACCCGGTTTCAGACTTGTCAATCGATTCCGCGGGTAAGGAAAAACCCACCATCGCTGGTGGGTTTTTTATTTAGATCTTTTAGTGAGCGTATTGGCCACGGTGGTGTTCGAATACGAAACCAATTAGCGCAACCAATGCAAGTGGAAGGGCAATGAAGAACATCCACCAGCCAACAGCAAGCGATGCAAAAGTCATGGCACCGAATAGACCCAAGAAGAATGGCCACCAGCTCCATGGAGCGAAGAAACCGATCTCTGAGTCACCATCTTCGATGTTGGCATCGAAACGGTCTTCAGGCAGCTGACCTTGGTGCTTGGCGGTGTTCTGCATGAAGAAGCCGAGGAAAATCGACATCAAAGAAAGCATCGAGATGGCTGCTGTGCCAATTGGCTCAACAGTCTCCCAGTTGTTGGTTAGACCAAACCACACGGCATAACCCACAGCGTCAACGCCGTAGAAAACACTTAGCCACCAAAAAAATGCAGCATTGAACTTCATGTGACTAGCCCTTCTTGCTTACTTTTGCCTTTGCAGGAGCAACAACCTGAAGCTCCTCGTGGGCAAAGTCTGGGTGGTGCAGATCAAAGGCCGGAGACTCTGAACGAACGCGTGGAATAGAGGTGAAGTTGTGACGAGGGAACGGTGTTGCAGTTGCCCACTCGAGTGAACGACCGTAACCCCATGGGTCATCAAGGGTGGTCTTTTCGCCCTTGCGAGCTGTGATGTAGATGTTCCACAAGAAAGGAATCATCGACAACGCCAGCAATACTGCACCAGCGGTAGAAACGCCGTTCATCCAAGTAAAGCCATCTTCAGGCAGGTAGGTTGCGTAACGACGTGGCATGCCGATGACACCCAACCAGTGCTGAATTAGGAAGGTCATGTGGAAGCCAAGGAACAACAACCAGAACTGAATCTTGCCAAGACGCTCGTTTAGCATCTTGCCTGTCATCTTTGGGTACCAGAAGTAGATTCCGGCAAACATTGCGAACACAACGGTTCCGAACACCACGTAGTGGAAGTGAGCAACCACAAAGTAGCTGTCTGACAGCTGGAAGTCGAGAACTGGAGAAGCCAAGATCACACCGGTTAGACCGCCGAAGATGAATGTGGTCAAGAAACCTAGTGAGTAAAGCATTGGGGTCTCAAAAGTTACAGAGCCCTTCCACATGGTTCCAATCCAGTTGAAGATCTTCACACCGGTAGGCACTGCAATCAACATGGTGGTGAACGCGAAGAACGGCAACAGAACCGAACCGGTGACGTACATGTGGTGAGCCCACACGGTCATCGAAAGCGCAGCAATTGCGATGGTTGCATAAATCAAAGTCTTGTAACCAAAGATTGGCTTGCGGCTAAACACCGGGAAGATTTCTGAAACGATGCCAAAGAATGGCAAGGCCAAAATGTAAACCTCTGGGTGACCGAAGAACCAGAACAGGTGCTGCCAAAGCATTGGGCCACCGTTGGCTGGGTCAAAGATGTGAGCATCGAAACGACGGTCTGCACCAAGTGCGAACAGCGCTGCTGCAAGTGGCGGGAAACACATGATTACCAAGATTGAGGTAACCAAGGTGTTCCAAGTGAAGATCGGCATGCGGAACATAGTCATACCAGGCGCACGCATAGTGATGATTGTGGTGATGAAGTTCACACCACCCATGATGGTTCCGAAACCGCTGAGTGCCAGACCGAAGACCCACAGGTCTCCACCGAGCCCTGGCGAGAATGTGCTGTTAGAAAGTGGCGCATAAGCGAACCAACCGAAGCTTGCTGCACCCTGAGGAGTGAAGAAACCGGCTACCGCAACGAATGAACCGAAGAAGTAGAACCAGTAGGCAATTGCGTTTAGACGCGGGAACGCCACATCTGGGGCACCAATTTGAACTGGCATCAAGATGTTTGCGAACGCAGCGAACAACGGGGTTGCGAACATCAGCAACATGATTGTGCCGTGCATGGTGAACAACTGGTTGTACTGCTCTTTGGTTTCAACAATGTTCAACCCAGGTGCTGCCAGCTGTGCGCGGATGACCAATGCCATTACTCCACCAATTAGGAAGTAAAGGAATGAGGTAATGAGGTAAAGGTAACCGATCTTTTTGTGGTCGGTTGTGGTGAGCCAGTCGACCAGAATCTGGCCCTTGGTTTTCTTAACAGCGGTAGCCATTTGCTTATCCTCTGATCTCTGGGTTGTCGCCAGGAAGGTTCTGGTTGCGGTCATAGTTGCTGTCTAGCTGACCCTGGTTGCCGGCTGCTGCTAGCTCTGCCATGTGGGCATCGTATTCAGCCTGAGGTACGACCTTGACGTTGAACAACATCATTGAGTGGAACTCTCCACAAAGCTCGGCACACTTGCCCTTGTAGGTGCCAACAACCTGTGGAGTGAAGTACATGTGGTTCACGCGACCAGGGAACATATCCTTCTTGTACAAGAAGTCGATTACCCAGAATGAGTGAATTACGTCGCGTGAGGTCAGGTCTACGGTTACGCTCTTGCCAACTGGCAAGTAAAGCACTGGCAAAGTGGCTTCGCTGCCTTCTTGGCCTTCGAACTGTGACTGAATTCCGCTGTCATAAACGTTGTTGTTTACGTAGTTGAAGTCCCAGCTCCACTGCTTTCCAATAACTTGGATGGTGTAATCGCTAGCAACCGGCTTTTCGATTTCTGCTATGTCGCGCGCGGTGAAAGCAAAGAAGCCCACCACAAGAATTAGTGGAACCACGGTGAACATGGTTTCGATTGGGTTGTTGTAACGAAGTTGAGGCGGCGTGTGTGTGTCGCCCTTGCGACGGCGGTAAACAATGATTGCGTAAATCATTAGACCCCAGGCAATGATGCCAACGCCCCAAAGAACGATCCAAGAGGTGGTCCAAAGACCAACAATTCGATCGGTGTGGTTGGTTACCCCAGGAACACCTGGCTCAAGACCTCGTTGGAACTCCTGCGGGGTACATCCGCTTAGGACCAGCATCAGTGAAGCTAACGCCGGAATGGCTGCCCACTTTAAAACACGCATTTTATGCACAATCGACCCTTCAAATATCGAATCGTTACGGCTCCTATCCTATGCGCTGTGAATCGCCTGAGATGCCATAAAACGCGGGGTTGGCGCTGTTTTAAATCAAAAAAATCCCGCCGACCACTCGGTCGACGGGACTATTTGTAAAAAGATTTTTAGTTGAATGAATCGCCACAGGCACATGAGCCAGCAGCGTTTGGGTTGTCGATAACGAAACCCTGCTTCTGAATGGTGTCTTCGAAGTCGATGGTTGCGCCATCTAGGTAAGGCACGCTCATCTTGTCGACAACCACTTCAACCCCGTTGAACTCGGTAACCTTGTCGGTCTCCTGCAAGGTCTCGTCGAAGAACAACTGGTAGATCAATCCTGAGCAGCCGCCCGGCTCAACAGCCACGCGCAGGCGCAGGTCATCGCGACCTTCGGCTTCAATCAGGGTGCGAACCTTTACCTGAGCTTGCTCGGTAAGTGAGATTCCAGATTCGATTGTTTGAGTCATTTTCAGGCCTTTTTTATAGACGGGCTGGTGTTGTCAATGATAACTCAGGGCAGCCTTTTAACATTCCCACCGAGCAACAAAAGAGTCTCGGCAATCATGGCGCGTTTGAGCGATTCAAGGTGCACCGACTCGTTTGGGCTATGCGCACGGCTGTCTGGGTCCTCGACTCCGGTTACCAGAATCTGGGCCTCGGTGAAAACCTCGGTTAGGTCGGCAATAAAGGGAATCGAGCCGCCGATGCCGATATTCACCGATTCGGCCTTCCAAGCCGCGGCCAATGCCCGACCGGCCAGTTGACTCGCCCATTTTGAAAGGTCGGCCTCAAATGGCTTGCCCAATTCCACCTCGCCAAAGCTGATTTTCGCTCCAAATGGCACATTTTGCGCCAAATGCTGCTGCAGCAGGTGCAATGCCTCGGATGGGTCTTGACCCGGTGCGATTCTTAGGCTGATTTTGGCTTTCGCTGTTGGTAGCAGGGTGTTTGAAGACAGGGCCACGGATTGGCCGTCAATGCCAATTACGGTGATAGCCGGCTTAGTCCAGATGCGATCCAGGATCGCTCCCTCGCCAATTTGGTCAACCCCGTCCAAAAGGCCCGAATCCTTGCGCAAATCGGCCTCTGAATAGTCAATTGGGGCGGCCTGGCCCGAAATCAGGCCTTTCACAGCCACATTGCCGCGGTCATCGTGCAAGCTGGCCAGCAGTTGCACCAGCGCGAGCATCGCGTCGGGCACTGCTCCCCCATACATGCCCGAGTGCAGCGCGTGGTCAAGGGTTTGCACCTCGACGACCAATGAAACTAGGCCACGCAAGGTGGTGGTTAGCGACGGAGTCTCGGTGGTGAGGTTGCCTGAGTCGGCCACCACGATCACATCTGCGGCCAGATCGGCGCGGTTCTCTTCGAGAAAATTGCGGAAGGTGGGCGAACCGGCTTCTTCTTCGCCCTCGATGAACATGGTGATGCCAAGGTCAAAGTCGTCGTTCAGCAAAGTTTTCAACGCACGGATAGCCGCGAGGTGCACGACGATGCCAGCTTTGTCGTCGGCAGCCCCGCGACCGAATAGTCGACCAGCTTTTTGCACCGGCTCGAACGGCGGGGTCTGCCACTGATTGGCATCGCCGGGTGGTTGCACATCGTGGTGGGCGTAAAGCAAAAAGGTTGGCTTGCCATTTTTGGCAGCGCGTTTGGCCAACACTGCGGGTGCGCCGTCTTTTCCGTTGACTGCCGAGCGACGAACGTCGACAAAATCAAAGACACCGGTGGCCTCAAAAAGTCTGGCCACGGCTTGAGCGCTTAATTCAAGGTTGTTGGCGTCGAAAGCATCCCAAGCAATGCCTTCGATTTTTACCAGCTCAATTAATTCGGCGAGTGTGCCGTCAAAACTTTGAGCAATAAGTTGCTCGACGTTGGGAGTTTGATCGGCGATGACTTGGAATTCAGTTTGGGTCATGAGAGTAATCTATAAGTCAAACGTAAAGGACCCACATGTCAGAGCAAGAAACTTCAGGCAAGGCAAGCGGCAAAGGCCGCCCAACTCCATCTCGCAAGCAACAAGAAGCCGCACACAAGCGTCCTCTGATTGGCGAGCGAACTCCTGAGGCCCGAAAGGCTGCGAAGGCGGCGGCGGCAGAAGAACGTCGCAAGGCTCGAGTTGGCATGGCATCTGGTGAAGAAAAGTACCTGCCGATGCGCGACCGTGGTGCCCAAAAGAAGTTTGTTCGCGACTTCATCGATTCACGTTTCACCATTGGTGAAATTGTTTTGCCATTTATGTTCTTGGTGATTTTGATTTCTGGACTCAACGACAAAATTGTTCAGTTAGCCGTTTTGGTCTCAATGTGGGTCGTTATGTTTGCAGTGGCAATCAACGCTTTTATTCTTGGCCGCATGGTTTCAAAGCGCCTAGCCGAAAAATATGGCGAAGAAAAAGTTGAAGCAGGCGTCAAGTGGTACGCGGCAATGCGCTCGATTCAGATGCGCCCAATGCGCATGCCAAAGCCGCAGGTTAAGCGCGGCTTCAAACTCTAACGGCTAAGGGTTCGGTTGATTTTTCTAGCCCAACCCGGCCCTTGATAAATAAACCCGGTGTAGCCCTGCACCAAAGTTGCGCCGTTTAGCAATCGTTCGCGAACTTCATCCGCAGTTTCAACTCCACCAACCGAAATAATCGCAACGCGGCCATTTAGTCGGGCGTGCAGAATTCGCAACACTTCAAGCGACCTAGCCTTTAGCGGCGCGCCAGAAAGCCCGCCGGCACCAGCGGCTTCAACCGCAGCTTTTGAAGTCTTTAGATCTTCGCGCGAGATTGTGGTGTTGGTTGCAATCACGCCGGCGAGGTTTATTTCGCGGGCCAAGTCGGCAACTGCCAAGATGTCTTCGTCGGCCAGGTCTGGCGCGATTTTTACCAGCACAGGCTTGCCGAGTGCCTCATCGAGCACGGCATTCAAAATTGGGCGCAGTGCATCTACATCTTGCAGTGAACGCAAGCCCGGAGTGTTTGGTGACGAGACGTTCACCGCGATGTAATCGGCAACCGGTGCCAGAAGTCTCGCGCTAGCACGGTAATCGGCCTCGGCTTCTTCAACTGCGACGGCACGACTCTTGCCGATGTTTACGCCAATTACTGGCAAACGATTTGGGTGGTTTGAGCGAAGTGTCTCGAGGCGCTTGGCAACTAACTGGGCACCATCGTTATTGAACCCCATGCGGTTAATCAGTGCACGATCTGGAATCAAACGAAAGAGTCTTGGCTTTTCGTTGCCGGGTTGCGGCAGTGCAGTGACCGTGCCCACTTCAATGTGAGAAAAACCTAGTTCACCCAGAGCCCTAATTGCCACGGCGTTTTTATCGAACCCAGCAGCCAAACCAAACGGAGCATCAAAGTGCAAACCGAAAGCTTGCACCGCTCCTTTGCCACTCGGCTTTAATTTTGCAAATTTAGTGATTCCCAATGCGCCTGCGAGGCGAATGGCAAACATACCCAGGTGGTGTGCCGCTTCCGCATCCACGCGGGTGAAAAATAATTTGAAAATCAAACGATAAAGCATTGTTCAAGGTTACCCTTCTGGTTGCGAGTGGAGCCTTTAAAGCCCAAAAGGGCCAGCGCCTAAGCAGCTGGCCCCTCCGGAGCTAGTGTTGCGTTTGCGATTTAGCTGCAACCGCTAGTTGATCCACAGCCTTCACACACGTGGCATGAACCCGATGGGCGCATCTTGATTCCACAGCTGAAGCAAAGTGGTGCGTCTGACTCGGTGCCCTGCAGCATTTCAAAAAGTTCTGCTGATGAGTGAACTTCTTTCTTGCTGGTGATTTCAACTGACTGAACAGTTGTAGCCGCTGCTACTGGTGCAACCGGTGCAACTGGAGCTGATGTTGCCTCAACAACATCGGCTGCCGCTACTGCGGTTGCCGGTGCAGCAACAACTGCATCAACTGAACCGTATGAACCAGATGCATCCAACGCTGCTGAACGCTCAGCTGCGGTGTAGATGCCAAGGTAGCTGCGGGTTTCTGCAGGCAGGTGGTCAAGGGCAATACGACGGAAGATGTAGTCCATCAATGACTTAGCCATGCGGATGTCTGCGTCATCGGTTAGACCAGACGGCTCGAATGTCGAGTTGGTGAACTTCTGCACGAATGTCTCTAGTGGAACACCGTACTGAAGGCCAATCGAAACTGAGATTGAGAATGCATCCATAACACCGGCAAGAGTTGAACCCTGCTTGCCTAGCTTGATGAACACTTCGCCAACGCCACCATCTGGGTATGAACCAACGGTTAGGTAACCTTCAGCGCCACCAACGGTGAACGAAGTGGTTGATGAAGGGCGTGACTTTGGCAGACGCTTGCGCACTGGGTGAGACATTGGCACAGCAGCAGCTGGAGCTTCTGCAGTCTTGGTCTTGGTCTCAGTCTTTGCCTTTGCATCTGAAAGTGGCTGGCCAACCTTGCAGTTGTCGCGGTAGATAGCCAAGGCCTTCAGGCCCATCTTCCAACCCTGGAAGTAAACGTCGGCAATCTCTTCACGAGTTGCAGTTTCTGGCATGTTCACTGTCTTAGAAATTGCACCAGACAAGAACGGCTGAACTGCAGCCATCATGCGCACGTGACCCATTGGCTCAATTGCGCGGATGCCCACTGCTGTGTCGAAGATTGCGTAGTGCTCGGTCTTTAGACCAGGTGCGTCAACGATGTGACCGTGGGTGCTGATGTGATCGATGATCGCTTCGATGGTCTCTTGTGAGTAACCAAGACGGTGCAAAGCAAACGGAATGGTCTGGTTCACGATCTGCATCGAACCACCGGTTGACAACTTCTTGTACTTAACCAATGAGAAGTCAGGCTCGATACCGGTGGTGTCACAGTCCATCATGAAACCGATGGTGCCGGTAGGTGCAAGCAATGATGCTTGCGAGTTGCGCCAACCGTTGCGTGAACCAATTTCGGTGTTCAGTGCCCACTGCTGCTGAGCAGCTGCGTTTACCTGACGGTCAATATCAGACACTGCACGAACCTGGTGCGCAGCAGTTTCGTGCTTTGCCATTACGCGGTCGTGACCGGCCTTGTTCTTTGCATAACCTGCGTATTGACCAACAACACCGGCGAGCTCTGCTGAACGACGGTATGCGCTAGCGGTCATCAGTGAGGTGATGCCAGCTGCAAGAGCAAAGCCCTCTTCGCTGTCATAAGGAACACCGATTGCCATTAGCAATGCGCCAAGGTTTGCATAACCAATGCCTAGCTGACGGAATGCGCGGGTGGTCTCACCAATCGCTTCGGTTGGGAAGTCTGCGAAACAGATTGAGATATCCATCGCGGTGAAGATCAACTCGTTTGCCTTGATGAAGGTCTCGGTGTCAAATGAACCGTCAGGAAGCAAGAACTTCAAAAGGTTTAGCGAAGCCAAGTTACAGCTTGAGTTGTCAAGGTGCATGTACTCAGAGCAAGGGTTTGAACCAGTGATGCGACCTGACTCTGGGCTGGTGTGCCAGTCGTTGATGATGTCGTCATACTGGATGCCTGGGTCGGCACACTGCCAAGCAGCGTCTGCAATCTTGCCCCATAGCTCGCGAGCGTCAACTTCTTCAATAACTTCACCGGTGGTGCGCGCACGCAAACCGAATGAAGTGCCGTGCTCAACAGCCTGCATGAACTCTGCGTTTACACGAACTGAGTTGTTGGCGTTCTGGTACTGAACAGAGTTGATGTCCTTGCCACCAAGCTCCATGTTGTAGCCAGCGTCGCGCAGAACGCGAATCTTGTCTTCTTCGCGAGCCTTGGTCTCGATGAATTCTTCGATGTCTGGGTGGTCAACATCAAGCACAACCATCTTTGCTGCGCGGCGGGTTGCGCCACCTGACTTGATGGTTCCTGCAGATGCATCGGCACCACGCATGAATGAAACCGGGCCAGAAGCTGAACCGCCTGAGCTTTTTAGAAGCTCCTTTGAAGAGCGGATGCGTGAAAGGTTTAGACCTGCACCTGAACCGCCCTTGAAGATCATTCCTTCTTCGCGATACCAGTTAAGGATTGAATCCATTGTGTCGTCAACTGACAGGATGAAACATGCCGACACTTGCTGAGGACTCTTGGTTCCAACGTTGAACCAAACTGGAGAGTTGAAGCTG
>NZ_JAHEIM010000014.1 GCF_024639375.1 Rhodoluna sp.
AGCCAAAAGACCAGTTCGACTTCTTCCCACTAACCATCGACGTTGAAGAGCGCATGTATGCGGCAGGCCGCATCCCAGGCAGCTTCTTCCGTCGTGAAGGTCGCCCATCAACCGAGGCAATTCTTGCTTGTCGTTTGATCGACCGCCCATTGCGCCCGTCATTCGTTGATGGTCTTCGCAACGAAATTCAGGTTGTAGTTACCGTTTGGGCAATTGAGCCTGACGAAATGTATGACGTAGTTGCAATTAACGCAGCTTCAATGTCAACCCAGCTTGCAGGCTTGCCATTCTCTGGCCCAATCGGTGGTGTGCGTGTTGCACTTATCGACGGTCAGTGGGTTGGTTTCCCTAAGCACTCACAGCTAGAGCGCGCAGTGTTCAACATGGTTGTTGCTGGTCGCGTAATCGTTGAGAACGGCGTCGAAGACGTTGCCATCATGATGGTTGAAGCAGAAGCTTCAGAAAACTCAATGGACCTAATCGCAGCTGGTGCCAAGGCTCCATCTGAAGAAGTTGTTTCAGAAGGTCTTGAGGCTGCAAAGCCGTTCATCAAGGCATTGGTTAAGGCTCAGGCCGACCTTGCTGCAGTTGCTGCAAAGCCAACTGCTGACTACCCAACCTTCTTGCCTTACACCGATGAAGTTTTCGCTGCAGTTGAATCAGCTGCTGGTGCAGAACTTGCCAAGGTTTACCAGATTGCCGACAAGGTCGCTCGCCAGGATGCTGACGACGCACTCAAGGCAACTACCAAAGAGAAGATGGAAGCAACGCTTTCAGAAGAGCAGATGGCTCAGTTCTCAGCTGCTTATAAGTCAGTGACTAAGAAAATCATGCGTACCCGCGTTCTTAAAGAAGGCATCCGCATTGATGGTCGCGGTCTTCGCGACATTCGCACACTTGATGCAGAGGTTGCAGTTATTCCTCGCGTTCACGGTTCAGCAATCTTCCAGCGCGGTGAGACTCAGATCTTGGGTATCACCACCTTGAACATGTTGAAGATGGAACAGCAGATTGACTCACTGAGCCCAGTGACTTCAAAGCGCTACATGCACAACTACAACTTCCCGCCTTACTCAACTGGTGAAGTTGGTCGCGTTGGCACTCCAAAGCGTCGCGAAATTGGTCACGGTGCTCTTGCAGAGCGTGCGTTGGTTCCAGTTCTTCCAAAGCGTGAAGACTTCCCATACGCAATTCGTCAGGTATCTGAGGCTCTTGGTTCAAACGGTTCAACCTCAATGGGTTCTGTTTGTGCTTCGACTCTTGCATTGCTAAACGCTGGTGTGCCACTGCGCGCACCGGTTGCCGGCATCGCGATGGGACTAATCTCAGATACCGTTGATGGCAAGATTCAGTACGCAGCAATCACCGACATCTTGGGTGCAGAAGACGCACTTGGCGATATGGACTTCAAGGTTGCCGGTACTCGCGACTTCATCACTGCGATTCAGCTAGACACCAAGCTTGACGGTATTCCTGCATCAGTTCTTGCTGGCGCACTTACCCAGGCTAAGGAAGCACGTCTAACCATTCTTGACGTGATGGCTCAGTCAATCTCAGAGCCAGATGAAATGGCTCCGACTGCGCCACGCGTTATCGCTGTGAAGATTCCAGTTGACAAGATCGGTGAGGTGATTGGCCCTAAGGGCAAGATGATCAACCAGATTCAAGAAGAGACTGGCGCTGACATTTCGATTGAAGACGATGGCACCGTTTACATTGGTGCAACCGATGGCCCTTCAGCTGAGGCTGCAAAGGCTGCGGTTAACGCAATTGCCAACCCACACGTTCCTGAAATTGGCGAGCGTTTCTTGGGCACAGTTGTGAAGCTAGCCACCTTTGGTGCGTTTGTTTCGCTAACCCCTGGCAAAGACGGTCTGCTTCACATCTCTGAGCTAAAGAAGATGGCTGGCAAGCGCGTTGAAAACGTTGAAGACGTTCTTGAGGTTGGCCAGCGTCTTCAGGTTGAAATCACCAAGATTGACGACCGAGGCAAGCTTTCACTTGCACCGGTTGTTGAAGGTGAAGAGGGCGCAGTCTCTGACAACTCAGACGAAGATTAATGTCAGAAATTCTGTTTCCACTCGACCAGAGTGACCTGTCGTTCACTGCTTCGGGAGGTAGTTCGGTTCGCCGAACTATCCTTCCGAGCGGTGTTCGCGTTTTAACCGAGCACATGCCGGGCGCGCAAAGCGTTTCAATTTCGTTCTCGGTTGCAGTTGGTTCGCGCGATGAAACCAACGGCCACTTTGGCTCAACCCACTTTCTTGAGCACCTGCTGTTCAAGGGCACCAAAACTCGCAGCGCACTAGACATCGCAGTTGCGTTTGACTCGGTTGGTGGCTCATCTAACGCCTCAACCGGCAAAGAGCACACCAGCTATTACGCACGCGTTCAAGACAAGTCCTTGCCGCTTGCTGTTGATGTAATCGGTGACATGCTCACCTCGTCACTCATTGACGCAAAAGAATTTGAAAACGAGCGCACCGTAATTCTTGAAGAACTCGCCATGAATGACGATGACCCTCAGGATGTTGCGCACGAAGCGTTTGCTCAGGCAGTGCTAGGCGATCACCCGTTGGGTCGACCAATTGGCGGCACCAACGAAACCATCAGCGCTGTCACTCGTGATGCCGTTTGGGAGCACTACCAAAATAACTACCGCCCACAGGATTTGGTGATCGTTGCAGCCGGTGGAGTTGAGCACAACCAACTAATTTCCTTGGTTGAAAAGGCTCTGTTAAAAGCCGGTTGGAATCTTGACGCAACCGCCATGCCGGTAGAGCGTCGCATTTTGCAGCAGGCTGCAATCAGTCGCGGCAGCGCACTAAATGTAATTCACCGTCCAATTCAGCAAGCCAACGTTTTGGTTGGCATGCAGGGTTTGGTTGCCGATGATGAACGTCGTTATGTAATGGGCATTCTCAACACCGTTCTAGGTGGCGGAATGAGCTCGCGAATGTTTCAAGAAATTCGTGAAAAGCGCGGACTCGCTTACTCGGTTTACTCTTTCAACCAGGGTTATTCAGATGGTGCTTACTTTGGTCTGTATGCAGGTTGCTCACCGGCAAAGACTAAAGAAGTCACACGTTTGATGATTGAAGAGCTACAGAAGATTGCCAATGATGGCATTCGCGAAGACGAATTAGTTTTGGCTAAGGGCAACATCTCGGGCAGCTTGGCGTTGAAGTACGAGAGCACAATGGCTCGCATGAACCGCCTAATTAGTGCTGAAATTGTCAACGGCGAATTCTTTGACCTCGATGAGTCGCTAATGCACATCGACCGCGTTTCTTTGGATGACATTCAGAAGCTGGCTGCGGATATTGCCGGTCGCGAGCGTTCGATTGTTGCCGTCGGTGACGTCACCGAAGCAGTTTTCGAAGACTTTCTCTAAGATTTCAACATGACCATCAAAGTAGCCGTAGTCGGCGCCACCGGAAGAATGGGCAAGTTAGCGCTTGACCTAATCGATGCTTCGCAGCACACCACCCTGCACGCCGCGCTTGATTCAAAGAGTGAGCTATCGCAGGTTTTGGGCGCCGACGTGGTTTTTGATGTCACCAAGTTTGAAGTTAGCCAACGCGTGGTTGAGTTTGCGATCGAAAACGACTTGCGCATTGTGGTTGGCACCAGCGGATGGTCGGCGCAACAACTTGATGCGCTAAAGCCAAAGCTAGATGCGCATCCAAAGGCTGCCGTAGTAGTTATTCCAAACTTTTCTATCGGTTCCATGTTGGCCAGTTCTTTTGCAGCACAGGCAGCGAAATTCTTCGACTCAATCGAAATCGTTGAAGCACACCATGCCGGCAAAATCGATTCACCTTCAGGCACTGCAGTGCGCACCGCCGAGATGATTGCCGCAGCTCGCGAAGGCTTGACGCAGCCAATCATCCCGGGTGTTGGGCAAGAAGCTCGTGGCCAGGTTGTGGCTGGCGTGCCAGTGCACAGTCTTCGTTTGTCAGGTGTCTCAGCAAAGCAAGACATTTACTTTGGTGGCAACAGTGAAGTGCTCACTGTGAGTCATTCGGTGGATTCAATCAATGCTTATACGCACGGCATCATGCTCACCTTGCGCGTTGCCGCAGAAAGCACCGGCTTGCTGGTGGGTCTTCAGTCGGTAGTCGACGCTTCGGTCACCAAGGCTTAAATGACACCAGCAAAAATCGGCGCCATCGTGATGTCGGCGCTTTTGATCATGTATGTTGCTTTACTCGGCAACACCGCAATTATTTTGCTCACCGATGATGCACCAGTTGCAAAAGCCATGGGTGCACTGCTTACCGCGTTTCCGGTTTTGGCGGCTTGGCTCATCTTTGCCGAGTTGCGATTCGGTTTGCAGTTAGAAAAATTGCAGCGACGCGTTGAGGCAGAAAACGCATGGCCACATTTTGATTTTGAATTGCGTCCGAGTGGTCGCCCGGTGCGAGCTTCGGCAGACGCAGTGTTTGCTCAATATAGCCAGATCGCTGAGAGCCAACCCGATGATTGGCATAACTGGTTCAACCTCGGATTGGCCTATGACGCCTGTGGTGATCGTCGCCGTGCTCGTGCAGCCATGAGAAAAGCAATCGCGCTAGCTTCGAAAAACTAGCGCGACAGCAAAAACAAAAGGGCTTACTTGCGAATGATTCCAATTCGCTGGAAGCCTAGGTACATCTGGCATCCCAAGCAGAAATTAAACGCGGCGTTCAAGAATGCTGCGATGAAGGCGGCAGCGGCGGCGATTGTCACTGCAAATGGCACAGCAAAGATCGCCAGCACCAGACCCACAGTCACAACAAAGAGACCAACTGCCTGAGCAAACTGTGGTGGGCGAGGGTCTTCGAGCTCTTTCGGTGCTGCCAAACGCGGGCGCACAAACTTCTTAAAGATCAAACCGTATGGGTGCTTTGAGTTTCCAAAGATGGCACCAATCGCAAACAGCAACCAGATGGCAACAAATAATCCGGTGGCAGCCGAAAGGGTAGCGGCATCAAGCGCCAAGAAAATTGTGATTAGCAACAGGGTCGAGGTGATCACAGCGCCGAAGCGCGGGCCACGAGGGTCAATCTGAGCAGGGGTTTTGGTTGCGGTTGTCATTAGATAGAGAAACTTCCTAGTTCGTCGGCAATGGTTTGAGGGCGGGCAACGCCACCAATTCTTGAAGTCACGCGACCGCGCTTATCAAGAACCAAGGTGGTTGGGGTTTGCATGATGTGAAACTTTTTGGCTAGCTCCATGCGGTGTGTGATGTCTACCTCAATGTGCAGCACATCCGGGGTGGTTTGCTCAAGCTCGTGAAATAGTCGAGCGGTTTGGCGACATTGGCTGCAGATCTCGGTTGAGAACTGTAAGAAAGTCACCTTGCTGCCGAATGAGGTCACCGGCTGGCCATCTTTGGTGGCGCCAATTTCGGCCAGGTCAATCACTTCGCCTGAGCTCACCAATTTGGCCCGACCGGTGCGAGCGCGCCAGATTAGACCCGCGGCGGTTGCTAGGGCAATCACACCGAAAATCAGGGCTAGGCGCAGTTCAAGAGACATGACAAATAGGTTAACTCCCGCGAACCGCGCAGGCATCCGCATTTCCAAGTGTTACATGCCCAGCCGACTAGGCTGTAGGGGTGTCAGACATCATTTTTCGCAGCGACGTTACCGTCGAACTAGTTCGTTCAAGCGCTTCAGACTCAGACGTTCTGTTTGCCGCCCGTGTTTCAACTCAGGGTGAGCAAACCCTTGAGGCAGCAGCGGCTCACGTTGACGCGTCAGAAGATGAAAAGAAGTCAAAGGGTCTAATCAACTACTTGATGCGCGACCGTCACGGTTCTCCGTTTGAGCACAACTCAATGACTTTCTATGTTCAGGCGCCCATTTTCGTTTTCCGCGAGTTCATGCGTCACCGCATTGCCAGCTACAACGAAGAATCAGGTCGCTACAAGCAACTTGACCCGGTTTTCTATGTTCCTGGTTCAGACCGCAACCTAATTCAGGTTGGCAAGGCTGGTCACTACGAATTTTTGCCTGGCACTGCCGAGCAGACTGCTTTGGTTGAGCAAGAGACTCGCACCACTTCGCAGCAAGCCTATGAGTCATACCAGCGCATGCTTGAGGCCGGCGTTGCTCGTGAAGTTGCCCGCATTGTGTTGCCTCTAAATATCTACTCGAGCATGTATGTCACCATGAACTCTCGCGCTCTTATGAATTTCTTGAGCCTGCGCACCAAGCGCGAAGGCACTCACTTCCCGTCATTCCCTCAGCGCGAAATTGAAATGTGCGCCGAGAAGATGGAAGAGTTCTGGGCTGAACTTATGCCTTATACCTATGATGCATTCAACCAGAACGGCCGAGTTGCCCCATAAGGCAACCCACTAGTCTTAATCCCATGTCTAAGAACCTATTTGGCCAAGTACTCGTTGCCCTTGTAACCCCAATGACCGCCGACGGCGAAGTCGATTGGGCTGCAACCGAGAAGCACATCGACTACGTCATTTCAAATGGCGCAGATGGCGTTGTGGTTACTGGCACAACAGGCGAGACCAGCACCCTTACCGACGCTGAGAAAATCAAATTGGTTGAAGTGGGCAAGTCAGTTTCTGGCGGCCGCGCCAAAATCATCACCGGTGGTGGCTCAAACGAAACCGCTCACGCTATGCAGCTTTACAAGGCTTCTGAAAAAGCAGGTGCCGACGGCGTAATGATCGTCACCCCTTATTACAACAAGCCAACTCAGGCTGGTGTGCTAACCCACTTCCGCATGATCGCCGACGCAACCGACTTGCCAGTGATTCTTTATGACATCCCAGGCCGTGCCGGCATCGCAATTGCACACGACACCTTTGTTCGCGCGGCTAAGCACCCGAACATCCTGGCGGTTAAAGATGCCAAGGGTGATTTGGCTCAGGCTTCTCGAATCATGAACGAAACCGGATTGCTCTATTTCTCTGGCGACGACTCAAACGTTCTGCCGCACCTATCAATTGGTGCAACCGGTTTGATTGGCGTGACTGCAAACGTTGCACCTGCCGCCTACCGCGCAATGGTTGATGCAACCAACCGCAATGACTTTCACGAGGCACTTCGCGTTCACAACTCACTCGAAGCTTTGCAGCGTGCACTAATGACCATCGTTCCAGGCACCGTAGCAAGCAAGTATGTGCTGCATGCATTAGGACTAATCTCCAGCCCTCGCGTTCGCCTTCCATTGGTTGGCCCAGAAGACGCAGAAGCTGCCCGCATTGAGCAAGGAATCGACGCCGTTGGCGACATTGTTGGCTTGAGCTTTGAGAACTTCCGCCCAGACCGAAACGCAGCCGCCGGTGGCGCACTGCCAAAGGTGGCTGGCACTACTCGCTAGGAGAACCGTATGGTTCAAACGCTTCCACAACCGGCACTACTTCGCGCCGGAGTTCTAAGAATTATTCCGCTTGGTGGCATTGGCGAAATCGGTCGAAACATGACCGTGTTTGAAATCGACAAGAAAATTTTGATTGTCGACTGTGGCGTGCTGTTTCCTGAAGAACACCAGCCGGGTGTCGACGTCATTCTTCCTGACTTCGGATACCTGCGTGATCGACTAGACGACATCATCGGCATCGTGCTTACCCACGGTCACGAAGACCACATCGGCGGCGTGCCTTATTTGCTGCGCATGAAGAATGACATTCCTTTGATTGGTTCTGCGTTAACCCTCGCGTTTGTTGAAGCCAAGCTCAAAGAGCACCGCATCACTCCGTTCAGCATGGTGGTTGCCGAAGGCCGCAAAGAAAAACTTGCTGGTTTCAATCTTGAATTCATCGCAGTAAACCACTCGATTCCAGATGCTCTTGCGGTTGTTATTCGAACCACTGCTGGCACCGTGTTGCACACCGGTGACTTCAAAATGGACCAACTGCCTTTGGATGGTCGCCTAACCGACCTTCGCGCGTTTGCTCGCGTTGGCGAAGAGGGCCTTGACCTTTTCATGAGCGACTCAACCAACGCCGACGTGCCTGGTTTCACTCCGCTTGAAAAAGACATCGGCCCAGTAATCGAAAACGTAATCTCGCGTTCGAAGCGCAAAGTGGTGGTCGCGTCGTTCTCTAGCCACGTGCACCGCGTTCAGCAGGTGGTTGACGCAGCAGTTGCAAACGATCGCAAGGTTGCCTTGGTTGGTCGCTCAATGGTGCGCAACATGGAGATCGCCAGCGAGATGGGTTACCTAAAAGCAACCCCGGATATGTTCGTTGACCTCAAGCAGGCCGCTAACATGCCTGAAGACAAAGTGGTTTACATGTCTACCGGTTCACAGGGTGAGCCAATGGCTGTCCTTGCCCGCATGGCAAATCTTGAACACGACATCGAAATTGGCGACGGCGACACTGTCATCTTGGCCAGCTCACTTATCCCGGGTAATGAAAACGCGGTTTATCGAGTGATTGACGGTCTTACCAAGCTTGGTGCCAACGTGGTTCACAAGGGCAACGCCAAGGTGCACGTTTCGGGCCACGCAGCTGCCGGTGAATTGCTCTACTGCTACAACATCTTGAAGCCAAAGAACGTGATGCCGGTGCACGGTGAATACCGTCACCTAATTGCCAACGGAAAGCTTGCTGAACAAACCGGAGTGCCGCACGAACGCGTTTTGATTACCGAAGACGGTTGGGTCGTTGACCTTGAAAACGGCATCGCCGAAGTTGTTGGCGCGGTTGAATGTGGCTTGCTTTATGTCGATGGCAAAACCGTAGGCAAAATTACTGAGGATGACCTGAAGGATCGCCGCGTATTGGCATCCGAGGGGTTTATTTCGATTTTCTGCGTGGTCGACGAAAACGGCAGGGTAGTGGTTGGGCCAGAAATTCGTGCCCGAGCTTTTGCCGAAGAGGATCACGTGTTTGACGATGTGAAGCCTCAGATTGAACGCGCCTTGGCCCAAGCCGTGAGCGAAGGTGTCAAAGACACCTACGGGCTGCAGCAGGTTATTCGTCGCACTATTGGAACCTGGGTAAACCGAGCTCACCGCCGCCGCCCGATGATCATTCCGGTGGTTATTCGCGAGCACTAGCTCGGCCGAGCCTAACCAGTTCTGGCTTAGGTGGCTGTTAGTTTTGTCGCATGGCTGCGCGCAAACCAACCTCTCGCAAGCCCGCGCCGCGGGCTACAAGTTCGCGCCCTTCTGCAAAAAAGCCTTCAGCACCTCGCGCACGCGCAAACACGGCCAAGGCACCGGCTGCCAAAAATAATGTTTTCGGCTCTTTGCTCGTTGCCATCTACATGGCTTTCGCGCACATTGTTGGCGCTGGCGCTCGTGCCCTAAGCCCAGAAAAGATGAGCCCAGAAGATCGTCGCGATGGACTGCCGTTCTTTATCTTCTTGCTCTCCATCTCCGGTGCAATCGTCAACTGGTTCTTCTTCAAAAACCCGATGGCTCAAACTTTCAATCAGTGGACGTTTGGCTTGCTTTTCGGCTTGGTTTCATACGCGTTGCCAGTGGTGATGTTGATTTTTGCCATCTACCTAATGCGTCACCCGTCAACCATTCGCGACAACGGCCGAATTGGCATCGGGCTTTTTCTCTTCATCATTTCAATCAGTGGATTTTTCCAGGCCCTAAGCCCAACGCCGCAGCCTGAACCGGCGAGCGATGCAGCCGGGCTTTACAAGGCCGGCGGCTTGTTCGGCTGGTTGATCTCAGTTGCTTTCTTGAAGACCATCACCGTTTGGGGAACCATCCCGGTGCTAGTGCTTTTTGCTATCGGTTCGCTGCTGATTATGACCAAGACTGCACCAACTCGCATTGGTGAACGCCTTCGCGATCTTTCGCTCTACCTGTTTGGCGAAGCTGCAGAGCGCAAGGCTGCCGAAGAAGCCGAAGCTGAAGACGACGAAATTCTCGATGCTTTTGACGGAACCAAGGTGCCATGGTGGCGTCGCGGTAAGGCCAGCGATGAGCAGGCCTTCGACAGCGCAATCGTTGAGGGCAATTCTTTGTTTGAAGCCGATGGCGATGACTTGGATGTTTTGTTCAACGATCCAATTCCAACCGAGGTGCCTTCGGTTGATTCAATGGACAAGACTCAACCAATTCAGATTCCGGCAGCTGCACCAACCGCAGCACCGGCTGCGGCCAGCGCGCCAGTTATCCCGGCGGCACCAAAGGCCCAGCGCCCTTACCTAATGCCACCGCTGGCAATCTTGGCCCCTGGCACAACGCCAAAGGCAAAGTCTGCAGCTAACGATCAAATCGTTGCCGCCATCACCAGTGTGTTCAAAGAGTTTGGTGTTGAAGCGGCCGTGGTTGGTTTCTCTCGTGGCCCAACGGTCACCCGCTACGAGGTTGAACTTGCACCGGGTGTAAAGGTTGAGGCCGTCACCCGTTTGGCAAGCAACATTTCATACGCGGTGGCCAGCAATGAAGTACGCATCCTTGCACCGATTCCAGGCAAGTCGCTTATCGGTATTGAAATTCCAAACACCGACCGCGAAATTGTTTCGCTTGGTGATGTGCTTCGCTCAGAGGTTGCAGCCAAGAGTCTGCACCCACTAACCATCGGCATCGGCAAAGACGTTGAGGGTGGCTTCGTAATCGCCAACCTTGCGAAGATGCCGCACCTTTTGGTTGCCGGTGCAACCGGTGCCGGTAAGTCGAGTTTCGTCAACTCGATGATCACCTCAATTTTGATGCGCGCCAAGCCTGCCGAAGTTCGCATGGTTTTGATTGACCCAAAGCGCGTGGAGCTTGCCGCGTACCAAGGCGTTCCACACTTGATCACTCCGATTATTACCAATGCTAAAAAAGCTGCCGAGGCATTGCAGTGGGTAGTAAAAGAAATGGACATGCGTTACGACGACTTGGCCAGCTTTGGTTTCAAGCACATCGATGATTTCAACCGCGCAGTTGTTGCCGGTGAAGTAAAAGTTCCTGAGGGCTCACAGCGCAAGTTGCAGCCTTACCCATACTTGCTGGTTGTTGTTGACGAGCTTGCCGACCTAATGATTGTTGCGCCTCGCGACGTTGAAGATTCAATCGTGCGCATCACTCAGTTGGCGCGTGCCTCGGGTATTCACCTGGTGCTTGCTACTCAGCGCCCATCCGTAGATGTTGTCACCGGTTTGATCAAAGCCAACGTGCCTAGTCGCCTAGCCTTCTCGGTTACCTCGGTCACCGACTCGCGTGTGATCTTGGATCAGCCGGGTGCCGAAAAACTTATTGGTCAGGGTGACGCGCTGTTTTCACCGATGGGCACCAACAAGCCAATGCGTGTGCAGGGTGCCTGGTTGGCCGAAAGTGAATTGCACAAGATTGTTGATCACGTGAAGGCTCAGATGGAGCCGGACTATCGTTCGGATGTTGACGAACCGGTTGCTAAAAAGAACATGGTTGATGCCGACATCGGTGATGACCTAGATGTGCTTTTGCAAGCCGCCGAACTAATCATCAGTTCACAGTTTGGTTCCACTTCGATGTTGCAGCGCAAGTTGCGTGTTGGTTTCGCCAAGGCTGGTCGCTTGATGGACTTGCTTGAGTCTCGCGAAATTGTTGGCCCCAGTGAAGGTTCAAAAGCCCGCGATGTTTTGGTGAAGCCCGAAGACCTGCCGGTAATTTTGGCGCAGTTGCGCGGCGAGCCGGGTTCTCAGGCTTCGGCTCCGGTGCAGCAGGCCGCGGCAGTTATCGATGCCGGCCACGAAGCAACCAGCAATCTTGCCGCCGGTGACTTTGAGGATTTCATTCCGCGCGAAAACGTTGACCGCTCAGTCATCAGCGGTGGCAACGGTTTCGGTGACGACGAAGATGGCGACGAAGACGCCTGGAAACTGACCGGTCGCCAGTAATGACTAACTCACAAACCAACAGCCCTTGGAACTTGCCAAACGCAATTACCACCGCACGAATTTTGCTGGTTCCTTATTTCATCTGGTTGCTATTCCAGCCGGTGGGTGAATTTCAAATCACGCGTTGGATCGCAACCGCGGTTTTTGTTTTGGGAATTTCAACTGACAGCCTCGATGGTGCAATTGCTCGTCGTCGCGGGCTCATCACAAACCTTGGCAAAATCCTTGACCCAATTGCAGACAAAGCTTTGATTGGTGGCGCACTGGTTGCGCTTTCGGTTTTGAACGAAGTGCCTTGGTGGGCGACTGCCGCCATCCTGGTTCGCGAACTCGGCATCACCGCCTATCGCTTCGCTGTAATTCGCAAACGTGTAGTTGCAGCATCTGGCGGCGGCAAACTAAAGACCATTCTGCAGAGCATCACGGTTGGTGCGCTCATGTCGCCGTTCGATTCACTCTTGCCAGCTTGGTATGGCTACATCGAAGCAACTCTCTTGGTGCTCACCGTTGCGCTCACTTTGTATACCGGTTTGCAATACCTAGTCGCAGCTTCAAAAGCGAAAGATTAAAACTATGGATGCCGCCGGCCTAATTGCCTCACTGCAAAAAGCGGGTCTCAAATTGGCAATTGCCGAATCGCTCACCGGTGGATTGCTTTCATCTGCTTTCGTATCTGTGCCGGGTGCTTCAAATGTTTTGCTCGGCACAATCGTTGCCTATCAAACCTCGCTGAAGCATGAGCTGCTCGGCGTAGCCTCGGGGCTGCTAGAAAACCAAGGAGCCGTCGACCCTGAGGTTGCGGCCCAAATGGCCGGGGGAGTTCGCGCCAAACTGGCTAGCAAAACCGGCACCGACGAATCTGCGGTAATTGGCGTGGCAACCACCGGCGTGGCTGGTCCCGATGCTCAGGATGGCATTGCGGTTGGAACCGTTTATATCGCGATTTCAGGCCCTAAGGTGGGCGAGGTGGTTTATGCCCATCAGTTTGAAGGCAGTCGCGACGAGATCAGAATTGCCACGGTAAATGCAGCAATTAGTCATCTTGTGGAAGCATATTGCGATTGAAACTGTTCACCTTACTTGCAGGTAACTGTCAGTCAGATTGGTTATGCTAACTGCAACTAAAGGCAATCGAAGGGGGCCCAAATGCTAGTTCGTCAAGAACTCGGCGACGTGCTTCGTGACTTCCGTCAGCAAAAGCGCCGCACCCTGCGTCAGGTTGCCAGCCGTGCCAGCGTTGCTCTTGGCTACCTAAGCGAAGTAGAACGTGGCCAAAAAGAAGCATCTTCAGAGATTCTGGCCTCAGTGGCAGAGGCTTTGGATGTTCCGGTTTCGGTGATCATGCGCGAAGTAGCAGATCGCCTAGAGCTTTCTGAGGCTGCCCAAATTCCAGACACAATTCCTGCCGATTTCGAGGCCCAGTTCGGCCAGCCGACATCCCCAGCAATTATTGGTTTTCAGCCTGCGCAGTCACTAACCACAACCCGCTAAAGTCGGGCTGTGCGCCTTAGTCAATTCACCCAACTCATGCACGATGAGTTCACGCCCGAATATGCCCAGGTCATCACTCGCGATCTGGTGTTGGGCGAGCTAGGCGACCGCACGGCCGAGCGGGCACTGGCCGATGGCGAAGATCCCAAGGATATTTGGTTGGCAATTTGCCACGCCGAGGGAGTGCCCAAAGAGCGCAGGAATGGCAAGCGGGCGCCAAAGAAGCAAAGAGCAGACTGAACAAACCAACGAACACTCGACACGCCGATAGATATTTCTATCGAAATTTTGTTCGAACGGTGTTAGGTTATTGGCAACAGGTAGTTGAGGCAGTTATCAACAACTTGTGTGACCGGGGGTCCAACGTGGACAGCCTCGAATATGGTCAGCAATAACTAGAGATTCAGAAAGCAGAGGAACAAATGCCATCTCCGTCAGAACGCGAAAAAGCACTAGACACCGCATTGGCTCAGATTGATCGTCAATTTGGCAAGGGCTCAGTTATGCGCCTTGGTTCAGATGAGCGCGCACCAGTTGAAGTAATCCAAACCGGTTCAATTGCTCTGGATGTAGCTCTAGGTATTGGCGGCCTGCCTAAGGGCCGCATCATCGAGGTTTACGGTCCTGAATCTTCAGGTAAGACCACAGTTGCTCTTCACGCTATTGCTAATGCTCAGCGCAATGGCGGCATCGCAGCGTTTATCGATGCCGAGCACGCGCTTGACCCTGAATATGCAAAAGCCTTGGGCGTAGACACCGACGCACTTTTGGTTAGCCAACCAGACACCGGTGAACAGGCACTAGAAATCGCAGACATGCTGATTCGCTCTGGCTCAATCGACATCATCGTTATCGACTCGGTTGCGGCACTTGTGCCGCGTGCCGAAATCGAAGGTGAAATGGGTGACTCGCACGTTGGTCTGCAGGCTCGTTTGATGTCGCAGGCGCTTCGCAAGCTAACCGGTGCGCTTAACAACACCGGCACCACAATGATCTTCATCAACCAGCTTCGCGAAAAGATTGGTGTGTTCTTTGGTAGCCCAGAGACCACAGCCGGCGGTAAGGCACTTAAGTTCTACGCGTCAGTTCGTCTAGACATCCGCCGCATCGAAACTTTGAAAGATGGCACCGAGGCTGTGGGTAACCGCACCCGCGTGAAGGTTGTCAAAAACAAGATGGCAGCGCCATTCAAGCAAGCTGAATTCGACATCATCTACGGTGTTGGCATCTCACGCGAGGGCAGCTTGATTGACTTTGGCGTCGAGCACGAAATCGTCAAGAAGTCTGGAGCTTGGTACACCTACGAAGGCGAACAGCTTGGCCAGGGCAAAGAGAACTCTCGCAATTTCTTGATTGCCAACCCAGCAATCGCCGACGAAATCGAAAAGAAGATCAAGACCAAGCTAGGCATCGGTGTTCCACGTGCCGTGGCAGATCTTCCTGCCGACGAAGCTGAAGTTGAAGCGCCGGTAGCCGCCAAGGCAACGGCTGCCGAGAAGGCTGCACCTGCAAAGGCCGCTAACGCCTAATGAGCGATTCAGAGAAGCTGGCGCAGCGAGCCCGAAATGTCTTGCTGCACCAGCTTTCTCGTTCGGCAAAGTCATCGGCGCAATTGCGCACAATCCTTGAAAAGCGAGAAATACCGGCCGAGATCGCCGAAGAGGCAATCGAACGCTTCACCGAAGTTGGCCTCATTGACGATCAAGCATTCGCCGAAATGCTGGTTTCGAGTCGCCGAAACATCAAAGGGTTGTCAAAATCTGCCATCAAGCGTGAACTCAACGAAAAAGGTGTGGCTCAGGGTTTCGTGGAGCAGGCGCTATCGGCAATCACTGCTGAAGACGAGCTGAATGCGGCCCAGCAGCTGGCAGTCAAGCGCTATCGCCAAATGCTTAATCTCACCAAAGAGGTGCGTGAACGTCGCCTAGCGGGCTACCTGCAGCGCAAGGGCTATTCATCAGGCGTGGTATTTCCGGCTATTCGCTTTGCCGAGGTTCAAATCTCGCAAGAGCAATAGCAACTCCCAAAGGTAAAATGGTCTTCTTATGACCAACACCCAAACCATGCCGCGCAGCTATGAGGTTCGCACCTACGGCTGTGCCATGAACGTTCACGATTCAGAGCGTCTGACTGGTTTGCTCGAAGGTGCCGGTTATGTGGCTGGCGAAGCTGGCAACTCAGATGTGGTGGTTTTCAACACCTGTGCAGTTCGTGAGAACGCCGACAACAAGCTCTACGGTAACTTGGGCATGCTGGGCGAAAAGAAGCGAGAAAACCCAGACCTTCAGATTGCTGTTGGTGGTTGCCTGGCGCAAAAAGACCGCGACCTCATCATCAAGAAGGCACCTTGGGTTGACGTAGTTTTTGGCACTCACAACATTGGGTCCTTGCCAGCGCTACTAGAGCGTGCCCGCCACAACAACGAGGCTCAAATTGAAATTCTTGAAGCGCTAGAAACTTTCCCAAGCGACTTGCCAACCAAGCGTGACTCCACTTATGCGGGCTTGGTTTCAATTTCGGTTGGCTGCAACAACACTTGCACCTTTTGCATCGTTCCAAGCCTGCGTGGCAAAGAGCGCGATCGTCGCCCAGGTGAAATTCTTGCTGAGATTCAGGCTTTGGTTGCCGATGGCGTAGTTGAGATCACATTGATCGGTCAAAACGTAAACACCTACGGTGTTGAATTCGGCGACAAAGGCGCATTCGCAAAATTGCTACGAGCCTGTGGCGAAATTGAGGGCCTTGAGCGAGTGCGTTTCACCAGCCCGCACCCTGCCGCCTTCACCGATGACGTGATTCACGCCATGGCAGAAACGCACAACGTGATGCCTTTGCTGCACATGCCGCTGCAGTCAGGTAGTGATCGAATTCTCAAGGCGATGAAGCGCAGCTACCGCAGTGAAAAGTTCTTGGGCATTCTTGATCGCGCCCGCAAGGCAATCCCGGGTCTGGCAATCAGCACCGACATCATCGTTGGATTCCCAGGCGAAACAGAGGAGGATTTTCAAGACACCTTGCGCGTGATGAGTGAGGGTGAATTTTCAGTTGCCTACACATACCAATACTCGATTCGCCCTGGCACTCCGGCTGCCGAATATGCAGATCAGATTCCCAAAGAGATTGTTCAAGATCGCTACGAGCGCCTCATGGTGCTGGCCAACGAAATTGCCTGGCAGCAAAATAAAAAACAGATCGGCAGCATTGTTGAAGTTCTGGTTGCCAATGAGGGTCGCAAAGATGGCGCAACCAACCGCATGAGTGGCCGCACCCGTGACAATCGCCTTGCTCACTTTGAGATTCCGGCTGGCGAACCCGCGCCTCGACCAGGTGACCTTGTGAATGTTTTGGTAACCGATGCGGCGCCGTATCACTTGCTTGCCGACGACACCAGCGCCTACTCAATGCGACGCACTCGTGCGGGTGATGCTTGGGATGCTGCCGATGCTGCAAGCTGTGCAGTGCCAACTACTGACGGGCCCAAAGGGGCAGTCTCGCTCGGCCTACCTACACTGCGAACCAAATCTGCTAACTGATGACCAAACTGATTGCAGTGGTCGGTCCAACCGGTGCCGGCAAATCAGACCTTGGTCTCGACATTGCCAACCAGATAATCAGCGCCGGTGGCAAAGCTGAAATTCTAAACAGCGACTCCATGCAGTTTTATCGCGGCATGAATATCGGCACGGCTAAATTGCCTCTTGCCGAGCGCCGTGGCATTGAACACCATCTGCTCGACTGGCTCGAAATTACTGACGAATCAACTGCCGCCGAATACCAGCAAGTTGCCCGACCAAAAATCGAAGAGTTGCAGGCAAAGGGAGTGACCCCAATTTTGGTTGGTGGTTCGATGCTTTATGTTGCAGCCGTGCTAAACCTTTTTGAATTTCCAGAGCGCGATGCGGATTTGCGCCAGGAGCTAGAAACTCAACTTGAAGAACTTGGTCCGCACGAGATGCACCGCAAACTAAAAGAATTAGACCCAATCGCTGCTAGCAGAATCATTCCTGAGAACGGCCGGCGCACAGTGCGAGCAATCGAAATCATTACCCTCACGGGTGAACCTTTCGCTGCCGCATTGCCAGAAGTGCCTGAAGACTGGCAGCCGGTTTTTGAAATTGGGATCAACGGGCCGCGTGAAGATTTGGTGGCACGTCTCGAACAGCGTGTGCACAAAATGTGGCGACAGGGTTTGCTCGACGAAGTGCGCGAACTTGAGCCGCTTGGTATCCGAAGCGGCAAGACATCGAGCCGGGCAATTGGTTACGCTCAGGCGCTTGCGCAACTCGATGGTGAAATTACCCAGGATGAAGCAATCGCCGATACCGTGCGACTAACCCAGAAGTACGCTCGTCGCCAAATGTCTTGGTTTCGCCGCGATCAACGAATCAGTTGGCTTGATTATCAAGACCCAAAGCACAAGCAAAAGGCGTCAACGCTGGTTGCAAACTGGCTTGGCATTTAGGCTTTGGTTATGACCAACTTGATCTCATTCACAAAGGGCCACGGAACCGGAAACGATTTCGTGTTGATTCTTGACCCAAAGGGTGAGATTGCGCTGACCACCGAGCAGATTGCCAAAATCTGTGATCGTCACTTTGGAATTGGTGCTGACGGTTTCATCCGAGTGATCAAGTCAGAAAATCACGTTGACGGGCAGCGCATTTTGGCCGAAGAGCCATCCGCAGTTTGGTTCATGGATTATTACAACGCCGATGGCACCACCGCAGAAATGTGTGGCAATGGAACTCGAGTTTTTGCTCGTTATCTAACTGAGCGAGGGCTTGTTGAGCTTGCCGATGGCGAAACGCTTTCGATTGGCACCCGCGCTGGGGTCAAAGACCTGCAGCGCAATATGTCTGGTTTTGCCGTCGACATCGGTCGCTGGAAGCTAGACGGTGGCGAGGTCTTAATTCACAGCGATGGCTTGGATGTGGCGCGGCCGGGAGTTGGCATCAACGTTGGCAACCCACACTTTGTAGTTGCTTTGGCTTCGTCAAAAGAATTAGCTGGGCTAGAACTTTATGAGGCGCCAGGCATTGAACCGCATCCAGAAAACGGAGCAAACGTTGAGTTTGTTGTTCCGGCAGAGCCAATGGTTAAAGACGGTGTGGGCTATTTCAATATGCGCGTTTATGAACGCGGTGTTGGCGAGACACTTTCTTGTGGCACTGGCATTTGCGCCGCAGCGCTGGCTACTCGCCACTGGGCGGGTGCTGGTGCTCCAAACATTTGGCAAGTTCGAGTGCCGGGTGGAGTGCTGGGCGTTCGCATGTTTGCAACCGAAGACGGCGAACACGTTGGTCTTAGTGGCCCAGCCGAATTGGTTTACGACGGTCAAATTGATTTGGCTAATTTGAAGTCGGTTGTTCGCTAACTATTTTTGTTTCGAACGCGAAGCACTCGAAATTGCTTTGCTGTGTCAACGCGAATAGTTGAAAACTCGGTCGGCAATTCAGCTTCTAGCCAACGGTGCAACGAATCGGCACCGAGGTTCTTTTGAACCACTAAGTATGCGTCTGCACTCACGCGCAAACGCGGCAACCAGGTGAGCAAGATTTCGTGCAGCACATCCTTGCCAACTCGAATCGGTGGGTTTGACCAAATGCCGGTGAATTCAATGTCTTCAGGAACTTCATCTGGTTTGCAGGTTTTCACATTTTTCAAACCAAGTCGAGCGGCATTAGCTGCAGTGAGTTCAAGTGAACGTTCATTAACATCAATCGCCCAAACTGTTGCTTTTGGGCTATGAGCCGCGAGTGAAAGTGCAATCGGACCCCAGCCACATCCGATGTCAAGAATATTGCCACTTGGTGGCGCTTCTTCGAGATGCGCCAATAGAACTTGGGTGCCCATGTCGATGTGATCAGGGCTAAAGATTCCCCCAGCAGTGGTTACAAGAACCTGCTGCCCATTAATCTCAACGGAGATTTCTTTGGCTTTGAATTCTGTGCCGGGAGTTTCGGAAAAGTAGTGTTCCGCAGGCATAGCGCCACCTTATTACAGATAAGCAAACTAGTGTTACTTGAATGAGCGACCGCCAATTCGATGAGGATGAGGCGCCGACCTATGAGCACGGAAGCTCGCGTGGCGACGAGGTAATCAACCGTATTTTGCGTCGCGGTGCGGCGGCCATTGGCTCTGATGACACCCACGGTCATTCATCATCCGACGGCGACCAATTTGACCTTGAAGATCGTTCGGCTCTTCGACGTGTAGCCGGCTTATCAACCGAACTTCAAGACATCACCGATGTTGAATATCGCCAGTTGCGCCTCGAGAAAGTGATTCTCATCGGTCTCTGGGGCGAGAACACTTTGCTCGATGCCGAGAACTCACTTCGTGAACTTGCAGCCCTGGCCGAAACCGCGGGCGCCACCGTGCTCGACGGCTTGTTGCAGCGCCGTGCGCATCCAGACCCGGCCACGTATCTTGGCAAAGGTAAAGCTGAAGAGCTCAAGACCATGGTTGCTGCCTACGGAGCCGACACCGTGATCGCCGACACCGAGTTGGCCCCGAGCCAACGCCGTGCCCTCGAAGATGTGGTCAACGCCAAAGTGATTGACCGTACCGCAGTGATTCTTGACATTTTCGCGCAGCACGCCAAGAGCCGTGAGGGTAAAGCTCAGGTCGAACTGGCTCAGCTCGAATATCTTTTGCCTCGTCTGCGAGGTTGGGGTGAATCAATGTCACGTCAGGCCGGTGGTCAGGCCGCCGGTGGTGTGGGTATGGGTTCACGCGGCCCTGGTGAAACCAAGATTGAACTCGACCGTCGTCGCATCAACACCCGCATGGCAAAGTTGCGCAAGCAAATCGTCGCCATGAAACCTGCACGCGAAACCAAGCGTGCCAACCGCAAGCGCAACGCGGTGCCAGCAGTTGCAATCGCTGGCTACACCAACGCCGGCAAGTCTTCGCTTCTCAATAAAATGACCCAGGCCGGTGTGCTGGTTCAGAACGCGCTGTTCGCAACCCTTGACCCAACTGTTCGCAAGGCAAAAACTCCGGATGGTCGCGACTACACGCTTGCCGACACCGTGGGTTTCGTGCGTAATCTTCCGCACCAACTTGTTGAGGCCTTTAGATCAACGCTGGAAGAAATTGCCGACAGCGATTTGATTGTTCACGTGGTCGATGCGTCACACCCAGATCCATCTGGGCAAATTGCCACCGTGCGTAATGTAATCGGAGAAGTTGGCGCCAGAGACATTCCTGAATTGATCGTGTTCAACAAAATTGATCTGGCTGATGACACGCATCGAATGGCGTTGCGAGGAATGGAACCAAACTCGATTGCCGTCTCGGCTCGCACCGGCGAAGGCATGGATGAACTCATGCAAACCATCGCCCGGATGTTACCTGAGCCAAACGTGGAGATTGCGGTGCTGATTCCCTATAACAGGGGAGACCTGGTTAGTCGTTTGCACTTGAACAGCAGAATCATGGTTTTGGATTACCGCGACAACGGCACATTCGTGCGCGCAATGGTGAAACCAGAACTAGCAGCTGAACTCGCTGCCTTTCGCGTAGTTATTTAAACAGACCTAAGCACTGCAACAACCTTGCCCAAGATCACAGCGTGATCACCCGGGATAGGTGCAAATGCAGAGTTGCGTGGCAACAACCAGGTGTGACCGTCTTGTTGCTTGAAGGTCTTAACCGTGGCTTCGTCTTCTAGCAGTGCAGCAACGATGTCACCGTTTTCGGCGGTTTGTTGCTGACGAACCACGACCCAGTCACCATCGCAAATAGCGGCATCAATCATTGACTCGCCAACAACCTTGAGCAAGAACAAATCTCCCTTGCCAACCAATTGGCGTGGCAGTGGAAAAATCTCCTCAACGTTTTGTTCGGCGGTAATTGGGCCACCGGCTGCAATGCGACCAATCATCGGCACCATTGCTGCGTCGCCAATCGGGGTTGGGTTATCCGAGGCCTCGCCTCCGGTCGCTTCCCATCCGGGGAGTTCAATCAAAACGTCGATGGTGCGTGGGCGCTGCGGGTCGCGGCTAATGTAGCCGGCAAGTTCAAGTTGGTTTAGCTGGTGGCTAACGCTGGCGGTAGACGAGAGACCCACCTCTTCGCCAATCTCACGCATGCTGGGCACATAACCGCGGTCTGCTTTTGAGCGCTGGATGGCCTGCAAGATGCGTTCTTGCATTGGGCTCAAGCTGCTGGCACGACGGGTTTGACGTTTGGCATCTAGTTCAGGCAGGTCACTCATGGCTGGCCCTTTCGATAAATGTCGGTGCCCCTCGATTGACTAGAGCAACTATCGAAACTGTATTCGCCCAAAAGGCAGAAATCAAACACATTTTCGAAAAAGTCGCAAAAAATCATTGCAAAATGTCCGAGTTTGTTTGTATTGTTGTTTTTAGGCAAACAAGTGTTCGAAACAAAAAGTCGAAAAGGAGCCAGAAATGTCAGCACAGGTAGTTCTAAGCAAGTCAGGTCGCAGCTTTGTTCGCAACGCCGTAATCGCGGCGGTTGCCACTGCAAGCGTGCTGGGTTTCGTCAACGGTTTTGGCGCCACGGCTTTTGGTGCCAACTCGGCAGCCGCAAACTCAGAAGCCAGCCAAGTGAGCTTTCAGTACATCACCGTTCAATCTGGGCAGAGCCTTTGGTCACTGGCTGCAAAACACGCAAATGGTGCTGACCCTCGCGACTGGATCGCGCAGGTTGTTAGTCTGAACGCTCTCACCTCAGCAGAAGTTCAGCCCGGCCAGCGCATCGCACTGCCACAGTAATGTTCTGCTTTGCGCAAGCGCGACAGCAGTAATATTTCTGCTTTGCGCAAGCGCGACAGCAGTGAAATCACTTGTTTTCCCAACCCGTGCCACGGTTGGGAGGGTTCGTTTGTCCCCATACAACCGAATCACCCCCTTCAGCAGGCCTCGCTTGCTGAAGGGGTAACCTTTATCCGTGGCTAATCTCGAAGATCTTCCCCTGCGCAATGACCTAAAAGGTCGCAAACCCTATGGCGCCCCGCAACTGCATGTTCCGGTAGCACTGAACGTCAACGAGAACACCCACCGCATTCCAGAAGACGTTGCGGTAGACATCATTGCCCGCCTGGCCAAGGCCGTGTTGGACATCAACCGCTACCCAGACCGAGAATTCATTGAACTTCGTGAAGCTTTGGCAAAATACTTGGATGCCGATCTAACTGCAGACAACATTTGGGCAGCCAACGGTTCAAACGAGGTGCTTCAGCACATCTTTCAGGCCTTCGGTGGCCCGGGTCGCAAAGCTCTTGGCTTTGGCCCTACCTATTCGATGTACGCCTTGATTGCTCAAGGAATGGCCACCGACTATGTCGATGTGGCTCGCCTTGACCGCTATGAACTCACCCCAGAGCGCATTCGCGTGGCGATTCTCGAGCAAAAGCCAAACATTGTCTTGCTTTGCTCACCAAACAACCCAACCGGAACCCCGCTGAGCCTCAGCTGCATTGAGGCTGCCTATGAGGCGGTATCCGAGGTCACGGGGGGAATCGTTGTGGTTGACGAGGCCTATGCCGAGTTTGCTGGCGACACCGAAATTTCGGCAATTTCACTTTTGCCAGGTCGCGAGCGACTGCTGATTAGTCGAACCATGAGTAAAGCGTTTGCTTTCGCCGGAGCCCGAGTTGGCTACCTAGCTGCCGACCCAGCAGCAATCGATGCCCTCAGGCTCGTGCGCTTGCCATATCACTTGAGTGCCTTCACTCAGGCCGCCGCACTTGGCGCACTTGCGCACTCGGCAACTATGTTGGCCACCGTCGATGACATCCGTTATCAGCGCGACCGCATTGTGGTTGGTCTCAAGGAACTCGGCCTAGACCCCTTCCGATCTGATTCCAACTTCGTATTGTTTGGTGGATTGCAGGATCCAGATGCGGTTTGGCAGGCGCTACTTGATAAGGGCGTATTGGTTCGCAACGTGGGCATCCCGGGAACACTTCGTGTGAGCGCCGGCACCGAAGCCGAGACCACTGCGTTCTTGCAAGCACTGCGCGAAGTCTTAGCCAACTAGCCGTTCGGTAAGATTGGCTAATCACAAGTCGCTTTTGCGAAAGGTAATCTCATGAGCCGTTCTGCTTCGTTGCAGCGCCGCACTTCAGAGTCATCAATCGAGTTGTCAGTCAACCTCGATGGCTCTGGTCGCGCCGACATTTCTACTTCGGTGCCATTTTTCGATCACCTGCTAAATGCATTCGCAAAGCACTCACTAATCGACCTTGGCGTTCGCGCTACCGGTGACACCCACATCGATGTGCACCACACCGTTGAAGACACCGCAATTGTTTTGGGCCAGGCAATCAAGCAAGCCCTTGGCGACAAAGCCGGCATTGGTCGCTACGGCGATGCAACAGTTCCTTTGGATGACGCTTTGGCGCGCGCAGTGGTTGATGTTTCTGGTCGCCCATACTTGGTGCACACCGGAGAACCCGCTGGTTTTGAATTTCACCTAATCGGTGGTCACTTCACTGGCTCAATGGTGCGTCACGTTTTTGAGGCCATCGCACTGAACGCTGGAATTACCGTGCACGTCACCGTGCTCGACGGTCGCGACCCACACCACATTGCCGAAGCTGAATTCAAAGCTTTCGCTCGTGCGTTCCGCAAAGCAGTTGAAAAAGATTCTCGCGTGGAGGGCATTCCTTCAACCAAGGGCGCTTTGTGATTTCACCGCGCGTAGTCGTTTTGGATTACGGCAGTGGCAATGTGCACTCGGTGGCGCAAGCTCTTGAAGTAGCTGGCGCAAATGTTGAACTAACTGCTAGCCGCGACGCAGTGCTTGCTGCCGATGGTTTAGTTGTGCCTGGCGTTGGTGCGTTCACTGCAGTTATGCAACAGTTGAATGCAGTTAAAGGCGGAGACCTAATCGATCAACGATTAATTGCTTCAAAACCGGTGCTCGGAATTTGCGTTGGTTTGCAAGTGCTTTTTGAACACGGCGTTGAGCACGGCATTAATACTGAAGGTCTTGGTCAGTGGCGTGGCATAGTTGAAAAACTTGACTCACCGATTTTGCCTCACATTGGTTGGAACACAGTTGAGCCACCTGCCGATTCAAAACTTTTTGAGTCAATTGCCGAGGAGCGTTTTTATTTTGTGCACTCATACGCGGTGCAGAACTGGCAATACGACGGGCTTGGTCCGATTCCGTCGCCTAAACCAACCTGGGCAGAGTATGGTGCTCGGTTTGTTGCTGCGGTTGAACACGGGCCACTTTCTGCAACACAATTTCACCCAGAAAAATCAGGTCAGGCTGGCATTAAATTGCTGAGCAACTGGCTAAACACTTTTTAGAAACAGAAAGAAATCACATGGCTAACTATCTTGAACTTTTGCCTGCCGTCGACGTTGCCGATGGCAAAGCAGTGCGCCTAACCCAAGGCGAAGCAGGCTCAGAAACTGACTACGGCAGCCCACTCGAAGCGGCACAAACCTGGATCAACGCTGGCGCCGAATGGATTCACCTAGTTGACCTAGACGCGGCGTTTGGTCGCGGCGATAACCGCGCGATTATCCGCGAGGTAGTCGATGCATCTTCGTCGGTGAAGATCGAACTTTCTGGTGGCATTCGTGACGACGCATCGCTAGAGGCGGCGCTTGAAGCTGGCGCAACTCGCGTGAACCTTGGCACCGCTGCTCTTGAAAACCCAGAGTGGACCGAGCGAGTGATTGCAAAGTTCGGCGACGCAATCGCAGTTGGTCTCGATGTGCGTGGCACCACGTTGGCAGCCCGCGGATGGACTCGCGAAGGTGGCGATCTTTGGGAAGTGCTTGCGCGTCTTGAAGCTGCCGGCTGCGCGCGTTATGTGGTTACCGATGTGACCAAAGACGGAACTCTGAAGGGCCCGAACATCGAACTTTTGCGCGAGGTAATGCAGCGCACTTCAAAACCAGTCGTCGCATCTGGCGGTATTAGCTCGCTGCAAGACATCACTGACTTGCGCGCACTTGTGAGTGAAGGCCTTGAAGGTGCAATTTTGGGCAAGTCGCTTTATGCCGGCAAGTTCACTTTGCAAGAAGCATTGGCAATCGCAAGCGCCTAAACATGCACAGTCACGACAACGAGCACATCAATAAAGATCGGTTCGCCGATTCTGCCGGTGTGCCTTGGGCGGGACGTTCTTTCAGCGGGAACCCATTTTCTAATGATGACGGTTCAGCGCGACCAGAACTCATTAAAGCGATCGAAGAATTTCACAACACCGGAAACGCTTCGCAGGTTTTTGTTGAGTTTGCAAAATCTCGTTTGTTAATTCCATTGCTTGCCAGCCTGGGAGAGTCGGGCGAAGGCGCACACGGCCAGACCGTAGATAAAAGCGCTGACCTATCAATCGTCACGGTCGAGACTCCGGATGGCCAAACCGGCCTGCCAGTTTTCAGCAGCGTGGAGACCATGAAGCGTTGGAACCCTATCGCAAGACCCGTGCCAAGCGATGCGATTCGTCTAGCTCTTGCTGCAGCAAGTGAAGGAAATACCCGAATCGTTTTAGATCCGGGTTCGCCAACCGAATTTGCATTTCGGAGAAACGCAATAGCCGCGATGGCACAACAAAAAGATTGGGTGCCACCGCAGTTCGATGAGCGAGTAATTGCTGCCATCGACGAGGGGGTTTCGGTTAGCGAACCTATCGAAGGCATAGAAGTTGGCAGCGCCGACCCACATTCACGCTTGGCCGGTGCTGAAGTGAAAATTGAACTTCAAGTTAAACGCGGTCTGGCCAAAGATGAACTTGAACAGGTTCTGCACCGAATTACATCTAATTGGGCTGCCAGTGAGGTCATAGCGTCGTCGATTGATTCGATGACCCTTGTGGTCAAACCAGTTAATTAACCGGGCCGGTGAACTTTTCGCCTGGTCCGGCGCCCGGCGCATCCTTGATGGCCGATGCTTCTCTAAAAGCCAATTGCAAAGAACGCAGGCCATCGCGAAGCGGGCGGGCGTGGTGGTCGCCTAGGTCGGCTGCCGAAGCGGTGATCAAACCAGCCAGCGCAGTAATCAATTTGCGCGCCTCATCAAGGTCACCCTTTGCGCCATCTTCGCCAAGCCCGCACTGCACAGCAGCCGCACTCATCAGGTGAACTGCGGTTGTGGTGATGACTTCAACGGCCGGTACCTCGGCGATGTCTCGAACCTGATCGGCAACGTCTTTGAATTCAGCCAAGGGGCTTCTCCTTTTGTGTTCTTTCTGTTAGGCTAACCCATGGCTCCGAGGTTCGTCCTCGGTCAGAAGTGGATTCATTTCCCACCCGCGACTACCGATTCTGTGTTTTCCAAAACGCAAAGGTGGCCGGGTAAAGCTTTGAAACTTACGTTTCTGCACGCATCTAGGCTCCCGCCTGTGCCGTGGCCACTTATGTCACGTCAAGAGGAGTAACAGATCAGCGATCCCCGTATCAATGAGCGCATCCGCGTGCCAGAGGTTCGCCTCGTGGGCGCACAAGGTGAGCAAATTGGCGTTGTAAAAATTGAAGATGCCCTTCGCATGGCGCAAGAGCAAGACCTAGACCTAGTCGAGGTTGCCCCAACTTCAAAGCCACCGGTTGCAAAGCTGATGGACTTCGGCAAATTCAAATATGAAGCTGCCCAAAAAGTTCGTGAAGCTCGCAAAAACCAGGTCAACACCATTCTTAAGACCGTTCGTTTCGGCCTAAAGATTGATGACCATGACTATGGCACAAAGCGCGGTCAGATCACTAAATTCCTCAAAGCCGGCGACAAGGTCAAGGTGATCGTGGTTTTCCGCGGTCGCGAGCAGTCCCGCCCAGAAATGGGCATCAAGATGCTTCAGAAGCTTGCCGAAGAAGTAGCTGAGTTGGGTGCCGTTGAATCGAGTCCTTCGATTGATGGCCGCAACATGGTTATGGTGATTGGCCCGCTAAAGAACAAGGCTGACGCTAAGGCAGAAGCCAAAAAAGCGGCTGACAAGGCAGCGAAAGCTGCAACCAGCCCAGCCCAGCCAAACGAGCCGGCAGCACCAGCTGCCGAGTAACAACAGGAGATAGCAATGCCAAAGCAGAAGACCCACTCGGGCGCCAAGAAGCGTTTCCGCTTTACCGGTAGTGGCAAGATCATGAAACAGCAGATCAACATGCGCCACAACCAGGAGCACATGTCAAACCGCCGCAAGCGCCGTTTGAACGTTGACCAGGTCGTCTCACCAGCCGACTTCAAGACCCTCAAGAAACTTCTCGGAAAGTAATCCCGACCCCACAAATTCTGAAGGTGCCAAGGGGCATCACTCAGTAGAACTTAGGAGCAACAAATGGCAAGAGTAAAAAACGCAGTTAACGGTGCCAAGAAGCGCCGCACCGCGCTCGAGCGCGCCAAGGGTTACCGCGGTCAGCGTTCACGTCTTTACCGCATGGCAAAGCAGCAGATGCTGCACTCGTTGGTTTACGCATACAACGACCGCCGTGCACGCAAGGGTGACTTCCGTCGCCTATGGATCCAGCGCATCAACGCTGCTGCTCGCTCAAACGGCATGACTTACAACCGCTTCATCCAAGGTCTAGGCCTTGCTGGCATTGAGGTTGACCGTCGCATTTTGGCTGACCTAGCAGTGAACGACGCTAAGACTTTCGCAACCTTGGTAGCTTCTGCAAAGGCAGCTTTGCCAGCAGACACCTCGGCTCCAAAGGTTAAGTAGTCACAGTGCTAATCGATCCCAAGGCCAATAAGGTTCGCGGGGTTGCCAAGCTCACAAAGAAAGACGCCCGGTCATCGACCGGGCTCTTTCTGCTTGAGGGGCCCCAAGGTCTAAAAGAGGCCCTCGAGCGCCCAAAACTTATCGTTGAGTTGTTTGCAACCGAAGACGCTGTTGACCGTTATGCCGAGTTATTCGATCGCGCCGAGTCGGCTCGAATTGAAGTTCAGCTGGTTACCGAGCCGGTGCTCAAGGCTCTGAGCGACACCACCACACCGCAGGGTGTGGTTGCCGTTTGTGAACAACTTGATGTCACTCTTCAAGATGTCATCGATGCCAAGCCGCAGTTGGTTGCGTTGCTTGCCAACATTCGTGACCCTGGCAATGCCGGCACAGTGCTTCGCGCTGCCGATGCGGCTGGCGCTGATGCCGTAATTTTCAGCCAAAACAGTGTGGATGCCTACAATCCGAAGGTTGTTAGATCAACCACCGGCAGCCTGTTTCACTTGCCATTTGTTCTCGATGCACCAATCGCCGAGACTATCCAAGCCCTAAAAGCCGCCGGCATGCAGGTTTTTGCGGCAAACGGGGGAGGTCAGGCCATTCCAGATCTTCCTAAAGACACCCTGGCAAAGCCCACCGTATGGGTGTTTGGCAATGAAGCTTGGGGTTTCGAGCCCGAGACACTCGAGTTGGTAGACCAAGAGGTTGCCGTGCCAATTTATGGCGCTGCCGAATCGCTCAACCTGGCCACCGCGGCCAGCATCTGCCTCTACGCCTCGGCCTTCGCCCAAAATAACGGGCGCTAGCCAGCCAATCGGTAGACTGAGAGCCTATGTCTGCCGAAAATCCAATCACTCAGGCTGCCGTTGATGAGGCCGTCCAACAAGCACTTTCAGCTATTGCTGAAGCTGCAGACTTGGCTGCCCTAAAAGCATCGCGTGGCACCACCGTTGGCGAGCAATCCGCAATTGCTGCCCTAAATGCGCTGGTTAAGAACCTGCCAAACGAGTTCAAGGCACCATCCGGGGCAATGATTGGCAAGGCACGTGGCCAGCTAAATGCCGCGTTCGCCGAGCGCGAGGCAGCGCTTTTCGAAGCCGAAGAGCATGCCAAACTTGCCGCCGAAGCCGTGGATGTCACTGCCGCCGGCCAGCCGACCCGAATTGGCGCTCGTCACCCATTGAGCCTTTTGCAAGACCAAATTGCCGACATCTTTATTGGCATGGGCTGGGAAATTGCCGAAGGCCCTGAGGTTGAGAGCGAATGGTTCAACTTCGACGCCTTGAATTTTGATGAAGATCACCCAGCGCGCGCAATGCAAGACACCTTCTTTGTAGAGCCAGTTGAGTCGCACCTGGTGCTGCGCACTCACACTTCGCCGGTTCAGGTTCGTTCGCTTCTTGAGCGTGAACTTCCGGTTTATGTCCTTTGCCCGGGTCGCGTGTTCCGCACTGACGAACTCGATGCAACTCACACCCCGGTCTTCCACCAGGTTGAAGGCCTTGCGGTCGACAAGGGTTTGACCATGGCCGACCTTCGTGGCACGCTCGAGCACTTTGCTCGCATCATGTTTGGCCCAGATGCGCAGATTCGTTTGCGCCCATCATTCTTTCCCTTCACCGAGCCTTCTGCCGAGCTAGACGTTTGGCACCCGGGTGCCAAGGGCGGCGCTCGTTGGGTTGAGTGGGGCGGTTGCGGCATGGTAAACCCAAACGTGCTTCGTGCTGCCGGCATCGATCCAGAGGTTTACACCGGTTTTGCATTCGGCATGGGCATCGAGCGCACTTTGATGTTCCGCAACGATGTGCGTGACATGCACGACATGGTTGAATCCGACGTTCGTTTCAGTGAGCAGTTTGGAGTCACCCTCTAATGCGCGTTCCATTGTCTTGGTTGGCCGAATACGTCGACCTTCCTGCTGGTGCAACACCAGACACCGTGATGGCCGAACTCGTCAAGATTGGTCTTGAAGAAGAAGGCTCACACGCCTTCGACGTCACCGGCCCAATTGTGGTTGGTGAAGTTCTTGAGTTCGTCGAAGAACCACAATCGAATGGCAAAACAATTCGTTGGTGTCAGGTGCGCGTTGCACCTGAAGGTCACAAAGCTGCGGATGGCGGCGCCGATGTGCGCGGCATCGTTTGTGGCGCGAGCAACTTTGGAGTTGGCGACAAAGTGGTTGCTTGTTTGCCGGGTTCAGTGCTGCCAGGTGGTTTTGAAATCTCACCTCGCGAAACCTACGGCCACATCAGCGACGGCATGATGGCATCCGCACGTGAACTCACTTTGAGCGACGATCATGCTGGAATCATTCGCTTGAGCGAAATGGGGCTCGACCCTAAGGTTGGCACCGACGCTAAAGAAATTTTGCACCTTGATGAAACTGCCGCCGAAGTTAACGTCACTCCAGATCGCGGTTACTGTTTTTCTATTCGTGGCATCGCGCGTGAATATGCGCACGCAACCGGCACCGCATTCCGTGATCCAAAGAGCAACGCGTTCATCGAAGGAGGCAGCGGTTACGAAGTAACCATCGACGACGTTGCGCCAATTCGCGAGCGCAATGCAGTTGATCGTTTTGTTGTTCGCGTGGTCAAGGGCATCGATGCCACGCGTCCGACTCCGGCCTGGATGGTTGCCCGCCTAAAGATGGCGGGCATGCGTTCGATTTCACTTGTGGTTGACATCACAAACTACACAATGCTTGAGCTCGGTCAGCCGATTCACGCCTATGACTTCGACAAGGTTCGGGGCAATCTGATTGTTCGTCGTGCCAAAGCTGGCGAAACTCTAAAGACTTTGGATTGTCAGACTCGCAAGTTGCACATTGAAGATTTGGTGATTGCCGATAAGAGCGGCGCTATTGGTCTTGCCGGTGTTATGGGCGGCGAATCAACTGAGGTTAGTTCGGCAACAACAAACATTTTGATTGAGTCTGCTGTGTTCGATCCAATTTCAGTTGCACGCACAGCACGTCGCCACAAGCTGCCATCCGAGGCATCAAAGCGTTATGAGCGCGGGGTAGACCCACGCATGGCCGACAACGCAGCAGCACGTGTCGTGCAGTTGCTTGAGGTTCACGCGCATGGCGCAGCCGACGGTCTCGGTGCCGACATCAAGTTGGCCGCAGAGCCAAAACCAGTTTGGTTGCCGCAGAACTTTGCCACCGAACTAGTTGGTGTTGAATACACGGCCGAAGAAATCAAGGAAGTGCTCACCGAAATCGGCTGTGTAGTTGCAACTGTCTCAGATGGCTACGAAGTTAATCCGCCAACCTGGCGACCTGACTTGCAGCACAAAACAGATCTAGTTGAAGAAATCGCTCGCATCACCGGATACGACCGAATTCCTACTCGCTTGCCGATTGCACCTCCGGGGCGCGGGCTAACCGCAACGCAAAAACAGCGTCGCGCAATTGTGAATGCACTTGCCGGTTCTGGCCACGTTGAAGTTTTGACCTATCCGTTTGTTTCTACCGAGCAAAACAAAATGTTTGCCGCAGACGCAAAGCAGGTTGCCCTCAAGTTGGCAAACGCACTGCAAGAAGACGCCAACGAAATGCGTGTTTCACTTTTGCCAGGTTTGATTGATGCCGCTCGTCGCAACTTCTCACGCGGCCTAACCGATCTTGCAATCTTCGAAGAGGGTTCGGTGTTCTTGCCAGCCAAGGCGATTGGTGCAAATGCGTCGCTACCGGCTGGCAACGCCCGCCCAACAGCAGCTCAGCTAGAAGCTTTGGTGCAAACCATTCCTTCGCAGCCGCATCGAGTTGCTGGAATCTTCACCGGCAATCGTGTGCCGCAGCAGGTTGGTATTGCAGCAGTTGAATCAAGTTTTGAAGATGCCATTCACGCGGCTCGCATTGCGGCCAAGTCGATCGGTGTAAACCTTGAGGTCCGTCAGGCGACTCCGGTTAATTTCCACCCTGGTCGAAGTGCCGAGTTGTTCGTGACTCACGGAAAAGAAGAATTTGTAATCGGTGTTGCCGGTGAACTTGATCCGAAGCTTGCAATCGAAAACAATTTGCCACGACGCGTTGCAGCTTTTGAAATCAACCTTGATGTGCTTTACGAAGTTGCGCCAAAGGTGATTCAGGCTGCTCACATTGGTTCGATGCCGGCTGCTACTCAGGATTTGTCACTCGAAGTCGACCTTGCGGTTCCAGCGGCACAGGTGCTTGCAACCATTCAAGAGGGTGCCGGCGAATTGCTAGAACACATCGTGTTGGTTGATGACTACCGTGGCCCCAACATGCCGGGTGGCAAAAAGTCGCTCACCTTTGCGCTGCGATTCCGCGCCGAAGACCGCACGCTTACTCAGGTTGAGGCTTCAGAGTCTCGCGACGAGGCAGTAACTTTGGCACACGAGCGATTTGGTGCAACGCTCCGGGCATAACCCAACCGTTCACCAATCAAGACAGGATCAAGATGGCATTCTCAGTTGCTATTGCCGGCGCTAGCGGCAATGTGGGCGGAGAACTGTTGCGCCTGATTGCTGAACACCCGCAGCTCGAATTGAAAACCGTCACCGCAAGCAGCATGGTGGGGCAGAAGGTTTCGTCGCTGCATCCGCAGGTCGCAAAATATGCCGACGTGGTCTTCACCGAAAACAACGCCGAAAACCTAGCCGGCCACGACATTGTTTTCTTGGCGCTGCCGCACTCTAAATCGGCAGAGGTTGCGCAGTGGTTGGCTGCGGATACTCTCGTGCTCGACTGTGGTGCTGATTTTCGGCTTGAGAGCGAAGCCGATTGGCAAAAGTTTTATGGTGGCGATCATGCCGGCACCTGGACCTACGGAATGCCAGAGCTGCTAATTGGCGGCGACAAAAAACAACGCGAACTTCTTAGGGGCACCAAGCGAATCGCAGTGCCTGGTTGCAATGTGACTGCAATTACTTTGGGTCTTGCGCCTGCACTTCAAGCCGGGCTGGTTGAAACCACTGACATCGTTAGTGTTCTCACCGTTGGCACTTCTGGTGCTGGTCGCGGTGCCACCGAAAAACTATTTGAAGTTGAACCAACCGGTTCGGCAAACGCTTATCAAGTTGGTGGCATTCACCGTCACACACCTGAGATTGAGCAAAATCTTTCCAAGTCAGCTGGTGCACAAGTGCAGGTTTCGTTCACTCCGGTTTTGGCTTCAATTGAGCGTGGAATTTTGGCTGTGAACACCGCAGTGCTCAAGCCTGGTGTTGACATTGCACAAGTAGCAAAGGCCTACAAGGCTGCCTACGGCAACGAACAATTCATCAATGTTTATCCAGCCGGCGAATTTCCGAGCACTGCCGACACCATCGGTGCAAATAATGCACTAATTGGTTTGGCCGTTGATGAGCACGCGAACCGTTTGGTTTCGGTTTGCGCAATCGACAACTTGGTCAAAGGCACCGGCGGTGCTGCGATCCAGTCAATGAATATTGCACTCGGATTACCTGAGCAAACCGGCCTCGAATCAATCTCACTTTCAAAGAATGGCTCAAGCTAATGACAGTAACTGTTGCAAAAGGTTTTGTTGCCGGGGCAGTGCATGCGGGCCTAAAGAAATCAGGCAACCTCGATTTGGCTCTGGTGGTCAATCAGGGTCCGCTAAATGCAGCTGCCGTTGTCTTCACAACCAACCGCTGCCAGGCCAACCCAATCATCTGGTCAAAGGAAGTAATCAAAGATGGCCAGGTGTCTGCAATCATTTTGAACTCAGGTGGCGCTAACTGCTACACCGGTGCGCAAGGTTTTCAAACCACCCACGCAACTGCCGAGAAAGTCGCCGAGCTGCTTGATGTTTCTGCAGGCGATGTTTTGGTTTGTTCAACCGGCCTCATCGGAGATCAACTCGATCGTGAAAAACTTCTTGCCGGCACCGCTGCTGCTGCTGCAGCACTGGGCAGCAATGGCGCAATTGCTGCAGAGGCAATCATGACCACCGACTCAAAACCTAAGACTGCTCAGTTCACTCACCCCGATGGTTGGTCAATCGGCGGCATGGCAAAGGGTGCGGGAATGTTGGCGCCGGGTCTGGCAACCATGCTGGTGGTAATCACTACCGACGCAGTCATCGACAGCAAGTCACTTGATGTTGCGCTTCGTGCATCAACCCGTGTCACCTTCGATCGACTTGACTCAGATGGCTGCATGTCAACCAACGACCAAGTCACCGTCATGGCTTCAGGTGCAAGCAACGAAACCCCAACTCAGGATGACTTCACTGCTGCGCTCACCGAAATTTGTTTGTCACTTGCAACTCAGCTTCAGAAAGATGCCGAGGGTTCGTCGCACGACATCACCATCACGGTTAGTGGCGCAGCATCCGAAGAAGACGCCGAAGAAGTTGGCCGTTCTGTTGCTCGCAACAATTTGTTCAAAGCAGCTATCTATGGCAACGACCCAAACTGGGGTCGCATATTGGCTGCGGTTGGCGTGACCAAAGCTGCGTTTGATCCATACGACATCGACGTCGCAATCAACGGAGTTAGTGTTTCGCGCAAGGGCCAGCCAGACCAACCGCGCGATCTAGTTGATCTCACTCCGCGTGCAGTGGCAATTTCTATCAACCTAAATGCCGGCAACCACAGTGCCGCCATTTACACCAACGACCTAACTCACGAATACGTCACCGAGAACAGCGAATACTCAAGCTAATGATTCCTGCAGAAGAACGAGACCAAGCGTTAGCCGCCATCAAGGCTGGCACGCTCATAGAGTCATTGCCGTGGCTAAAGCAGTTTCACGGCAAAGTTGTGGTGGTTAAATTTGGCGGAAATGCAATGGTCGACGAGGCACTGCAAAAAGCTTTTGCCGAAGACATGGCATATCTGCGTTGGGTTGGCATCAAACCTGTAGTTGTGCACGGCGGCGGTCCGCAAATTTCCGCAAGGCTTGCCGAGCTAGGCATTGAAAGCGAATTCCGCGGTGGTTTTAGAGTGACCACAGACGAAACCATCACGGTGGTTCGTGATGTGTTGCGCAATCAAATTTCAGCAAAGCTTGCCGAGCTAATCAACGAGGCTGGCGCCGAGACGGCAATCATGTCGGGTGAAGATTCGAACCTTTTCCGCGCAGATAAAACCACGCTTGACTCCGATGAAGGTCCAGTCGACATCGGCCTGGTTGGCGAAGTCACCACCGTGAATCCGCGAATCGTTTTCGAAGCTCTCGAGGCTGGTCGCATTCCAGTGGTTTCCACAGTGGCACCAAGTGCAAATGGTGAATTGCTAAATGTAAACGCCGACCTTGCCGCAGCTTCACTTGCTATCGCACTCGGTGCAGAAAAACTTATGGTGCTTACCGATGTACCTGGTCTCTACAGTGACTGGCCAAATAAAGACTCGATGGTTTCTGAAATCACGGCTGCTGAACTTGAAGAACTGCTGCCGTCACTTGAATCTGGAATGATTCCGAAGATGCAGGCCTGCCTAAGCGCTGTAAAGGGAGGCATTCCTCGTGCTCACGTTATCGATGGCCGCACACCGCACAGCATCCTGCTCGAAATTTTCACCGTTGCCGGCTTTGGCACACTGGTTCTTCCATAACAGAGAGACGCATAAAAATGGTTCGCCACTTTTTGAAAGATGATGACATCACTCCGGTCGAGCAGGCTGAGATTCTTCGTCGTGCATTGCAGCTCAAGCAAGCTCCATATTCAGTTCGCCCGTTCGAGGGGCCAAAGACTGTTGCGCTCATCTTCGACAAAACCTCAACTCGCACCCGCGTTTCTTTTGCCGTGGGCGTTAGTGACCTCGGGGGAGCACCTCTAATCATCGACAGCCAGTCGAGCCAGATGGGTGCAAAGGAATCGATCGCAGACACAGCTCGCGTGCTTGGTCGTCAGGTGGCACAGATTGTCTGGCGCACCTACGCTCAAACCGGCCTCGAAGAGATGGCCAATTACGCCGGTGTGCCAGTCATAAACTCCCTGAGTGACAGCTACCACCCGTGCCAAATTCTTGCTGACCTGCTTACCGTGCAAGAGCACAAGGGCCAGCTCGCTGGATTGAAGTTGGCCTATGTTGGCGACGCAAGCAACAACATGGCCAACAGCTACCTAATTGGTGGCGCAACCGCTGGTATGCACGTGGCGGTGGCTGGCCCGGCTGGCTACTTGCCAGACCCAGGCATTGTCACTCGCGCCGAACTGATTGCGGCAAAAACCGGCGGCTCAATCGAAATTCACGGCGAACCTCATGCAGCAATTCAAAACGCCGATGTAGTCGTCACCGACACTTGGGTGTCAATGGGTCAGGAATCCGATAAAGAACAGCGTCTTCGCGATTTTGCCGGCTACACCATCGATTCAGCTCTGATGGCGCAGGCCAAACCAGACGCAATTTTCATGCACTGCTTGCCGGCATACCGCGGATACGAGGTTTCGGCCGAAGTTCTAGATGGCCCGCAGTCAGTAATTTGGGACGAAGCCGAGAACCGACTTCACGCACAGAAGGCTCTGATGGCCTGGTTAGCAGAGCAGGCCTAAGCAGCACCAGCTTCACCGGTCCGGCCGCAATCCGCTTGTCGAACTAAGATTGAACACATCCCAGCGCTGATTTCTTCAGCATTTATTTAAGGAGCATCATGGCGGAACGCGTAGTCCTCGCTTATTCCGGCGGCCTAGACACCTCGGTGGGCATTGGCTGGCTAAAGGACGCAACTGGCAAAGAGGTTGTCGCAATGGCAATCGACGTTGGCCAGGGCGGCGAAGACATGAACGACATCCGTCAGCGTGCACTCGATTGTGGCGCCGTTGAGTCAGTTGTTATTGACGCTAAGGATGAGTTCGCCAATGACTACCTAATGCCTGCGCTCAAGGCCAACGCTCTGTACCAGAAGCGCTACCCACTAGTGTCTGCACTTTCACGTCCGTTGATTGCAAAGCACCTAGCACTCACCGCACAGCAGCTTGGCGCTAACAGCGTTGCTCACGGTTGCACCGGTAAGGGCAACGACCAGGTTCGTTTCGAAGCTTCGGTTGCAGCAATCGATCCATCACTTACTTCTATCGCTCCAATTCGTGACCTTGCACTTACTCGTGACAAGGCAATCGAATATGCGGCGAAGCACAACCTGCCAATCGCGCAGTCAAAGAAGAGCCCTTACTCAGTTGACCAGAACGTATGGGGTCGCGCGGTTGAAACCGGTTTCCTAGAGGACCCTTGGAACGCACCGATTGAAGACCTCTACACCTACACCCAAGACCCAAACGTCTTCCGTGAAGCAGACGAAGTAGTCATCAAGTTTGAACAAGGTGTTCCGGTTGCAATCGATGGTGTTGCTTACACGCCAATTCAAATCGTCGAGAAGATGAACCAGCTTGCCGGTGCTCACGGTGTTGGTCGCATTGACATTGTTGAAGACCGTTTGGTTGGCATCAAGAGCCGCGAGATTTACGAAGCACCTGCCGGCATCGCGCTAATCAATGCACACGAAGATCTAGAGAACCTAACTCTTGAGCGCGAGGTTAATCGCTTCAAGAAGGGCATCGAAGACAAGTGGGCAACTTTGGTTTACGAAGGACTTTGGTTCTCAGATCTAAAGCGCTCGCTTGATGTGTTCATCGATCACACCCAGCAATACGTCACCGGTGAAGTTCGTTTGAAGTTGCAGGGTGGCCGCGCGGTTCCAACTGGTCGTCGCTCACCTGAGTCACTTTACGATTTCGATCTTGCAACTTACGACACTGGCGACACCTTCGACCAGTCATTGGCCAAGGGCTTCATTGAACTTTGGGCATTGCCAAGCAAGATCTCTGCCAAGCGCAACCTGAAGCACTAATGACTAGCCAGGGTTCAGGTTCAAACGCACTTTGGGGCAGCCGCTTTGAAGGCGGCCCGTCGGATGCGCTCGTTGCGCTTAGCCGCTCGGTGCACTTTGACTGGCGCCTGGCTAACTACGACATCGCAGGTACACGCGCGCACATCAAGTCATTGCTTTCTGCCGGTTACCTAACCACAGCAGAACACGAAAAACTTGATCGCAGTTTGGTTGAACTTCAAGACCGTGTGAACCAAGGCAGCTTTGTTGCAAAGCAATCTGACGAAGATGTTCACTCGGCGCTTGAGCGAGGCTTGATTGAAATTGCAGGCGCCGAACTAGGCGGCAAGGTTCGTGCTGGTCGCAGCCGCAACGATCAAATTGCAACTCTCATTCGCAGCTACCTGCGCGATCAGGCAAACGTAATTGCAACATTGGTGACTGACCTGGTTGAGGTTTTGGTTTCTCGTGCAGAGGAGCACCTTGGTGTTGCAATGCCGGGTCGCACCCACTTTCAGCACGCACAGCCAGTGCAACTTTCACATCACCTGCTGGCACACGCGTGGCCTCTGGTGCGTGACCTTGAGCGTTTGCAAGATTGGTTGAAGCGCGCAAACTTGTCGCCCTACGGCGCTGGTGCGCTCGCTGGCAACACATTGGGTCTCGACCCAAACATCGTTGCGCGTGAACTTGGTTTTGTTGCACCAACTCAAAACTCAATCGACGCAACTGCAAGCCGCGATGTTGTCGCAGAGTTTTCATTCATCGCTGCACTAATCGGAATTAACCTTTCGCGCTTCGCAGAAGAGATCATCATCTGGGCCAGTGCCGAGTTTGACTACATCAAACTTCACGATGCTTACTCAACCGGTTCGTCGATCATGCCGCAAAAAAAGAATCCTGACATTGCAGAACTTGCGCGCGGCAAGGCTGGTCGTCTCATTGGTGACCTCACCGGTTTGCTTGCAACACTCAAAGGTTTGCCGCTGGCTTACAACCGTGACTTGCAAGAAGATAAAGAACCGGTCTTCGACGCCGTTGACACACTCACAGTTTTGCTTCCGGCATTCACCGGCATGGTTGCAACGCTCGAGTTCAACCGCAATCGACTTGAGCTACTTGCTCCGGCAGGTTTCTCGCTTGCCACGGATGTCGCCGAGTGGTTGGTGAAGCAGCGTGTTCCATTCCGCGACGCACACGAAATCACCGGCAAGTTGGTTTCTTACTGCGAGCAGCACAATCTTGAATTGCATGAAGTTCCAGACGCAGAGATGGCAGCGATTTCAACTCACCTAACTCCAGAGGTTCGTGACGTTCTAACTGTTGGTGGTTCAATCAAGGCTCGTGCCGGTGCCGGTGGCACAGCGTTGCCTCGAGTGCTCGACCAAATTGCTGCACTTCGCAAAATTGCACCGAAACGCGAGGCTTAATTTTGGCAACACCACAGGCGTTAGCATCCCAACACAATGACTCAACCTTCAGCGACATTCTCGAAGAGTTGCAGTGGCGTGGTTTGGTTGCACTTTCAACCGATGCCGATGAACTTCGCAAGGCCCTAACCAGCGGCAGCATCACTTACTACTGCGGCTTTGATCCAACCGCAGCCAGCTTGCACCTGGGCAACCTGGTGCAGCTGCTCACCATGCGTCGTTTGCAACTTGCCGGCCACAAGCCATTAGCGCTTATCGGCGGATCAACTGGGTTGGTTGGCGATCCACGCCCAACTGCTGAGCGCACGCTAAACACCAAAGAGACAGTTGCCGAGTGGGTTGAAAAACTTGGCGGCCAAGCCTCTCGCTTTCTTTCATTCGAGGGCCCAAACGCGGCTCGCCTGGTCAACAACCTTGACTGGACTGCTCCGCTATCGGCCATCGACTTCTTGCGTGAAATCGGCAAGCACTTCCGTGTGGGCAAGATGCTCAGCAAAGATGCCGTTTCGGCACGCCTCAACTCTGAGCACGGCATCAGCTACACCGAGTTCAGTTACCAAATCCTTCAGGGTCTAGATTTCCTAGAGCTTTTCCGTCAGTACGACTGCGTGCTGCAGACCGGTGGTTCCGATCAGTGGGGCAACCTAACTTCTGGAACCGACCTGATTCACAAGGTTGAGGGCAAGAGTGCCCACATTTTGGCCACCCCGCTAATCACCAACAGCGATGGCAAAAAGTTCGGAAAATCAGAGGGCAACGCGGTTTGGCTCGACGCCGACCTAACTTCGCCTTATGCCTTCTATCAGTTCTGGCTAAATGTCGAAGACGCCGATGTGGTCGATCGCCTCAAGGTATTTACCTTCCTTAGCCGTACCGAAATCGAAGATTTGGCCAAGCAGACTAACGACGCACCGCACCTGCGTGCCGCTCAAAAGCGCTTAGCGCTAGAGGTCACCACTCTCGTTCACTCGGCTCAGGCAGCTCAGGGCGCAATCGATGCCTCAGCCGCACTATTCGGCCAGGGTGATCTAGAGGCCCTAGACCCACAAACTCTGCAGGCAGCGCTTAGCGAATTGCCTAATACCAACGCCGTCAAGGGCACCGCAATCACTCAGCTTTTGGTTGATACCGGCCTGGTTGCCAGCATTTCTGCTGGTCGTCGCGCCATAGCCGAAGGTGGCGTGTACCTAAATAACGCAAAAATCGAAGATGAAGCAGCCACTTTGGATGCGTTGCTCCATGGCAAATTCGCTGTGTTGCGCCGCGGCAAGAAGACCTTGGCCGGCATTTTCACTGCCTAATCCGGGGGATTCAAGCGCCGAAAGGGCTCTACGCCCAACTTTTAGAAGTCAACCGTCTCTAAATGAACGGTCACTTTCGACCCCGCGGATAGCGCTTCTGCCTTACGAACAGCGGCTTTTACCGGCAAAATGTAGGCTCCAACACTGCTATCGGGGAATATAGAGGTGCGCCAGCTGGTCTTACCAATGGTCACATCAACCCGAACAGAACCGAATCCACGGCGCAGGGGAGCAGTAATTTCCTTAATTTCATCGGAATCCTGCTGATTTAATTTCAAAAAATGCCATGCGGATTCCGATTTCCACAGATAAATCAGGCTTTCAAACTCATAAATCATGTGCCAATTGTGTCCGGATTATGGCTAAAAAGCGGTCTTTTGCCCCTAAAACAGGCCAAAAATGAACTTTTTTGAAGAAATATCGAAAAAAACCCCAGGTGGATTTGACATGAACGTTACTTGAACGTAATGTTTTACCTGTTGCCCATAGCTTGGAAAAATCCGATGAGATTACCGGCTCAAGTGCAACCAATCAAAGAAATTAGGCAAAGCCTCTTGTAGGCCTTTGTTTTCGTCTCTAAGATTGTTCCTCCCACCAAAAAAGTTGTTGGCGTGTCAGGTTTGACAAGTCGCAAAAAGGTGGTAGGTTAGTGAAGTTGCTCTGTAGACGATCGAAAGAAAATCCGCAGAAGCATCCGATCCTTGAGAACTCAACAGCGTGCACAATGTCGATACCAAGAACCTCTTGGTTAGCTGGTTTACCAGCTGATGAAGAGAATTATTTGGATTAGACAGATTGTCAGACAATCTGATTTAGTCAGATCAAACTAATGCCCCCATTTTCCGGGGGTTTTGTAAAACTTGGAGTCAAGCTTGCTTGGTTCCTAAATTACTTTTACGGAGAGTTTGATCCTGGCTCAGGACGAACGCTGGCGGCGTGCTTAACACATGCAAGTCGAACGATGAAGCTGGAGCTTGCTCCGGTGGATTAGTGGCGAACGGGTGAGTAAC